>JBCCSC010000006.1:0-195188 GCA_039200705.1 Chloroflexota bacterium
ACTGCCGTAGCCCCTCAAAATCATCTATTGCGAAATGAAAATTTGTATTTATCCTCGATTAATCGTCAGATTTGTCTAATTCCTTATCGTCTTCAAATTGACTTAACGTTTCATCTAGTGGAGGGAAAATGCGTACATTAGTACGATCCATTCCAAACAAATAATCACGTTGTACCGCTTCCCATTCTTCATCGGTTGGTGCGCCAATGCCATCACGAATGACAGTAGTGTGCATACGCAAATTATACAAGACCCCACTATCCGCTTGCTCAAACACGCTATCAAATCGGTCTAAGCGTGTGTTCATCCACGCATAGACGGGTTTATCCTCGATGCTAGCACTTATAGCATAACCAATAATAAAGATATTCCCGAAGATTCCTCTTTCTTCATCGGTAAATTTTAGTGCATCAATACTAGTCGGCTTGTCATTCTCTAGCGCAATAATGTCATCGGAAGGCTCTTCACCCATATAAGATACACTCAGTGGCGTAGGAGTATCACTCAATCTAGCAAGTTTCTGGGCGATAGATAACACTAATGCTTCATCATCCACACCAAAGAACGAAATTATACCCATCTTATAATGTGTGAGGCGACCAAATAATAATTCGGATTGTGATACATCATGAGTAATCTGCTTAGAATCAGAATTAGCAACCTCACTCAAAGGCGGATATAAGCGAACATTTATACGGTCAGTATGAAAGAAATATTTCTTTTGTACTGAGTCCCACATATCTTGTGATGGTTCTTCAAAACCGTATTCTGCCAATGTAACATAGTTACTGAGATTGAAACGATTACCAGAATACCCTTGTGCTAACAATGCGCCCAAGCGATCTAGGCGTATATTAATCCATGCATAATTCGCTCGAGTATTGCTATCATGGCTTCCTACATATGCAAGTAAAAATAGCTTATCAAAAGCATCACGCTCTGCATCACTAAATGATAGCGCATCAAATGTGGCGTGTTGGCTATTATCTAAGACAATCATTTCATCAGTCACATCTTGCCCTATATAGGAAAGATTAAGCGGGGCAGGGCTATCGCTCAGTCGTGCTAACTTTTGTGCTATTGATAACACCAGCTCTTCATCATCTACCCCAAATGCAGCCACAACACCAACGATGAAACGGGTAAATTGTCCGACAATAAAAGGGGCTTGTGTAGTTGCGGGGTCACTAGCTTCTATTTCCGTTTTTATATGTTTTAACTCATCTACCTTATGCTGAAATATTCTTAAATGTGTATAATGTTCTCCAAACAAAAACTGCTTCTTAACGTAATCAAGTTCATCTGATGTGAGCACACCATGACCGACCTTTACTAAGGTAGCATATTCATTGAAATTAAATGATGTGTTCTGCGCGATTTTGTCCAATAGCTCGCGCAATCTATTTGCCCCTACATTAACCCATGCATAAGCAGGTTCATTTCCGTCAGTTACCCCTGCAAAGAAGATAGTGAGGAAAATTTTGTCAAAAGTAGTGAGTTCACGCCCAGTAAATGGTAATTCTTTGTATGTTAAGCGTTGCTGTTCATCAGTAGGTAACAAAGTGCGGGGTAGACTTACTTCACCACCTTGTAAAGAAGTGACCAGCACTCCAGGCTCATAACTCAATCGGGCAAATTTACGTGCTAATGATGCATCGCACTTGTTATTTTCACCCGCACATGACGATGACGAGGCACAAGCTGAAGCCATCCGCCATCTCACATCACCCCCGTTACTGCTAACAGAGGGCGAAAATGATGATATAGACAAAGACGATACAGAGGAGAATCCACCTTTATAAAACCCAAAGGGGCGTTTGATGTTTATATGTATGTGTATTTATGCTAAAGGTATTCCATGAAATTCATTGCCTATTACAGAGTGAGCACCGACAAACAGGGTAAAAGGGCTTAGGGCTGGAAGCCCAACAAGCCTCCGTAGCACAGTTTGTGAAAGGGCGTGGGTCACTCATTGAGGAAGTGACAGAGATTGAATCCGCAGGCAAAGCCCGCCCACAATTAGAGCGAGCCTTACAGCTATGCCGTAAACATAAAGCCACCTTAGTCATTGCACGGCTTGACCGTTTAGCACGCAATGTTGCCTTCATCTCTAACCTGTTAGAGAGCAGACAAGATTTTGTGGCGGTTGACATGCCCCATGCCAACCGTTTAACAATTCACATCTTAGCTGCGGTTGCTGAGCATGAGCGTGAATTAATCTCTAAACGCACGAAGGAGGCGTTAGCAGCCGCAAAACTACGTGGAGTAAAACTCGGCAGTCCAACCCCAAAAATCGGCTCTCAGGCAGGCATCACACGCATCAAAGCCAATGCCAAAGCCTTCCGAGAACAAGTGCGCCCCCTCATCCTGCATTTGCAGGCACAGGGCTACAGTCTCTCAGCTATAGCGAAGGAATTTAACGCCCGTAACATCCCGACAGCCAGAACAGGCAGCCTGTGGTATCCCACCACCGTCAAACTCATGATGGCAGAGTAGGGGAGATGAGTCCCTCATTGCCACGTCGCACAGAACATATCCCACCTAGTGACGAGCAGATAGAGCAGGTGGTACATGATGCCAGCGCACAGCTAGCTGAGAGCAAGAACGATGCCAGCTATATCCAGCCAGAACATACCTATGGCTTAACGGCATTTATAAAATTGATGGCACGCATTCAGGCACAACATGCCAATGAATCTGCCTCACATGAAACATCACATCACAGCAGTGACTTTGACAGCCGTACCAATTAAGGGTATGATTTGTCTGTATAAACGAACGCCCGCGTGCTACCAACACGCAGGCATTCTGGTCACTGCACTAACCGTACTAGCGCACGACCTCCGACTGACTCTAACGTAGCTCTCGGTGGTGTGCCATACCAAATATTTCCGAAGAGATGAGACAAGGAGTCTGTCATGTCACGCAAAACTGCGTCGGCACAACCCCGTCATATTGCCTTATGCTATATTCGCCAATCTAAAACCCGTGATGCTACGGATATGAACAGCCCTGAACGCCAACGGGCAAATATCCAAACCGTCTGCGATGCAGAAGGGTGGACACCTTTGTGGTTCATCGATGCAGAAGGGCACAAATCAGGACGTTATGAGAAAAATCGTCCCGCATGGTTACGCCTTAAACGGCATTTCAACAATCCCGAAGTTGTCGCATTAGTTGCCAATGATATGTCCCGCTTACACCGCAAAGCATGGCGGGTAGGGCGGATGGTGGATGAGGTCTTAGAACCGCTTGGTATTCGCTTATTTCTTGCCGCGCCAGGGCGACAAATTGACACCTCCACACCCATAGGCAAAATGATGTTGATGATGATTGCCATGCAGGATGAAAATTATGCTAATGATATTGCCGAACGTACTAAAGATGCTATTGCGTATCGCAAGAGTTTAGGCAAATCTATTGGTATGCCCCCATTTGGTACAGTCAGAGATGAAGAGGGATATCTCATGCCATCGCCCAATGGTGCATGGCTCATGCCTGACAACACCTTCATCGCTGGCACAGTAGTGGATACACCACCCGATACGCATGCAGTATGGCGAGGCTATCATGATTGCGCCAAACGCATGTTGGAACTCTACGCCACAGACAGTATGGGGCGTGAACGTATCGCCTATGCCATGAATGAGGAAGGCTGGGCATTCCGTGACCGCAAAAAGCGACCACGTCCCATCACTGAAGATGACATACGTCGCACTACCTCCAATTGGCGAGGCTATGCAGGCATTGTCACGGATGGACGCGCAATCGACCTCAATGCTTCTATGATGGAAAATCCCACTGAGATTTTGCATGACACAGGCAGAGCCGTTTTTCCTTTATCGTTATTGCATCAAGTCGCAACCGTACAAGAAAAACGCAGTCGCATACGCCAATCCCGAGGGGGTAAGCGTGAGAAACATGCCTATGCACTCTCACATTTAGTATATTGTGCATCCTGTGAGCGATTAGCACGAAAACATGACAATCCTAAACTCCGTTCCCGTCTAAGCGGAGTCAACCAAAATGGCAAATTGCGTTATCGCCATGTTGCAGGTGTCAGTTGTGGTTGTAGTCGCCGTTCCATATTCACACATGTAATTGAAGGAGAGTTTCGGGCATTAATTGACCAATTAGCTCTTCATCCCGATGCCTTAGACACACTCGTAGAGCTAGCAGTGCAGTCAGAGCATGGGCAATCACTGGATTCCAACCATGAAGCATTAGAAGAACAAAAGCGTGAGGGCATTGCCAAATGCAAACGACGCATCGAGGCAGCACGTAATATCTATCTGGATGGTGACATGAGCCGAGAAGAATATCTGGCGGTGAAAGAGCAGAATGAGCGTGAAATCGCCCATTGGGAGACCCGTTCAGCCGAAACAGAACATGCTGCGATTGAATTGCAAACTTGCATGAATGTTATCAATGAAATGGTGAAAATCTGGGATGTAAGTAGTGATGAAGACCGTCAGAATATGGCACATATGCTATTTGAATATATCGTCTATGACTTGGATAAACAACAAATCGTAGATTTCCGTCTCAAGGCGTGGGCAGATCGCTATTTAGTGCATCGTATGGAGCTAGAGGGTGGCAAATGCAGTGATTGTTCAGGTGACAATACACAAAACTCTCATCTCAAGGATGAGAGCGTACAGTGCTCCATACGGGGTTCGAACCCGTGTTTTCGCCTTGAGAGGGCGACGTCCTAGTCCACTAGACGAATGGAGCGATATGAGAACAAGTTTAGCCGATTACCAAACGAGCGTCAAGATTCGGCGCGTCGTGGTACACGGTCATCAACGTCGATGTCGCCGATGTAACGCAATGTCGTTTTTGTGTCGTTGTGTCCTAGATTCTTAGCAATTCCCTCTATTGTCATATCAAATTCGTATCGTAGAATCCTTGCATAGCTTCGGCGGCAATCATGAGGGCGTAGTATGACATTTTTGTCATTGTGCACCACAGGGTAGGCAGTAACAATATTGTTGATAGCCCGCTTCGAGATGCGTGATTTACGAACTGTTCCCCATTTTGTCAGAGCACGGAACACCGCACCACTTTCAATACCTGAGATTCGTTGCCACGCATCAATACGTTCCATTAAATCATCGTAAAAGATACCATAGGGAATCATACGCTGTTTTGAGCCTTTACCTTGCCGAACTTCCAAAGCAGGGTAACCACTCAGCCTCTTATTTAAATCTTCTACATTCAAGTTAACTAACTCGTCTTCACGGATACCCGTCATGCACAATACACTCAAGATTGCTGAATCACGAATACTCGTGATGGCATGTTCATGCGCCGTTTGTAGAGGAATCTCGCAGTAGCTCATCATTTCACCTAATGACAAACGAACGAAACGGTCATCCGCTTGGTCGGTTTCTTGTACCAGTTGTACTATTGCACGTTGGTCTTGCACACGTTCGCGGATTCTCAACTGCATCTCATCGACATAGGCTTTGCGATCTGCTGGTGAAGCATCTGCTGATGTCTGTGAGTAAAGATAATCTCGTAAACGACTCGGTGATTTATCAAGCATGTACAAATATCGGGCACGGATGCTATTGATGTGTGCCGACGCACTCACTTTAGATAGGGCGGACAATCCATGTTTTTCGCGCTCACCACTCATCAAGTAATCTTTGTAGGCTACTAGGTCAAATGTTGTGATGCCATCCATACCTTGTGCAATCAGCCAATTTTCGTACAAGCTAATGCGACTTGTTTCGTTCAGACGTGATGCTTGACTATGGCTTGTGATGTAATCAAGCAAACTCAGGGGCAGAGAGCGTTTTTGGAGTTCGTTAGGTGTGATAAGTTGATTTTCGTTCATTACCTGATTATAGCACTTTTTCGTATCAACTGCAAATTATTTCACTTATATGCAGTTGATAATTACAATACAGCGTTTAAATCGAAAATCGAATTTCATTTACCACTTATCGATACTAAATGATAATTAGTGCAGACTTGCGTAAAACGATATACACTATGAGCAGATTGGTTCTGACACAAAGGTATAAAATGACACGCAAACACCCAATCAATTTCCGTAAAGAAGAAATCTCTAACGTCATGGCTCGCTTCCGCGCGAATGAATCGTCATCACTCGTTGGTGTTGGTAGCGTCGGAAAATCGAATTTATTACACCATATGATGGATCGTGACACAATCAAACATTACATGGGTGACAAATCTGAAAAATTCATACCTATCATGATTGACCCAAATTTACTTGGACCAACAGATGGTGAGTCTGTTCAATTTCGATGCTGGGCGGGCTATGAGCTTCTTATGCATCGCATGTTCATCTCTTTGCATCCTTTTGAGATGCTTGATGCTGATGCACAGATGTTTGAACAAATTTATCGAAAGTTGCAAGACGGTAATAATCCCTTGTATGCCTACATGGGTTTACGTTACTTTGAACTAGGGCTTGAAGCGTTCTTCCGACGTGGTTATCAGCTAGCATTTCTATTTGACGAATTCGAAGTGATGCTAGATTCTATGCCTCCTCGTTTCTTTCAGAGTTTGCGCGGATTGCGTGATGGACACAAGAAACAACTTTCATTCCTGACATTCTCCCGCGAACCTGTACCCGTTCTCATTGACAAAATGAAACTACCCGAACTTGAGATTGAGCCATTTACTGAATTATTCACCGACAACGTGTTCTACGTAGGTCCTTACAATCACGAAGATGCTAGTAACATGATTCACTCGCTCATCAAACGTAATCCACTAGCACGTATATCTCAAGATGCTGGAACTTTTCTCCTTCATGCGAGTGGTGGCTTCGCTGGGATTTTGCGAGCAGGATTCAGAGAATTGGACGTATTGGGTCACATTACACCATCACAAATTGAAGATCCTGCATTGATTGAACGATTAGCAAAACGCTCTCCTGTACGAGCAGAATGCGAAACGATTTGGAAGAGCCTGACAGATGTCGAGCAACGTGTTTTAGCATCTGTTGCGCGTCGCAGTGCCGAACAAGTCACAGATGAAGCTGAGCGTGCCATCAGCTTATTAGTACAAAAGCATCTGTTGCGCGTTAATCGTGAATTACAAGCCCTACAGATTGAGCCACCTGTGTTTGACTTCTATTTGCGTAGTATCGTCTGATGAGCAGTCGATACTACCGTCCAACTGAAGCGATACATCGTACAGAAATTGAAATCTTAAAATCTCGCTTCATCACATCAGTGACACAAGTGACAACGACAGAGTCAGCGCGAGATTTCATTAAGCACATACGAGACGAAATGCCTGAGGCATCACATCACGTGTATGCGTTTCGAGTTGGTTATGGACAATCTGTGACAGACGGTATGAGTGATGATGGCGAACCAAATGGTACATCAGGACCGCCCTCATTGGCTGTGGTACGTGGGTCGAACTTAGGCGATATTGTGTTGGTAACAACTCGTTATTTTGGTGGGACGAAGTTAGGCACAGGCGGTTTAGTCCGTGCTTACACAGAATCGGCACAAGTTGCTCTCGAATCCTTACCAACTGTGTTGAAAGCCCCTAAGACACAATTGGGCTTTGACATGCCCTACTCACTGTACGAGCAAAGCAAACTACTAATTATTGAACACAATGGCATCATTAATGATGAAATCTTCACAGGTGATGTATCGCTGATTGTGACATTTTATAATGAGAATGTAGAAGCATTTACAACGGAATTGACTGAATTATCATCAGGACAAATTGAGCCAATTCCGTTAGCGACATTCGATGATTAATCTGCGTACTTTTGTGGATTTGCTTCCATCTGTTGGGCAATGTAGCGACGCACTGCATTCAACATTGGATGACGAGGTGCAATCTCTTCTGCGCGTGCGAGATAGCGGCGTGCTTCATCCAATTGGTTATTATCGAACAAGTACTGCCCTGCTCGTGCAATTAATTGAACGTTGAAAGGATGCGCTAAAATACCTCGATTGAGGTAGGTAAATGCTGTATCGCGCTCGCCTGATTCCCACAAGATGCGTGCCAACCAATCTAATACTACAGGCTGGTCAGGAAATGATTCTTGAGCATCCAATAAAACTTCAAGGGCTTCATCATATTCTTGCCAGTAATAATATGAACGCCCTAGTGCAATGTGACCTTCAATCGCATGAGGGGCATTTTCAACGACATCTTCCAAAAATTCAACGTCATCGGCAGAAAGTTTGTTTCCTGCATCCAAAATGCTCTCAATTTCACCGAAGCGATATTCAAACTCTGGATTGTTTGCCATCAATATCATGCGTTCAATGTCGGCTAGCTGACGTGCTTCTGAAACCAGCTTTTGTGCTTTTTCTAGCAATGGCACAGCCGAATCACCCTCGTAACCTGCAATGTAGAGTGCTGCCAAATTCATAATAAGGTCTACACGTTCAGGTTCAGTTTCAATCCGTTTTTGTAGTGCCTCGACCCCTGCGCCGATGTCACCAACATCATAGAAGCTATCAATCGCATCGGCTGTGTATTCACCATCTTCATCCAAGTCAATTAGAGTCACAAATTGTTCCCACAATTGCTCTTGCTCGAAATCCACCTCTGCTAATTGTAAAACTTTAGCATAGCAAGCCCGAACATCTTCTGGGTCGAGTATCAGTGCTTCTGTGTAAGCCTCAACAGCTTCCCAATTGAGATAATCTTGTTCGTATTCATTCAAATCAATTAGGATGAATGATGTAATTTCTGTTGCACTGCGTTCAGCCATTTGTAGAACATTGCCATAAGCACGGAATAAGTGACTGTTAACGGCTTCTTTTTCGATAGCTGTTTGAAAGGCATCAACGGATTGTGCAACAAGTCCACCTTCTGCGAGGATTTCAGCAAGTTTGAGCCAGCCAATTGTGTTCTGAGGACGTTTCGCTAAATCTTCATTGAGATAGCGATAGGCTTTGGGTGCAAAACCCATATTGAAGACCGCGCCAGCCAAAATCGGCATGATGTAGTCACTATCGAATTGTGCGACAATTTTAGGCACGCGGTCAATAAGAGTATCTCCAATGACACTGTATCCTGGTTTCATAGTCATCGCTACAGATTTAGCAATTGACCATGCGACAAAATCTGTATTGACTGATTGACTAGCCGAAATGAGGTCATCTATTGCGTCGTTAACATCACTATCGTCAAATTCTACATCCCACAACGTCGCGAGAAGATTCACATCCCATTCTAATAGCTGTTCTAAGAATGCTAACAAATTGTCATCGACTGGTACGTCACTGACATTGTACGCTGGGTCGGTGTGATCAGGTCTAGTTGCTCCGATTGTGTCGGCGATATCAAGCGCAAATTGTGGTAACTTAGCAAATAATTCATCTTGTGATACAACCGTTAGGATTACATCTTTAGTATCTGCATCTTCACCTGTAAGATTATCGTCATCAATTGTTGCTGTCAGTGTCCAGCCAGTTTCTGTAGATTCTAACTGACCCCATATAGCGATATTCTCATCAAGATTTTCTAAATCCCAATCATCCAATGTGAATTGTGATTTATCAATTGTCCATACGAAGTCATCTGGGTCGCCTTCAAATGCGACGAATAGCCGATAAACTTCAATATCGCGCCAGCTATCCAGTAAGTGTGCTAATGTTGACCACAAGCCCATTGCTAGTAGCGCATTGTCTTCACTTAAACATGGGAACAAACCAATGCGTAAACGGGCACGCTGGTTAACAGATTGCGGTAAATCACCGATTGAGCCAAAAATTGCGCTTGCAGTGTTCGAGGCGACAACACGCTCGTTGATACGCATCAGTTTTCTGGCAAATGTTGCTTTATCAGTCATGCAAATGTACTCCTAAAATCAAAAAACGCCCTATTATTCAATAGAGCGTCATTATATCAGATTTTGTTATCTGAGTTAGGCGTTGACATCAATCACAGGGACTGTGCCGAAATCGCCACGAAATAGAACAAATTCGCTGTTGACCCAACCTTGTCCGAATGTACCCTCAACGAAGTACCACACACCATCCGTTGCGCGACCAATAACAGCGAGTTCTGTGCCACCTGCAACGGTTGCGACGCTAGCGAATGTCGCATTTGGTCCACTACGAACATTGAGATTGCCTGTATTAATCACCACACGATTACCTGATACTTGTGGGACAGGAACACCTGTTGTTGTAGTTGCTTGTGTAGTGGTCGAAGCTGAAACACCAGGTGTAACGGAACTGACTGTATCAGTGACACCTGTGCAGACTGATGTGATACCTGTGCGGTTTTCAAAGGTTTCTGCGCCGATGAGACCAACACCACCATCTTGCAGTTGGACAATCGCTAGTTCACCACGCCGTCCTACAATATAAACTTCTGTCAAGAAATCAAGCAGGAAGGAATCACGGTTCGCGAAGCCATCAAATTGAATTTGAGTAGTTTCAGTGAGTACACCCACAGTATCGGCAGCACATTCAAGCAAACGGAAATCAACTAGATCCATCCAACCACGACCGATGTTCGGCACATCAACTAAGTACCATGTTGTGCCCTCAGTAACTTGGGTTGCGAGTAATGGATATACTGTTGTTGGGTCATTCGGTACGCTTCGGCTGATGATTAGCGATTCGTAGCTAGGACCTTCGTGTAAATCTTTGCCGACGAGGGTCACACCTGTCACACTACGCCCTGTGACGACGTTGATACCGCCTGTTGGTGAAGCAAAACCGCCACCTTGTCCTAGAGTTTCTGTCCCTGGTACGCCAATGAGTACAGGCTCAGTAATCACAGGAACAGTTGAGTAATCACCACGGAACAGTGTGAATTGGCTATTTAGCCATGCTTGACCGAAGACACCTTGCACCAAGAACCAAACATTATCCGTTGCACGACCAAGCACAACTAATTCCTCACCACCTGAGACGGTTGCAACGATTGAGAAACCTGCACTAGGACCACTGCGTAAGTTCAAGAATGAGGTATTGATAACTACTGTGTTCGCTGCCAAAACAGGAATCGTTGTACGCGTACCTTGTGTGGTGTCACTGGCATTGGTTGCGCCACCACCTTGACCAAGACTGGCTGTAGTCGTAGGACCTTGTAGAACACCTTGGCAAACCTCTGTAACACCTGTACGTGGTGTTGTGTCAGCAAATCTCACAAGCCCTACAGTACCGTCTTGCAATTCGATTTCGACAAATTCATTATTTACACCACGGAATGCACCAAGATAACCTTCTGTGCCTTCAGGTAGTGTGAATGGTTCACGATTCGCAATACCATCGAAAGTGATAGGTGTTCCAATCGTAGTCACAGCAACAGTTTCTGTTGAACACCCTAGGACGCGCAGGATGACTCCAAGAGTCCAACCAACACCAACACCAGGTAGATTCACTTGATACCATGTTGTGCCATCTGTACCTGTCGTAGCATTGATGAGCGGATAAATTGTGCTTGGATCGTTCGGCACACTACGGCTCAGAATCAAGGATTCAGAGTCAGGTTGTGCGCGTAAATCACGCCCAATGAGTGCCACACCTTGAATACGATTATTCACTGTTGCTACTGGTGCAACAGGCGCGACGAAACCACCACCTTGACCAAGGCTCTGACCTAAATCGACGTTGGGTGCGCCTGTATCGCCGACATCAAGTAATGGCAAATTCGTGAAGTCGCCACGTGGCAATGTGAATTGAATGTTAATCCATCCAGGTCCACCATCAGTGTTCACTTGATACCAAACGCCATCTTCAAAAACACCTAAAACTGGTAGTTCTGTACCACCAACAACAGTGACAAGCACAGTGTATTGCACACCTGGACCTGTCCGCACATTTAAGAAACTAGTATTCACCACAACGGTTGGTGTTTCAAAGGTTTGTGGTGCATCGGATGCTGTTGCCACACCGCTTGAGGCAAGTGATAGTAGCATAATGAGCATCGCTAAAACTGCAAATTTACGTGTTAGAGGTTTCATATGTCCCCTTCCAATTGAATAAGGCTACTGAATAAAGTAGCGAAATGTAGTACAAAGCAAAAGTCGTTCACATACTAGAGTATAATTCCATGCTTAATATTCGGCAACCAATCCACTACACAATTAACCGTATTTACACTTACTCATGACAATCGGCTTTTGTAGCAAGCGTCATTTGAGCGTTGGGTGGGCGTAGGGATTGCATATTGGAGTTTTTTGACAATATCCGAGATACTGTTAGTAAGTTAAATAAGCCAAGTTGAGGATAGTAATGAAAAAACGATTATGGATGGGTGCTTTGATTAGCATTTTACTGATGATTGCCTTACCCATAGGTGCACAAGAAGATTTAGGCGTTAGTGCTGAAGTAATTGAGGCATATCCTGAGCCGAATGTAACACCACTCACACCGAGTGATAGTGTCTTATATGACCGTATTTATCGCAAAGTGAATAATTCACTCACTATTTATGATGCCCCGAATGGCAATGTCGTCAATAAATTTGGGGTCGGCTATAACTTCGTGACACTCAACGGGCAACCACAAGGCGATTGGGCACAAATTGGTGCGAATCAGTGGGTGCAAACCGCAGGTTTAACCGAAGAAGTAACCATCTCGCGCTTTACTGGTGTGCTATTACCAGAAGAAGGCTTGCCGTACACCATGGCATGGACATTGCGTCATTTACGTCCCTCAGAAACACCTGGTGGTGAACAATCCGACAACAATCCGTTCATGTATCGCTATAGCCGTGTCAATATTTACGCTACAGTCGAGGTTGATGGCTACAATTGGTATCAAGTTGGTGAGAATCAATGGGTGCATCAATTCAACGTGGCAAAAATTCTACCGATTGCACGCCCTGCTGATGTAAATACCGAAAAATGGGTCAGCGTCGATTTGTACGAACAAGTGTTGATTGCTTATGAAGGCGAAACCCCTGTATTTGCAACGATGGTCTCATCAGGGTTGCCTGAATGGTCAACCAACGAAGGCACTTTCAATGTTTACTTGCGTCGTCAACGCACAACGATGAGTGGCGCATATAATCAACCTGATTTTTATTATCTCGAAGAAGTACCTTGGACAATGTTCTATGATGGCGATATCGCGCTGCATGGCACATTTTGGCACGATGGGTTCGGCTATCGGCAAAGTCACGGTTGTGTCAATATGACCATTACAGATTCTCGCTGGTTGTTTGAATGGTCAGCCGATGTGCGTGATTTCACCGTGGAAAACAGTCCTGATTTGTCCGTGCATGTTTACAGCAGTGGCGAATACAATTAAATTATAAGTAGTGATGGCCGATATTGCTCATCATCAAAAATATTGGAGCGAACACACTCATGAAACGAACCTTACTCATCACACTACTCATGTTGTTGGTCTCTGTACCAGCGTATGCCAATGATTGTGGCGCATATTGTTCAGTGGATTTTGAAATCGAACTCGAAACCAGTGAGCCAAATGTGACACCACTCACACCGAACACCGATTTGATGTATGATCGCAGTTATTATCGTGTTGATGGTCGCGTGCAAGTCTATGATGCACCGAATGGCAATCCGACACGTATCATTGAGCCTGGTTTCAACTTTGTGACGATTTTGACAGTGGTCGATGGTTGGGTACAAATTAATGGTAACGAATGGATTCAATCAGAATTCACTGCGAATTCAAATGGTGTTGTATCGTCTTACACAGGGATACTGTTACCAGAAGAAGGCTTAGAGTATCCAATGGCATGGGTTTTGGTGAATATGTATCCAAGTCCAGCACCAGGCGCGAATCCATCAGAACAATTTGACTTTTTACCACGCTATACGCGCGTCAATATCTATAACACTGTTGAAGTTGATGGCGAGAATTGGTACATGGTTGGTCCACAACAATGGGTACATCAGTTCAATGTAGCCAAACTCAATCCATTGACCGAGATTCCAGACTCTGTTGATACTGATATTTGGGTCAGCATCAATCTGTATGAGCAAATTGTTGTCGCTTATGAAGGCACAACACCTGTTTTTGCTACATTGACATCAACGGGTCTACCACGCTGGCCCACATACGAAGGTACATTTAACATTTATTTCCGCAATCCTCGTGAATACATGAGTTGGGGAACAGTCGGCGATGATTTTTACTCGCTGGAAGAAGTACCTTGGACGATGTTCTTCGATGAAGGACGCGCTTTGCATGGCGCATACTGGCACGATGGGTTCGGCTATCGTCGCAGTCACGGTTGTGTGAATCTATCGATTACGGATGCGCGTTGGCTCTACGATTGGGTTTCGGACTACATGGGTAGCAACCGAAGTGCCGATTATGAAGTTGGTCCTGCGGTGTATGTCTATACGACAGGCGAATACACGCAATAAATCGAACAATCACTCAAGAAGACGCTCCTGAAACGGGAGCGTTTTTGATTCAGGTGTTGAACCTGAACGATTGCACGCTATGATTTGGCTATTCATTAGACGATTTTACACACAGGATAATTGATGATATTCAATCGTAATGCGCGTCGAATTAGGGAGATAGAGCGACAATTACAGGCACACATGGCATCGTTTGCTTATGACTTGATTGATATGCCACTAATTGCTGATGCTGATATTTTCCTGACACGCGCTGGAAACACCATCATTGAGGAACTATTCACATTTGAACGCTATGGAAAGCTGTTGGCATTACGTCCCGAATTTACGGGGGCTGTGGCGCATCACTATATTCAAGAAGGTTTACAAGAGCCTGTTCGTTGGCAATTGAGTGGTGCGATTTTCATTGATGAGCCAGCCGATTATTCTTTGCAATATCAACAACACAACATTGGTGCGGAACTCATTGGTCAGTCGGGCGCAATGCCTGATGCCGAAACCATTGCAATGGCGACACAAGGTATGGACAAAATTGGTAAGACTGATTGGCAAGTAGTGATTGGTCATGTGGGCTTGCAGTTGCACTTGTTGTCACGCTTTAACTTGGATAGGCGTACATATCGCATTTTGTTGACTCAGCGTGATCGTCTGAAAACGGAAGGCAAACAAGCTGTTCTGGATTATCTTGCCGAAATACTATCGCTAGATGAGGATATTTCTACATCATCCGCGAATGGTGCGGAAACTGAGCAATTGCTGGATGTGTTGCTCGATTCGACTCGTTATGGAAGTACGATGGGTGGACGCAATCGACATGACATTGCTTCGCGCTTGTTGAAAAAGCATGACCGTGGCACGGAGTTAGAACAAATTTCGATGGCGTTGGACTTTCTGAAAGCATGGGGAGCGTTGCGAGGTACGATTGAGCGCATCATGCCACAGATAGAGAATTTCATTGCGAAAGATGATGTCACAGGACGAAAATTACTAGACGAATGGCAAGAGACACTGACATATCTACAAGCATATGATGTTTCGGCAGACAACATCATCATTCAGCCTGATTTAACGCGTAATTGGGATTATTACACAGGGATTGTGTTTGGTATTTATGCGGATGGTCATTATGTGGCGAGTGGTGGACGTTACGATGGTTTAACGCAACTACTCGGCAGTGAACAGGCTTTTCCTGCGGTGGGATTTGCCTATTATACGCATCATTTGCTTGGGAACAATGAACTATCGTCAGTGGATTATCTTGCATTAGGTGGCGATGATACTATCGCTGTGATTCAATGGGCAAATGCGCTTCGCCAAGGGGGACTTCGTATTCAGATTGTAGCGGACAATCCTACTATTGTTGTGAGCGACAATCAGGCAAATTATCAAAATCAGACTTATACACAAGATGAACTCATTCAGGAATTAACACAATGACGCAAAAGTTCACATTAGCAATGCCGAGCAAAGGTGCAATTTACCAACCGACGCGAGATTTCCTCAAAGAGTGTGGTTTGAAGATTCACAAGCCGAATGAACGGCAATATGTGGGGACAATGCCAACAATTCCAGAGATGGGCGTTTTATTTCAGCGTGTGGTCGATGTGGTGTACAAAGTCGCAGATGGTACGGCACAACTCGGTATCACGGGTTACGATGTGGTCTACGAGCATCCCCATGAAGATTTGATTGTTATCTACGATGCGCTTGGTTATGGCTGGTGCAAGTTGGTGGTGGCTGTGCCTGAAGCATGGGTCGATGTGACCAACATGATTGACCTTGCCGAAGTAGCTCTTGATTTCCGTGAGCAAAAAGGACGGAATATCCGTATTGCAACCAAATATGAGCATTCGACTCGTGAATTTTTGCATCGGCATGGAATTCATCACTTTACCTTAGTCAAAGCTGAGGGTGCTATCGAAGCTGCGCCAACGTTAGGCTATGCTGATTTGATTGTGGATTTGAGTGCTACAGGGACAACATTACGCGAGAATCACCTAAAAGAAATTAACGGCGGAACCATTGTCGAAGCTGAGGCTTGTTTGATAGCCAATCGTAAAGCTCTCGAAGCTGATTCTGAATTGCGCGATGCTGTTCGTATGGTAACTGAATACATTGATGCGTCGCTCAAAGGGCGTGGGTATTATCAGGTTACAGTCGATATTCAAGGACATTCTCCTGAAGACATTGCAGAGAAAATCAGCCAAAATGATATTACACGAGGGTTACTTGGTCCGACGATTGCGCCGATTTATCAGCCGAAGCAGAATAGCGTGTCATGGTTTACGGTCACGTTGATTGTGAGTCAGAAGAAATTGCTGAAAGCGGTTGAATATGTACGTGAAATAGGCGGTCGGCATGTGATTGCTACGCCTGTGAAATATATCTTCTTGGAAGAGGCCCCGACGTATGCAACTTTGTTGCGTCAGCTAACTCTAGCTGAGTGAAACATCAGACGGGGAGAATTGTACCCCGTCTTT
This sequence comes from Chloroflexota bacterium, assembly GCA_039200705.1. GTDB lineage: Bacteria > Chloroflexota > Anaerolineae > Aggregatilineales > Phototrophicaceae > JAUZRW01. Next base: position 16,801 of record JBCCSC010000006.1, read on the forward strand.
TTATTTGATTGCCTCTGCAACTTCATCAAGGACACTATCGATAAGACTTCGTTTGTGCTGACTTTCGCTTCCCATTTCGACAGACATCGCTAAGCCAAGTAAGCTGATTGCTGGTGAGAATTTTTCGCTATCTTTGAGGTTCATCGTGAGAAACGGACAACAGAACAGTGACGCTTTGAGATATATACGCCAATCTGGACGCAGTTGATTATTCATTTTGAGGTCTTGCAGAATTGGGATGAGTGTGCGTTCGATTTTACTGTCTAAAAACATATGGCGCACGGCTGGTAGATAATAATCATAGTCTATTTTTACAACACCGTCATTGAGTTCCGTTGAAATCGACGTAGACTCACGTTTTTCTTGTGGGAAGTACATCCACATCGCAAAAACATTATGAAATAGTGGCTTCGTCAAATCCACAAGTGGATTGTGTATACCAGCAAAAGCAGGGTCAAAATAGAGTAAATCAGGCGGATTTTTGTGTTTTTGGAAGAACACATTGCCATTGTGAGCGTCACCATGACCGATGATTGCAACATCTGCTTGAGCAGGATTAAGTAAAACTATCGCACGTTTGATGATGTCATTGATAGTTTCATCGTATTGTTGACCGTTAATTTGCCATCGCCAATTGCGAACATCAGCCATTGTATGTTCGCCGTTAGGCAGAGTAATTGTGTTCTCTGGTGCGTAGAAGCGATCTAAACGTCCGCCTGTCAGCCGATGATAGAACAACTGGTGCACAGGCGATTTTTGTGCTTCTTCGGCGGATTGTGTGGTAAATGATTCGCGGTATAGTCGTAATAAATCATCATCCGCCCTATTCTGTGCGACAGTCAAAGCATCTAAATCACTATCGTCAATTGTTTCAATGTGCCATGCAACATCAAATACAGATGGATCTTCAATGACTTCGTAGACAAGCAATTGCTTCCCTGGTTCAGTGGATTTGAAAATCGGCTGAATGACGGGGTATCCGATGTTGGATAGCATTTCTGCGTTGTAGTATTCGTCAATGACAGTATCGGTTTCAGTGTGTGTTTTGAAGAAGCGACGATTACCATCAGCAAGGGTCATGAACCCATTGAATGAATTGAGTGAAACTGCTAGTGGCGTTAGTTCTAGCGAAACCACATCAAGGGGGAAATTGTCACGGATGAAGTCCAAGAGCAGTGCTTCTGCACCACTCTTATCTGTGAATTGACGGTCACGAATTTGCTGTAGAATATCGCTCATACGCCGAGAATCTTATTCCGCATCCGAATGGCTTGCGCGTGGGCTGGAAAGCCTTCGTAATCAGCTAATTTTGCAACGTGTTCTTGTAGGCTTCTGTAGCCTTCTTCTGAGAGATAGCCGATTGAACTCCGTTTGAGGAAGTCCCAAACACTGACTGCTGAGAATGTCTTCGCAAATCCCCCTGTCGGCAGAATTGCGTTGACACCGAGCGCATAGTTACCTGTTGGGATAGGTGTCCAGTTGCCAAGCAGAATTTCGCCAGCATTGTTGATTTTGTTGAGTGCTACGAAGGGGTCTTTTACCAAAACTTCGAGATGCTCAGGTGCGTATTCATTGACGAAATCAATTGAATCTTCAAGGCTTTCCGTGAGCATGATACCGCCGTAGTTGCTCATCACATTTTTGACGAATTCTTGTCGCCATGTAGGGAGTTCTGCAATGTATTCAGGTAAAATTTCGAGGGCTTGTTCGGCAACTTCACGGCTGTGTGTGACGAGTAATGCTGCTGAGTCAGGTCCATGTTCAGCTTCGACGAGTAAATCCATCGCGGCAATGCGTGGATCAACATTTTCGTCAGTGAGGATGATTGATTCACTAGGACCAGCAGGAACACCCACATCAAATGTACCGTACAGCAAGCGTTTGGCAGCCGAAACATATTGATTGCCAGGACCAACGACTTTGTCAACTTTTGGGATGAATTCTGTGCCATAAGCGAGTGCTGCAATAGCTTGGATACCACCGACCACGTAAACTTCATCAATGCCAACAATTTCTGCTGCAACTAGTGAGGCATCATCAGCTTTGCCTTCGGGTGTTGGTGGTGTCACGATGACTGTGCGTGGAACACCTGCGACAAGTGCTGGCGTGGCAAGCATCAGCATTACGGACGGAAATGCACCTTTACCGCGTGGCACATAACAAGCGACGCTAGCAATTGGGGTTACTTTTTCACCTGCCATGATGCCTGGTTGCACTTCTGTGAACCACATTTGTTCAGGGAGTTGTTCTTCGTGGAATTTGAGAATATTGGCATGAGCAACCTCGATTGCCTTGATGATGTCTGGTTCGAGATTTTGGCGTGCGCGTGCGAAGTCTTCTGGTGTTGCACGAAGCATGGATGCCTCGAAAATCTCGGAATCCCATTGACGTGCATATTTGACAATGGCTGAATCACCATTCTCACGGACATCATCAATGACTTTTTGCGTGGATGGCAACAGTTCAGAGATGTCTGTTTCAGAGCGACGCATAATCTTTCTAAGTTGTGCGTCAGTGAGTGTGTTGCGTTCAAAGAATTGAATATCTACCATGTAAAACGTCCTTCAACTTAAATTAAAAAGCGCAGAGCAAAACCTGCTCCGCGCTCTGAATAGCAATATTTGCCTCTATGAGACGGATTCGGCTTGTTCGAGTTCGTGTGAGCGTTGATGTTTACCATCCCAACGAATGTCAGGTACGAGAATATCGCGCTTCGCTTCGATGACATCTTTATGCTCAAGTAGGTCTTGCATCATGAGTTTCATCTCGGATTTGACATCCATTGACGGTTGATAGCCAATTGCGTCTAAGCCTTCACGAATTGGATTGTAGTAGTGTTGTTCTTTTTCCACACGCGGATTGTTGTAGTGTTTGATTTCAACTGCTAAGTCAAGTTCTGCACCGACCTCTTGCACCATGTGGGCTAAGTCACGAATGCTGTAGCTTTCTGCGAATTGATTAAACACACGGAATTCACCCGCTTCGGCAGGGTTTTCGACAGCGAGTGTCAGGCATCGCATCGAATCACGCAATGGTAAGAAAGCGCGCTTCATTGTCCCTGCACCGTAGAGTGTTAAAGGGTGTCCGATGACAGCTTGAGCGCAGAAACGATTGATGGCTGTGCCGAATGCTTGGTCAAAATCAAGGCGTGTTTTGAGACGTTGGTCATCACCTAAACTTGGGAATTGTGTGCCGAAGACAACCCCTTGCATGATGTCGGTGGCACGCATACCCCAGATTTTGGTAGCGAACCATGTGTTATGTGAATCATGAACTTTGGTTTGGTGATACCAACTACCCGCCGAACGAGGAAACCATAATTTGTCTTTGCGTCCGCGATATTCAACTTCAAAGAAACCTTCTGGAATATCGACATTAGGTTGACCATATTCACCCATTGTGCCGAGTTTGACGAGATGAGCATCTGGCACGACCTCTTTCATCGCGTACAGGATGTTGAGGTTATTGGTCACATTGTTAGTGTGTGTCCAGACAGCATGTTGGACATCCATCATTGAGTATGGTGCGGATGGCATCTGCGCGAGATGAACAATTGCGTCAGGTCGGAAGTCTTCAAAAAAAGTTTTGACAAAATTGAAATCAGTTAAGTCGCCAACACGGAAATCAAGTTTTTTATCGAAATGGTCTTCAAATGCTTGCAGGCGGTCTTCATGAGAAGCAATGGGAATTGCACTGGTGCTACCGACTTCTGCCACCCAATCTCGGCGCATCAGTTGATCTGCTCCCGCAACCTCGTGTCCTTGGGCTGTCATGTATTGAGCCAGTGCCCAACCGAGGTAGCCATCAATGCCTGCAATAAATACTTTCATGTTTTTCTCCACTGCTGATGTTTGTCCTATGTTTACGCTGGTAATAACCCAAGAATACGGACAAAGCTACGTAAATAACTTGTTCAAATCATCACAAAGTCTAAACAAGGCTTGGGGGTGTGTCAAGGAAAGGGAAAATGAATATCTCATGGGACAGACTGTATATTGTTGATACCGCTAAAAATGGGAAGGAGTGATGACCTTCCCTTGTGAAAACAGACTATTCTCAGTTACCAACTGCGTGTTCAATCGGCTGGAAATCGGTGATGTATCCATTGACTGCAAGGAGTTCGGCATTGAGGATACTACATCCTGCTGCACCGCGAATCGTATTGTGTGATAGTGCCGCGAATTTGTAATCAAGGATTGGGCAATCACGTAAGCGACCAATGCTAGTCATCATGCCGTTGCCAGCCATGCGGTCACGGCGTGGTTGCGGACGATTAATCTGTGGTAAATATTGCACGGGACGTTCTGGTGCGCTGGGTAACATTGCAACTTCGGCTGGGCTTTCGTAAGTTGACCAAGTGTTAAGAATATCATCAATCGAGGGTGATTGCTCAAAGGCGATGGATAGGTTAACCAAATGTCCATCAATGATACTGACACGGGTCGCTGTTGCACCGATTGTTATGTCATACTCGTCGATGCTTTCGCCATTGAATGTCCCTAAAATTTTGAGAGGTTCGGTCTCCATTTTGCCTTCATCACCAGGAACATAGGGGATGACATTATCGATAATATCGAGTGATGCTACACCTGGGTAACCTGCCCCACTAATGGCTTGTTCGCTGACAACATGCAATTTACTGATACCAAATTGGCGAAGTGGCGCAAGTGCCATCACAATAGGCATGGTTGTGCAGTTGGAATTGGCGATGAGTGCGCCTGTTGTCCAGTTGCGATTACGACGTTGAACATCAATTAATCCAATGTGTTCATGATTAACTTCGGGTAATAAGAGAGGCACATCAGATGTCATGCGGTATGTGGATGCATTGGTACAAACAACATGTCCTTTGCTGGCTAAATCAGGCTCGCAGTCAACGGCTGCCGACTTCGGCAATGCGGAGAAAATAAGTGGCGCATCCAAATCAGCATCGAGTGGCTTAACGACTAAATCCAAGATGTCAGCAGGCGGATTATCATCAAGAATCCAATTGACGGCATCGCCATAGCGTTTCCCTGCGCTACTTTTGCCAACAAGTTCAGTCACTTGAAACCAAGGATGATTATCGAGCAATTGGATGAAACGTTGTCCGACTGCACCCGTTGCACCCAAGATGGCAACATTGAGTTTCTTCATCGTATTTATACCCCCACTGTGTTGTTTTTAACGGCTGGATATGAGCCTAGCATTTTAACAAAGGATGCTTTTTGCAAGAGTTCGGTCAAAGCAGATTGAACGATGGTATCTTGCCAATGCCCTTCAAAATCGACATGGAAGACAGGTTCCCAAGGGCGATTGCGACGAGGGCGTGATTCGAGTTTAGTCAAATTTAAGCCTCGTTCGGCGAATGTACCCAGACATTCATATAGTGCCCCAGGGTGATGGCGAGTAGCGAATACTAAGGATGTTTTATTGTATTCGGCAGGTTCAGGGTCTTGATGTCCGAGCAAGAAGAATCGCGTGAAATTGAAGGAAACATCTTCAACACTTTCAGCAAGAATGTCTAAGCCATAGATTTTCGCTGCGCGTGGTGATGCTAAGACACCTATGTTTGCATCAGGCTCACTTGCTAAGTCTTTGGCTGCCCCTGCTGTATCATACCATGCAACAGGCTGTAAGTTGTGGCGCTGCAAGAATCGTTCGCATTGGGCAAGTGCTTGTGGATGTGAGCGAACGTGCGTCAAATCGTCAATGGTTGCGCCGTTCATGGCAATGAGTGCATGGTGCACATGATGAATGACTTCTGCTTGGATACGAAGGTCATAATCCATGAGGAGTTCGTATGTGCCATTGACTGCCCCTGCAAAAGCATTTTCGACTGGAACAAGTGCAGCAGTCACTTGTTTATCGTGAATAATTGTGAAGAGAGCTTCAAGGTCTGTGCAGGGATACGTGGTGACATCTGCCTCACCGAAGTGCTGAAAAATAGCGTTTTCTGAGTTTGCCCCGTGAATCCCTTGGAATGCAATCGTTTTCTGCAATGGATGCCCTTCCTAAATCCTGATTGATACTATCTAAGTTGAAAGATGCTATCACTAAATGTCACGGTTTGACAATAGACTAGCTAGAGATTACACTTTTTGTAGACGAGCATCTTAATTATTCACAGGAAATTTATGCAAGAAACACGACGACAAATTATGGAAATTTTACGTGACCGCTCTGAGGCAACGGTTGATGACCTTGTCGGCGATTTAGAAGCGTTGCGTGGTTCAATTACCTCTGTGACTGTGCGTCATCATCTTGCGAAGTTACAAGACGATGGGCTGGTTAATGCTGCTCAGATGCGCCATCGTTCAACACCTGGTCGTCCACAGCATGTATATTCACTAACAGAATTAGGCAATTCGCATTTCCCGAATAATTATCCTGATTTGGCGACAAATCTGCTTAAACAGATTAAAACGCAGTTACCGAGTAGTCAGGTGAATGTCATCATTGAAGGTGTCGCGGACTCAATGGCAATGGAGGCAAATATCCCTCTTGAAGGCAGTCTGCGAGAACGCCTCGATAAAGTGGTCGAATATTTGAATTATCATGGCTACGATGCAGAGTGGGATTTGCATCGTGAAGGATATGTTTTGATTACGAGTAATTGCCCGTATCACAAGATTGCCCAAGAAGACGCTGATGATACTTTGTGCCAGATGGATTTGCGCTTAATTTCGCAAATGCTGGGTGTTGTACCCCGTATGATTTCTCATATGTCGAGTGGTGACGATGCTTGTACGTATCTAATTCCTGAACGATGAGAAGTGACAAATGTCATGGTTTTTAAAATATTTGTCTGTTTTATTGACGGTCTTTCGTCAACGTGATATGATTGCTATATGTGAATGCTTATAAATAATTAGGAGTAGAGGCTCATGGCACTCGCTGAACAAAACGTAGAAACACAAACTCAAGAAATCCAGATGACTGTGACCGCATCGGCTGTTGCTGTCATCAAAAATTTGTTGCAAGAGCGCAATATTCCTGATTACTCATTGCGTGTCTTTGTCACTGGTGGTGGTTGCTCAGGGATGCAATACGGCATGTCATTTGAAGAAAATCCACGCGAATATGACAGCGTTGTTCGTGTAGACGGTGTGAGCCTTTTGGTTGACCCTACCAGCCTCGTTTATCTCGAAGGCGCAACAATTGATTTCGTCGATAGCTTAATTGGTGGCGGTTTCCGCATTGACAACCCGAATGCAGCATCAAGCTGTGGCTGTGGTTCATCCTTCAAATCAAAAGATGGTGCTGGCGAAGAAGCAACTGGTGGTTGCGGTACTTGCTCTAGTTACTAATTCATATAGTTGGGCATGATACGTCATACCCCTATAAAATGAGATTTACGAGCCTAGTTATAGTGACTAGGCTTTTTAATTACGAATCGATGCTAGCAGTAAGCCGAGTACGCCGACAATTGCCAATCCTACGACTGGCAGAATCGGGGGAATATTACCTTCTGCGATGGATTCAATTGTTGTTTTGACGAGTTGATTATCGAGAATCGGTGTCGGTTGGGCATTAGGCAATGTTGTCGGACGCAGAGGGACTAAATCGGCTGGTGGCGTAAAGGTTGGCAAGCGATTATCAGGCGAATTACCTGTTGGCGTTTCTTGTGGCACTTCTAGCAAGCGTGATTCAGCCGTGGCGGTTTCTGCAAAGCCTGGTGTTTGGAAGAGAGCTTGTGCTGTTTGGGTGGCTATATCCTGTGCCGATAGCTGAGCTGGCTGAGATTCGGGGTTAATGAACGGAATTTCGTCAAAATTACCTGATACACGCACATCTTCAATGTATGCCCATGCCACACCATTGGGGGCTGTATTGACTTGAATTTGATACCATGAAAAATATTGCCCTAACACTTGATATTCAATACCATCTTGCAATACACCGATATTTGCCCCACTTTCAGGAAAGTCCCGAATGATTGCTGTTCCTGGTGCTGCAATCGATACTAAACGCGCATTAGGCAAAGGTTGTGTTGGCGTAAACGTTGGTGATGGAGAGGCTTCAACCACTTGGTTGTTACTCTGTGGTGGTTCAGTGGGCGCGGTAGTTGGAATCACCACTGGAATGGTTGTATTTGTGATGCGTGGTTGTGCTTGGCTAGGTTGTGGTTGTGCTGAGAATAGTCCATATCCCAATGCAAAGAGCACAATCATCACTATGAAATGAAATCGATATTGCATAGATTATCCTGAAATGATGTTGATGGTCGTCTGGCGACCTTGTTCAGCTTGGATTTGGGTTGTGCCGTTGAACAAAAACCCCTGATAATATTGCCCTTCAATGCCGATGGTTGTCCAATTACCTAAGACAAATGGTGACACTTGATAATTTGGTAGGCAGGCTTGGCAATCAGCAGGTAGCCATTCACCATTGAAGCGTCGTCCGATGTGGACGTGAGTTGCTGTCGAGAAACCACCTGCACAAGATGGTCTTCCGATGCGGTCACCTGTATTAAGTCGGATACCTTCTTGAACGATGCCATCATCAGCAATGTGAAGATAGTGAATACTCCAACCTGTCGATTCATCACCATCGCCATCTAAATCAAGGACGACTGTGCCTTCTCCTGAACGGGCAATGACCCCTGGTGCAACGGCTGTGAGCCATGTGTTGGCTGTAAAACAAAGCGAACCATTAAGTGCTTGTTCTGATGGTGCAAAATCGAGCGATGCCCATGCACTACCATTACCCCATCCTCCATGCGGACCGCCTGTGTAACGCCATTCAACCCCTGCTTCAAATGGGAGTTGTAATTGTGGTTGTTGCAGGTTGTTTGGCACAAGTGGTTCGACAGCATCAATGAAGGGGTCGCCGAAATAGCTGGCGTAAATAGCGTATAGACCACCGATTTGTGATTCGAGTAGCCATGTTTGTTGTGGTGTGCCATCTAAGCCTAAAACATATTGAACGGCGATTGTCGCTGGATTGAGTTCGGGATTAATCAGTAGGCGTGTTTCATCGGCGAGTGTGATGGTACTCAGCCCGCGATATTTGTAAGCGTAGTAACCACGATTGAGTTCATTAGCGAGCCACGAGAGTTGTTTGTACAGACCTTCGCTATTGGGTGCAGTTGCTTCGCTGACAAGTGGGCGTATTAGTAAATCTTCACGCGGATTTGGGTTTGAGAGCCAACCTGCACGAAATTCGAGCATGGCGAGTAGAATGCGTGCATCAACGCTGTATTCAATGGCGACACGTTCAACAATTTGTGTGGCGGTTTCTTGACGTGGAAACCCTGCACCGTTGGCAATACGAATCGTGACTTCGTCCGTTGCTTGTGTGATGTAACCTGTTTGGTTTGCAATGAATTGTGCGACATCGAAATTACGACTATTGGGCGCACGAACAAGACGACTATCAGGTATGATTTTGAAATTCGGTGTGTATTGTTGTGGTACATCAGGCAAATTAATTGATTGCCCAACACTGAGCACATTAGGATTGAGCAATTCATTAACTGCTAAAATGGCATCCACACTGACACCATAGGTTACAGCAATCCCTGAGAGTGTATCCCCTGATTGGACAATGTGTGTACTCGGAATATCCAATGGCGGTGGTGTTGCATTGGGTGTGGGATTACTGAGCGGTTGTTGTGGTACAGGTGACAGAATCGGCGTTGACTGTGGGATGTTGGTTGCGGTGGATGCGACAATCAGAGGTTGTGTTGGGGCTTGTGCGATATTAGGTGGGAAGGTTGCTGTGATAATAATGATATTGGGTTGCTCCCGTACACAAGCTGTGAGCACGGTAAGCAATCCCAAAGTTGTTATAATTTGCCACAATTGACGCATCGTATCTTACTTAAAGCTCCATATGCCGAATGTGCCCTCCGCGATTTCTGTAACGCTGGCATCATTGGCTTGTGTATCGAGTGTATAAATCATTGGCACAGTCTGGTCATCCGCTATGCCTCCTGCAAATACGAGATAACGGCTGTCTGGCGACCAAAGGCGATGACTCGGCGCGAATTGGTCAAAATAAGTCAGAAGATAGACCATCTCGTAGGTTGGAATGAATGAACTATAGCTGACATTGGTTTGTGCCTCAATATCGAGTACATTCCATGTGAGATATGTAGGGGAATTGTTTTGCACGAACGATTGATTGATTCGTGTGGTGATGCTAGCAGAATCCGACCCATCTTTGACAGTTAAATAAGCGATTTTGCTACTGTCAGGCGACCATGAGAAAGCAATTGCACCGCGATTATCTGCTACATCAAGGATTTCACCTGTTTGTGCATCAATGACGACGATAGCGTTATAGCCGAATTGGTCAACGGTACGGTAAGCGATTTTGCTACCATCAGGTGACCAAAGAAACGAAACTAAGCCTTCAATGTCGTTGGCGATTGCTAGTTCATCAGTTCCATCGAGGACTGTGAGTGTCGTTAAACCTGCTGATGAGCCTTGCACACCAACTAGAACACGATTATCAATCGGTGACCAAACAGGCGTTTGGAAACTGCCTGATGATGGTGCCAAACTTGTACTCACATCATTTTCGGCACGACTGTAAATATCTAAGTCACGATTACCACGATGGAATATCATCTGTGAACCTGTGGAATCCCAATGATAATAAAATGGTTGTCCTGTGCCGATGGTTGTGAAGCTCGGTTCGTCGCTATCTGTGAGGACATCCACTGCAAGACCTGTTGAGCGTTGAACGAGCATCGCTAATTCTCGGCAATTATCGCCACAGTCAGCAGGTGACCAATAGGCGTAAATGAAGAATGTATCGGGATTGGTGTAAATAAGACGCGGTGTTTCTGTGCCATTGTCTGAGACGTATGCTTGCCCTTGTGGGTTGTTCTCGCAACAGAAGTATGCAAGGCGACCATCTGTTGACCAGGTGACCCATTGATAACTACGGCTGTTGCGTCCATCATCTGTGAGTTGAGTGATTTCGCTGTCATCAAAGTCGTAGGTGTAGATATTTCTATCTGTGCCGATGATGGCGATTTTGTTGAGGTCGTCTGTCACTTCGTCAATGGCAAGACTTGGTGTGATGTTTGTAAAACTAACGATAAGTGCTAATAATCCTAAAACATACTTTAACATTATTAATTCTCCAATAAACCTGTGGTAGTGCACGCTACTTTATAGTATATTGCGGATTGGATTAATTTACGATGAACGCTTACTAAACTAATAGGAGTGCTAGTGATGGCAACACAAGAAGAAGTCAACAATATTTTTCCGACGATGATGGAGAATTTCGAGGCTGATAAAGCTGACGGTGTCAATGCGACTATTCAGTTCAATTTGAGTGGTGACAATGGTGGGATGTACTGGGTCAAGATTGACGATGGTAGCGTTTCACATGGTCAGGGTGATGTTGATGCTGATATGACTGTACAAGCTGCTGCGGATGATTTTTATGGCATCGCAACAGGACAAACTAATCCAATGCAAGCCTTCATGATGGGCAAGATCAAGATTGATGATATGGGTCTCGGTATGAAGATGATTAGCATGTTTGGAATGGGTTAAAGATTTAGAAATGTGAGAGGGCATGACACGTCATGCCCCTACAGGTATAGATTAATCGTCGAGGTCGGTGAAATCGACCATCATGAAATCACCATTGACGAGGCTAGCTGTACCAAGTGCGTCATCTACGAGTTCAATGAGTGCATCATCCTCAGCTTGTTCTGCTCCATCAAGCAGTGACTGCAAGATGCGAACTGCTTCTTTGCCGCCAATTTCGCCCAGTGCGACAATCGCAATTTCTTGTTCAGCGCGTTCACCCTCTTCGATATTTTTGATAATCTGCCCGACGGCACTACTGAGTTGCAACTCCCCTGCTGTTTGAATGGCTGCGAGGCGCATATCATCATCTGTGTTGCTGAGTTCGTCTAAAACTTCGCTTTCCCAACGGTCATCACAAGACCGTCCCATTGCAACAACAGCACTCAGACGCATTGACGAGTCATTGCTTTTGTAAGCATCAGCGATGCGTTGTGGTAGACCGTCTCGTGTGCAATTAGCCAGTGATTCCAGTGCAAAACGACGAACGAGTATGTCTTCTTGAGCGTTATCAATGATTGTTTGGAGTGTATCTTGCACTGTGTCTGTGAGTGACTCATCTAAATCACCCATTTCACCAGCCAAAACAAAACGTCCAAGTGATTTTGTGGCTTCGGCACGGACATTCTCGGCTGGGTCATTGACTGCTGTATCGAGCAAGACACGCAGTAACTCGGTGCTTTCATCCTCAAAGAGCAATTCGATAGCTGCTTGACGAACATCGGCATGATGTGATGTTAGTGTAGCCCGCCCTATTGGTTGGAAATTGAGCATGAAATTGGATGCTGTAGCATCGACTAGCATTTGCATCAGAATTCGCCGATACGAATGGCTCAACATTTCCCAAACAGGACCAAGTTGAGCAAGTTGTTCAGGCGATAAATCTGATAGACCGACGATGAGAGCAGGACTCGGCATACTTTCATCATCTGTTTTGAGTTCTTCGAGGGCATCCTCGAACGTTGGTTGTGCTTCGAGATCGTTCTCGTAATCCATGAATCGATCTGTCATAGGTTTGTGTTTACTCCCTGTTATCCTAAATCTAACGGGTTCACAATATCAAATATAATTACAATGACACCGAGTAATAGGAGTAAGGCTATCCCTATTCGGTAAATCATATTTTCGACTTCTACAGGTACAGGCTTACCGCGCACAATCTCGATGAGAACGAACAAGATACGTCCGCCATCGAGCGGTGGGAACGGTAGCAAGTTGGTCACACCTAAGAAGATGCTGACAATGGCGATGAACCAGAGCACATCATAGGGTGCACTATTGCGAATACTATTTTGTAAGAGCACGCCGCCAATTTGACTGATACCGACAATGCTAACGGGTCGTGCTTCGCCACCACTGATTTCCCCATTGATTAAACCTGGGATGATGCCTGCAATTTGTTTGAGAATATCCCATGTTTGATTGAAACCAAATGCGACAGAATCGGGCAAGGATTGCGGAATATATTCGATTTGGTTGACGGCATCGGTAAAGAATGTGCCATCTGATGCACCCCAAGCGGCTGTGATTTCGATACCAATGCGTCCTTGCCCTGGTGGTGGGTCGAGGCGTGGTGTGAGTAAAACTTCGCGCACTTCGCCATTATTTTCGACCAGCAGTTCAATTGCTTCGCCAGCAAATTCGTTGGTTTCTTCTGTGACGAGTGCAATTGGGTCATCAACATCAAGTTCTTTACCATTGACACTGATAATGCGGTCTTCCGCTTGTAGACCTGCTTCGTCGGCTGGTGATTCTTCGACGACTCTGGTTACTAAAACATAGGGTGTTGGTGTGAAATCATCGGCTGAGACAGTGATTGTGTAAGTCTCAAATGAGTCACGGGTTGCTTCTTCAATGGTATCGACATTGTTAGTATGACGCATGGTGAGTTCAACAGTACCATTAGCATCATTGATAAGGGAGAAAAATTCACCATAGGTCGTAAAGTATTCGCCATCGACGCGCTCAACAACATCATATTGGAATACTTGCTCTTGATTGAAAACAGACGTTTCTGGAATATCGACCAACAAGAGGCTATGACCTACAAAAGTTGGGATACCTGTCAGGGCTGCGATAATGAAGAAAATTACCGCAGAAACGACATTGAAGACTGCCCCTGCAACCATGAACCAAATCCGTGCCCAAGGTTTTGTCTCGTTGACGGATTGCAACTTGTGTTCAGGGACACCACGCGCCATGAGTTCTTCGCGCTCACTGATGTAAGTGATGTTTTTAGGCTTATCTTCATCGTATTCATCATCGTCGGGCGGCACATCTTGTTCGACGACAGGACCGACCATATCTTCGCCTAATGGACGGACAAAACCACCAATAGGTAGCCAATTCAGAGTAAATTCTGTTTCGCCCCACCAGAAAAGGCGCACCATGCGTGGTGGGAAACCAACACCGAACTCAAGGACACTGATGCCGACCATTTTGGCAGCGATGAAGTGACCGAGTTCGTGAATGATGATAGCAGGAATTAAAATAATCGCGAATGCGATGATTGCAGATAAGAAACTGTTGCCTAAGAGTAACTCTAGCATAGAGCAAGCCTTTAACGCGCTGACTTCTTGAACGATATGTTGATGTAATAATGTTGATTGTGACAGTAAAACATAAATGTTGCGAGTTCATCACAAGTTCACTTATTGCATTATAAATGCGTATTACGATTAAAGGCAAGCAACCTTTAGTGACTACTCAGAGATAACCGTTGCTTTTCCGCCAACACCTGCAATACGAATGTCCATAATGCCAGACACTTGTTGCAGACGGTCTCTTACAATCTGAGCATCATTTCTTGTACAAATACAATGTATGTTCGGACCTGCATCAAGGGTGTAGCAGACGGATAAGCCTTCTGAACGCCATTCGCGTACGAGTTCCATGACAGTGAGTGTGGTTGGCTTCCAATAAAATAAGGGCGGATTGCTGGTCATCATGATGGCGTGCATGAGATTGGAATCTTTTTCGACCACATCGGCAAAAGTCGGGAAGTCGCGGTCTAGGATAGCTTGACGGACTGTATCGAGGCGGTCTTGTGCACCAGCAACACGAGCATCTTGTAAATCACTGGTCTTTGCGGTGGTGTGTCCTGTTTGTGAGCCTGTTTTTTTGTGTTGGTCACTGACAATAGCAATGACATCAACTAAATCCCAGTGGTCAGGGGTGGCAACGGTTTCGGCATAAGAGGCTTCGTGTGTATCAGCTTTGTACCATTCGACAAAACCTGCTGGAACAGAGCGTGACGCTGAGCCTGAGCCTGTCCGAGCGATGGTCGATAATTCTCGTTCTGAGAGTTCAGTGCCCGTCGCGGTGACAGCAGCGACGGTCAGAGCAGCAAAAGCAGCAGCCGACGATGCAATCCCTGTGCCTGTTGGGAAATTGTTGGCTGATACGATATTGGCAAAAGTTGAGATTTCTAAGCGTTGACGAATACGGTTCATGTGATTGACGACTCGTGTGAGGGCTTGTCCTGTTTCACGGTTGCCATTGAGCGTGAGTGTATCGCTGGTAAGTGAGTCATCAAATGTCACTGTTGTTTCGGCATGTAAACCGTCGAGATTCATGCTAATTGATGAATTAACGGGTAAGCGCAGGGTATCATCAGCATTGCCCCAATACTTGATAAAGGCGATATTGGGATGGGCGCGTGCAGTTGCTTGTGTCATGGCTTGCCTTTTGTTTATGTGTTAGTCAATCAGATACGTATTCTACTCTATGGTGCGTTGAGTTCTGTATAGGGGATTGTTTAGGCTAATCTGTAATTTATAATGCACCTCTGAATTGACATTATTGAGCAGGAGTGACCGCTTGCAAGCACTCATTGGCTTATTGCGAACAATGCGCCCGAAACAATGGACGAAGAATGTGTTGTTCGTGTTCCCTGCCATCATCTTTGACCGAAAATTGTTTGATATTCCATCGCTGACACAAGTTATCATCGCTTGTGTTTTGCTGATTTTGATGTCGGGCACAGTGTATATCATCAATGATTTGGTAGATATCGAAAAAGATAAGCAACATCCACGTAAAAAGAATCGTCCATTACCATCAGGTCAATTGCCTGTGCGCTTTGCTCAAGTAGCTGCGGTCATTATCCCGACGGTGACGCTAATACTGGCTTATGTGTACACTAATTTGGGTCTGTTTTTGGTCTTAGTCACCTACTTGGTGATACAGATTTTGTATTCGTTTTATCTGAAGCACGTTGTGTTACTTGATGTGCTAACAGTGACATCAGGTTTCGTGTTGCGCGTGTTGGCTGGTTGGATTGTGATTGAAGCTGAGAATTTTTCGCCTTGGTTATATGCGTGTTCGGCACTGTTGGCATTGTTCTTAGCCGTTGGTAAGCGTCGGCAAGAGTTAGTGACTTTGGGTGAGCGTGCGATGCAAACACGTCCCATTTTTAAGCATTATAATCTGGCTTTATTGGACGATATGTTACGCCTCGTTATTACCTCGACATTTCTGACGTATTTGATTTATACCATAGAAGCCGATATTGCTACTTTTCGTGATATTAAATTGGCACTTTTGAGTGTGCCATTTGTCTTGTATGGGTTGTTTCGCTATTTGTACATCATCCATGTGCAGGGTGAAGGTGGCGCACCTGATGAAGTCTTGCTGACTGACCGTCCATTGCAGTTGGCAATTATTGGCTGGGGACTCACTTTTGTTATTTTGCTCTATGCCCTACCTGCGATGGAGTTTTGAGCGTGAGTAGTGCTTCTGCAAAAATTATCTTGTTTGGTGAACATGCTGTTGTGTATGGGCAACCTGCGATTGCTGTGCCTGTCTCTGCGTTGAAGGCTTATGCTAAGGTTGTTTCGACAGATGTTGAGCAATTTCAGATCATTGCGCGAGATTTGAACGATAAAATTATCACCTTTGATGAACATGAGCCACTGCTGAGAGTTGTTCATTTGACACTTGAGCATTTAGGCAAAACGATACCTGACATCGCAATTGAAGTGCGGTCTGATATTCCAATTGCGAGTGGTTTGGGCAGTGGTGCAGCGATTTCAACGGTGATTGTGCGTGCGCTGGCAGATTATTTTGATTTTTTTCTGTCAGACGAGATAGTTAATCAAATTGTATTTGAATCTGAGAAATTGCATCATGGCACGCCAAGTGGGATTGATAATACCGTCATTGTATACGAAAAAGCAGTTTATTTTGTGCGCGAACAGGCAATTGAGTCGATTAAAATTGCTACTCCCTTAAAGTTATTAATAGGAAATACGGGACGAACGGCGTTGACCAAACACGCAGTTGGTGATGTTGCAAGACTATACAAAGATAAATCTACTAATACTAAGCAGATTGTCAACCAAATAGGCATAATTTCAGAAAAAGCGCGTGTTGCTTTGGAAAATGGCGATGCGGAATTACTTGGTAAGTTGATGAATCATAATCACAGGCTTTTGCGAGATCTGACTGTATCATCTGATGAATTGGATACACTGGTCAAAGTGGCAACTGATGCAGGAGCGTATGGTGCAAAATTATCAGGTGGTGGACGAGGTGGTAATATGATTGCGTTGGTTTCGGATGAAGCGCAATCTATCGTGGAGCAAGCTCTGTTAGATGCTGGTGCAGTTAGCGTCGTGAGTACGATATTGGAGGCGACAGACTAAATGGTAACGATGATAAAGCTCGGTGGGTCACTCATCACAGATAAGACTCAAGAAGCAACGTTACGCCCTGATGTACTGGCACGAATTGCTGATGAGATTGCTCGGATACACAATAGTCATGATTTGAGGCTGATTGTTGGGCATGGCAGTGGGTCATTCGGGCATTTTGAAGCGAAACGGCATGACACAATCAAGGGTGTGGAAACATCTGAGCAATGGGCGGGATTTGCTTCGGTGGCGCGAGTTGCATCTGAATTGAATTTTCATGTGGCATCGGCATTAGGGGCAGTTGATGTACCCGTGATGCGCTTTCAACCATCGGCATCAGCGATTGCTGTTAATGGTGTTGTTCAAGATATGGCAATCCAGACTATCATTCGCGCATTAGATAATGGACTCGTGCCATTAGTATATGGTGATGTGGCATTTGATAGCGAGCGAGGTGGCACAATCATCTCCACAGAAACGATTTTCGCTTATTTAGTATCGAAGCTGTCTGTTGAACGAATTTTGCTACTTGGCGAAGTCGATGGTGTTTACGATGAACAGAATTACATTATTCCACACATTTCGCCTGATAATTTCAGCGATGTTCAATCAGCATTAGGGGGATCAGAGGGTGTGGATGTGACAGGTGGGATGTTGACTAAGGTCAACGATATGCTTTCGTTGGCAACGCATCCCCCCTACCCTGAGATACATATCATCAATGGGCTTGTATCAGGGAATATTGAACGAGTTCTTGCTGGTGAGATGATAGGGACACGCATCAGCCAATGATTTAGCGGAAACTATCAGCGAGGCGATTCGCTAGGATAATGGTTAGCGAGATGGCAATCGCTGGTGCAAGCGCAACCCAAGGAGCATAACGGAAAGTATCGCGCCCCGTTGCTAGCATGACTCCCCACTCTGGTATGGATGGATCACCCCCTAAGCCAAGTAAACTTAATCCCGCCGTGTTGATGATACAGTAAGCAAAGGTGATACTGGTATAGCTGGCAATAGTCGGTTGGGCATTGGGCAAGAGATGATAGCGAATGATGTGCCATTTCGATGCGCCTAAAGCATGTGCTGATGTAATATACGGCTGATTTTGTCCTTGCTGGAGTGCCGTTAAGACAACACGCAGGACATAGGGCAATTGTGCTAAACCGACTGCAATCGATATTGGGAATAAACCTCTGCCGATGATGGTCAATATCACGAGTGCAATTAGAAGTGATGGAAACGCTAGCCACGCATCGAGCATGGCTGAGATAGGCGTGTGTAGGTATGTTTTCCAGAGGATTGTGAGCATCGCTAGCATTAAAGCTGGTATAACTGCGATGAGTAATGCGCTGAATGAGACCATGAGCGTGCGCTGTCCGCCATGTAGGGTTCGGCTGTAGACATCGCGTCCGAGATTATCTGTGCCGAATAGATGTTGCCATTGCGGAGGGGCTTGAGTATTTGTCGGATTAGTCTGGCGAGGATCAATTGATGTCAGTTGGGGGGCAATCAGAATGAGCATAATCCATGTAAAGCATAGCCCAAGTGCAAGATGTGACTTCATAAGGCAGAACGACGGGGGTCTAGCCATAGAATGAGGATGTCAATCAAACGATTAATGACAATGTAGATGATAGCGACGAGTGTAACAATACCTTGTACGATGGGATAATCACGCTCAAGAGTGGCATCCAGTAGCAGTAAGCCAAGCCCTGCCCTGCCAAAGATTGTCTCAGTAATGACCGTCCCACTGAACAGAATCCCTGCTTGTAAGCCGATAACAGATACAACGGGCAAGATTGCCAAACGGAGCATATGCCGTTGAATAACTTGGGGCGATGATAGTCCCTTCGCGTAGGCTGTACGGATGAAATTTGATTGTTTGGTTTGTTCGAGGCTACTCTCAAGGACACGGGCAATTGCGCCACTGGTGTGAAAGCCTAGTGTGATGACAGGTAACAATAATCCACGTTGTATGCCTCCGATATGAACAGCCACAATGAATAAGAGCAGTGTCGCAGTTACATAGATTGGAATTCCTAATGATAAGTCGATTATGAATCGAGCGAGATTTTGTAGAGGCGTTGTCAGAGCAGCAAGTAAGCCGAGCATCAAACCGAGAATGATTGCTAGAAACAGCGATCCTAGAGCGAGTTCTAGGGTGTCATCAAGGCGCGTTGAAATGGCTTCCCACACTGTTTGACCAGAATAGAGTGACTGTCCCCAATTGCCTGAAAGAATCTCGCCGATATAAGTGACGTATTGTAGGTGAATCGGTTGATTGTAGCCAACTGCGTTGAGGCGTTCTTCAATGACGGATGGCGGTAATCCTGACCCCTGTAATTGTGCTGAGATGGCACTCCCTGATAGTAGACGTAAGCCGATGAAGGCTAGAGTCAGAGCCAGCCAAATCGTGAAGACTCCCTGTAGGAGATATTGTATCAGAGAACGCCACATATCATGCTCTGAACATGAAATGGGAGGGCACGATGACCCTCCCCTACAAAACACTTATTAGTTTTCAACTGAAACTCCGTAGAGTAAGGGAAACCAACCGTAGGAATCGAACTCTAAGCCTGTGATTGTCGATGAAGCTGCGTTGAGATTGACGTAATCCCGAATCGGCATGATGAGAGCTTGTTCTAGGATGACACCTTGTGCGCGACCATAGAGTAAGCGACGCTCTTCTGCATCAGCTTCTTGGGCAGCTTGGATGAGTAGCGCGTCTAAATCGCTATTTTCATAGCCTGTCCAGTTATCATCTGATTCACTGAGGTAGGCTAGATTGAGGATATAGGGGTCAAGCCCTGGTTGATCGAAGGAAACTAAGTTGTAATCACCATCGGCAGTAGCTTCGAGTAAGGCAACGTAGCCTGGAACAGGTTCGACGGTGACATCAATGCCGAGTGAACGCCATTGGTCTTGTAGGAATTGAACGACTTCTGGGACGAATCCCCAAGGCGGTTGAACAACTGTAATTGCCAATGGTTCACCATCACGGTCTAAGATTGCATCGCCATTGGTATCTTCATAACCTGCTTGGGCGAGTAAACTACGGGCTTGGTCGAGATTATAGGCATAAACATCGACGACACCACGATTGTAAAAGTCGGTTGGCTGTGAGACGGGACCCCATGCGACAGGCGAAAATCCACCATAAACTGCATCAACAATGGCTGCGCGATTGATGGCGTAAATCAGGGCTTGGCGAACGGCAAGGTCATCGGTTGGGGCTTGCTGAGTATTGAAATAAAATTGCAGGGGTTGTCCTGGGATTTCAACAGGCACGAGGTCAATATCGGGATTACTTGCTAGGGCTTGGGCATCATTGGGTAAGAGTTCACCCATGATTTGAGCATCGCCATTTTCGAGGGCGAGTAAGCGCGTGCTAGCATCGCGGAAGAAGCGAAATTCGATACGTTGGAGTGTGCCTTGTGTATCGTAAAATTCAGGTTGCCATGCGTAATCAGGGTTACGTTCGATGATGATGTGTTCTTCTGGCAGGTATTCGACAAATTTAAAGGGTCCTGTGCCAACTTGATGGAACTGATAACGCAATTGGTCATCCTCAAATTCGGCAAGTGCAATTGGGCTAGCAATACCGAGATAGACTTGACTCAGAGAATCGAGTAATGGTGTAAAGGGTTGACTGAGTTGAATACGAAAGGTGAAATCATCGACAACTTGATAACTTTGAATAGGTCCGAGTAGAAAGCGAGAGCGTTGTGAGGCAACATCGTCATTAAAAATACGGGCAAAATTAGTAGCGACAGCATCCGCATTGAAAAGTGTACCATCATGGAACGTAACATCTTGGCGAAGGGTAAAGTCGTAGGTTAAGCCGTCATCGGAAATATCCCATGACAATGCGAGTCCTGAGACAAATTCGTTGGTATCTGGATGACGGTAAACCAACGTATCGTAGACATTCCGTAGAACGATGCCTAGTTCCGTGCTACGATTGATATGTGGGTCAATTCCACTCACATTAAGTGTTAAGCCATAAACGATACAATCAGGCGCGGTACAATCATCAGTGGTTTCGGTGGTACAGCCAACGAGAACGATGAGTAAGCTCAGGATGAGCATCAATTTTACTGTGTGGTGCATTGTGAACCTTTGCATAAGCCGTACTGACAGCAATTTTTAGTGACATTCAGACTGCGAATTGTAGCATAAGAGAATCGACAAGGAATAGCGTAGTGGCATTTATCAACAATCCACGATTAATTACGCCTCCCAAAGAAGAGGAGGAAATTTATCCTTATCGGAGGGCGTGGCGGAGTATTTTCATCGAAACAGGGGTTGTGATGGGCTTGACGTTGGTTGCCTTTGTTTTGGTGAACTTCATCGGCATCACTGTTCCGTCGGAGTTTAGTCTGTATGTGAATGTTTTGCTGGCGGTGTTGCCTACCCTATTGTGGTTGTTGTTCTCGCGCGTACCAGAAAATAATGCTGTCGAACCTCGTCGGCGGTTGTTGACGACTTTCACAGTAACAGCATTGGTAGCAAATGCGATTGGGATTCCGTTGGTGAACAGTGTTTTTGAGCCGACAGCTTGGTTGCCTTTGCAATCGGATGTGAATCGTATTTTAGGCTATATGCTAACAGTTGGCATTTTGCAGGAGTTTCTCAAGTATTTGGTGCTTCGCTATATTGTATGGCCTGATTACTATCGTATCCGAACGGATGCTGTCGCTTATGGTGTGGCAACAGCAATCGCCTATGCAATGGTGCTGAATTTACACTATGCGTTAGCAAATCCGAATGCAGCGACTGATGTGGTCTTGATGCGGATTTTTGCAAATTTGAGCATTCAAATTGTTGGGAGCATCATTGTTGCCTTTGGTTTGAGTGAGACATTGTTCAGCAACGCACTATCGCTATTTTTGCCGTTTATGATGGCAATTGCTGCGTTGTTATCGGGCGTGGCGATTACCTTGCGTGCTTCGTTCCTGAATGCGGTGATTGGCTTGACGATTAGTTCACAGCGAGAGATTTTCGGCTTGTTATTCTCGCTGGTGTTTTATTTTGCTGGTATGGCGGTGTTTTTCTTCTTATTCAGTATCACTGAGCAACGTGAACAAGACCGTATCATTGGGCAGGAAATTTAAGCCATGCAAGTGATTGAGATTATCAGTGAATCTGAGGGCTTAACCCTGCGTCAGCGATGGGCGACGGTCTTCGTGATTTTGATGAGTGTATTATTCATGTTGCTTGGGCTGAACTTGCGGAATCAAGTTTTGAATGCGACCACATTGTACGAAAGTCCACAGGCTGGTGTGACGGCATTGTATCCACAGAATTGGTTATTGGATACGACAGGCAGTTATGTCTTTCGCGTGCGTGATATGTCACGTTCAGGGTTTAAAACGACATTTCAGGTTTCTGTACAAGCGATTGGTGCAGATGCCCAGGAGCGTAATCTAGCAGACCGCCTATCACTTGACCGCATTGTGACCTTCACGGATTATCGTGTTGAACCCCTTGAACCCTATATCTTTGCAGATGGTCGGGAAGCACAAGCCTTGAATTATATCTACGTTGCAACCGATGCAAGTCCATTTTTACAACCAATTCCGACAGTGGTGCGTGGGCTAGATATTTTGACGATTAGTGGTGGACAAGCAGTGGTCATCACATATCGAGCCGATGCGAATAATTTCGATGCAGAACTTCCACGATTTGAACAATTTCTGAGGCAATTACAATTCTGATGAGATATTGGATATTTTTCTTAGCAAGCACCCTCTTAGGGATGTACAGTTTGAGTGCATCGGCACAGCAGGATACGCCATCACTTGATTTGAACCGTATTCAACGGGCAACAGTGTTTGTGATTCAGGCGAGTGATAGTGACCTCGATACCCGTTGCGTTGGGTCAGGGACAATTGTGCGCTTTGATGGTTTGATTCTGACAAATGCACATAATGTTGTTCCGAGTGAGGCGTGCCCTGGTAATGAATTGATTATTTCGATGTCGCTAGAGGCAAATGAACCTCCTGTGCCGAAATATCGAGCGAGTATCGCGCAGATAGACTTAGGGCTTGACCTTGCATTACTGCGAATTGACCGTGAGTTGGATGGACGCATCATTGAACCAGAGAATTTGCCGATTTTGCCGTTTGTTGAGTTGGGTAATTCCAACGATGTGATTTTGGATGATACTTTGACTTTAGCTGGCTATCCTGATTTGGGAAATAGTCCGACATTGACACAACGGGTAGCAGTTGCTGCTTTTATGGCAGAGCCAAGTGGTGGTGATAAATCATGGTTTAAGTTGACGAGCAACTCAGCCGTTTCTGGTTTGATGTCAGGGGGTGGCGCGTATAATCAACAAGGTCAATTAGTGGGTGTGCCGACCAGTGCGCCAATCACAAGTTCGACAACAGCAGATAATTGTTTGCGCCTTGAAGATACCAATGGTGATGGTTTCGTCAATAGTGATGATGCGTGTGTGCCAATTAGCAGCTCGGTGACGGTTATTCGTCCTGTTAATTTTGCGAGGTCATTGATTCGGAGTGCATCGTTGCAACTATCTGTTGAACCTTTGACTGCACCTCCCCCACAAGTGGTAACGAGTGAGCAACCGAGTGTTGATGATGAGCGATTGTACTTTGCGACCTCCGTCAACAATAATTTGGCGACTCAGGTGATTGGGAGTGCACCTGCTGGGACGACAAGTTTGTATCTGTTCTTTGATTACTTCAATTTTACAGAAGAAACTGTCTATGAAGTGCGTGTCAGTGTGGATAGTGTACCGAGTGACGTGTTTAGTTTACCTCCTGTGCGCTGGAGTGGTGGCACGAATGGTTTATGGCATATCGGCAGTACAGGACAGCCATGGTCGAATGGGAATTATGAATTTCGGATTCTAGTAAACGGTCTGGTTGTGGCTACGGCGGATATTACGGTTGGTGGTGTGCCATCAGAACAAGCGAGTTTTTCTAATATTGTGTTTGGTATCAAAGATGATGATGGCATCTTGCAGGGCGAAAGTTATATCTTGCCGACAGGTAACATTGCATCGACGCGTTTTATCTATCGCAATTTAGAACCTGGAACAGAGGCATTATTTGCTTGGTACTATAACGGCGTGTTGTTGACGGCTGCATCTGATATATGGACATCAGATGATGGTGTCGATGGCACACGCGATGACATCAGTATTGAGCCTGAAGGGGGTCTGCGACCTGGTAATTATCGAGTGGATTTATTCATAGGAACACCACCGAGATTATCAGTGACAGGCGATTTTGTGGTAGCTGGCACGCCTGAAGGTGTTCTGCCGAATGTGTTTAGCAATATTGAATTTTTGAGGGCAGCGAACGCGTTTTCGCCCCCATCTTCTGTTCCTGCGACAAGTTTTACAGATGGTGCAAATACGATTTATGCTCAGTTTGATTGGCAACAGATTGCGCGTGGCACATTATGGACGATGCAATGGCTGGTTGATGGTGAGGTTTTCTATGAGCAGACATCGGCATGGAACACAGATGAAACAGGGCAAGATTTTCAGGTGCGTCTGACTGCGCCAGATGGTCTCCCTGATGGCACATACACAATGAACCTCATCATCAATGGTGTGTTATTAGAATCATCGCAAGTTTCTGTTGGGATTGGTCAGCTTGGGATTAATCGTCTGGAAGAAGTTGGTGGTTTGCAAATGGGTGGGCAAATTGTTGATGCGGATTCAGGTGAAGGGATTGATGGTGCGACATTTGTACTCATCACTGAAGATTTTTCGATAGCCGATTTTGTATGGGATGCGGAACAAATCTATGCCTTGGCGATTGCTGACCGCAATGGGCGTTTTGAAATTGACCGTCCTCTGGAATTTGATTCCCCCTATAGCTTGTACATCATCGCGGAGGGCTATCTGCCAATTACGCAAGATGGTTATTTGATTAGCCAAGAAAGTCTGGAAGAAGCTGGTGGTAGTCCGCTTGATTTGCTGATTCCGATGACGAAGGATTAATATGCCCAAGAAAAAGCGATTGGACATCCTATTATTTGAACGTGGGCTTGCACCGACTCGCTCAAAAGCACAGGCATACATCATGGCTGGTGAAGTGCTCGTCAACGGTGAGCGCGTGGATAAGGCAGGAACGAAATTCACAGATGATGTTGAGGTCACAGTCAAGAATCGTCCGCAGTATGTGAGTCGTGGGGGTGAGAAATTAGCTGGTGCGTTATCCGATTTTGAGTATGACCCTGCTGGTTTAATTTGTGCTGATGTTGGCGCGAGTACAGGAGGATTCACGGATTGTCTGTTACAGGCGAATGCTCAGTGTGTCTATGCGATTGATGTCGGTTATGGTCAATTGGCATACAAATTACGTGTCGATGAACGTGTCGTCGTGCTAGAGCGAACGAATGCACGTCATTTAGATAACTTAGATGAATTGGTTGATTTAGTGGTTGTAGATGCGTCGTTTATCTCTTTGACTTTGCTATTGCCAGCTATGCGCCGATGGATGAAAGACTCTGCCGATATTATTGCCCTGATAAAACCCCAATTTGAGGCAGGGAAAAGTGAAGTTGGCAAGGGTGGTGTTGTCAAGGATGAGGCAGTTCATGAGCGCGTGATTCATGATGTGGCGACATTTGCTGAGTCGATCGGTTTACATGTACAGGATTTAACTGTTTCACCGATTAAGGGACTCAATAAAGGTAACACAGAGTTCCTGATTTTGTTGAGTACAAATCCTGCGTCAGACTCTATCGATTTAGATCATCTCATTGAGCAAGCCTTAGCGCGTGCTTAAGGGATGCTACGTATTCCCCTATATGTGCTGTATAATACAATCATAATGTCATAGTAAAGGATTTTGTTGTTAGGCTTATGAAGCAATCCCACATTAGAAATTTTTCCATCATCGCGCATGTTGACCACGGTAAAAGTACATTGGCTGACCGCATGTTGGAGTTGACAGAAACCATTAGTGACCGCGATAGAAAAGAACAATTGCTCGATAGTATGGATTTAGAGCGTGAGCGCGGTGTGACTATTAAAGCATCGGCAGTGCGGATGACCTACACGGCTGATGATAGTGAGCAATATACATTTCACTTGATTGATACACCTGGACATGTCGATTTTACCTATGAAGTGAGTCGTGCATTGCAAGCGTGTGAAGGTGCATTACTGGTTGTGGATGCAAGTCAGGGGATTGAGGCGCAAACACTGACCAATGTCTATCTCGCATTGGAGCAAGATTTAGAGATTATCCCTGTTATCAATAAGATTGACCTACCTGCGGCGCGTCCTGATGAGATTGCTCAGGAAATTGAAGATTTGCTCGGCACACCTGCTGAGGATATTCTGCGGATTTCGGCAAAGAATGGTATTGGTGTTCGGGATGTGCTGGAAAAAGTGGTCGCCGAAGTGCCTCCACCTGAAGGACAGCTTGAAAAACCGTTACGCGCCCTCGTCTTTGATTCGCACTATGATGTGTATAAGGGTGTAGTAGCCTATGTGCGTATCATTGATGGTCAAGTTGGGAAACGCGATACTTTATCGCTGATGGCGACAGGTGCAAAATTTGACCCTGTGGAAATTGGCGCGTTTAATCCTGTGATGACGACGACAGGTGAACTCGTTGCAGGGAGCGTAGGATACATCGCTACAGGTTTAAAAACCATTCAGGAATGTCGGGTTGGGGATACGATTACGCTGACAAATGGTGGTGCGAAAGAGGCTCTGCCTGGTTATACGCAAGTAAAGCCGATGGTGTTTGCTGGCATCTACCCTACTGAGAATGATGATTACTCGGATTTGCGCGATGCGCTTGAAAAATTACAACTTAACGATGCGTCACTCACATTTGAGCCAGAAACCTCACAGGCGTTAAATTTCGGCTTTCGTGTGGGCTTCCTCGGACTGTTCCACATGGAAATTATTCAAGAACGCTTAGAACGTGAGTATGACCTCGATATTTTGGCGACTGCGCCGAGTGTTGAGTACAAAATTGTGATGCGCGATGGTGAAGTTATTGAAATCGACAGTCCTGCTCAATTGCCTGATGAATCGGGTATCGAAGAAATTCAAGAGCCTTGGATGGATATTCAGATTTATACACCACAGTCGTATATTGGTCCTGTGATGGAATTGACGACGGGTAAGCGTGCCGAAGTCACGAATCAGGAATTCACGGATGCGACACGCTGTATTCTGCACTACAAAATGCCACTCGCTGAGTTGATTGTTGATTTCTATGACAAACTCAAGAGTGTGACACAAGGCTATGCAAGCCTTGACTATCAATTTGATGAGTATCGCTTAGGTGATTTGGTCAAGATTGATGTATTGGTCAACAATGAGCCTGTCGATGCCTTGGCACTGATTGCCCATCGTGACCATGCCTATCATAAAGGGCAAAAATTGGTCACGAAGTTGAAGGATTTGATTCCGCGCCAGATGTTTGTTGTACCTGTACAAGCAGCAGTCGGCAAGCGTGTGATTTCACGGGCGAATGTGAAAGCGATGCGTAAAGACGTTCTAGCAAAATGTTACGGTGGTGATGTGACCCGTAAGAAGAAATTGCTGGAGAAGCAGAAAAAAGGCAAGAAGCGCATGAAGATGATTGGGAAGGTCGAAGTGCCACAAGAAGCGTTTATGGCATTGCTCAGCTTGGACGATGACTGATTTTTAACCTTTCCCTAAATCCCACTTTCTAACAATACCCCTCTATTTACAGAGGGGTTTAATATTAGCTTACAGTCACTCACGCTTAGAGCTGAAAGCAATCATTTTGTTAGTTATCTGATGTTTCATCACTTGTGCTGTCATCTATGTAATGATTCACTATTCTATAGTGCTGAGGAAATTGGTCGAAAAAAGCCTTTATCTCAGTGTCTACACTTTGTAGATTACCTAAAACCTCAAAAAACTCCTGCCATAATTTTGAAACAGATTGATACTCTGCCAAACCCATATAAAACAAGCGCGTAATCCCCAACCAAGAAATAACGTAAATATTGAGCTGGGGTTGGTCTAGTGAAATAGGCTGTGATGGTGTGAGAATCATCGGTGTTTGTAGCAAGGCTGTGTAAATAGGGTCATCATACAGAATATATGAACCAAAACTGAGTTCTGCATGTCCTTCTTCTTTTTTCGGAATGATAAGAACAAATTCGATTGTTTTATTACCATCATCAATGATTTCTGCTCCAGAAAGATACAACTCAGGTTGTTCATCTGACTGCTTTATGTTTGCAATCCAAACATACTCAAATTTGCGTTTACCAAACCAATTATCAGATTCAGATACTCCTGCCCTGTCGAAAGTCGTTGGTGTTAGATTATACAAGTGGTGTATTTTTGTAATGTACTTTTGAGCGATATCAAACATCTTATCTTTTAACTCAATCAAAGCTATTGTTTTTCATTTTAGATGGGAGGCGAAGTGTTCAGTGATGAGATTCGCCTGTTGTAGTTCATGAACTAGTGCGGTCATTGTGACAATGCTGTATTGGTTTATCCCTTCTATGTTTATCCCTGTTGAGACAATTTCGAGAATGTTGTGTATTTCTAAGCCGACTTGTTGGGCGTTGGTCAGGAATGTGTGTATATCAGGTGGTATTGTATTGACGATGAGACACGCTGGATGCCCAACATCGTATGCGCCGACTAAGTCGTGTACAGGGGCTTCACCGTGTCCGCGACTGTAGACGAGTGATGTGCCTAATTGTAGTGATATGGCAGTCGCAACAGGGATAGCATCTGTGTGTGCTACGAGACGGTCAAAGTAAGATACACCTACTAGAGATTGCACACCGCGATAGACGATTGTCTGTAGGAGTTGTGGATAGGCAGAGAGCATCTCTAAGCGTAATCTATAGGGGGCTTGTTCTTCGCCGAATAACCCTAATTGTAGAATGCCTGTCTCTAGGAGTTGTTTCGCTATCATGAGAGTGCTTGTATCCCTTCGATGACCTTCTCTAGCCAATCATCATTTTTGCTGGCATAGAGGATTTCATTGGTGGTGAGTGTGTATGTTTGTCCTGCGATATGGATAGACCCCGCTTTTGTGTCGTATGTGCTGATTTCGGAGCTATTTTCCCATGATAAGAGCAATGCGCCGTGTGGTTGGTTTTGGGTATAGTGAGAGTAGTCGATAGCTGAGGTTACTGTGAGTGCGTCGAGGTCAAAGGCGGTGGCATCTGCCATAGGAGAATAGTGTGTGCCAATGAATGGTCCATGTAGAATACGGACACGGTTCTTAGGAACTAAAGCGATGCTCCGTTCTAGCGCGACTGCTCCTGCCCCAGCCATTGTAAGATAAGATGCAAAGTCGAACATATACCCTGCGACAAGATCTTGGGTTGCTGGTATGAGAGATTTTGCAAATGGTAAGAAGGGATCATCATATCGCCAGATGGGAATCGGAAGTAATTCAAAGATAGGATTGATATGTAGGATGATGTTCGATGGTGCTGATTGTAATTTATCTACGAAGTTAGTCATTGATGCTTTCCTTGATTTGTCGCCAGACATATGCCATTGCCCATCGGCTGACCCAATTCGCGGTTAAATCGTTTTGTGCGCCGAAACCATACACTCGTGATTTGATTTCGCCATTCACATAAGTAGCGACGACGGTTGCTATATCATCATCACGATTTTCGTCTATATCAGGGAGACTGAGAATGGCAATTCCTGCAATCGACTGATTGTGTATGGTGATTGTCTCGGCGAGGTGGTGAGCAGTCTCGCGTAAGGACATATTGGCTGTATCAGCGTAAGCTGATATAACATCTGCAGGATGTTGAAATTCGATACTTTTGCTGAGAATGTTATCTCTATTTTTGTCTATGAGTTTGGTGATGACTGCATTACTAATCCCTGCTTCGAGAACAGCGATAGATGCGGACTGTGATTCGACTAAATCTGCTAGCACATCTTCTAGTTCGTCATCTTCACCACCGAAGATATAATCACCTGCCCTCTCACGGACTTTGATTTCCATTTTTTGTAACATGACATCAGCTTGTGCTTCGTCATCAGCTTTGGCTGTCATGCGAATGTCGATGATGCCATGATGGGCTGCCAGACCAATCGTAGGGTTTGACATATTGAGTAAGTCATCACCGAGCATATCATCAAGGGAACTTTCGCCGATACCTGCTGTTTTGAGTGTATATGCTTTGATAATACCGAGTTGATATTTTTGCCGAAGATAATCGGCAACACGATGCTCGAAGAGATATTTCATCTCGCGCGGAACGCCTGGCAAGCTGATAACCGATTTATCATCATGTTCCACTATGAAACTGGGTGCTGTGCCAACAGGATTTTCGATGATGATTGCATCGTCTGGCAGATAGGCTTGCCGACTATTATTTTCTGTCATTTTGACTTTGTAGGTGGCAAAGCGTGTTGCAATTTGGTCGTAGAGCGATTGATGATATACAAGATTGCGGTTTGTGGCATCGGCGATACTCTGGCGCGTCATATCATCAATGGTAGGTCCGAGTCCGCCACAGGTGATGACAACATCAGCACGAGAGAGTGCAATACGAATTGCATCAGCAATTCTTTGTTGATTATCACCAACGCTGGTCATGTAGTATAGGTTGATACCGAGGTCACGAAATTGACGTGCTAGATAGACTGAATTGGTGTCGGTGAGTTCACCGAGTAGGATTTCTGTGCCGATGGCTACAATCTCTGCGTTAACGTTATCAACCATCTATGAGCCTTTCAATATTAGAATTCGCAAGAAATAATAGGAAATGTTTGGCATTTTTGAAAATGCACATTATAATCTGTTGATAGCTGGGTAAAAGTATCATGATGCAAATTATTTGTGCAATATACCCAAAATTAACGTACTGTCGATAAAATATCTTATTATGGAGGACTTTAGTGGCTAGCATTACGTTTGACCATGTCTATAAACGTTATGGTGACTTGACAATCATCAATGATTTAAATTTACAGATAGAAGATAAAGAGTTTCTTGTTTTTGTTGGTCCTTCGGGTTGTGGTAAATCAACAACACTCCGTATGCTTTCTGGCTTAGAAGAAATCTCAGAAGGCACAATCATGATTGGTGACCGCGTTGTGAACAATGTTGCACCAAAAGATCGCGATATTGCGATGGTGTTCCAAAGTTACGCGCTTTATCCACACATGACTGTATTTGATAACATGGCTTTTGGCTTGAAGTTACGTAAAACCCCAAAACAAGTCATTGACCAACGTGTAAATGAAGCAGCAAAGAGCCTCGGTATTGAACATTTGCTTGACCGTCGTCCACGTCAGTTATCTGGTGGTCAACGCCAGCGTGTGGCTGTAGGTCGTGCGATTGTGCGTGAACCAGCCGTGTTCTTGATGGACGAACCACTCTCAAACTTAGATGCTAAATTACGTGTTGAAGCTCGTTCATTTATTAGTAAATTGCATCAACGTCTCGAAACAACATTTATTTATGTAACACATGACCAAGTTGAAGCGATGACAATGGGTACTCGTATTTGCGTACTCAATGGTGGTTTCTTGCAACAAGTTGATTCACCTTATAACTTATATCACAATCCATACAATGTCTTCGTGGGTGGCTTCATCGGTAGTCCATCAATGAACTTCTTTGATGCTACTCTAAAACCTGGTGATGGCGATTCAATCACTGTTGATACAGGTGTTTTTGATATTGCTGTGCCACCACAAAAAGCTGAACCATTCCGTAGCCACATCGGTAAAGAAGTGATTCTCGGTGTGCGTCCAGAAGATATTCACGATGCAAGTTATATTCCACCAGGAATCACCCCATCACAAGTATCGGCAAATGTCGAAGTGATTGAGCAAATGGGTAATGAAATGATTATCTACCTTGAAGAAGGTGGCAAGAGCTTCATCGCACGGACTGACCCACGTACAGATGCACGCGTCGGTGGTCGTCTCGATGTTGTTATCAATCTCGACAATATGCACGTTTTTGACCGTGAGACCGAAGTATCGTTGGCTTACGAATACAAGAACAATATGATGGCTAAAGAAAACGCATAAATCAGTTGTGTAGGTTTATGGACGCGCCGTTGCGCGTCCCTACAAGAATTTAATTAAGTAAAATTCGATCAAAGTATCACGCAACCATTCTGAAATAAAAAAAGCCACCTACTAATAAGGTGGCTTTTCAATTTGGCTGATTTTTATGCCGTTAGGACAGGTCGGAATTTGTAGCCATAGACAATTGTGCCTTGCTTGCCATCGGTGGTGAGTTTGCGTGTCACCATTTCTACGCGGTCTCCGATGGTAATTGTGCTGTCAACATCTGTGAGCTGAGCAGTGACAATTGCTCCTGCATCCAATTTAACGAGTGCCAAGACATATGGGGATTGTTCCTCAAACCCTTCGGGCGCATCCTGCACTACTGTGTAACTATAGATGACACCTTCACGCGCCAGTGATGAATCTTGCGTTTGTGATTTTGGCTGTGTTTGAAACATACAATCCTCCTATTGGGACACTTATGCTGCTGTAACGCGAATTTCTTCGCGTTCTTCGTCGTTGGATTCTGGTGTTACTTTTTGAGCAAGTGATTGTGGTCGGTTCATGACACTTGCGTTACCGTTATTATCAACGTTGACTGTTGGGCGATAGCGTTCTACGTTGTTGCGCCAGTTACGTGGTGCTTGCATAATGTAGACTCCTAAGTGTTATTAAGTCTTTGACTTTTATCTTCGTGAAAATTTGCACTGATAGATAAACTGTAATCTTATAAGGCTATCAAAACCTATCATGACAGCCTTTTAGGCTTGCAAATGCTCTCATATCTGCAAGATATGGGTAGCAACAGTACTTCCTAGACCACCGATACTTTGTATCATGGCAGTGCGTGCGTTAGCGACTTGATTATCACCTGCTTGTCCACGTAGTTGTAAGGTCGCTTCGACTGCTTGGTAAATACCTGATGCCCCTGCTGGGTTACCGCGACTTTTTAGACCACCAAAAGTGCTAAGTGGTAATTGATTATCGAGTGTGATGATACCATCTTTTGCGAGTGACCAACCCTGCCCTCTTTCGACGAAGCCAGCAGATTCTAGGACGAGTGTTGTGAGGATGGTGTAAGCATCATGAGCTTCAAAGAGGTCGAGGTCATCATGAGAGAGATTGACTTGTTGGAATGCAGATTGCACTGATTTTTCGACTGCATTGAGCCAGAGCATATCATCACGCTCTTGGAGCATGAATTTATCGGTTGCGACAGAACTGCCCGTGATTTGGACGGGCTGACTCGCACGATCTGGCGCAAGGTCGGCACGGGTGATGATAAGTGCAGCAGCCCCATCACCATCAGGCGCACCATCAAAGAGGCTGACTGGCTCGGCGACCATTGGTGCTTTTTGGAATGCGCCTTCGCGGAGTGTGTTGCGGTACATCGCATTTGGGTTACGTTTGCCGTTAGCATGGGCATTGACACTAAAACCTTCAAAAGCGGTTAGCTCAACACCATAATCGTGCATGTAACGACGCATGAGTAACGCTGCCATCGCTGGCACAGTTGCGCCTTGTGGTGTTTCGTAGTCAGCATCTAATCCGATGGAACGGGCGCGTGTGCGACTCCCAGCAACGATGTCTGTAGCTTTTTCGATACCGAGAACGATAGCTGTATTGATTGCACCTGATGCAACTGCCATGTGTGCAGTACGGAGTGCGACACCACCTGAGGCATCGGCTGCTTCGACAGTGTAGGCTTCAATGCCATCGAGTCCGAGATAATCTGCAAAGAGACTCCCAAGTTGGCTTTGTTTGTTGAAGGTGCTGGCGTAAGCATTGCCAACATAGAGCGCATCGACGGGCGGATGGTTGGCATCTTCGAGTGCTTGGGCAACAGCATCATAGGCTAGTTGGCGTAGACTGGTATCCCAATGTTCGCCAACGGGTATCATTCCGACACCAATGATTGATGTATTTACCATGTAGGTTTGCTCCTAGTCTTTGAGTTTGCCACGATAACGGGCATAGGTGGCATAATCGATTGTTGTCTTGCGTTCAAGGTAGGTTTGTGTACTTGGCGCAAGGTCACGTTTATGATTGATATTTTCAGTTACGACGAGGTCGAAGGCATCTGAGCCTGCACCACTACCATAGCTAACCATGAGGATGCGGTCACCTGCTTGGGCGATATCCAAGATGGCGGTCAAGCCAATCATGCAAGAGCCTGAATAGACGTTCCCGATGTCGTTGGCGAGTAAGCCTGTTTGAATTTGTTCAGGTTTAAAGCCAAGCATTTTAGCTGCACGACTTGGGAATTTGACATTGGGTTGATGGAAGACTGCATAAGTGTAATCTTCTGCGGTTGTTCCCATTAACTCCATCAGTTTAGATGCTGATGAAAGCGTGTGATGAAAGTAGGCTGGTTCACCTGTGAAGCGATCACCATGACTGGGATACGGTTCTTCGGCACGTCGCCAAAAATCAGGCGTATCGGTGACATAAGAATAGCTACCTTGATAAACAGCTACAGCTTCGTCAGCAGGTCCGAGTAGGAAGGCTGCACCGCCTGATGCTGCGGTATATTCGAGAGCATCCCCTGGACGACCTTGAGCGGTATCCATGCCAATGCTAAGCGTGTATTTTCCCATGCCACTACCAATTAAACCAATGGAAGCTTGAACTGCTTCTGTTCCTGCTTTACAGGCAAATTCCCAATCGGCGGCTTGGATGTGTGGTGTTGCTCCGATACTTTCGGCAACGATGGTGCTGGTGGGTTTGACAGCATAAGGATGGCTTTCGCTCCCGACCCAAACCGCACGAATATCGGTCACATCGATTTGAGCACGACGCACTGCATTACGAGCAGCTTCGATGGACATCGTAGCGACATCTTCGTCAAGACCTGCGACAGCTTTTTCGTTGACGGGTGAGCCACCTAAGCCATTTGTCCAGACACGTGCAATTTCTGTCCCTGGAAGACGATAGAGCGGCACATAAGCACCGTATCCGACAATGCCTACTTTGGTTTGTGATTGCATGAGTAAATTGGTTGTCATTAGTTAGAACCTTTCAGTTCAGCGACGATTTCTTTAGCACGTTGTAAACGAATATTATTTTCCGCGATAAGTTGTTGTGAGACTTGGGTCACGAGGTCGTTATCTGCCCCTGCTGCGACAGCAATTTGACGCGCGTGCATCCGCATATGACCATGTTGAATGCCTTCTGTTGCTAGAGCACGAATTGCGCCTAGATTTTGGGCGAGTCCCACACAAGCAATGATTTCTGCTAATTCGCGCGATGAGGGATTATCCATAATTTGAAGGGCGACTCCTGCGGTAGGATGAACACGGGTTGCGCCTCCGACTGTTCCGACAGCGAGTGGTAGTTCGAGTGAACCTCGTAAGTTGCCATCTTCATCTTGCCACCATTTTGATAAGCTGGTGTATTGTCCGTTACGTGCAGCAAAGGCATGAGCACCTGCTTCGATAGCTCTCCAATCGTTTCCTGTGGCGATGATGACTGCATCAATGCCATTCATGATGCCTTTGTTGTGCGTGGTTGCACGGTAGGGGTCAATTTCTGCAAAGACACCTGCTTCGACAATGGATTTCACAGCAGCATCACCTGAGATACCCTCTCTAGCAAGTAGTTCGGCAGGAATCACACCTTCAGCTTTGGCTTTGCGACGGTCAGTGAGATTACTTAGGATGCGTAAATTGACTCGTCCACTTGTGATTTCTTCGAGAAATGGAGCTAAGTGTTCAGCAGCCGTGTTGATGGCATTCGCACCCATCGCTTCGCGGGTATCAAACAAAAGATGAACCACAAGCATATGACCGATGGGTGTGTCTTCAAAAATGTGAACTTCAATATCTCTAGCTCCCCCACCGCGTTTAACGATACTGCCTCCGACTTTGTTGGCTTCGGTGAGAAGCATTGCTTTTTGGGTGAGAATATTATCTTTGGTAGCTTCTGTGTCGGAGATGCCAAGTATTTGGATTTGACCTATCATAATAGGTTCATCACTATACGAAATAAATCCACCACCAGCGCGGAACATCTTGGCAGCGTTACTAACGGCTGCAACAACCGATGGTTCTTCAATGACCATTGGCACAAGGTAGTCTTTATCATTGATGAGGAAATTGGTAGCGATGCCAAGTGGCAGACTATATTCACCGATGACGTTTTCAATCATATGGTTGGCTTGGTCTAGGCTTAAGCCTAGTTCACCTCTAAGAACTTCTTGGGCACGGTTGTCAAGAGTTGCCCACTCACAGACGATTGCTAGACGTTCTTCCAACGATTTCTTATAGAATCCTGAGATGCGTGAACTTTTTGTTTTCATGTCGTGTATACTACGGGTGAAATACTCTCAAAACCTATCGTGACATCTATCTTTGTGAAAATCATAACGAAAACTCACCCACTACTTATCATTGACTATGCGAAAACACACTATCATTGCACTACTCATTGGACTGTTGGTCATCAGCATTCAGCCTCAAGCACAAGATAATCCGAACACATGGCAACCGTTCGATGGGGATGGCACATTGAGGCGCGTGCGCGTGCCGATTCTGATGTATCACTATGTGAGTGTATTGCCCCCTGATGCGGATGCTATTCGGCGTGGATTGACTTTGCACCCTGATATTTTCAGGCAACATATTGATTATTTTGCGACGAATAATTACACGACAATTTCGTTGTATGATTTGGATAATGCTTTAGAAAATGGTACGCCATTACCTGAGAATCCTGTTATTTTGACCTTTGATGATGGCTATCTTGATGCGTACACAGAGGTTTTCCCTGTTTTGCGTGATAGTGGGATGACAGGGACATTTTTTATTCCGACGCAATTCATTGATGACAATCGTGTTGGGTATGTGAATTGGGCACAAATCAACGAGATGGCACAGGCTGGCATGTCGATGGAGGGACATTCTAAGACACATCCTGCGTTGGTAGAGCGTGATTTTGATTTTTTGGTGTTTGAGGTAATGGGCAGTTTAGAGAGCTTGCTGGTTCACAGTGGCATGATTCCAAGAATGTTTTCGTATCCAGCAGGACGCTATGACGAGGATACCCTGCGCTTCATGGCATCAACACCTGTTGAGCGTGCGGTGACGACCCAGACAGGCACGATTCAGACAACAACAAATCGTTATGAATTACCAAGAATGCGAATTACTGATGAAACAGGCGTTTCGGCGCTGATTTATCTGTTGAATTATGAGGGATGAGGCGAAATCATTTCATAGTAGGCATGACACCCATTACAGAATATCAACCTCACCCCCTAAATCCCCCTCTCCATCACGCTTCGCTATAGAGAGGGGGACTTATATTTAATCACAACAGAGGGTGTTTTCCCCAAACCTAAAAATAGATTAGTCAGGCAGGATACCTGTATCGAGAACAGCATCAAACCAGATGACGTAGACGACACCGATTGGGAATGCTGTCCAGAAGAAGTATTGATAGCCGTATTCAGCAATGGTACGACCCTGTGGTGTTTCGATTGAGCTAACAAGAGGTAGCAGATTAAAACCTGCCTGAATAATAATTAGACCTGTGATGAAGCCCAATACCATTGAAATTCCAATAACTAAAGTGCGTTTCATAGTAAGACTAGACATTGCTCAGATTAATCTCCTCATTACGTCCTTACGGGCTTCATTGTATCCTAATGTGCTACCAATCCGCAAGTAAATAATTTCACAATCGAACTTTGTACATCTCATTAAAGGCTGTTAAACTTGCCATTATCAACATGCAAGCCTGATGCCACCCCCGGAGATGCACACTATGGGCGACTTATTCGACAAAGTAAATTATTTCACTGAAGCTAAAGAAGCCATGCGCCTCGGTATTTATCCTTATTTTCGTGCCTTGAGTGATTCAGAGGGCGTGACTGCCACTTTTGAAGGCAAAGAGGTAGTGATGTTAGGCTCAAACAATTATTTAGGGCTAACAACAGATGCACGAGTACGTCAAGCAGCGATTGATGCGATTGACCGCTTCGGAACAAGTGTCACAGGGTCTCGGTTTTTGAATGGCACGCTGGAATTACATTTGGAGTTAGAGCGTCGGTTAGCGCAATTTGTGGACAAAGAAGCCGCATTGGTCTTCTCGACTGGGTATCACACAAATTTGGGGACGGTTTCGGCGATTATCGGCAAAGGCGATTTTGCAATACTAGATAAAGATGCCCATGCTTCGACAGTGGATGGCATTGCGATGTCTCGCGGTACATTGAAGCGATTCAAGCATAATGATGTCAATGATTTAGAGCGTGTGTTAGCAAAAATACCATCTGATGCAGGTAAGTTGGTGGTTGTGGATGGTGTATATAGTATGGGTGGCGATATTGCGCGTCTGCCAGAAGTCATTGAGGTAGCGCAGCAATATGGCGCACGGATTATGGTCGATGACGCACATGGCGTTGGGGTTACGGGGCAAGGACGTGGTACATCGGCGCATTTTGGTGTGACTGATGAAGTTGATTTGATTATGGGAACTTTCAGCAAGAGCTTTGCATCGATTGGGGGCTTCATTGCTGGCGATGCGGACATTTTACATTATATACAACATCATGCGCGCTCACTAATATTTTCGGCATCCTTACCTGCGCCGAATGCAGCAGCCGTTCTTGCAGCATTAGATATTATTGAAAGCGAGCCTGAGCATGTTCAGTGCTTATGGGATAATGCAGATTTTATGCGTGCAGGTTTTGAGCGGATGGGATACAACATCGGCAACAGCAATACGCCTATTATTCCGATTATCATCGGGGAAAAATATCGGACAGGTTTGGCATGGTCAGCATTGATTGAAGAAGGCGTTTATACAAACCCTGTGATTCCACCAGCGACACCACCGAATCAGAGTTTACTCCGCACAAGTTACACAGCCACACAGACTCGTGAGCATTTGGAACATGCTTTGAAGGCGTTTCAAGTGGTTGGTGAGCGTCTTGATTTGATTCCGCAACGGAGTACGGTGAGAAATTAGCCATCTAGCTTGTCAGATAGTCAGCATTTTAGGAAAAACCTCCGATACTCTCTGACTGTCAACGAGAGAACAATCGATAAAACATCAACCTTACCCCTTAAGTCCCCCTCTCCATCACGCTTCACTATAGAGAGAGAGACTTGGTACTAGCCCCTATGATAGTTGTCACGCTACACAAATAGATCAAAAAGGGCACATTATCATGTGCCCCTGCGAGTTATTGATTGCAGTATTTCTGAGAGAACAACATAGATGTCGTCCCCCTATAAGTTAATTGGTTTTCTCTTTTTCATAGTCGGTGTTATCAGATGAACCAGCACCGAATAGACCGAGAATCCTATCGTTGAGCAATGCCAAGAGATAGTAGGCTGATGGCACCACAATCAACATCAGGAGCGTACTACTGATGATACCACCAATCACAACTGTACCAAGTTCGGCAGCGATAATTGCCCCTTCTGAGATACCTAGTGCAAGCGGAATCAAGCCGATGATGGTTGTGAGTGCTGTCATCAAGATTGGGCGTAAACGACGACGACCTGCTTCAACAATCGCTGTATACAAGTCCATACCCCGTTCTTGACGGTTCGAGCCAACACGATCAATCAAAACGATAGCGTTGGTAACCACGAGACCAAGCAACATCAGCAGACCAATCAGCGATGAAATCCCTAATACACGGTCTGTGATGGTCAGAGCAACAGCAGCACCGATTGGTGCAACGATAACACTCAAGAAAACAGCAATCCAGTAAAGCGGTGAACGGAAGACAACAACCAAGATGACGACAATCATCACTGACGCGATAATCATTGCGGTGAAGATGCTGGAGAAGCCTTCTGTTTGGAGTTCACTATCGAAGCCCTGCCCAACTGAGACACCGTCTGGTAACTCGACATTAGTTTCAATTGCTTCGATAGCAGCTGTTGTGAAGTTGATGGTATCTTCTGTGTTGAGGTCGCCTGTGTAAACTACTGCTGGTGAACAACCTTCGTCACCACAAACACGAATGTAGGTGATTGGTGCATCTGCTCCTGCTTCTTCAGCAGATGGCAGATTACTCGATGCTTCTTCGAGTTCAGGCAATTCGTTGAGTGCAGCTAAGACATCTTGGTCAAGCGCACGCAGTTCTTCTGTGCTGAGGTCTGCAAGTGGTGCACCTGAAACAACCAACTCAAAGCCACCGAAGCCACCACCTGTTGCTGTCCCTGTCGAAACAGTCACACTTTCATCTTCGGATTGTGGCAACTCAGCGACTGCTTCCTCAAGTTCTAAAGCATAAGTTTCAAAGTTTTCTGAGGATGCGATGCTAATTGTCACATCAGCAATGTTTTCGCTGACACCACCTCCACCAAGTAAGGCTGCGAAATCAAGTCCACCACCGCCAACGATGGTACGGAGTGTCACGAGGTCTTCTGGTGGAATCACATCACGGACGAGTGCTTCAACTTCTCCGACCCGTTGGTCGGTATCGACAATGCCTGTACCATCTGCCATTGATACTGAAATGGAGATTTGCGGTTCACCAAATTCTGGCAAGAAGGCAGCAGGACGTTGCGAGAACAAGATACCGCTGATGACCACTGTCCCAATAGCGAACAAGAGAATGAAGAATGGTCGGATGGGGTTGCCAACTGCCCAACTTAGGATTGGGACGTAGGTACGTTCCATGACGGTTTCTTCTTCGGCTGGCACATTTTCGGCAGAGATTAAGAAGTATGCGAGCATTGGCACAACGGTAATTGCTACTAAGAACGATGAAAGCAAGGTGTAAGTAACTGCGACACCGAATGGCAAGAAGAATTCGGAAATCAAGCCTCCCGTCAAGCCAAGCGGTAAGAAGACAAGCACCGCGATACTGGTTGCAGAGAAAATCGCTACAGAGACATCGCGTGTAGCGTAGAGAATAGCTTCTTCTTTGTTCATATCACCCGCTTGCAATTGGCGGAAGATATTTTCCAAGACCACGATGGAATCATCAACCAAACGCCCAACCGCAACAGTCAAACCAGAAAGGGTCATGATATTGAGTGTGAGTCCTTCTGGTGCAAGACGCAATAAGAAAGCAACGAAGGCAATGTCATCGTAAGCACAGAGTGCGCCATTAGCGATTTCTGGTAACCAGCGCATGAGGGCTAGTGCAGACAAAATCGACAATGGAATGCTGACTGCAATCACGAGAGTTGCACGCCATGCTGGATAGGGTAAACGTCCAGGCCATAATAGCACTAGGATACCTGCCAGCACACCGAATATCATCAATGCAGTAATTAGGACAGGTTCGCCATCAATCATAGCGTTGATGTCTCGACCTTGAATGAAGTAGAAGGCAATGAGCAAGCCAACTGAAATCAAGGTGATAATGACACCTGTGATATTCCGTCCGTTGCGTCCCCATGTATCACCACTGAGGAAGATTAGGATATTCACAATCGCAAAGAATGCCCCAAGCACACCTGATAGAACCACACCACTGATGGACTCTTCAATGAAGGTTGCTTGTTCAAAGGCAACTTCTACTGCGATGTCATCATTTTCAGCATCAATCGCGTTGATAATTTCTTCGACTTCAGCAAAGGCTGAAACTGTATTCGCTTCGCCTGTTTTGAAGATAGTCACTAGTAGACTTGGTGCACCATTAGTACGAGTCACTTGGGTATTCGGGACGAAGACTTCGCCTGCTTGTGCACGTTCTTGGGTTTCTTCTGGGAGTTGATTAAAGACATCATCTGAGAAGAGATTGAGTGCGCGTGGTGTCAGTGTTTGGATGAAGGTTGGGTCTTCATCTGCAATGTAGTAGAAAGCATCGGTTGGCATGTTACCTAGCAAATCAGGTGCAAAATTTGTGCCGTTTGGTGACAAAAACAAATTATTGATGAAAACGGCTGGTGGTCCACCGAGCGCGTCCTCAAAGCGGATAAGGTCGAACGCATTGTTGATTTCGACACCATAGAAACCAGCGATTTGTTGCCATTCAGCATTGAGTGCTGGTGCATTCGGGCGTGGTGGCGCAGTATCCGATTCATATTGGTCAGCAATTTGTGTTGCGGCGGATGGTGCATCACCATTGGCGATTGCTGTCACTTGCTCAGCAATATCGGCATCAAGATTATCGAGAACACTATCTGGCAATGATGCGAGAACGTCTGGTGAGAATTTCAGCAAGACATCGCTGTCAAGCGTGTCGAAGAAATCTGACTCAGCGTCAGCTAGGTAAGCAATGACTGCTGGCGAGAGACTATCGAACAAGCGAACTTCGTAGCCGATAAATTGACCTGAAATTTCGGCATTGATAGTATTGAGCAATTGGGCTGCACTACCATCACCTAAGGCAAGCAAAGCATCAGCATTACCGAGTGGTTGGTCAGTGAGTTCTGGACGTTCTGAAAGAGCCGACCATGTTTCCCCTAAGAGTGGTGCGAAGCCATCCAAACTAAAAATTTCTTGTGGGAGTAGTGCGTAAACTGCTGGGCTAAGACGACTGCCAAAG
This sequence comes from Chloroflexota bacterium, assembly GCA_039200705.1. Classification (GTDB taxonomy): domain Bacteria; phylum Chloroflexota; class Anaerolineae; order Aggregatilineales; family Phototrophicaceae; genus JAUZRW01. Next base: position 59,422 of record JBCCSC010000006.1, read on the forward strand.
GTTGGGTCATTTTCTGCTAGATATTCATACACTGCGACATCAGGGCAGATAATTAGACCATTAGCTAATGGGTCGAGTGCGAAACCATCTGCCCCACCAATTAAATCTTGAATTGCAATGCCACATTCAATTAAGGCTGGTGCAAGCGTTTGGAAAGCTGTTGGGTCAATAGCTTGGCTTGCATCACCACCATCACCGCCACCACCGAGGAACGCATCGCCGAATTGGCTGAGTTGTGGCAACAAGTTAAAGAATGCAACAGCATCATCACCACCAAGCAGGGGCGCGATTTCTGCTGGAAATTGGATTTTGAGCAAGTCATCGGCTGTATCAAGTTCATAATCGAGTTGGTCACCAAAGAAAGCGTAGAGACCTGGTAAAGCTGGACCTTCTTCCACATCCGCGTAATCTGGATTGATACCGATGTTGAAAGCTGCTGTTGGGTCAACAGGGTCAGGCTCATCGGATTCTTCTGACTCATCCGTTTCAGATGTTTCTTCTGTTTCGGTGTTATCAGATGGTGCAGGGGTTGCTAAGGGCGCATCACTGAAGATACTGAAGGTTGCGAGTGGCAAATCAGCAAAACTGAAGGTGATGATTTGTGGTGGAGACAATCGCCAAGGATTTGGTAGTTCTTCTGGTGTTGGTAGTTCAAGCTCACCTGTGATTTCACGCGCTAAGATAGACGCTGCGAGGGCATCACGCGAGAGACCATCAAGTTCAACTTGATCTTGTAGAACTGCCAGGACATCAGGTGACATGGCAGCAAGTTGTTCACCTTCAAAGTAATTAGCAAGTGAAGATTGGATTTCGAGCATGGTTTCAACTGCTTCGGGCGTGAGGTCTTCGGTTGTGCCGAGTGCGCCGCGAATGATACCTGTTTCTTCAAAGCTGTTGAGGACACCTGCGATGGTTTGGGTGAAGGATGCCATCTCTAGCAGGTCACTAGCATTGCGATAGTTCTCAAATTGCCAGCTTTCGGGCAGGTCGGGTGTTTCCGCTGGAACACTTACATCACTCGCAAGTGAGGCAGCCGTTTCTGCATTGAGTTCACCTAAGCCGAGGCGTTCTGAGACAATTGCCCACGCATCAGGCGAAAGTTGAAGCAAGAGGCTTTCGGTATCTTCTTCGCTGGTATCGACCGTTTCGAGACCTGCAACGTCTTCGCCTGGGAGGGTTTGTCCCCCTTCAATGCTGACACTAGCGACTAAATCCAGAGCTTCGATTTGTGGCACCATTTCGGCTTCAACCAGCAATTCAAGTGCGCTAACTTCTCCGCGTGGGGCATCGTCTTGGCTGGCAAGATAACCGATGACGGTTTCGATAGTTTCGTCGGAAAGTGCTGACCAAACATCAGGTGAAAGTTGGAAAAAGAATGACGGATTATCTTGTCCTAGATAAAGTAAGACTTCAGGCGTTAGTTCACCGAGTAATTCGTCAGCAAAGGCTTGAGGGTCTTCGCCTTCAGCAAAGCGGATTGACCTGCCTGGAAAGTAGACCGAATCAAGGGCTTCTTGAATATCAGCACGGATTTCATCTTGTGGGATGCCGAATTGGGTGCTGATGAACATGAAGACACCAATTGTGCCTGTGGTTTCAGTCTCAACATTGACGACCCCTGGTACCTCAGAGACGATATCTTCGACGCGCAAGGTAACAACATTGAGGACTTCATCACTGGTCATGCCTGACACTTGGATGATGACGAAACTCTGTGGAAATTCAATCGGTGGCAGGAGTTCTTGTTGTAGTTCGGTAGCAGCGACACTGCCTAAGCCGAGTACAACAGCGACAATGACGAGTGTGATTGCCCGAAAGCGCAAGGCTATCATCGTCAAGAAATTGAAAAACGAACGCATAGTGCAAAGTCTCCTAGGTAGATATTTGCGTGTGCAAGATTGGCTATGTGATTAATTAAATAAAATTGGAAATAATATTTGGTGGACTGAGAAGATTTATCAGAGTGTTGCGAACAATACCACACAATGCAGACAATACTAGACAAGATGTTTAACAGTCCAAAGTATCTTATCACAGTGTTTGGCGAAACTTAATTAATTTTTGACAAGGATTTGTCATGTGGATTATGAGCCATTTTCATGAGGGAAAGAAATCACAAAATGAGTTTGATGAATTTCTCAAATTGTTCTTGACAAGCGAATGGGCTAGTGATATTATTCGTAAAGTCAAATGGGGGCGTGGTGTAGTGGTTTAACATGCTGCCCTGTCAAGGCAGAGATCGCGGGTTCAAGTCCCGTCGCTCCCGTCGGGTCAAAAGGGTTCACCTGAAACTTGGTGAACCCTTTTGCGTTCTCTAGGTAACATGTAAATAGTAGTTCGGATGTAGCAAAATTGTTGTTACATCATTTCCTCTTACCCACAATCTTTGAACAATCAAATTGAGTAGTTTTTCTTGTACTCCCCTGTCGATTGTTGAATCCCAATGCGATGCAAAATTATCTATGATGTCAGTAGCAGATTTCAAATTATCCTCAGGAATAGGTGTCAACTTCTCTAACTCGTTCTGTAATTCAGTACGTTTTTGAATATATGTATTTTGATCGGTCACGAAACCTTTATCCCACCGAAAATCCATACGATCAATAATCGCCTTTATTTCAGTAATTCTTTCAGTTAATGATTGTTCACTCAATCTTCTGGCGATTTCTATGGCTAATTCATTGTACTTGTCAGTCGATAGTTGTAGGTTTTTAATGATATTAATAACCTGATTCTCAATTTCAACTGCATTCACTGAATTTTGACCACAGGTGTACCCTAAGTCTCTAGCTCTGCAACGATAACGGGAAACTCCCCTCAGCTTCTGAACTCTCATTTTTCCATAGGAATCATATGTAACATCTTGAGGTATGTTTTGCACACAATCAGCACAATAGATTAAATTACTTAAAAGATAAGTTCGGTTGTGGTGCCAATCTTTAAGAACTTTTGGACGACGTTTAGCACGCATTTCTTGAACTTTATCAAAAAGAGATTGCGGAATGATGGCATCATGTAGACCATCAAACCATTGAATTTCTGATTTGTATGAACGACTACCATCGGCATTCTTCTTGTATGGTTGGTATTTGACATAGCCAGGATAGGTGCGATTCTGGAGCATGTCTCTGACCGTATCTGTAGAAAATTTACGCCCCGTTTTACTGCGATAGCCAGCATCATTCAATTGATGAGCTACATCAGTATCGCTGTAGTTTCCTGTAGCGTAGGATTCATAGGCTTGTATTAAACCGATAAGTTCATGTTGATTGGTGATGAGGATACCGTTCTGATCTTTATCCATGCCAAATGGAGGGCGATTGTTGTGATACCCTTGTCTGGCACGTTCTTTTTTGCCTTTAGCGGTCTCTTTTGATAGATTTTTACTGTACCAATCTATGACACCTTCAATCATACTTTCCATCAATAGTCCCATTGCCCCATCACTATCTTCTGATGGTTCAGTGACAGAGTAAATTTTAACATTTAGCTCGTAGCGAAACAGGGCTTTTAAGGCAATTGCATCTGCATGATTACGGGCGAAGCGGTCAAATTTGTGGACGACGATGGCATCAAATTTAGCTTGACGGGCATCGTGACGCATTTGGATGAACGCTGGTCGGTCTGTGGTTAAGCCAGAATAGCCTTCGTCAACGTAAGTATGGACAAGCCTCCCCTCTTGGTCGGCAATCCATTTTTCGATGGTATGTTGCTGAGCATCAAGCGAGAAATTGCCAACTTGGTCTTCGGAACTGATGCGTACATAAGCGACGTAACGGGTCATTGGTGCTGTCTCCTTTGTGTAGTTATGTAAAATCGATACATCGGCACTGGATGCACAATCTGAAAACCCTATTTAAAACCTCACCCCCTAAATCTCCCTCTCCATCACGCTTCGCTATAGAGAGGGGGACTTGAGTTCACTCCAACTGAGGTAAGTCATTTATCAAGGCTTTGACGAGACTACACATCTGCACGTGACTGACACAGCATTGACGGTAGCTATGGCTATTGATAGCATCCGAATTGGTTTTCATGCTGGCTTTGTCAGTGTGGTACTTTCCTCGGCAGGTGCTAACGACACTTGCTGAGGGTTTTACAGTACCGTTTGTTGTAATGATAATACCGTCATTGGTGTCAGTTGCCAAATATTGGTCTTTAGCCCCTATCAACCCCAAAACCCTAACGCAAAGATTGGAAGGAGGAAAGAATGAAAGGGAAAAGAGATACAATATCGGGGGTAATAGTATCTATTTCAGTATAAATTTTTTCACGGACATGCAGAAGCATGTCCCTACAGGGTAGAATTTTTTGAATACATTAGCCTCAAAATGGTTTGAACCGCCAAGGAAATGATTTAGTGCTTCATCCTGTAAGTCTTTGACATAGGGACATAGCTATGTCTGCGTCCGTGCGGGACGACACACAGGTCGTCCCCTACAATGATTTATCCGATAGAGCATTTCGAGGGATTGGACAGAGTGTGTCAATCTTGATAGACTTCGATATAATGTTTTAAATGGTTATATTATCGTAAGTTTAGGAGGATTAATGAGCGAAACACTACATCCTGATGCAATTGCTGCCCTCGTCCACGCAGATCATGGCACTCCACAAGACATTTTAGGACCTCAGCAAGTTAGCCCCAAGAAAATCATCGTGCGTGCGTTTCGTCCAGAGGCAAAAGCGTTATTTCTTGTCGATGAACGCAAGGCAAAATCAACAGACATCGCAATGGAGATGATTGATGAGAATGGCTTATTCGAGGCATCATTGACTGGCACAGTTGAGAAACTTGTTTATAGCTTGAAGCAATTATCGTATGACGATGTTGAAACGACTTTCAAAGACCCGTATGCGTATCCGTTTTTGTTGACGGAGTTTGATTTATATTTGCACGCGGAAGGTCGAAATTGGGAAATTTACGAAAAATTAGGCGCACATCAGCGAACGATTGATGGCGTAACAGGTATGAATTTCGCTGTTTGGGCACCGAATGCCCGTCGGGTAAGCGTGATTGGTGATTTCAACAAATGGGATGGTCGGGTACATCCAATGAAGCCGAACCGTGATAGTGGCGTTTGGGAATTATTCATTCCTAATGTCGGCTTTGGTGAAAAGTATAAGTACGAAGTGAAATCACATCATCAGGGGTATATGGCAGAAAAAATCGACCCTTATGGTTTTTATGCAGAGCGTCGTCCGAGTACAGCATCAATTACGGCTGACCTCAAGAGTTATACATGGGGTGATGACGATTGGATGTCTAGTCGTGCTAAGAAAAATATGCTAGCAGAGCCAATGTCGGTGTACGAAGCACATCTCGGCAGTTGGAAACGTAATTCTGGGGGCGAGTGGCTCAGCTATCGTGAACTGGCAGATGAGCTTGTGAGCTATGTCAAGGATATGGGCTACACACATATCGAGTTGATGCCTGTTGCGGAACATCCCTTTGATGGTTCGTGGGGGTATCAGGTGACAGGATATTACGCACCGACGAGTCGGTTTGGGACACCTGAAGACTTTATGTATTTTGTTGATCAGTGTCATCAGAATGATATAGGTGTGATTGTCGATTGGGTGCCTGCACATTTCCCGAAAGATGGACATGCGCTAAGTTTCTTCGATGGGACGCATCTCTATTCACATGAGGATTCACGCAAAGGTGAGCATCCTGATTGGGGAACGTATATCTTCAATTATGGGCGGAACGAAGTTCGTAATTTCTTGATTGCAAATGCCCTATTCTGGCTAGAGTATTATCACATTGATGGTCTGCGCGTGGATGCGGTGTCGTCGATGGTGTATTTAGATTTCTCGCGCGAGGATGGTCAGTGGATTCCGAATATGTATGGCGGCAACGAAAATCTGGAAGCAGTTGACTTCCTGAAAGAGACGAATATTGTCATCCATGAGAAATTCCCTGGTGCGGTGACAATCGCAGAAGAATCAACGGCATGGGCAATGGTCAGCCGTCCAGTTTATATCGGCGGTTTGGGCTTCACGTTCAAATGGAATATGGGTTGGATGCACGATACGCTGTGGTATTTCAAGAAAGACCCTGTGTATCGCAAATGGGAGCACAACAAGCTAACGTTCTCGATGGTGTATGCCTATAATGAAAATTTCATGCTGTCACTATCACATGATGAGGTTGTGCATGGCAAGGGGTCTCTGATGAATAAGATGCCTGGTGACTGGTGGCAGAAATTTGCTCAGTTGCGCTTGCTCTTTGGGTATCAGTACATGCACCCTGGTAAAAAATTGAACTTCATGAGCAGTGACATCGGTCAATGGACAGAGTGGAGCGAAGAACGCAGTCTCGATTGGAATTTGATGGAGATGCCGACGCATCAGGCATTTAACAAGTTCGTGAAGGATTTAAATCACCTGTATAAAAATGAACCAGCATTGTATGAAGATGACTTCACACCGAATGGCTTCCAGTGGATTGATGCGAATGATGCTGAAAATAGTACATTCACGTTCATTCGTTATAACAAGGACCGCAGTGAGTTGATTGTGGTGGCGATGAATTGTACGCCTGTGCCTCGGTTGGGGTATCATGTGGGTGTGCCTGAAAAAGGCTACTATGCTGAAATCCTTAACAGTGATGGGGAAGCCTATGGCGGTAGTAATATCGGCAACTTGGGCGGCTTAGAAACCACTGAGCAAAAGGCACATGGTTTTGAGCAGAGTTTGAGGTTGGCGTTGCCTCCACTTGGGATTGTGGCAATGAAGTATCAGAAAAAAGAATAAACCTCACCCCCTAAATCCCCCTCTCCATGACGCTTCGCTATAGAGAGGGGGACTTGATTTTCCTCACATAATTGGATTCTATAGGGTTATTTATGAAGATATTGACGTTGAATATTTGGGGTGCGCCGTATGCCAAGCATCGTCGGGAGCGCATTGAGGCATTAGCACAGCATTTAGAACAGGCACATCTCAGCCCTGATATTTTGTGCTTTCAGGAAGTTTATTTGCCTGAAAATCGAACGGACTTGATTGATTTTTTGAAATATGGCTGGACACATTTCCACTATTTTCCGTCAGGATTAGTGGGGAGTGGTTTGTTAACGATGTCGAAGTATCCGATTGTGGATACGGCATTTTATAAGTTTCGGATGCAAGGCAAGCCTGAAGACATCAAACGTGGGGATTATTATGCTGGTAAGGGTGTTGGTCTGACGCGGATTGACACACCTGAAGGTGTGGTTGATGTATATAACTGTCATACACATGCTCAATATGACCCCGATAATGACAACGAGTACGCTGTCTACAACGAGACGAACCTCTATGATGTGGTTCGCTTCGTTGATAGTCATTCAGGGGCAAGCCCTGTGATTTTATGTGGTGATTTGAACACGCGCCCTGACCAAATTGGCTACGAGATTGTGACCCAGTTGGGGTCGTTGGTTGATGTTGCTTATCATGTCAAGGGAACACATCCTATTACATTTGACAGTCGTAACCCCTATGTGCAATCCGATGACCAGTGCTTAGATTATGTCTTGGTGCGTCATGTAGCTGTTGAATCGGTGGCGGTGGCGATGGATGAGTTTCTCATCGGTGGTGTGGCGCAGGCGTTCAGTGACCACTATGGATTGATTGCGGAGTTTAGTCTGCGTGGTGAACGATTGCATTCCACTGATAATCAAATTGCGCCGACATTTGAGACGTTACATCATCGAGTGACGGATACACTCTATGATGCAGAGGCAGAACAGATTGCATATTGGGAACGAGCATTCTTCGGTTTGGGTAGTGTGATTGATGGCTTTTTACTCGGTGGATTCATCAAGCGATACAGCGAAACTTGGGCAAGACGATTGCGCTGGATAGGTTTCTTGATGGCAGTCTGTTTTGCGTTCTATAATATGATTCAGGCTGGTATCAATTTACAGAATCGGAAGAACACCCTGAAAAGCATCAAATCGGAATTGGATGTGCAACGCGAGGCGAATCGTCTATTTGATGGACGTGAATTGTGATTTGAACCGCAGAGACGATTCATAGGGAATTTAATCACTCACATTGGTCATGTTCTGAAAACCTGACAGCTCGGGTTAGTATGTATAAATGGCTTAAGATAAGCGTCTTTTTATGCAAGATTTTCGGGGGCATACGCAGATGCCCCCCTACAAATTTCTCATTTTTTCAGGCAAGCTACCTTAAAGTGTCAGATTTCTAGGATTATATTGATTTCATTCACTTGCTCTATAGCTATGAGATGAATTGTGAGAATTGAACATTTGAGCTATGATGAAAGTAGTTAGTTAGAGGCGATTATCATGGCGCGGATTATTCTGCATTTCGATTTGGATTCGTTTTATTGTGCGGTCGAAGAAAAATTCAATGATGACCTGATTGGCAAGCCATTCGCTGTCGGTGGGTCGGCGGATAGTCGAGGCGTGGTATCGTCGGCATCCTACCCTGCTCGCTTATTTGGGGTGCGTTCTGCGATGCCGATGAGCGAGGCGCGTCGATTGTGCTCTGAGTTGATTGTTGTGCCGACCCGTCACAAATTATATGGCGAATGGTCGGGTCGGGTGATGACAATTTTACACGATTTGACCCCGTATGTTGAACCTCTCTCAATTGATGAAGCATTTTTAGATGTAACAGGTTTATCCGATGATGGTGAAGCTATTGCCCATCAATTGCAAATGACTATACGAAGTGAGTTAGAGTTACCGTGTAGTCTGGGTGTGGCGAGTAATAAGCTGGTCGCTAAGATTGCAAACAATATCGGGAAAGCAAGAAAAAGAGATGGTACGCCTCCGTGTGCGATTGAGGTTGTGCCAGATGGTGAAGAGGCACAGTATCTTGCGCCATTACCGATACGTGAATTATGGGGTGTGGGTCCGAAAACGGCTGAACAGATGTATGCGCTGAGTATTGAAACGATTGGTGACATTGCTCGACAAAACGAGAGCTTCATGATTCATCACTTTGGCAAGAGTGGTTATGATATGTGGCGACGGGCGCAAGGTATTGATAATCGCAAGGTGAATCCTGATTCGGAGGCAAAATCGGTTAGCAATGAGACGACATTCAGCCGTGATGTGCGTGATGGTGAAGAATTGCAACGTGTATTGCGAAATCTAGCTGAAAATGTAGGACGACGACTACGGAAAAAACAAATCAGTGGACGAACGATTAATATCAAGTTGCGGTGGGATGATTTTACGACGCTGACACGGCAAACAACGCTAGCACATCCAACACAGGACGATGCTGTGATTGTGCGTGAAGCACTCAAGTTATTCAATGCGAATTGGATCGCTGGTAAGCCTGTGCGCTTAATTGGGGTCGGGGTCAGTAATTTGGAAGAGGTTGCGACGCAATTATCTTTGTGGGAGAGTACACAGGATAAGAAAAGTCGGCAGTTACAGAGTACACTTGATGATTTGAAGCAAAAATTTGGGGACAGCGCGATTAAACGTGGGAGTAATCTCAAGAAAAATCGGTGATAGTCAAAATCATTTCTCACCGCCAAGATGCGGAGAACGCCAAGCAAAACGGGTTCGCTGTAGCAAACCCCTACATTAGGAACTATACGGATTGAAGCAATTAGTCCTGCCTCTTCACTTTCGTAGGATAGCGTGCCATAATAGTTACTATCTTCTAAACATTTCTTCTCAAATTAGAGTTTATTATCAAAATCTCAAAAGCAACGAGATTAGACATTATCGGGTGCGGTATACTACACCCCTACATTTTCCACAGTTAGACAATCATTAGCATAGACAACAGAGGATACAATCACCTTGACTGACACTCGTAACGATATACGAAATATTGCGATTATCGCGCATGTTGACCATGGCAAAACAACGCTGGTGGATGGGATGCTCAAGCAGACGAATGTATTCCGTGAGGGTGCATCAGTAGAAGACCGTGTGTTGGATTCTAATGCACTAGAAAAAGAGCGCGGGATTACGATTCTCTCGAAGAATACGGCTGTGACATGGAATGACACAAAAATCAATATTGTCGATACGCCTGGTCACGCAGATTTCGGTGGTGAGGTTGAACGTGTGCTGAACATGGTCGATGGCGCATTGTTGCTGATTGATGCAGTTGAAGGTCCGATGCCACAGACACGCTTCGTACTACGGAAAGCCCTCGAATTAGGCTTGCGTTTAATTGTGGTCGTCAATAAGGTTGACCGTCAGAATGCGCGTTTGACTGAGGTGATGAACGAAACCTTTGATTTATTCATTGAATTGGGTGCAAGCGACGAACAAGCAGACTTCCCTGTGGTTTATGCGATTGGTTTGCATGGTCGGGCTGGCGACAGTGCAGATAACCTTGCTGATACTCTTGACCCACTATTTCAGGTGATTGTGGACGAAGTCCCTGCGCCGACTGTCGAAATGGATGCTCCTGCTAAAATGCTGGTGACAACACTAGAATATGACCGTTATAAGGGTCAGATTGCTGTCGGGCGATTGGTATCAGGGACAATCACACAAGGGATGCCATTGATTCGCATTACGAATGACGGTAAGCGTGTCAGTGGGCGATTGGATTATTTATTCCAATTCCATAACCTCGAAAAAACTGAGGTAGACTCAGCGAGTGCTGGTGACATTGTGGCAATTGGTGGTTTCGACCCTGTGGAAATCAGCGACACCATTGCTCATTTGGATGTTGAAGAAGGATTGCCAAGAATCAAGGTTGAAGAGCCGACGGTTCGGATGACATTTGGCATCAACACATCACCATTTTCGGGTAAAGAAGCCGATAGTGGTATGAACACCTCACGCCGATTGCGCGAACGCCTTTTCCGTGAGATTCGTAGTAACGTTGCATTGCGCGTCGAAGAAGGTGACACTCCTGAAAAATTCGTTGTCAGTGGACGCGGTGAATTGCATCTTGGGATTCTGATTGAGCAGATGCGCCGTGAAGGTTATGAATTTGAGGTCAGTAAGCCAGAAGTCATCTATGTAGAAGATGAAGATACTGGTAAAACACTTGAGCCTGTGGAGCAAGTCCACATTGAAGTGGCGGATGATTACGTCGGCACAATCATGGAAATGATGGGCGAACGTCGGGCGCAGATGACCAACATGCGTAGTGAAAATGGCACGACATACATTGATTATGTTGTTCCGACACGCGGATTGCTTGGTTTCCGTGCGTATTTCATGCGTGCGACATCGGGGATGGGTCAGCTACACAGTATTTTTGATGGCTATCAACCGATTGGTGGTGAAGTCCCTAGTCGTGGCTTCGGTAGTTTGGTGGCGATGGAACAAGGCACATCAACGACTTATGCGATTATCAATGCACAAGCGCGTGGTGAATTCTTCATCGAACCTGGAACTGAGGTTTACGAGGGTATGGTCATCGGGCAAAATGCGCGTGATGAAGACCTCGGCTTGAATATCACTAAACAGAAGCATTTGGATAATTTCCGTGCGAAACCAAAGGAAGTCTCAGCGAGTCTCGTACCAGCGCGTCACATGAGTTTGGATGATTATCTTGAGTACCTCGGTGGCGATGAATTATTGGAAGTGACTCCAAAGAGTTTGCGTATTCGTAAGCGCATCCTCAATACGGAAGTTCGATTGAAAGAAGCCAAGAGAAAACGGTTGATGGTGCAGGGTTAAACCAAGTTTTTGGTGATTAGTCATTCGTTTTTAGCTTTCGGCAACGGGAGGGCACAGTGACCCTCCTCTACAATATTTGATGCAAACAGGATTCATTTATGCGGTATGTAACGATTATTTGTATTGCCCTCCTCATTGCAATTGCTATCACAGCACAAGAACCTGAGCCTACCGAAGAAGTTACAGAAGAAGCCCCGATAGTCGTCAATTCTGAGCCAGCATTTTCGGTTGAGGGTGATGGTGTGATGCTAGATATCTATTTCAACAGTTTACGGCAGGGTCGGGCTGGATTGTTGCGCTTGCAAGGTGATGATATTGAGCGCGCTTCCGCTACAGTATCGATTCAAACAGTTGAGTTTGCACAGTATGAAGGGCGTGATGGCTGGTGGGCGATTATTTCTGTGGATATGACACAGACGATTCGACTATATGATTTGATTGTGACTGTTGAACAAGCCAATGCGGATGAGCCACAAATCTTGGGGGCACAGTTTAATGTGATTAGCGGTGGTTTTATCAGACAAACAGTACAGCTTGCACCTGATGATAATTTGAACCGCTTGCTTGACCCTGAGATTGAACAAGCTGAGCTAGAGCGCATTTTTGATATTGCGAGTGGTGTATCAGATGAACCATTTTGGGGAGAAAATAGTTTTGTTGCGCCCTCCCCTAATGCAGAATTGACATCACCATTTGGAGCAGTGCGCGTATTCAACGAAGAATTACAGACTGTGCATACTGGATGGGATTTCAACGCGCCAACTGGTACTCCGTTGATGGCGACGGCTGCGGGTGAAGTGGTCTTTGCAGGTCAGTTAGATATTCGCGGGAATTATGTGCTGGTTAACCATGGGCGTGGGATTTATTCAGGCTACGCGCATCTCTCAGTGATTTTCGTGACACAAGGGCAACCTGTCAGTGAGGGTCAAGTCGTGGGAACTGTTGGTAGTACAGGGCGTAGTAGTAGCGCACATGCTCATTTTGAGATGATTGCGAATGGTGTCTGGATTGATGCGACTGATTTTGTGCAGATGTATGTACCATAGGGATTTGAAAGAGACACGAAGAACACAGAGAAAATAAGCCTTAGTCGGCTTATTTTTATTTACGTTAGGGCTCGCGCCCATTAAGTTGATGTTTTCAATACGAATAAATTGCACGTTTCGCCTGTATTTTGAGCGGACGGCAAGAATGCTGTCCCTACAATAGGTCTGACATAAACAAATTCGCGCTTGACCTAATATTGATGCACTTTTGCAGACTCATACAATTCAGCTATTTACGAGCAAATTATTAAGTATCTTGTGTGGATTTTTGAGTACAATGAGTGTGTATTATTCTGATTATGTTGAGGAATTATTATGTTGAAAGTACTTGAATGTAAACATTGTCATGCAGGATTGCCAGAAGATGAGCTTGCACGCGGTGAAGACATCGTGGTCTGTAGCTTTTGCGATACGGTGCATCACATGAATCAGCAAGCTGTTGGTTTCCCTGAGAAGCCAAAACGTCGTGAAAAAGCCAAGCGCGATAAACCTGATAAATTCACACTCAATAAGCTGGCAGATGGTGTTGAAATTAATTACCGTTGGTTAGGGAAGCAACACACAGGTCTACTATTTTTTGCTGTTATCTGGAATGCGTTCATCCTCTTTTTTACTTTCATGATGATATTTGGTGGCTTTGAAAGTGACGATGACCCTGGCATCATGGTTTTGTGTTTCATGATACCATTTTATGCAGTCGGTATCGGCATGGCGTGGTATGTTTTGACGGGATTTATGAATCAGACGCACATTCAGGTTCGTAGACAGGGCATTAGCACTACACATGGACCTATCCCATGGTTTGGGCGCGATGATCACAATTGCAATCGTGACGATATTGCACAGGTGTATAGTCGTCGGCGTGTGGCTTATACCAGTAATGATGTGCCTGTTCATGTTTATGATGTGCATTATGTCAAGCATGGTGGTGATGATTATGAGTTGGTCAAAGGCTTGGATGCACTCAATAAAGCGATTTATATCGAGCAAACAATTGAAAAGCTCTATAACATTGCTGATGCACCTGTCGATGGTGAACATCAGAGTCGGTTTTAATGTAAACACGTTCAATTTTTAAGATTTTACCCCTCCCTAAATCCCTCCCCATTGCGCGTCGCTGATGGAGAGGGACTTTCAAATACATCAGTTGACGCATGTAGCTCTCCTAATTTCATTTGCATTATTCTGCACAATATTGGGAGGGCACGGTAACCCTCCCCTACGAAAACCTATGTTTCCGAGCATATTTGCCTCATGTGTGACAAAATCGCAAATTGTGTCTCTCTAATTTATTTATTAGAGGCAAATTTCTGGTGATGAGAAATTATAGAACTTGTAAGCAATTGTACACACAGGTATTCAAAGAGATGTTAGGATAGATTGACTTAGTGATATTTCGATGAAGGAAGTTCCAATGACGAAAACAATTTTAATTTTTGGTGCATCAGGCGATTTGACTCAGCGCAAACTCGTCCCTGCGTTGTATAACAAATACAAAAAAGGCAAATTAGACAGTGATTTCAATGTTGTTGGGGTATCACGGTCTAAGTTCAGCCATGATAACTTTCGGGACAAGATGAAAGACGGTGTTCAGGAATTCAGCAAAAACTATGATGATGAAACATGGGCAGAGTTCGCACCGAAAGTGTGGTATATCCCTGCGGATGCTAGCAAGCTAGAGGGCTTTGACGACATCAAGGCAGGTTTACAAGAGATTGAAGCCGACGATGAGCATGTCAATCGACTATATTATTTATCAGTTGCGCCGTTTTTGTATGAGCCAATCATCACAAATTTAGGTGATGCTGAGATGAATGTCAGCGAGGATGGTTGGCGACGCATCATCATTGAGAAGCCGTTCGGAACTGATTTGCCATCGGCAGAAGAATTGAACGACGTTGTTCATAAGGTTTTCCCTGAAAAAGAAGTCTATCGCATTGACCATTATTTGGGTAAAGAAACCGCACAGAATATTTTATTCTTCCGCTTTGCGAACACAATTTTTGAGCCTGTGTGGAATCGCAATTATGTCGATAATGTGCAAATCACTGTATCAGAATCAGTGGATGTGGGGTCACGTGCAGGTTACTACGATACATCAGGCGTATTGCGCGATATGTTCCAGAACCATCTATTGCAATTATTGATGTTGACCGCGATGGAACCGCCTAGTTCATTTGATGCGGACATCCTGCGTAATGAAAAAGTGAAAGTCTTGCAAGCTGTGCGTCCGTTGACACCGAGTGATGTTGTGCTGGGACAATATGAAGGCTATTTAGATGCAGAGGGTGTGGCTAAAAACAGTAAAACGCCGACCTATGCTGCGGTCAAGTTCCAGATTGAGAATTGGCGATGGAAAGGCGTGCCATTTTATGTGCGGAGTGGTAAAGCACTCAAAGACAAGGTGACGAAGATTTTGGTTGAGTTCAAGTCGCCACCGCATATGCTATTCAATCTCGAAGAAGGTGACCGCTTTGCGCGGAATGTATTGGCATTGTGTTTGCAACCTGATGAAGGGATTCATCTGAAATTTGAGGCGAAAATCCCTGGTAGTTCACAAGCGTTCCGCAGTGTAGACATGGAATTTCACTACAGCGATGCTTTCGATGAGGTCATTTCTGATGCGTATGAACGTTTGATTTTGGATGCGATTCAAGGTGACCCGTCCTTATTCACGCGCAGTGACGAAATTGAGACGGCGTGGGCGTTATTCGACCCTGTGATTGCCTATGCAGAAACGGAATCCGCACCTGCACCGCATCAGTATCAGGTGGGGTCGTGGGGACCTGTGGAAGCAGATATTTTCCTCGCAGAAGAAGGCAAGCGTCGTTGGCGTAAAAGTGGTTGTCTGCATGATTAGGAGCAAAATCAATGCGTAACGAATGGGATAATTTAAAGATTTTGCAGAGCAAGCAAGATTTGGTTCAGTATACAGCCGAACGAATTGTGCGCTTAGCAACAGCGACTTTAGATGTGAATGATACATTTTCGATTGCATTATCAGGTGGGTCAACACCGAAGCCTGTCTATGCGATGTTGGCAGATAAGTTTGACCAATATTTAGAGTGGGAACGGATTCATCTGTTTTTTGGGGATGAACGCTGTGTCCCCCCTAACTATGAGCAAAGCAATTATAAAATGGTCAAAGAGACCTTATTGGATAAGATTGAGATTCCTGAGGCGAATGTACATCGGATTAAGGGGGAACTTGAGCCAAATGAGGCTGTACAAGATTATCGTGAGCAGATACAGGCATTTTTTGGGGATAGTGATGAGTATTTCGATTTGAACTTGCTGGGCATGGGCGAGGATGCTCATACGGCATCGTTGTTTCCGCACACGGAGGCATTGCATGTGGATGATGAGTTGGTCATTGCACATCATGTCGAGGCGAAAGGCAATTTATGGCGCGTATCGCAGACCTATCCTCTGATTTTGGGGAGTGCCAACATCATGTTTTTGGTGAGTGGATCTGGTAAAGCTGAAGCATTGAAGCAAGTGCTTGAGGGTGCGTATCAGCCTGATGAATATCCATCACAAGTGATTGTGCATAGTGAGCATCCGCATGTGGTGTGGGCTGTGGATGCGGATGCTGCTAAATTGATTCATTAGTGTCATGCCCTCACCCCTAAATCCCCTCTCTCAAACACTCGTTCCTCGTTGGGAGAGGGGACTTTCAAACTTTTTTATGGACAAGTGCAGCAAATAACCCCACTATGTAACCAAGTTAGTAATTATCGGGAGGGCACGGTAAGCATTCGCATGTCGTGTAGGCTGCGAATGCTGCTAAATTGATTCATTAGTGAAAGTTTTACCCCTCCCTAAATCCCTCCCCATTGCACTGCGTTGATGGAGAGGGACTTTAATGAGCAAGCACAACATCCCCACAAATCTCATGATAGAAAGTGTCTGAAAATGTCATTGATTTGGGGGATGCTAGCACGGAGGTTGTGGGTATCGTCCAAGATGTGCAATGAGGCATGATGTGTTTGGGCAAATTTGAAGACGTTACTCAGTGGCACAACATCATCTTGCCAGCCATGAATGATTGTGGTTTTTTCAGCATGGGGTATTGGATTTTGGATAGCGTAGCCATCCATGTAAAATGCTGGTGCTAGCAAGAATAAGCCTTTTGGTTTGAGTGTTTCTGAGAGAACCGTAGCGACATATCCACCCATGCTTGAACCGACCAGATAAAAATCGTCAATGGCGAGGTCATTACGTTTGAGGATTGCAGAGACTCGTTCATCAGGATTACGAATGTCAGAATGGTCAGGTATATCCACTGAGTAGCCTAATACTTCGGCGATAGGTTTCATCGCTTGGATTTTGGTGCTTTGTGGGCTACTCATCGAACCATGAAAGAAATAGACTGTGGTCATTCGCTCCCCCATTGGCGTGCAAATTCTGCAAGGAGACGTGTCCCATAACCGCGTGCGGAATGTTTGGGCTGATAAGGGATTAAGCCTTCATTATTGAGCATCCCTGCCATATCAATATGCGCCCAATTGTAATCGACAAAATTACTCAAGAAATGAGCAGCGACACCCGCCCCACCTGCGCGACCCCCACTATTTTTGGTATCGGCTGTATCTGATTTGAGAGAATTGCCGTATTCAGGCGACATGGGCATCCGCCAAATATTTTCACTGGTTGCATCGGCTGATGTATTGAGTTTAGCAACGACATCATCGGAGTTACTGTAAACCCCTGTCATGGCGTGTCCGAGAGCGACCATAATTGACCCTGTGAGCGTAGCAATATCAACAACTGCTACAGGATTAAAGCGTTGAGCGTAGACGAGTGCATCTGCGAGAAGCAAACGCCCTTCGGCATCCGTGCTGATGATTTCGATGGTTTTGCCATTGCTGGCTGTGAGAACTTCTTGTGGGCGGTAGGCTTTGCTACCAATCATGTTATCAGATGCTGGGATGAGTCCTGCGACGTGGATGGGCAAATTGAGTTTGGCGATTGTTTTCATTGCACCGATGACGGCTGCTCCACCTGACATATCGGCTTTCATGCCTATCATACCATCACGCGATTTGAGACTGTATCCGCCTGTATCGAAGGTCACGCCTTTACCAACTAAAACAACCGTGTTGCCTTCTTGGTGCTTATCGGCATTATGTTCGAGGATGATGAATTTAGGCGGTGCGTCACTGCCTTGAGCGACACCAAGTATTGCTCCCATTTTGAGGGCTTGCATCTGTGGACGGTCAAAAATCGTGCATTTAAGTCCAACAGATTGCGCCATCTCTTGAGCTTGTTGTGCGAGATAGGCTGGTGTGGCAATATTTGGTGGTAAGTTAATCAAATCACGGGCGAGGATCGTGCCTTCGGCAAAGGCTCTACCAATTTCGATGCCTTGCGAGACAGTAGATTCTTCTTCAGAGACAATTAAGAGTTCATCTAGTTCGTGAGGAGCATCCTCCGTTTTTTGTCCGTGATAGTGATATAAGCCGAGCATTGTACCTTCCGTGATGGATTGTGAGGCATCTTGGACAGTGGTGGTGTTGGAGATGGTTGGATAGGTTGCCAGTGTCTTGAGATTGAGGCTCTGGGCTTTTTGTGTACCTGTTGCACTAGCTTGTCGGATAGCTTCTGTTGAGACATCTTCAGCATTGCCTAAACCGACGACAATCACTCGTTTAGCTGAGATGGCATTGTTGGTGTAGAGAATCAGTGTTTCGTTGGATTTACCTGTAAAATCTCCTGCGTCAATAACAGTTCGGATTGCGCCATCTAAGGCTTTATCGACTATATCAGCAATGGTTTGCAGGTCAGCGTCTTGGATTTTGTAGAGGATGAGTGCATCAACTGCTTGGGCGGTAATGTCACCTGAGTTTGATGTAATTTGCATGTCTGTTATCCCGTTTGGTGGTGGTTATTTGGGATAGATTATGACATAGGGTGCGGTGTGTTCGCTATGGATTGGTATGTAGTGCGGTGATTGTACGGAACAACATAAACCAAAACCTTAACGCAAAGTCTCAAAGAGTGAAAGAATGAAAGGAAAAGTTGGGAGCGTTTGAAACGCTCCTTTACACTTGTAGTACTAGAATTTAGATCAAAAATAGCAAAGACGTTGTTATTTTTTGCGAGTGCGAGAACGTGTGGTGGTTTTCTTCTTGTTAGATGTTGATTTTTTGGCTGTCGATTTCCGAGTGGTTGATTTTTTAGTCGATTTTTTGCGTGAGTTGGTGGTGCGTTTTTTGGTGGTGCGACGGGTACGACGTTTTTTCGGCAACATCTCTTTTTTGAGGAATGCGCGTTCATTGCTGTTGGTGAGTATGAGTAATAAAAATAGTCCGATTGCAATCCAAGCCATGATGTCCCCTCAGCGAGAAATTAACTTAAGCCTATTATAGAACAAAAGTTCTTATTTTGCAATTAATATCCTTCAAAATGACCGCTAAGACGCTGAGAACGCCAAGAGAATGTTAAAAAATGGCTTTTGCTTTTAAATCTTATACTCCCAAGATGTGATTTTTGCTTATATATCTCAGAATCCTTTGCGTCATTCGCAGAGTAACCTAAGAAATGCACCAGTGTATCCCACCGACTAAACAGCAAATCTATCTCTAATTTCATACTGAAGGTTGGTATAATCGGCAAATTGAGTGCTGTGTTCAATCAATTACTAGTAGCAAAATATGTCAGAAACAGGTTCGCTGATGCAGTTTTAAAATTAAATACGGCATTCATTTAGGACGCGCCGTTGCGCGTCCCTACAGTGATTCGTAGGGATGTCCTCAGATTTTTCCCGTATTAAAAAGTTCAAAAGCATTAGCAAACCTCTATCATCAACTACTTATTGGATAAAGCATCAAGTGAAGATTCATAGAAAATGGGAGCATGTATGGCAACAAATGCCGAGGAACAAGCGAAGCAATTGCCAGCGAGTTCGTATCGTCACACCTATACACCGCCTAAGATTGATGGCGATTTTAAGGGCAAGCATATCATCTCGGTTGACCAATTTGACCGTTACGATTTAGAGATACTATTCAATGCAGCAACGAGTATTCGTCGGCGGATGCGCCAAGAAGACCGAGGGTTAACCGAAATTTGTGCTGGTAAAGTGATGGCATCCCTCTTTTTTGAGGCAAGTACACGCACGGATATGTCGTTTCAGGCAGCGATGCGTCGCTTGGGTGGTGAGGTGATTTCAGTGAGTAATGGGGTGCAATTTTCCTCAATGTATAAAGGGGAAAATTTAGCCGATACGATTCGGGCGGCTGGGTGCTATGCTGATGCGGTTGTATTACGTCATCCGCAGGTTGGCTCGACCTATGAAGCAGGTTATTATCTCGATTATTTGAACAACAACATTCATAATCCGACAGTGGTGGTCAGTGGTGGCGATGGTGTTGGTGAGCATCCGACACAAGCCTTGCTGGATATGTTCACGATAATTGATGCTAAGCAAGAGATTGACCATCTGACGATTACGATGGTGGGAGACCTCAAACATGGGCGAACGGTACATTCATTGGCAAAACTGATTGCGTATTATCGTCCGACAGGGACGAAGATTGCCTGTGTTGCACCGCCTCTGTTGCAAATGCCTGAGCGCATTGTCGGTATGTTGCGTGATTTAGAGATTGAGGTGATACAGACTGACACACTGATGGATGTACTCGGCGATAGTGATGTGCTGTATTGGACACGCGTGCAAGAAGAACGATTTGAAGATGAAGCGGAATATGAGCGCATCAAGGATGGTTTCATCATTGTGCCTGAGATATTTGCCCATGCGCCAAAGGATTGTATTTTGATGCACCCCCTCCCCCGTAAGCACGAGATGGGGACACGCAAAGACCATGATATTTTGGATGATGACCCACGTAGCATTTATTTTCAGCAGATGGAAAATGGGATGTTCGTGCGGATGGCATTGCTGGCGAAAGTACTGAAAGGTGCGTATGTCTAGGCTAATTAAAATACATGGGATGGTTGACCCGCATTGTCATTTGCGTGATTTGGATTGGTCGCACAAGGCAACGTTTTATACTGAAACGGCAGCAGCAGTTGCAGGAGGATACTGGGCAGTGTTTGATATGCCGAATACCCCTCCTGAGACAATTTCGCGTGAGGCATTAGACACAAAGTTAACGGCATTATCAGCGAATGCAGTCTGTGATTGGGGAGTGTATACGGGGGCATCGCAAGCCGATAACACGGCTGAGTATGAAGCGATGGTCAGCGACAGTTGTGGACTGAAAATTTTCAATAACAGTACAACTGGTAATTTATTGATTGAATCGCAGACAATGCGTGACAAAGTCTATGAGGCGTGGTCAGATGAGCGTGTGATTGCTGTCCATGCTGAAGAAGAAACTATCCTCGATATTTTGGCATTGGTGCGGAAACACCACAAGCACACGCATTTTTTGCATATTAGCTCGAAATTCGAGATTGACACGTTACAGTCAGCCAAAGAAGAAGGTTTACCGATTACGATTGGGGTGTGTCCACATCATTTGTATTTGACTGAGGCAGATGTGACGACAATGGGTGGCTACGCGATGATGAAACCGCCTCTGAAAACACAAGCTGATGTCGATACGTTGTGGAAAGCGATTGCTGATGGTGTGGTTGATGTGATTGAAAGTGACCATGCGCCTCACTCTAAAGCGGATAAAGAAGCGGACAAACCTGCATATGGTGTGACTGGTCTGGAAACGACATTGTCATTGATGCTAAAGGCTGTTGATGAGGGTCGGGTGACATTGGAACAGGTGATTGCAATGGTGAGCGAGAATCCGCGCAAGATATGGGGATTGACTTGCCCTGCTGAAACTTATGCACTAGTTGACCTCGATGCTACATATACGATTGATGCTGATACATTGTTCACGAAGCCAAAAATTAGCCCGTTCGATGGGATGACAGTCAAAGGCAAGGTGTTGGAAACGTGGATTCGCGGAACAAAAGTGTATGATGGTGAACAGATTCTAGTTGATGCAGGGTTTGGACAGAATTTGTATGGTTAATCCACTACGAAAAGCTATCTTAGCCATCAATGATTATGGATATGCTGGCTTGCGTCCGTTGTTATTTCGGCGACCTGCTCAGGAATGGCATGAGCAGATTTTAGATACTTTAGCACAAGCGGATGCGTCGAATGTGCAATGTGTCATTGCAGAAACGGTGCATCAGCTAAGTTTCAGAAAATTAGAAATTACGATGGGTGGTGTGCAATTGAATCACCCATTTATTTTGGCAGCAGGGTTCGTCAAAGGCTTGGGATTTGCATCCGAAGATGAGGCACTACACGCGGTCGAAAGCGGTGTGAATATCATCCCTGGTTGGAAAAGTATGCCGAAATTAGTAGGTTTAGTTGAATTTGGTTCGTTCACTCGGTATCCGCGTGTTGGGAATGCTGACACAGTGATGTGGCGTGATGCAAAAACGAAATCGACACAGAATCGGATAGGCTTGAAAAACCCTGGTGTAGAGGCAGCATCGGCATTTTTATTGAAAAATATCCTTGAGTTACCTCATGTTTTTGGGATTAATGTTGCGGTTAGCCCTGGTGTAGATGATGAACAAGCTGTGGTTGATGTGCGCGAGTCGTTCAGTGCATTTTTGAAGCGCGGTATTGTTCCGAATTGGTTCACATTGAATGTGAGTTGTCCTAATACTGAGGATGACCCATCAGGTAATCAGACAGAACAATTAACCCGTGCGTTGTGTGAAACAACCTTGGACACTATCACTCAGGCTGGCTATGCAACACCACTGTGGGTGAAATTAGGACCTGATTTGGCTGAGTCGCAATATAGACTGCTGATGACATTATTCGATGAGATTGGTGTGAAAGCAGTGGTGGCGACGAATACCTTAGCAAAACCGACACCAATTGACCCAAATCTGCAAGCTGGTGTCGGAGGTGGTGTGTTGCATCCTCATGCACTCGATACGGCAAGTCTGTTGCAATCTGAGAAGCAACGGTGCGGCTATAATGTAGACATCATCGGTTGTGGCGGTGTAATGGATGGCGAAAGTTATTTAGCATACAAAGTACGTGGGATTCCTGTAGTACAATATTGGTCGGCACTAGTGTTTCGGGGACCGTTGGCTGCATCTATCATCGAAAGTGAGTTATCTTGAGCGAAGGCATTGCACGGGCGTTGGTCGAAATCGGCGCGATTGGATTTTCTCCACAGACACCCATTCGATTTAAATCAGGTATTTTATCACCTGTGTATGTTGATAATCGGCGACTGCCCTATCATCCTGAACAGTGGCAAAAGGTAATTGAGGGCTTTGAGTATCTTATCCACAAGGAAAAGATTCGATTTGATGTGATTGCTGGCGTGGCTGTCGGTGGTGTACCACATAGTTCAGCACTAGGTTATGCGATGATGCGCCCATCCGTGTTTGTACGGAAAGAAGCCAAAGGGCACGGCAAGGGTCAGCGCGTTGAAGGTGGCGATATTCAGGGTAAGCCTGTGCTACTTGTGGAAGACCTTGTGACGACTGGTGGTAGCAGTTTATCGGGCGTGGAGGCATTACGGGCTGAGGGTGGCATCGTTGAAACGCTGATTGCAATTATCAGTTATGGATTTGAGGAAGCGCAGAGCAATTTCGCAGAGGCGAATGTGACACTCAAGACCTTGACAACATTCGACACGATTTTAGAGGTAGCACTCGAAATGGATGCGATAACATCTGATGAGCGTGACATCATCACAGACTGGTTTAATGACCCACATGAATGGGCTGATAGGCATTCTTTATCATGAGTATGATTGACAAATATAATGCACGGGCTGAGGCTGTTAACTCACTTTTATGTGTGGGGCTGGATAGCAGTCTTGAACGGCTTCCTGAACAGTTTTTGGCAGATGAGCATCCACAGTTTGCATTCAATAAATGGATTATTGAGCAAACACACGAGTTTGTAGCTGCATACAAACCGAACATCGCTTTTTATGAAGCACAGGGCGCACAAGGTTTGATTGATTTACAGATGACGATGGATTATCTGTGTGTGGAACATCCTGATATTTTTACGATTTGTGATGCGAAACGGGCAGACATCGGCAGTACAAACGAAGCCTATGTGACAGGCATTTTTGATGCGATGGGCTTTGACGCGATTACTTTGCATCCTTATCTGGGCAGGGATGCACTATCACCATTTTTACAGCGCAGTGACAAGGGCTGTATTGTGCTGTGTCGGACATCGAACAGTGGCGCACGCGAATTACAAGATTTACAGATTGAGGGTAAGTATCTGTGGGAAGTCGTGGCGACACAGGTTTCTCAAGAATGGAACAGCAACGATAATTGTATGTTGGTTGTCGGGGCGACATATCCGAACGAGATGCGTGTAATTCGGGAGATTATTGGCGATATGACTTTGCTTGTGCCTGGAATTGGAGTACAAGGGGGTAATGTTGAGCAGACTGTGACGGCTGGGCTGAATAGTCACAATAAAGGACTCATCATCAATTCATCTCGTGGGATTATCTTTAGTGAGAATCCGCGTCGTTCTGCTCAAGAATTACGTGATGGTATCAATCTTCACCGATAAGTGAGGGATTATGCTCGAAAATTTCACACAGTGGTTGCAGTGGCTGTTCTTACTCGGTTGTGTTTTGCCGATTATCGTCACGCTGGTGCTTGCTGGGGTCGCTTTTTATTTTGGTCGGCAATGGGTAGAGGATTTTCTCGACCCTGATTTGCCTAAGTTACAAGCAAAATTGCAAACCATGCGCGAGCAATCTCCAGACATTGATGATGACAAATTGATTGCGAAAGTGGTCAATCAGCAAGCGTTGAAATGCGGGGTCGTCGGTGCTGTAACGGGTATTGGTGGCTTTGTGACGTTGCCTCTGACTTTGCCAATTGATATGTTGATGACAGCACGTTATCAGGCAACGATGGTCAGTTTTATTGCACAGGTGCATGGCTACGACGAATCGTTGGAGAACAAAGCGGCAACTTATGCTGTGATGACAGGGAGCACCGAGTTATCAAAAGTGACCCTATCAATGATGCAGAAATATATTCCGCGCATTATTGGGAAATCCTTCTCGAAGTTGATTCCTGTGGTAGGCGCATTATTCGGCTTTTTGGTCAATTATTTGATGGCACGTTCGATGGCGAAAGCAGCAACAGTTTGGTATCAGAGCAATACACGCGAGACCGTCATTGCGCGTTTGGGAATGAGTTAAGCCAGCTTTCTGTTTCGCGCGGATGTTTGAAGACCATGAAGTTGATGTGGGGATAATCGCCTGATGCAATCAGTCGATTGTACAGTTCTTTACGCTGATGATAGGTACTGTGCGCCCACCAAATAATCGAATCTTTGCTAAGAAATGCGTTGCGGAATGTCTCTCTGTTTTTGCCCCACAATTTTTTGCGCGTGACTACTCGCTTAAGTGTTCTTGTGATGATACGCCAATAAATAATATAAAGCGAATAATTTAGCCAAATGATAGTGTCTGCTTGTTGCCATGTTATGTCACGAACTCTACTGTAATTGCCATCCATGACCCACTCTGCTGATGCGTTTGCCATTGCTCTGGTGACACGCGCTCTAAATTCGTAATCAGGCGTGGGTTGCCAATTCTCGTTCCAGAAGAGCGCATCTAATTCGATTTGAGTGATGTTTAGTTTTTGTGTAAGTTGTCGGGCTAGGGTGCTTTTGCCTGCGCCTGTTGTACCAACGATGATGATTTTTTGCATAGGAAGTAGACCTGCCATTCTAAGAATATAGTTTCAGTCAATCACAATTTTAATTTCGTCTCGCGGACGGCAAGAATGCCGTCCCTACAATTGAACCGTTTTAACTTACAGGGATGCGATTTTTCACGTCCGAGAAAATTAATCGGGAGGGCACGGTTGTTGAGTCCAACGGGGTTGACCCCCGATCTCACATGTCCAAAACAACATCCCCGTACCCTAGCTCTCACGGATGGTTCAAAACCATCCGCTACACTCAAAATAGGAAACCCACTAAAAGGGGTTCAAAAACAGTGCCTTTAGCGCACTTCCCAAGACGAGCTAGCCATATGTTTTGAACATATGGCACGAGATACGAGTAAAATCAGGGGTCGGGGGTGTCTAAAATGGATACAAGATAGGGGGTTGTCCCAAATAGACTCAACACGGTGACCCTCCCCTACAATAGTTGGGATGAATCATCTACAGGTTGTACTCATGAATTTCTAAGATGGGTATGAGTGCCAGTTTAACTGATTTTGCTAAGATTTAGATAATTCTAAATATCATGAACAGAGAGAATATGAACGCTGTTAAACACATCCCACAGAATGCTACGGTGTATGAAAAGAGTAGCATTATGAATACAACAATGGACAAGATGCAAGCCTTTCATCAATCGCCTGATGCCTTGGGTAAGTTGACTCCACCACCGATTTTTATGCAATTGCGAGAAGATAATCGCACATCGATGACGGAAGGTGACCTCAAATTTACATTGTGGATGGGTCCGATACCTATCAAATGGCACGCAGAGCATCAAGCAGGACCGAATGCAGATTCATTTGCGGATATGCAGATTGCAGGTCCGATGGCATATTGGCGACATGAGCATATTTTTGAGGAAGTCACTGGTGGTATCAAACTGACAGACCGTTTGACCATTGCTCATAAAGAGGGTTTACAAGGATTGCTCACACGCTTGATGTTCGATGGGATTCCATTGCGAATTTTGTTCTTTTATCGTCATTTGCGGACGAAATGGGCGGTGGAAGCATGAAAGAACGCTCAAAAGTTATCGTTGTCGGGGCAGGGGTCGGTGGTTTGACAACGGCTGCCCTACTCGCCGATAAGGGTTATCAAGTAACAGTGTTAGAAGCGCAGACGTATCCTGGTGGGAGTGCTAGTACATTTTTCCATAAAGGGTATCGCTTTGAGAGTGGCGCGACAGTTGCAGGTGGTTTTCAGCCGAACGGTCCGCATCATGTTTTGGCGGAGATGTTGGACATTGATTGGAATGTGCACCTACATGACCCTGCATGGGTGGTGCATCTGCCTGATAAAGAGGTTGCCCTGACGCTAGATAATCAATCGGTGATGGAAAATTTCCCTGAGACGCAAGCATTTTGGGATGAGCAAAGCAAAATTGCTGATATTGCATGGTCACTATCCGCACAAGGATTGCCTTGGCCGCCAAGAGATTTAGCAGAGTTATTGCAGTTAGCAAAAGTGGGTTTGCTAAACTTCCCTAAAGATTTGCAGATTGTGCCATTCGCTTTGACGACGGTGCGCGATTGGTTAGCACGTCATAAATTGGCGGATAATGTCAAATTTCGGAGGTTCATTGATGCGACACTCCTCATTTCGGCACAGAATACATCAGAGATAGTGAATGGTGTGTATGGGGCGACTGCGATGGATTTAGCACGTCAGGGAGTGTATCACGTTGAAGGCGGCATTGGTGGTATTGCTGAAACTTTAGTCGAAAAAGTGCGTGACCTCGGCGGTGAGGTGCTATATCGTCAGCATGTGCAACGGATCGCTGTCGAAAATGGGCAGGCAGTTGGCGTTTATGCTACAAAAGGTCGGCGCAGTACCAAAGAAGATTTCTACCCAGCCGATTTCGTGGTCGTCAATAATACTCCTTGGTCACTCGATAAGATGTTGGGTGATGAGTCGCCAAGTAATCTCAAATCAGAAATCACACGGCGTGATGATACACAAGGCGCGTTTATTCTGCATTTAGGGGTTCATGCTGATAAGTTGCCACAGGGGATTGCTGACCATCATCAGATTGTGAATACCTATGAGGGTGCAATGGGTGAAGGCGAAACTTTGTATGTTTCGATGTCCCCTGAGTGGGATGCTAGTCGTGCACCTGATGGGATGCGTGCTGTGACTGTCAGTACGCATACAAATGTTCAACAATGGTGGGATATGTTGGAACGCGATGAGCAAGAATACTATGATTGCAAAGATGCTTACGCCGAGCGCATCATCAACACAATTGATAAGACACTGACAGGATTCAAATCTGCAACTGAGATGGTTCTCCCTGGAACACCTGTGACTTATGAATTTTACACGATGCGTCATAAGGGCATGGTGGGTGGTTTTCCGCAATCGTCATTATTCAAGGCGCGAGGACCGCGAACAGGGATTCGGAATGTGCGCTTGGTCGGTGATAGTGTGTTCCCTGGTCAATCGACGGCTGGTGTAACATTGGGTGGCATTCGGGTAGCAAAGGATGTAATGCGTCATCTGCCTCAAAAGGTTGAACGGACTGTGACAACGACTGTGAAAGGTGCATCCGCATGAGCCAAAAACCTGTGATACATTGGTTTCGGCGTGATTTACGGATGCGCGACAATATTGCGCTCCATCATGCGTGTGAAAGTGACCATCCCGTGATTGCGTTGTTTGTGATTGATACCCACCTGCTCAAGGCGGAGCGCGTGGGTGCGCCTCGGCTACGTTTTATGTTGGATGCGTTACAATCACTTGACCAATCATTGCAAGAGAAAAATACACGTTTGTTGGTGCGTCATGGCAAACCACAAGACATCATCCCTGCATTGGTTGATGAGCTTGATGTACAGGCTTTATATTTCAATCGGGATTATTCACCATATGCACGTCAACGTGATGAAGCGATTGAGGAATCCCTTGAGATTCCTGTGTGTGTTTATGATGATGCGATATTGATGCCCCCAGGAAGCATCCTCAAGGGAGATGGTGACCCTTATAAAGTGTATACGTACTTCTGGAAGAAATGGAAAAAAGTCAATAAGCCAGAGGTATCAGTCAGGCATTTTCGTGATGAATGGTTTTATGACCTTAGTAATGTGAAAAATGATGGGATTCCGTCACTGGATGAACTTGGATTTGAGGATGCGCCTCTCATCGTAGAAGCCAGTGAAGACAAAGCCTTGTCGATGCTAGATGAGTTCATTGATGAGAATATTAAGCACTATGGGGAGCGTCGGAATTGGTTGCCGATTCATCCCTATGATGATGAGCGTCCGAATGGGACGAGTTACCTATCACCATTTTTGCGACTAGGGTTATTGTCACCCCGTCAGGCATATTGGGCAGCGCGAGAGGCTTATGGCAACACATCTAGCAAGAACTACAAAGAAAGCATCGAGACATGGGTCAGTGAATTAGCATGGCGCGAATTTTACACACATATCATGTATTTTTTCACGCATGTTTTGGAAAATGATTTTGTCGATACCTATGAGACCATG
Organism: Chloroflexota bacterium; assembly: GCA_039200705.1. Classification (GTDB taxonomy): domain Bacteria; phylum Chloroflexota; class Anaerolineae; order Aggregatilineales; family Phototrophicaceae; genus JAUZRW01. The sequence continues at coordinate 88,303 of JBCCSC010000006.1, forward strand.
CAGTGGGACGATGATGCTGAATCTCTGCAAGCGTGGAAAGACGGCATGACGGGGTATCCTGTAGTGGATGCAGCGATGCGACAACTCAAGGCAATTGGCTGGATGCCAAATCGGGCACGGATGATTGTGGCGAGTTTCCTTACGAAAGATTTGTTGATTCACTGGAAACATGGGGATGTTCACTTCATGCGACATTTGATTGATGGCGACCCTGCATCCAATAATGGGGGTTGGCAATGGGCGGCTGGTACAGGCACCGATGCACAACCCTATTTCCGAATTTTCAATCCTGTGTCACAATCAGAGAAATACGCGAGTGTTGAATATTTGCAGCATTGGTTACCAGAATTAGCAGATGTACCAGAGAAACACATCCATGCTCCCTGGGAGATGGATACACCTCCTGCGGACTACCCTGCGCCAATTGTTGACCATTCAGCAGCACGAGAACGCACATTGAATGCCTTCAAGGAGGCACGAGGAGAAACTTAGACGATGCGGAAATTATTCGGGTTAGTGTTGATATTTTGTATGATGTTGACTGTATCCGCACAAGATGAGGACATCACTACAGCGCAAGATTTAGCTGACGAGAATGGTCAGTTTGTGATGGTTGATGATGTTGAACTCTATTATGTAACTGAAGGTGACAATAGCAATCCTGCTGTCATTTTAATTCATGGTTTTGGCGGTTCGACATTCACTTGGCGTGATAATATCAGTGTAATTGCGGACGCTGGCTATTATGTCGTCGCGCTTGACTTGCCCCCATTTGGCTTGTCAGATAAATCGGCGGAGATTTCTCATACGCGCGAGGCTTATGCCGATTATGTGGTTGGTCTGATGGATTCACTTGCAATTGAGCGTGCGAGTATCGTTGGGCATAGTATGGGTGGCGGTGTGACAGCTTATCTGGCGGTGACCCATCCTGAACGTGTTGACAAATTGGTATTTGTCGCGGGAGGTGTTGCTAGTGAGGAAATGGAAACAACAGAAACCGATGCGGACGCATCATCACCATTAGGGGCATTTGCATCTCTTGACCTTGACCCTGATGGTATGGTGCAAATCATCGAAAATACGCTTGTTCCAGCAACATTTGCGAGCTTAATTGAATCCGCATATTACGACGCAAGCATCATGACAGATGAGGTTATAGCTGGTTATGCACGTCCGATACAGATAGATGGCTGGGCGAATGGTTTCGTGGCATATTGGCTGACGGAGGACAGTGATTCGATTACGTTGGATGATTTCGTCGAAGCGATTGATGTGCCTGTGTTAATTATATGGGGTGAGGAAGATACGTGGGTGCCTATCAGCATGGGATTTGCTATGAACGATGCACTAGATAATACAATCTTGATAACATACCCTCAAGTAGGTCATGTGCCAATGGAAGAAACCGTTGAGGCTTTCAACTCTGATTTGATTGCGTTTTTGGAAGGAAATTGAGACATTAGATATGACCTAATCAAAATGCAAAAAGGTTTTTATCGCATTTTTATGGCTTCTGAGAATGTATCTCTTCTACTGTGTTAAAGTGTAATCTGAACATTTCGACATTCATTACTAATGAGAGGTCATTTTTATGAAGATTCGAATGCTGATTCTACTTGTTACACTCAGCCTAGCTCTGGTTGCGTGCGGATCACAAGCAGACAATAACGGGAGTGATGATAGCAACAATGATGCCGATACTTCCAACGAGGCTGTTGATTATAGTTTTTCTGTGACCCTTAATGATGACGTAACGTTCACAGAAGAAGACGTTTCTGTAAGAGATACAGATACACCTGTACCCGTCATTGAAATCAGCGATGGTGTTATGAGTACTTATTTTATACGGGTTGAATTTGATGCAGACGAGATTACAGCATCTGGTGAGTATGAAGTAAGTCGTGTTACGGTATCGTTCCCTAGTGAATTGGGCGAATCAGGTGCTGTTGGTTGTGGCAGTACAGAGGGCACACCCGATGATGTCATGATGAATGTAACAGAGGTTGATGGTAACAGGCTGACAGGAACACTTGATGTCACTCTCACTGGTTGTGATGATTTTATGTCTGGTGATGACATTGATATGGAAAGCGCAACCATTGTTGCACAGTTCACCAACATTCCCTTCTTACCAGATAACGAGTGATAATATACAGGACTTAGTGCTCTGTCCGATAAATCATTGTAGGGGACGACCTGTGTGTTGAGTCCAACGGGGTTGACCCCCGACCCAATGTCCAAACCAGCATCCCCGTACCCTTGCTCTCACGGATGGTTCAAAACCATCCGCTAAGTTCAAAATGGGAAACCCACTGAAAGGGGTTCAAAATCAGTGCCTTTGGTGCACGTCCCAAGACAAGCTAGCCATATGTTTAAAACATATGGCACGAGATACGAGTAAATTCAGGGGTCAGGGGTGTCTAAAATGGATACAAGGCAGGGGGTTGTCCCAAATAGACTCAAAACGGTGACCCTCCCCTACAGCCAGCATTCTGCAGTTTTACTTTTTCGTTTTGGGGAGATTGCGAGCGTGGAACACATCAAAGATGAGTAAGAACAAGCCTTGAATCATCACTCCGAGTCCGTTGCCTCGTGCTGACCCATCGCCTTTATCACGTTTTGCCCATAAAAAGCCACCAATGATATAGAGTACATCCAAGGCTGCATTGACCCATAAGGCACGTGATAGATTTGTGGCTTCTTTCTCGTGGATTTCTGCTTTACCTGGATTTTCCATGTTGTCGATGCGATTACGTTTGGCAACTTGTCCACCGACAGCGATGGCAGCATCCACTAAACCCCATGTGATGAATTGATTGCCGAGACCTTTGCCGAATTTACCGCCGAAGCGCATCAAGAAGCCGACAACAATACTGCCAATGCTCCAACGCAGTAGACGTTTTGAGATTTTATCTTGGAATTGAAAAATGTTCATGTTGTTTGCTCCGTTACAACTTTGATAGATTAGCTTTCATTGAATCAACAATGAGAGGGCACGTTGACCGATAGTTATGCAGAATAGAGTGATAAGTTTATATTTCATCGGACGCCAAGAATGGCGTCCCTACAAAACATAGTTTTGATTACAGTGACTGTTTCCTACAATTATCATTGCTTTTGAGCAATCATAGCAGGATTATCAGGGGGATGCCCTGCATGGCGTAGCATCCGTAAGAACGGGCGTGCAATCGGGTATTTTTCGAGTGCCATCGCACGTTCGTGACTTTCTTCTGCAAGGACAAGCGATATACCAAAGACACACAGCACGTTGGTAATTAAGAAGAAAATGAATTCCTCAATTGGTAAGATTCCACCAATGAGAATACTGTACAGTGACTGTTCAGGGTCAATTGTCCATGTGCCACTACCAATTGCGAGAGAATCTGCCCATGCAAGGTAGAGTGTTGTAATCACAATCGCCACTGTCACAGGCACACGATGTCGCCAGAGAATATCTGCACCAAACGCGAGTTGAATTGTAATCGGAATCAACGCCCATGACATTTCCAGAGACAGATAAGTGAATTGTTTGAAGCTATCATCAATGAATGTCAGAATCAGTAGAACTGTGAATATCACCCAAAGTACGAATGAGACAATCGTAGCTACACGACGGATTTGTGCATTATCTGCTTTGCGCGGATTCGTCGGCAGATAACGTATCAACAGGAGCAAAAACAAGCCTGTGAAAATCGGTTGTACGATGAAGAAAGTGTATTCTTCGATTGGTACATAGCCAATGACAATGCCTGTCACTAGGTTGATGTCGTACCACCAGACACGGGTTGCGACGAGATAGTTATCCCAAGGGGTTGTCCAGACGAAGGCAACGACACAAATACCCGCAATGACCACCCACGCTTTATAACGATTAAGTGGTTCGGGTAGCCATTTGCCACGTCGGAAGTCGTAAATGGTGATTAGGCTCAGAATTGCGATGGGTATTCCTAGAAAGAGTGCAAGGAAACCAAAATAGGTCATGTTTTAGCCCTGTTCATTTTCTATATCAGTTATCAATTGACGGATTAAGGTTGCGGAGTGATTGAGTTTAGCTTGTTCATCATCACTTAGTTTTAGTGGGTGATGATTGCCGATAACGCCATCTCCACCAAGCATATGTGGCATCGACACAGTGACATCATCGACCCCTGCGATAGTTTGTTGAGGTGTGCATATGGTCATGATAGACCGTTGGTCGTGCAGAATCACATCGGTCATGTACGCGAGTGCACTCGCTACACCGTAATAGGTTGCGCCTTTACCTTCGATGATGTGGTAGGCAGCATTGCGAACGCCCTTATCGATAGTGACTTTGTCATCATCAGTGAGGGAGATACCCCGTTCGGCTGTAAATTCGGGCAGTGGAACACCTCCGACACGCACATTTGACCATGCAAGCACTTCGCTATCGCCGTGTTCGCCAACAACGTAGGCATGAACATGACGCGAATCAATGCCGACATGCCGTCCTAGTAGAGCACGAAAACGCGCCGTATCAAGCATTGTGCCTGACCCAATCACGCGATGGGATGGTACTCCGAACTCGGCTGCATATTTTGCCGAGAGATGCGTCATGATGTCTACTGGATTCGTGGCGATAATCAGGATTGCTTGTGGTGCATTTTGCAAAATAGAAGGAATGACCTGTTGGAACACCTCAGCATTACGTGCGAGCAATTGTAGACGTGTTTCACCTGGTTTTTGACCAACCCCTGCCCCGATGATGACGACGCTACAGCCTTCGAGAGCTTCATAATCACCTGAGACAATTTGAAGTGGCTCTGCAAAGGGCACAGCATGGAAAATATCATCTGCTTCTGCTTGAGCGCGTTTTTCGTTGAGGTCAACAAGGACGATTTCGCGCCCCACCCCTTGCATGACCAAAGCGAACGCTGCTGTAGACCCGACGTAACCTGTTCCGACGATACCGATTTTCATAGGATTGCCCCTCCCGTAAATAATAGAATAGATTGACTTCTCTATCCTACCGTAGCCCGTTGACTACGCCACCAAATTGATGGCAATCTACGGAGTTTTCCTAAAGTGTTAATGTGAGCACGACGACTGAAAACGTCATAATCATGCGCTTCAATATCCGTCAGAATTGCTTGGTAGAGTTCGGCTGCTGCTGCGATTGCGAAGCGACCATCGCGCGATAGCATAGCAATCCCTGGGAGTGACTGTGCGTAGAGGCGACGAGTACGGTCAATTTGGAATTTCATGAAATTGCGCCATTGCTCTGTGACGATACCGCGTTCAATATCGGCTTCTGAAAGACCAAATTGCGCGAGTTCATCTTGTGGCAGATATAAGCGACCATTGCGCCAATCTTCTGCAACATCACGCAGAATGTTAGTCAATTGGAGTGCTACTCCGAGACGGACGGCATAAGGCAAGGCTTCTTCGCCTGTGAAGCCAACAATGTGCATTGCCATCAAGCCGACTGTTGAAGCAACCCCGTAAGAATATTCAGCAAGGTCTGCAAATGTTTCGTAGCGGACTTGGGCGATGTCACGTTCACAACCTTCAATGAGTTGAGTGGCATATCCGCGTGGGATGTTGAATTTGGCTTGTGCATGTGCCCATGCCAAGCATACTAGTGCATCTTGTGGTGGCATTTCTGCCATGATTTCTTGTCGCCATTGGTTGAGATTAGCTTGGCGATGTTCTAGTGCACTATTTGGTTCATCGACAATGTCATCTGTAATGCGACAAAAAGCATAGAGCGCACGCGCCCCACGCTTTTTATCTTCTGGTAAGAGTGATGATGCCATGAAGAAGGTACGGCTGTTCTCTTCGGTGATTTCATCACATTTTTTGTAGGCAGCATCTAATACTTGACCATCTGCTTGAATTTGTTGCAGAAGGTGCTGTGTATTGAATGCTTCGCGTGCCGCGTGAAGCAGGCGGACTTCCCAAGGTTGTGATTGAATGACTGTCATGAGATTAACTCCGCTTCTTGCGGTTGGTCACGAGTAGTGGTGTAATTCGGGCTGGCTGCCCCAATCAAATTTTCTGCGATGATGGATGATGACAATACCCCTGGTAAGCCTGCGCCTGGATGTGTTCCTGCACCAACGAAATACAAGTTATCGAAGTCTTCGCTACGATTATGTGGTCTGAACCATGCCGATTGGGTCAAGACAGGTTGTACTGAGAAGGCTGCCCCCATGCGACTATTGAGTGTGTGGCGGAAGTGCAAGGGGTCAATGTGATGCAGAGCAACGAGATTCTCTTGCAAATCAGGGAGATAATTATCTTCCAAGAATTGCATCACCATATCGCGATATGGAATCGCTTTCTTCTCCCAATCAATGCCTGAGCCAAGATGTGGCACAGGTGATAGCACATAGAAATTCTCGTGCCCTTCTGGTGCGATGGATGGGTCAGTGATAGTCGGCATGTGCAGATAGAGCGAGAAATCGTCTGCTAATTTTTTATCTTCGAAAATATCGTAGAGCAGTGCTTTATAGCGGTCACCCAAGATAATGTTGTGATGGGCTAATCCATGCTCACGGTAAAGTTTCTTAGTACCAAAGTAAATCACAAAGAGTGACATGCCGTATTTCATCATGTTCATCTTGGTCTTGAGGTAGGTACTTTGGTGCTTTTTATCAATCATGTGTTCGTAGACAAAGCCAACATCGGCATTAGCGACGACATTATCTGCTTTGTGGATGCTCCCATCACCCAAACGAACGCCTGTTACACGCTTGTTCTCAACAAGAATTTCGTCAACTTCTGTGCTGACATGAATTTTACCGCCAATATCTTCAAAGAGTTTGCCCATTGCATTGACGATTGCGCCTGTACCACCAATGGCGTAGTGAATGCCCCATTCGCGCTCTAGGTAATGGATCATGGCGTAGATGCTCGGTGAATCGAAAGGATTACCACCAATCAATAGCGGATGGAATGAGAAACACCGACGCAAGAAATCATTTTCAATGAATTGTGAGGCGTATTGGTAAACGCTCTTGTAGGATTGCAAGCGAATTAAGTCAGGCGCGACTTTGAGCATGTCCGTGAAATTCAAGAAGGGCTTATCAGCAAGTTCGACGAAGCCTTTTTCAAAAATATCTTTGGTGGTGGACATGAATTTGACGTAGCCTTCTTTGTCCGCAGGATTCCACTTTTCGATTTCGGTGAGGATGAATTCTTCGTCACCGTTGTAATCGAAGGCACGTTTGTTGTGGTCAAAAATGCGATAGAAGGGGTCGCATGGCACCATCTGGAAGTAATCTTCACGATTTTTGCCAGCAGCTTCCCACAAGTCATCAAACATGAATGGTGCTGTTAGAACCGTTGGACCACCATCGAATTTGAATCCATTAATTTCGTAGACATAGGCACGACCACCAATTTTATCTCGTTTTTCAAAGATGGTGACATCATGACCTTTAGCAGCGAGGCGAATAGCAGCACCAAGTCCCCCAAAGCCACTGCCGATAACGATAACCTTTGACATCAAGTCTTCCCTTTTATTCTAATGTGTATATGTATCTGACTGTAGCCCCTCGCTTGCCTGATTTTACGCTTGTTTCATGAGAGGGCAATGAGTAAGTTTCGTCTAATATTACAATTCAAGTATGCCGTCATTATCTGCTTGGACGAATTCCAGAATTGCGGTAGCGACATCATCTGCTGATTTGATGTTGTCGGGCTTACTGAATGAGACTTGTTCCCAGAAGTCGGTATCGACTGCTCCTGGGCGAACTAATGTAAAATGCTGGCGACGGTTCTCGCGTGCAAGCAGATGAACGAGTTCTTCAAGTCCTGCTTTGGCAACCGCATATGCGCCCATTTTCGGCAAGCGGATATGGTCGGTGTAGACACCAATGAACACCATGTGTGCACCCTTAGGCATGAGTGGCAAGATATGATGCGCGGTTAGAAATGCCCCATTGAGATTGGAATTCATGGTTGCTTGCCAATCTTCGTAATTCATTCGGTCTAACTTTTCATATGTCAAACCGCCTGCTGTATAGATGACAAGGTCAATCTCTTGTGTTTCTTGCGCGACAAAGAATGCCGTTTGTTGAATGCTATGTTCTGAGTTGGCATCAAATTCGTAAGTAAAATCTGCTTCCGAGGGGATACGATCTGTGTGGCGTGCGGAGGCGAAAACTTGCCATCCTGCTGATTTAAGTTGTCTAACGAGTGCTTGACCCATTCCACCTGATGCGCCCCATATGAGTGCATTTGGCATTTCATTCACCTTCTCAAACGTGTATTCCAACCAATACAACTTACTATGGTTGAAGGTTAGTTTGGAGTGCTAAGTAAATGATGAACTCACTTTAAGAACGAGGTGAGTATTACGACAATATCCTTAATATGCCCTTTTATTCCACAGATTTAGACCACAAAATGATTTCATCTTTGCGTGTGGAATCAGAGAAAATTGATTTATGTCGGCGGGACGCACAGGTACATCCCCTACAGTGGTTTGGTTTTGATGCTGAAAGCTTAACAGTTCAGGGTAATGTGTACAAACGGCTTACAGCAATCATCTTAGTTATGTAAGGTTTTCGAGGGTATCTGTGTATGCCCCCTACAAATTTCTTAATTTTTTAGATAAATCGTATTAAGTTAGAGATAAGGACAATGACTTTTGTTGGCACAAATGAGTGAGGCATTTCAGGATGAGGAGCATCAAGATTTTCGGTGGGATGGTGGCTCGACAGCCGCGTTGTTAATCCATGGCTATCCTGGAACACCAGCCGAAGTGCGTCCGATTGCAGAGATTTTACATGACGAAGGATGGACTGTTCGCGGTATTTTACTCCCTGGATTTGGGACAGATATTGCGACGATGGCTGAGCGTACTCATGACGATTGGTTGAATGCAACACGCGATGCGTTACATGAGCTTCGTCAGGCACATGAGCGTGTATACATAGTTGGGTACTCAATGGGTGGTGCGATTGCGATGACACTTACAGAACAAGAACCTGTAGATGGGCTAGTCTTATTTTCGCCATTTACGGAAATTAAGCATATTTTGTGGCACGCCTTGCCTGCGATTCGGATATTTGTGCCGAAGATTAAGATTTTCAAATTATTCAAGCCAGACTTTAGTGACCCACAAGTACGTGAGGGCATTCAGACGTTTATGCCTGATGCTGATTTAGATGACCCTGATGTACAGGCACAAATTGTAAATTACGAATTGCCAATTGCGATGTTCAATGAGATTCGCACAATTGGTCAAAAGGGAACACAGGCATCGCAATATATTAGTGTGCCGACATTGATTTTTCAGGGAACAGAAGATGACCTCGTACATGCTGAAACGACACGAAAACTAGCTCAACAGATGAGCAATCAGATTGCGTATATCGAAGTGGATGCACCACATGACATCATCGACAAAACATTGCCAGCATGGGAAATCATCAAAAGTAGGTTACAATCATTTGTAAGGGAGACAGTTCAATAGGATTTTTTATGTTCGATTATATTCGCAAGGTGATGAACCCTGTGTGGTATCACGGACACAATAAGCAAGCACCTTTTTTTGAAGGGTGGTATTTTAAGTGTGTCAGTGCTGATGAGCGACATAAATGGGCGTTTATCCCTGGTATCTTCAAGAATAGAGACACAGACAAAAGTCATTCATTCATTCAAGTTTTGAACGGAAATACAGGCACTGCCAATTATCATCGCTTTAGCCATGATGCTTTTCGAGCGCGTGAGATGGCTTTCGATGTACACGTTGGCAATAGTCATTTTCAGTTGGATGAGATTCACTTTGACATTGATGATGAAATTGGTGCTATCAGTGGGTCATTACGCTTTCAGAATCAGCACCCTTGGACGAAAACAGTTTTTGCCCCTGGTGTGATGGGTCCGTTTGCATGGTTGCCTTTCTTGGAGTGTTATCATGGAATTTGTAGCCTCGACCATACAATTGAAGGCACACTCACTATATACGGTGAAGAAATTGACTTCACAGATGGGCGTGGTTATATCGAAAAAGATTGGGGACAGTCTTTCCCAACAGGTTATGTTTGGCAACAATCGAATCACTTTGAAACAGAAGGCACATCACTAACAGCATCATTTGCGACTGTACCGAATGTGGGGCGGACGTTTGCTGGATTCATTGTTGGGGTGTGGCATGAGGAAACCCTCTACCCTTTCACGACGTATAATATGTCAAAGATTGAGTACATGCAGGTGACAGATGATGTTGTGCGGTGGGCATTGAGCAATCGTAAGCATCGATTGGAAGTGGAAGCTACACGAGCAGAAGGTGGCTTGTTGCTAGGACCTGAGCGTGCCGATATGCACATGCGCGTGGATGAAACATTGAAATCAACTATTCAAGCAAGATTAACTAAACGCTCAAACAATTCTGTTATCTTTGAAGGGTGCGGACGAAATGCTGCACTCGAAGTTGTTGGCGATTTATCTATGATTGTGACATTATGACGACACTCACACACTTACACGAAAAATTACCTTTCAAGGTTCGGTCAGAAGAGCGCATTGGCTATGTGCTATTGGGCTTGTGGATTGCCTTGATGATTGGAATGCCTTGGCTACAGTTCTTCTTCGGCGATGAGATTATTCCGACGGGGATTGTGCTGGCAGCCGTTTTGCAGGCAGGCGCAGTATTTTATTTTGTACAGTCGCAATGGGGATTTATACGGACAAGCATCACATTTTTGATTGTGGCTGTGATGACATGGGGTGCGGAGTTCATCGGGCATACGACGAATTTTCCGTTTGGTGGTTATGAATACACCTCTGCTTTGCAACCTCAGCTTTTAGGTGTGCCACTATTGATACCTGTGGCGTGGTTCATGCTATTGCCATCATCGTGGGTGATGGCACAATTGATTGTGGGCAAGGTTGAGACTTGGCGTGACTATTTCGTATTTACTCTCGTAAGTGCGGTTGCTTTAACAGCTTGGGATTTATTCCTTGACCCACAGATGGTGAATTGGGGATTTTGGGTGTGGGATAATCCATCGGGTTATTTTGGGATTCCATATAGCAATTATTTCGGCTGGTTATTGGTTGCAACTCTTGTAACAGGTGTTGTGATGATGGTGGTTAAACCACCAAAACTTCGTATTTTTCCGCTTGCGCTGGTTTATGGCATTGTCTGGTTTTTGCAGACCATCGGACAAGGTGTCATCTGGCAACAACTTGGACCTGCCATTGTGGGTTGTGTGGCGATGGGTAGCGTAATGGCGATTGCCTATTGGAGACATCAGGCGAGAGTCTCATGAATCCACTTATCATCATAGGCTGGACAGTAGCAACGTATTTGATTGCGTCGATACCATTTGCGGTTATTGTAGGTAAGGTATTGCTAGGCAAGGATATACGCGATTATGGTGATGGAAACCCTGGTGCGACCAATGTCAGGCGTGCTGGTGGAACGATTCTGCAATATGCGTTTGCGCTGTTTTTAGACATGATGAAAAGTCTTTTACCTGTTGGTATCCCTTATGCGATGGGCTGGACAAGTTGGGAAGTGATGCCGATTGCCTTTGCTGCAATTTTGGGGCATATGTTCCCGATTTATATGCAATTCAAGGGTGGTAAGGCGATTGCAGTCTCTGGTGGGATATGGTTTGGGTTATTGTTATGGGAAGGCATGATTCTGATACCGATTGCACTCATCTTTTGGTATAAGGTGGTGAATGAAGATGAGTGGGCAATTATGCTAACGATGTTGACTTTGTTCGCTTACCTACTCATCACACGATTTAGTGAGCCTGCGATGTTGCTGATTTGGATTGGGAATTTAATGTTGCTCATCTACACACATCGTAAGGGACAATTGACGAAGCCCCCTACCCTGCGCTTCCGTAATGACAGTTCGGATAACTAAGCGATGCTCGATTTTGTAGTCTTGGGAATTGCAGGTATCTTACTTGTTCTACTGGTGACAATGATTCTGAACTTGCTGATTTTCCCTCAATTGAAGGGTAACGATAGCCCTACTCAACAGCCTCGTGTATCGATTTTAATTCCTGCGCGGAATGAAGCGGATGTTATCGAAAATACAGTAAGGCATCTGCTGGCACAGACTTATCCTCATTTTGAGATATTGATTTTAGATGACCATTCGGACGATGGGACTGGTGATTTGGCCCGTCAAGTTGCCGATGGTGATAGTCGCTTAACGGTACTGGCTGGTGAGGCAATCCCTGATGGATGGATGGGCAAAAGTTGGGCGTGTCAGCTACTAGGGCAACAAGCATCAGGCGAGATATTGATTTTCACTGACGCGGATGTCATCTGGGAAGCAAATGCGTTGCATAGCATTTTGACACAACTACAAACAAGCGGTGCAGATATGGTCACGGTCTGGTCAACACAAGTTACGACAACATGGTCTGAACGCTTGACTGTGCCGAATATTGCGATGGCAATTTTGGGCTATTTGCCGACAGTGATGGTGCATCATTCCCCATTCAGTTTATTTGCGGCGGCGAATGGTCAGATGATGGCGTGGCGACGTGAGGTTTATGAGGCACTCGGCGGACATGAAATTGTGGCAAATAATGTGCTGGATGATGTCACAATGGCGAAGATGGCTAAGAAGCGTGGGTGTCGCATCCGTATGATAGACGGGAATGAGCAAATTTCGACGCGGATGTATGAAAATTGGCAGAGTGTACGCAATGGCTTTGCGAAGAACATCCTCGCTGGTTATGGCGGTGTTATCCCATTGTTGTTAGGGACTATTTTTCACTGGATGATTTTTATATTTCCATACATTTTGCTCTTTTTGCCAGACTATCGTGTGATGGGCGTGGTATTAATTTTGGCAGGATTTAGTTTACGGGCTGTTTCGGCAAAGTTCACACATCAGCGCGTACTTGATACGATTTTGATGCCGATTACTGTGGTGTTATTCACGATTATCTCAGCACAGTCGATTTACTGGCATTTCACTGGAGGACCTGTTTGGAAGGGTCGCAAGTTAGGTAAGGATAATAATCAATGGAAAAACCCACCCTCGTCATCGGTGGCGGCATCGGCGGATTAGTCACAGCGATTCGTTTACAACATGCTGGACATCGCGTGATTGTGTTGGAGAAAAATGCGATAGTTGGTGGCAAGATGTATCAGATTGAGCAAGATGGCTTTCGTTTTGATACAGGTCCATCAGTAATTACGATGCGTCATGTGTTTGAGAATTTGTTTCATACAGTCGGGCGCAGGCTAGAGGATTATCTTGAGTTATTGCCTGTTGACCCGATGACGCGCTATTTCTACAGCGATGGCTTTGTGTTGGATGCGACAAGTGACTTGAGTAAGATGGCGCAACAGATTGAGCAACTCAATGAGCATGATGTTGAAGGCTATTTAGCGTATCTAAGTTATGCAGCGAAAATTCATCGAATTACGGGTGATACATTCATTTACAATAAGCCACCGACGCTTGCGAGTGTTTTTAGTCAACCACCTTGGCGCATGATGCAATCTGACCCTTTTCGCACGATGAGTGGTGCAATTAAGAGCTTTGTCAAATCGGATAAGTTACGGCAATTATTGGGGCGATTTGCAACATATGTCGGTGGTAGTCCATACCTTGCACCTGCAACTTTGAATGTCATCGCGCATGTGGAGTTAACAGGTGGTGTTTGGTATCCGCGTGGTGGAGTCTATCAAATTGCTTCAGCATTAGAAAAATTGGCAATTGAACTCGGTGTTGAAATTTGTACAGAGCATGGCGTACAACAGATTTTAGTTAAGGATGGGCAAGTTGCTGGTGTTCAGCTTGAGAATGAGTCTGTGATGGATGCGCGTGTGATTGTATCCAATGTGGATGTGGCGATGACCTATCAGCATTTGCTATCTGAGAGTGGCTTAACTCCTCAGCGTATCAGTAAAATGAGCAATTATGAGCCATCTTGTTCAGGGTTTGTGCTGTTGCTAGGTATTGAGGATACGTTTGAGGCATTGGCACATCATAATATCTTTTTCAGTGATGATTACCCCGCAGAATTTGAAGCGATTTTCAAAGATAGGTTGCCTCCTGATGACCCGACGATTTATGTTTCTATCACTTCTAAGACTGATAGTCATCATGCGCCTGATGGATGCGAAAATTGGTTTGTGTTGGTCAATGCGCCACCATTGAGTGAACAATACGATTGGGAAGCCAACAAGCAATCTTATCGTGATTTGGTGTTAGAAAGGTTAGCATCACGAGGGATTGATGTACATGATAAGATTCGGACAGAGACGATTCTGACACCGAAGGATTTACAAGATTTATCGGGTGCTTGGTTGGGTGCGCTCTATGGTCCATCCGCAAATGACCGTTTTGCTGTATTTTTGCGTCCGCATAATCGTAGTGCGGATGTGAAAGGCTTATACTTCGCTGGTGGGACAACTCACCCTGGGGGTGGTGTGCCGATGGTGACCTTATCGGGCAAGGTCGCTGCGGAGATGGTGCTAGAGGACAATCTATAATCGTGGAGTTGAAAGCCTACTACAATGATGTCTTTGTGTTGCCACTGCCTGGTGGACATCGTTTTCCGATGACGAAATATCGAAAACTCCGTGAGCGTCTGGGACAAGAACAGATTGTTGCTGAGAACAATTTTATCATCCCTGATGGCGCGACTGACGAGCAGATTTTGCGTTGCCACACATCCGACTATTTAGAAAAAGTGAAAACTGGCACACTGAGTCGTAAAGAGATTGTGCGGATTGGGTTCCCTTGGTCGGGTGAGTTGGTGGAACGCTCACGTCGGTCTTCGGGGGCGACAATTTGTGCTGCGCGGACTGCCCTATCAGAGGGTGTGAGTGTGAATCTCGCTGGTGGGACACATCATGCAGGGCGTGATTTCGGCGCAGGTTATTCAGTCTTCTGTGATAGTGGCATTGCTGCACGAGCATTACAAGCTGAAGGACTCGTTGACAAAGTTGCTGTGATTGATTGTGATGTGCATCAAGGGAATGGTACGGCTGATGTCACTCGTGGAGACGATAGTATTTTTGCATTTTCGATACATGGTGAGAAGAATTTCCCGTTCCGTAAAATTGATGGGGATTTGGATATTGGTCTAGCAAATGGCACGTGCGATGATGAGTATCTGGAAACGTTAGAAATTGCGCTCGAACGTATTTTGTACACTTTTCAACCTGATTTAGTGATTTATCAATCGGGGGCTGACCCATTTGTGGGTGATAAGTTGGGCAAGCTCGCGTTGACGAAGGCTGGGCTGGCTAGGCGTGACCGTATGGTGCTAGCTATGTGTCGGGCTGACGGTTTGCCTGTTGCTGTAACGATGGGTGGTGGTTATGCGGATGATGTGGACGATATTGTGGATATTCATTTTCGGACAGTGGCGATTGCGCGAGAGTTTGTGGAACGAAAGACATAGTGCCAAGAATGAAACAAAAATTTTCCCAATTACTGTATATAAGGCTTCAAATTTTTAGATGCTTTATCTGACCCCTCCCTAAATCCCTCCCCATTGCACTACGTTGATGGAGAGGGACTTCAAAAACCCTTCATAGACCAATCACAGATTATTCGGTTTAGGGTTGGGAGGACATGAGGAGTGTCATTGTACCTTTTTGGACGGCTTTATCATCTTGGTTAAGGATTTTGAATTTGAGATCAACGACTCCTCCACCGAGGCGTGCAGCCGCTTTGGTTTCTGTCACTTCGAGTTCGACGCGGATGGTATCGCCAATGAAGACAGGACTGCTAAATTTGACTTCAAGTGCGCGAAAGGCTAGCACCGTGCGTTCTAAGATACCAAGTTGGTAGGCTTGCCCAACAGCGTAACTCATGACGAGCATCCCATGTGCGACTCGTTGCCCCATAAAGCTATTTTTGCAATATTCAGCGTCGGTGTGCATGGGGTTGTAATCGCCTGTTAAGCCAGCGAATGAAACTAAATCGGCTTCAGTGATGGTACGTCCGCGTGTGACCAGTTTTGAGCCAAGTTCAAATTCTTCAAAATAGAGACCGCGAGGTCCGTTTTCGGTCATGGTGAGCATGTTGTGGGTACTCCTGTGAATCGTGATTAAAAAATATATCAAGTGGATGATACCGAATAACATCAAGGAGAGACAATGCCCATCAAGTTTTGATTGATATTATTGTGACGGACGAGACAGGTCTCGCCCCTACAGTATATTAATGAATTTAGATGATTAATGATGCAAGTTTTTCTACGATGCGATTGGTGTTGAGTGGTTTCGGGAAATAGGCATCAAAGCCTGCTTGGTGGGCATCTTCTTCGACGTTGACGGAGTGATAGGCTGTGATGGCGAATACTTTGAGATGCGCTGTGTGGTCATTGGCGCGAATTTGTGCAAGTGTTTCCCAGCCATCCATTTCTGGAAGCATCAAATCCATGATAATAAAAGTTGGTGTGAATGCTTCTAATTTTTCGAGACATTCATGACCTGTACGGGCGATTTCGACTTGTGCGCCATGATGACGCAGAATTTTGGAGACCATTTGGATGCTGTCATACTCATCCTCGACGACGAGGACGCTCCAGTTATCAGCTATTGTCATGTTACTTTACCCCAGTGTTGATATTACTAACGGTGCGTTGCTTTGAATAACTTCGTTTTAATTGCTAATCAGAACAGGAGCGCACAGTGACGCTCCCCTACGAAAATCAATGTTTCTGGAATGTTTTCGCAAGGATAAATGTCATTAGCAATCACATTTTACGATTTTGCGTTAAATGATTTGAGTGTATTTCTTATGTCTTCCATGAAAGAATTGATGCGAAAGGGTTTTGGAATATAGCCATCAAACCCTGCATTTTCGATGCGTTCTTTATCGCCTGTCATAGCGTGTGCAGTGAGTGCGATGATTGGCACATCAGAAAATGAAGCATTTTGGCGTGTGCGCTGGAACATTTCCCAGCCATCCATTTCTGGCATGGATAAATCGAGTAAGATAAAGGTCGGTTTGAGTGTATCGAGGACAGCTAAACCTTCGACCCCGTTACGGGCAATGTGAACTTCTGCACCTCCATAACTTAATACTTTCTGTGCAACCCCTAGATTATCGGGTTCATCGTCAACAATTAAGACCACCCAATCTGTAATCTGATCGCTAATCATGTGCAATCCCTCCTGTGTTGGATGCTGATAATGGCACTTCTTTACCATAGAACGGCAATGTGATGGTAAAGGTACTGCCCTCCCCTAGATGACTAGCCAAACGAATTGTGCCACCCATCATGAGCAGTAATTTACGGACAATTGCTAAGCCTAATCCTGTCCCTCCTGCTTTACGTTTTGAGCTACTATCGACTTGACGGAATTCTTCAAAAATAATCTCTTGCATGTGTGATGGAATGCCGATGCCTGTATCTTGAACGATAATGAGCCACGCATCGTCATTTTGTTTACGGATGTTGAGATACACTGCACCTGTCTCTGTAAATTTTACCGCATTTGAGAGCAGGTTAATAACGATTTGTTTGAGACGTGCAGGGTCACCTGTAATTTGCTCTGGCATACGATCTTCAACATTTACGACGAGTTGTAGTCCTTTTTCTTCCGCAAGGACACGCACCTGATTCTGAACTCGCTCGACCCAATCACGTAATGCAAATTCTTTGCTGACGAGTTCAAGACGACCTGCCTCGATTTTGGAAATATCTAGCACATCATTAATTAGATTCAAAAGGTGTTCGGCATTGGTGAGAATGCGCTCTTGGTAGTCGCGTTGTTCATCGTTGATTGCGCCTGTCATCCCTGCGAGTTGAATTTCAGTATAGCCGATAATGGCATTCAGTGGTGTGCGTAATTCATGGGACATTGTCGCAAGAAATTGACTTTTGAGTGTGGTCGCATCTTCGGCTTGACGACGGGCAATCGTAAGGTCACGATTGGTTGACATCAATGCTTGATTTTGAGTTGCTAACTGAGCTGTCACTTCTTCCGCGATTTTGCGTGCACGTGCTAGGTCAGCATTGGTTTTGGTGAGTTCGTTGTTTTGTTTTTGAATTTTAGCTTCGGCTTCGATGCGCTCGGTCACATCAGTGCTGATGCCTACATAATGCGTTAGATATCCTTCGCGATTACGAATCGGAGCAAGACGAAGTTCGCTGTAGAACATATCCCCATTTTTATGATAATTCCGCAGAACAACTGTAACGGATTCTTTATTTTGGATGGCTTGGCGTATGATTGGAATCGCTTCTTGGTTACGGTCATCATTTTGTAGGAAACGACAATTGCGCCCAATGACATCAAGTGCTGAATAGCCTGTGGTGCGCTCAAAGGCAGGATTAATATAGATTAAAGGCATATCAGGGAGGCGTGCATCCGCAATTGAAATACCACTTGGGCTATGTTCAATGGCTTGATTCCGCATCAAGAGTTGCATCTCTGTGAGTTTGCGATAGGTAATATCTTTGGCAATCATGCAACTGGCGTAAGGGATGCCTTGATTATCTTCCAGTAAAAAGCGTGTGGTGAGGTAAGTGCGAACACCTTCTTGGGTTTCGATTGATTCTTCAAATTGTAGAGAGCGATTGCTCTGTAAAACCGATTGGTCATGGGTTTCGAGAATTTGTGCGACAGTCGGCTTGAAGATTTGGTAGTCTGTTTTGCCAACTAAAGCTGATTTATCGCCATCTGAGAATAGGTCGGCAAATTCTTGATTGACGAGAATATACTTGCCTTCTAAGTTTTTCAGACCAATCATTGTACCAGAATTATCAAGAATCCCTTGTAGTTGGTCGCGTGTTTCTTGTAGTAGGGATTGGCTAAGATATTCTTCGGTAATATCACGCGCGACAAAGTAAGTCTGTTGCATATCTTGATAGGCGATGTAATGCCATTGTAGCCAAACAATTGAGCCATCTTTACACAGATAACGATTTTGATAAGTTTGCATCCCTGAAGCTGTTAGAGAATGGGTCGAAACTTGTTTCGTGTGAGCCACATCATCAGGGTGAACGAAGTTGATGAATGGTTGTCCGATGAGTTCATTTAGTGAATAGCCAAGAACTCGCTCCCATGCTGGATTCAGGCGAAGAAAATTCCCATCAAAATCAGCAACGCCGAGCATATCGACTGACATGGAGAACATACGCTCAAGTTCAAGATGTTGCTGGTGCCGTTGATTGAGTTCGTGAAATACGCAGATAAATAGTGGTTCTGCATCATAGGAGTGCAACATGAGATGCCCTTCTACGGGCAATTCAGCACCAGATTTGGTGCGAAGGACAACTTCAATATGAGCCGTATCACCTGCTAGCACGCGATGGAGTTCAGCTTGAAAAATTGATACGAAGGGAGATTGTAAAATATCATCGAAGAAATTGAGATAATCCGCTTCGGATTGGGTGTAGTTAAGATGTGATAGCCATGCTTGATTGGCGTGCAGTAGCTTGCCATCTTGGTTGATGACTTGGATTAAATCACTGAGTTTTGATAGCAAATCATCTAATGAGATGCCAAGGTCACGAAAAGATTTCATGGTAGCGTTGTCCGACATCACAATTTATATGATTGTACAGAGGGAGTCTGTGTAGAAGATGAGAATAGATGGGAGATAGTTGATGCAAAAAGGACGGAGCGTACCCCGTCCCTATGTATATCATGAATTTAGCTCAACTGATTATTCAGAGGCTTCCTCAGTTGATTCTTCGGTTGCTTCTGCATCTGTTTCATCAGTTGCAGTTTCTTCGTCAGTTGTTGTAGTTGCTTCGTCTTCTTCGACGGATTCAACTTCTGTATCTGTGCTTTCTTCGACAGGTTCTGTGACTGCTGCTGTTGCATCGCGTGGAATCGCTTGGATGTCGGACACATTTGCAAGCAGTGGCGCAATCACAAGGGACACAATCGCTAAGAGTTTAAGCAAGATGTTGAGTGATGGACCTGATGTATCTTTGAAGGGGTCACCCACTGTATCACCAACAACGGCTGCTTTGTGTGCTTCTGAGCCTTTGCCACCGTGATTCCCTGCTTCGATATATTTTTTAGCATTATCCCACGCACCACCTGCGTTCGCCATCATGACAGCGAGCATGAATGCAGATACGAGTGACCCAATGAGAACACCGATAAGGGTATTTTCGTTGACGTAGCCTTCTAGGAAGCCACCATCACCGAAATAGGTCAAGATAGCAATCAGAACAGGTACACCCACAGCGATAACACCTGGGAGAATCATCTGATTGATTGCACTATCGGTACTGATTGCCACACAACGTTCGTAATCTGGCTCGTTTTCGCCTTCCATGATACCTGGAATTTCGCGGAATTGACGACGCACTTCTTCAACGATTTGTTGTGCTGCATCCCCGACTGCGACCATTGTCAGAGCACTAAAGATGTATGGGAGCAATGAGCCGATGAAGAACCCTGCAATGAGTGGTGCATCAAGGATGTAGACCACTACGTTTTGAGCGTCTAAATCTGGATTAAGCGCATTGACGAAAGCTGCCATCAGTGCGAGTGCTGTCATCGCTGCTGAGCCGATAGCGAAGCCTTTACCTGTTGCTGCTGTGGTGTTGCCAAGGCTATCGAGAGCATCGGTACGGTCACGCACTTCGTCAGGTAAATCGGACATTTCCGCGATACCACCTGCATTATCCGCAACGGGTCCGTAAGCATCGGTTGCAAGGGTAATCCCCAGTGTTGAAAGCATCCCGACGGCTGCGACTGCTACACCATAAAGGTCAGCAAACTCAACTGCGATGAGGGTCACGATGACAACGATGACTACAGGCGCGAGTGTTGAAATCATACCGAGGGCAAGACCACGAATGATAACAATACCAGAACCACCTTCTGCACTTGCAGATAGTGCTTTGGTCGGTCCGTAAGCATCGGCGGTGAAGTATTCGGTGAAGTAACCGATACCCACGCCACCAATCAGACCTGAAACGGTTGCTAAAGCAACACCAAACCACGCATCACTTGGCAATAACCAAAATGCCAGACCGAAAACAACAACAGCGATTGCACCTGATGCACTATAGACACCTAAACGCAAGCTACCCAGCAATTGTTCTTGGGAAGCACCTTCTTCTGTACGAACGAGGAAGGTCGCGCCCATTGCGACGATAATCCCTGCTGCTGCGACGAGCACTGGGAAAATTTGGTATGCTTCGTTTTGGACGAGGGATGAACTGAGTGTTGCCAATGAGATTGCAGCGATGATTGAACTCGCGTAACTTTCAAAGAGGTCAGACCCCATCCCTGCAACATCACCAACATTATCGCCGACGTTATCAGCGATTGTTGCTGGGTTACGTGGGTCATCTTCTGGGATGCCTGCCTCGGTTTTACCAACCAAATCCGCGCCAACATCAGCCGCTTTGGTGTAAATACCACCACCAACGCGAGCGAAAATCGCAATGGATGTCCCACCGAAACCGAAGCCTGCGAGTGCGCTAGCAGCAGTTTGTGGGTCAAGGTTGACAACGTTGGTGAAAATGATGAACAAGGAACTCACACCCAGTAGTGACAAAGCGACAACCATTGTCCCCATGACTGTCCCACCAGAGAAGGCGACGCGAAGCCCTTCGTTGAGGCTTTTGGAGGCAGCTTGGGCGGTACGAACATTAGCACGAACGGCGATGTACATCCCGATGTAGCCAGCCAAACCTGATGCCAGTGCGCCTGTCAAGAAGGCAACAGTGGTTGCCCAATGGAAATCTTCACTGAGAAGGCTGAGAACAAATAGAACAATTGCAACACCAGCAACGAAGATGCTGACTGCGCGATATTCGCGGGTGAGGAAGGCTTGCGCCCCACGTTGAATTGCTGTTGCGATGCGTTTCATTTCGTCAGTGCCTTCATCTTGGCTGAGGACGAAATTCGCTTGGTAGTAGGCAAAGCCCACACCGAGTAAGCTGGCGACAATTGCTAAAATGCCAGCAGTAACCATAGTCATATAGATATACTCCCCTATTTAAAATACTTGAGGTTAAGGTATGTTAAACAAACGGGAGAATATTAGCGTAATGTGTGTATTTTTCAACCATTGGAGTGTGAAATGCTCATAATTGATGCGTAATGCAAATTGCAATCATGCGGTACAATTAGCCTACGCTTGCCCTACGCCCATGGAACAAGGATGCGGTATTTTTCGTCAGCATCGTTAGGGTAGAGTGATGTAGCTGTATAAGCATATGAGTTCATTCTTTAACGCGAAGAGACAAAGGCGCAGAGGCGCAAAGAAAAATTAATGGGAAAGATAAATATTCAATCAAATGTCAGTGTTTTCCTTGATTAAAGTCTTAGAAATTATCTGAATATTCAGGAAACAGTGTCGAATATTATCATCTGGGCGGGTCTAAGACCGCGCCCTTACACATGAAAATAATGGCAACGTGAGGGGGAATTTGAAACTCTCCCACAAAATCATAATTCTTAGATGACTTCTTAAGACCAATGAACACAGATTGTATCCATTTAAAAAGTAGTTGATTTTTAGGATAGGTATGCGGAAACGAATTGGTGCGGAGGGTGAAGCTCTCGCTATCGCGCATTTGAAAGCAAAAGATTATCACATCGTAGAACAGAATTGGCATTGTCAGCGTGGTGAGATTGATATTGTGGCGCGTGACGGCGAGGTTTGGGTATTCTGTGAGGTTAAGACTCGTCGTGCAAGTTCAACACAATCGGCATTGGTCAATATCACAGCAAAAAAGCAGGAAAAGATGATTCTCGCAGCACAAGAATATTTGCATGAGCATCAGTTAGAGGATGTTATCTGGCGCATTGATGCGATTGCAGTTGCATTACCGACAAATTCTGAGCCTATCATTGACCATGTGGAGGATGTTCTTGACTGGTAATCATCAGCCTCCCCTATTGATAATTTTGGGTCCGACAGCGATTGGTAAAACAGGTTTGGCGATAGCGATTGCACAAGCACTCAACGGAGAAATCATTGGTGCGGATAGTCGGCAAATTTATCAGCATATGGATATTGGTACAGCGAAACCGACACTTGCGGAAAGGCAAGAGGCGACGCATCACTTGGTTGATTTTGTTGCGCCTGATGAAGATTTTACACTGGCACAATATCAAGAACGTGCGTATGACGCAATTGCCGATGTAACGGCGCGAGGCAAGTTGCCATTGCTTGTGGGTGGTACAGGACAATATCTAACGGCTGTCGAAGAAGGTTGGTCAATTCCGCGTGTACCACCAAATGATGCACTACGGGCTTCACTATACGAAGAGGCAGAAACTATCGGCAACGAGGCATTTCATGAGAAGTTAGCCAAGGTCGATACTGAAGCTGCTGAGAAAATTCATCCGAATAATGTACGACGAGTAGTGCGTGCGCTGGAAGTTTATCTGGAAACGGGGACACCAATTAGTGTATTACAACGTAAAAAGCCACCCCCCTATCAGATTTGGACGATTGGCTTGAAGATGAACCGAGAGCCACTCTATGAGCGTGCTGATAGACGAGTGGATTTGATGATTGAAGCAGGATTCGTCAATGAGGTACGGCGATTATTGGATATGGGGTACGATAGACAATTAGCATCGATGAGTGCGCTGGGGTATCGTGAGATAGCATCACATTTATTGGATGATGTTGCCTTAGATAAAGCGATTGAGTTGACCAAATTCAGCACGCATAATTTTATCCGTCGGCAAGAGGTTTGGTTTCGTGGACATGATAACGGTATCTTGTGGCATAATAGTGACGAGATAAACCGCGATGATTTGATTGATGACATTGCGGACTGGATACGGGAGATGTAAATTATGGCAGAAATTATTGATGCCTTAAGACGCGACGGCGACAGTTCTAATACGATTATTGGCATTGTTATTTTGGTTTTGCTAACCGTTTTCACTGCGCCTGATATCCTGCCACAATTGGTTTCAGAGACGATTCCGTTTATTGAAGAAGGTTTACCCTGTAATTTATTGATGGATGCACAAGACCGTGCGAATCATCAATCCTTGATTGGGCGACAAACGACTGACCCGCTTGAATTACGGGCAGAAGTCGGGGCTTATCCTACAAATGGAACGAGTCCATTGGTTATCCGTGTCACTGTTATTAACAATACGATTGGCACAGTGCCGTTTGTATTTGACCCGAATCAGGTGATTGTGGGTGATAATCCAGCAACAAGTGGCTTGGGGATTATCTTTACACCAGCCGCTAGTCCTATCATTGATTTTAATGGGGATGGTGTGGCGAATCAGCGTGTGCAACAGCAATCGTTCAATCAACAAACGTTGAAGGTACTAGGACCACGTCAACGCTGTGTGCATCGCATTGAAATCCCAAATAATCAATTGGGAGCAATACAACAAGGTAGTCAGGTGCGTCCGTATTATCGTGTTACGACGGCTGGTGTTGTACAACAGACGAATCCGCTTGCAACGCCTGTGTTTGGTGACCAAGGCTTGGATATTATTCTCGGTGGATTTGTGCAGGGTCGTGATGTGGGTGTTCCGTTTGTGGTCAATGCAACGACGGGTCAGTAAGTTTATAATTTGATTTAATAACACATGCAACAGAAAGGAATTATATTCAATGAGTGCTACTAATGAATTCCCTGCCATCGTCGTTTTGGATGGTGAAATGGCATCTCACAATTGGATATTAGAAAAAGAAGAGATGGTCTTAGGGCGTGATGATACCTGCGATATGGTGATTCCGATGCGACAAATCTCTCGACAGCATGTTGTTTTCCGTCGTGTGGGACAAGATAATTATGAAGTGGAAGATTTGGGCAGTAAAAATGGCACTTGGCTGAATGGCAATCGCTTTGAGGGGATTCGCAAAATCAGTGATGGTGATGAGGTGCATCTGGCATTAAAAGTGCGTGTACGCTTCATCGGTAGTGGTATTACTGCCCCTGTAACGGGTAATATCCCTGATGTGATTCCATCTATGGCTGGTAAAGGTCGGATGAAGATTGACCTTGAATCGCGTCAGTTGTTCATCAATGGTGTGGAGCTTGACCCACCCTTAAGTTTGCCACAGTATCGCTTGCTAGAATTGCTATACGTCAATGATGGTGGTGTGGTATCGCGCGAGGAAGTGGTCGAGACGGTATGGCCTGAAGCCATGGGAGAAGGAGTCAGTGAGCAAGCGATTGATGCGCTTGTGCGTCGTTTGCGTGACCGTTTAAGCGATGCTGATTCTGAAACACAATATGTCGTGACTGTAAGAGGACATGGCTTTCGTCTTGAAAACCCTGACCGAAGCTAATATTACAGTTAGTAGCAAGTGACTGTGAATAGCAAACTGTGTATAATCACGAGATAGGAGAAGGACTATCTTCTCTTATCTTCCAAAATTTATTACCTCTCTGTTTAATTCTTCAAAACGACTAACAACAGCCTTTCGCATTAATCTTCTATTCATTTAACTGTGTTGACCTTACCCTTTGAGCATGGCTTACAGTGGTCTTAAACTCGATAACAGAAGGAATGCTTTATGTCACAACAAGTTATGACGGCTGAAAGAACTGAGTATACAACTGGGCAATACGCCCTATTTGCAATCACTGGATTCGTTATTTGGGTATTGGGTGTAGTCATTGTGCGTCTGGCTGGTTCAAGTGTATTCTCTGCCGATAGTATTTTACTGCCTGTATTTTTTTCTTTGTCTATCCCTATCGCGTTTGTTAATACGTATGCCACCCGCCCTATCTTTAGATTGCAGATGCGTGAGATGCTCGTTCCTGTACTTGTCATGGTGTTTATCACCCTCATGCTAGATGGTTTGGCGATTAGTTTCACGGACATTTACAGTACGGATGGTGATATTGTGAGATACGCTGGTGGCTGGCTCTTATGGTCATTTGGTGTGCAAGTCGTTGTTTCGATGTGGATTATTCGTCAAAGTTAAAGCCTCAGATCTATTGATTTAGCATTGAAGACCCTCACATCTATCATGAAGGGCTGTTAATTTGTTCTCATTCACCAAAAAAGTCGAAGCCAGTTGCAAAAGACTCAAAATTATCATCGTCGTCATCCCAGCT
This sequence comes from Chloroflexota bacterium, assembly GCA_039200705.1. GTDB lineage: Bacteria > Chloroflexota > Anaerolineae > Aggregatilineales > Phototrophicaceae > JAUZRW01. Next base: position 114,249 of record JBCCSC010000006.1, read on the forward strand.
TGGGTACTGTTCTGGTGCTTCGCCTTTTACATTAGCGATTTCAATCTTTGTACCTGTTTTGTTGGGTTGGATTTGTTTTACGACAACATCAAATTCCCACCAGTCACCGAAATCAAAGATAAACACCATTTTGAAGCCTTCGCGCATCGCAAGACTACCAATTGTGACCTCGTTTGTGGCAAATGCACCATCCGCATATGGATGAACAATTTCGACTTCTTCACCAAAGCGCGATTGATAAACAAACTGATACAGGTGGTCGCTATCAAATTTGACTGCCATCAGGATTGAATGGGCTAAGGTATCAAAAGTTTGCTCTGCATCTAGCACAATTTCGGCAGACCAGCCACCAGATAAGGAGACTGCAAATGTGAGATGACCTCTCATGTGATCTGACGGTTGCACAGTCAGTGTCTTTTTCCATGCTGGGAAATACTCTTCAAAGTACGGTTGCAAAATGCTGATGGACTGAGATGTTATGTTATCCTCGCTTTGTTCTTCAGTTTCTTGCTCTAATTTTTCGAGGAATTCTTCTGGCGATTCCATTATTTCTTTCATCTTTTGCATCATTTGATTAAGAATGACATCCGATAAAAGTGCTAGTAGTGCTTCACCATGTTGGGTTTGCTCGACGCGATCAAGTTGCCAACCATCTCCATCAAGGGGTTTGCCTTCGTGAATTTTAACGATGCCAAATAAGTCCATGAGTGCTAGATTGTAAGTTTCAGGATAGTACGAAAATTCGTCTCGAAAATGTTGATATGAGTTAATTTTGTAACCATCCTTACCAATTTTGCGGTAGCCAGACAATATCTTATCAAGTGTGCGGGGCATCCCAAATTTACCTGACCGTTCATTCAGAATCGTTTCATGTGCTCGCATAATCCAAGTTTCTAGTAGATGGCAGTATTTCTCAGTGAGATTAAAAGCGTTCCATTGTGCAAGCCAGTCATCGTTATCAATTTTTAGACGATGTGTTTTACCTTTGGTTTCGATATAACTTAAGCCTGATGCACGTAGTAGTAGATAAAGTCCTTCGATAGTAGGATAGGACTTTTGTGTTTGACGTTGTAGGCGCACATCCAATGGCTTCTTTAGACTTTCGTTGATTTGGCGGACGCTATCAAGTTTGAGTTGTTGATTGGCTGTTAATTTATGATCACCTTGTTGGAGCACTTCAAGCATTGACTGAAAATCATGCAGTAAGGTGCTAGGGTTTGTATCATCAATGATGAGGTCGTTTAGAAACTTTTTATGCTTTGGTTTTAATTCAATTTTATCTTTGTCTCCAAAAAACCCAAAAAACATATTTTCTCCTGAACAATATTGAAAACTTGGTTTGGATTATACTGAAAGACTCACTACAATCCTATCAGTTTACAAACTACGAAAGACATACGATATGACAGATAAAGTAGCTATAATCACAGCAGGCAGTAAAGGGATGGGGGCAGCGATTGCGCGTGAGTTAGCAAGTAGAAACTATAAAGTGGCGTTGATGTCCACATCAGGAGCGGCATCGGCATTAGCGGAAGAACTCGGTGGAATTGCGACAACAGGTTCGGTGCTGGAAACATCTGATTTGCAGGCTTTAGTTGATGCAACCATGACAGAGTATGGTCGGGTTGATGCGGTTGTCAATAATACTGGGCATCCACCGAAAGGTGATTTATTGAGCATCAGCGATGCAGATTGGCATCATGGGATGGATATGGTGATGATGAACGTTGTACGAATGACACGGATTGTCACACCAATTATGTTGGAGCAAGGGTCAGGAGCGATTGTGAATATTTCGACATTTGCTGCATTTGAGCCTTCGGCATCCTTCCCTGTTTCGGCGACTTTGCGTGCAGCTTTAGCATCATTCACGAAATTATATGCTGACCAATACGCACCAAGTAGTATCCGCATGAACAATGTCTTGCCTGGATTTATTGATAGTTATCCTGAGTCTGATGAGCTTGTAGCAAAAATCCCGATGAGACGGTTTGGCAAGGTAGAAGAAATTGCCAAAGCCACTGCTTTCTTGTTATCAGATGATGCAGGGTATGTGACAGGGCAAAATATCCGTGTGGATGGTGGGATTACACGGTCAGTTTGATTTTCAAGTTGCAAGTAATTCACGAATGGACAAGGCATGCCTTGTCCCTACAAGCCCTGATTTTATTGAGTTTATGTAAGGCTAAGTGAGAAGTCTAAGGATGATTTTATGGAAAAAGTAGGCTTTATTGGATTAGGTATCATGGGACAAGGCATGGTACAAAATCTGTTGGATAAAGGCTTTGATGTGACGGTTTGGAATCGCACAGAGAGTCGGATGGATACGTTTGTGGAAGATGGTGCGACAAGTGCATCATCCCCCAGAGAAGTAGCTGAGCTATGCGACATCATTATGATTTGTGTGAGTGACACACCCGATGTTGAGGCTGTTATCAAAGAGGATAATGGTGTATTGGAGGGTTTGAGTGCTGGCAAGTTGGTGATTGACCACAGCACCATTAGTCCGCACACGACGATGGCATTGGCTAGTTTGGTCAATGAGAGGAATGCTCATTGGTTGGATGCACCGATTAGTGGTGGTAGCGAAGGCGCAGCAAAAGGCACATTGAGCATTATGGTGGGTGGTGAGACAGAGCAATTTGAGCGTGCAAAACCCTATCTTGATGCGTTTGGGACGACGATTACGCATGTCGGTGAGCAAGGTGCTGGTCAGATGGTGAAGTTGGTCAATCAAATTTTGGTTGTGATTAATTGCTTGGCTGTCAGTGAGGCATTGATGTTTGCACAAGCTGGTGGGCTTGACCTCACTAAAACACTATCGGCAGTGGAAGGTGGCGCAGCAGGCAGTTGGATGTTATCCAATCGTGGGAATCAGATGATTGAGCGTTATTTTGAACCTGGCTTTACGATTGATTTGCAACAGAAAGATTTGCGCTTAGTATTAGAAGCTGCTGACCAATTGGGTATTCCTGTGCTGGCGACAAGTATGATTTTCAATCTGTATCGGACATTGCAACAACAGAGTTTGGGCGGTGATGGCAATCATGCGTTGGTGAAAGCTCTTGAGAAAATGACAGGCGTTGAGGTTGGGTCATCAGAATAGCAAACATCAATGAGACGTATTGACATGCACCCCTATAGAGGGAATTTGATAGATGGTCTACTTGGTTAGTGAAATCATAGCAACTACGCTATTACAAGACCACATTCATTTTTGTGGTAATTTTCGGGAGGGCACGGTGACCCTCCCCTACGAAAGACACTGTTTATTAGACCTGATTCCATAAGCCATCGCTAGACATAGCTCAGGAAAACATTGAGTAAAAATAAAACACTTGGCGTAACAATATAAATAGATTCTACTATAGATTGGTAAATTCAATGAAATTACCCCTTTTATTTCTTTGCATATTAGTGCTTTCAATATTCGTGACAGCTTGCTCAAATACAAATAATATTGAAGAATTCCCTTTATCAGATACTAAGCCTACACTCTTGGTGTTTTGTAATAATACTGATGTTTCATGTTTTGATTTAGAATATATTGCAACGCATTTAAAAGACCAATTTGGAGAAGAATCATTATCTACTATTTATCTATTTGTTGATGGTGTATATGGAGCTAGGATATTTGAAATTTTAGATTTACCAAATATCCCTAGCTATGTTGTATTCTCTTCAGAGCAAGAAGAAGTGTACAGATCTAGCGGTGATGTAGACTTAGACGAACTGGACATAGTCTTCTCGGACTTATTATCGAATTAACTAATATTTTAGGACATTTTGGCAACCAAAAATGTGAGTCCATGAATAACAACCATTGATAGACTTTCGCATAGAGTCAGTGATATGATGATGGCACACACAACTAATCATTACTAGTTCAAAAGGATGTGGTCATCATTATGACTATCAATGACATGGAACAGATGGAGATGGTGGATTTACCACCTGAGCCAATCATTCACGATAATATTTTAGGCACGATGGGTAATACACCATTGGTGCGTTTGAATCGCTTGGGGCATGGTGTCCGATGCCAGATTGCTGTAAAAGTCGAGTATTTTAACCCTGGTAGCTCAGTCAAAGACCGCATTGGAATTCGCATCATTGAGGATGCAGAGCAACAAGGCTTACTAAAACCTGGTGGCACAATCGTTGAGGCGACATCGGGTAATACAGGTGTAGGTCTAGCGATGGCAGCTATCATCAAGGGATATAAGTGCATTTTTGTGATGCCTGATAAGATGTCACAAGAAAAAATTAGTGTTCTGCGCGCTTATGGTGCTCGCGTTGTTGTGACTCCAACAAATGTTGAACCCGAAGACCCACGCAGTTACTACAGTGTTGCTAAGCGTTTGGTTGAAGAAACACCGAATAGTATCTTAGCGAACCAATATCATAACCCTGTAAATCCGCAGACGCATATTGAAACAACAGGACCTGAAATTTGGCATGATACGGCTGGCAAAATTGATGTATTTGTAGCAGGGATTGGCACTGGCGGAACGATTGTTGGTGTTGGGAAATACTTGAAAGCCTTGAATCCTAAAATTCAGATTGTGGCGGTTGACCCTGTCGGGTCGATTGTGCATGACTATTTCTATACAGGTGAGATGGGCGAAGCAGAATCGTATAAAACAGAAGGCATCGGTGAAGATTTTATCCCATCAAATTATGATTTTGACTATATCGACGACATTGTACAGGTCAGTGATAAAGAATCTATGCTGATGACACGTCGAATTGTGCGTGAAGAAGGTATCTTCGCTGGGAATTCGTGCGGTGCAGCGATGGCTGGTGCGTTACGATATGCTGCTGAACGTGATTTAGGTCCTGATAAGCTGATGGTGGTTCTATTACCTGATAATGGCTCACGTTATCTGAGCAAGGTATTTGATGACAATTGGATGCGCGAGAATCAGTTCCTTGAAAGCGATTGGTCAGAGATGACAATTCAGCACGCTTTGGAACGCAAAACACGCAAGAGCTTGATTGTTGCCAAATGCACAGACCCTGTGTCGGATGTTATTCAGCTGATGAAAGAAAACGATATTTCACAATTGCCTGTGATTGGTGAACGCGAGCAATTAATCGGCTTGGTCAAAGAAGTTGGATTGTTGAGTTACATGCTAAATCATGGTAGTGCAGAAGCCGCTAGCACGCCAATTGAAGATGCGAATGTTATCAATACCAATGTGCCTGATGTACGTCCGAATACGCCAATTGAAACAGTCATGAGTGTATTTAGCACCCATGACATTGCGCTGGTGACCGAGCCTGTGCCGAATTCAGAGGATATGCGTGTGGTCGGGATTTTGACTAAGATTGATATGCTGGATTTCTTGACAGCACGATAATACAATAAACTCCAAAAACGGACGAGGCATGCCTCGTCCCTACGAATTTCAATTAGAATTGCCAGAAATCGTCGGTTAGTCCTAGTTTGGTGAAAATTGCTTGTGCTTCTGATGCGGTGCGTCCGCGATAGTGTGGTGACATACGATTGCTGTACCACAATTTCGAGAGTTCCCATACATGTTGTAAAGTCAAAATAGCCCCTCTTGCCTCGCCTGTTGTGTTAACCCATTCATTGACTTTTTCTTCATCACGGAAGAGTAGCATTGTGCTTCAGGTATGGATGAGGTCGTCATACCATTGGCGAACGGGCAAGGAAAAGTGAACTAATAAGCCGTGTGGTGCGATGAGTTGACCTGATTTAATTTCATATTGGATAATTTCATCACTGAGTGGCAATATCGCCTCGATTTGGGTGGCATCGCCTGTCATGGCAGGGATGCCGAGTGTATCCCATGCACAATTGGCATAGAGCCAATGGTCGTCAACTTTGACACGATAATCAGTTTCGATGGCTGAGAGTGGATTCGCCATGCGTAAATTGCGCGTGGTTGGGTCAAGGAAGATATGATGAGCAGAATCTAATCGTTCCAAGGCATCTGTGGTTTGGGATTCGGTTAAGTCAAGAACAGTCGCAAGGTCAGCAATTGTCGGCGCGTGACCTAAGTCCAGCCATAGAGCGTAAATGGCTGTTCGGACGCGATAATCTGATTCGTAGAGTTCCATGATTTAACCTTTACAGCGGACGCCAAGAATGGCGTCCCTACGAAATACATTTAATCTTGAAGGGCTTGGCGTAAGTCGTTGAGCAAATCTTCGACGTATTCAATGCCGACGCTGAGACGGACTAAGGCAGGGTCAACGGCGATGTCACTATCGGCTGTGCTGGCGTGTGTCATGCTGTAGGGATGTTCGATGAGGCTTTCTACCCCACCGAGACTTTCTGCGAGTGAGAAGAGTTTGGTCTTGGTGACGAAGCGTTTTGCTTCTTCTTCACTGTTGAGAATAATGCTGACCATCCCACCATAGAATTTCATCTGTTTTTTGGCGAGTTCATGCTGTGGATGACTTTCCAAACCTGGGTAATAGACACGCTGGACTTTAGCATTATCTTCGAGCATACGAGCAACTTGCATCGCATTTTCGCTATGGCGTTGGATGCGAATGGCGAGTGTTTTGATGCCACGTAACGTCAAGAATGAGTCCATTGGTCCTGAGACTGCCCCTGCTGCATTTTGCAAGAATTTGAGTTCTTTGTAGAGTGCTTCATCATTCATTGCCAATAGACCACCCACGACATCACTATGTCCACCAAGATACTTGGTGCTACTGTGCATCACGATGTCTGCACCGAGGGTTAGCGGTTGCTGGATGATTGGGCTAGCAAAGGTATTATCGACTGCTACAAGCACATCTTGAGGGGCAGATTGCACGAGTTCTGCAATATCGCCAAGTGCCAGATAAGGGTTGGTTGGTGTTTCGAGCCAGAGCAAGCGTGTTTTATCCGTGAAAGCAGATTTAATCGCTTCGACATCTGTTTGGTCAACCCATGAGAATTTTAAACCATAGCGCGAGAGGACTTTATCGAAGAGGCGGAATGTCCCTCCGTAGACATCGTTGCCAACAATGATATGGTCGTCGGGATTCATCAGACGCATAATCGCATCAATGGCTGCCATACCACTAGCAAAGGCTAATCCGTATTGTCCATTTTCGAGAGCCGCAATACTTTTTTCGAGAGCTTGGCGTGTCGGGTTGTCAGTACGGCTATATTCAAAGCCTTTATGGACAGCAGGTGCAGGTTGAACATAGGTCGAAGTTTGGTAAATCGGTGTCATGATTGCCCCTGTGGTGGGGTCAGGTTCGACACCTGCATGAATGCTGAGTGTATTGATGTGTAAATTATTGTCGCTCACTGTCAAGTTCCTTGTGTGTGATAATTCTAGTCACTTGACAGTGTAGCATGGCTTGGGCTTACTTAGGATATATAGGTGGTCACTATCGGGAGAGTACGGTTATTGAGTCTATTTGGGACACCCCAGTACCTTGTATCCATTTTAGACACCCCGACCCCTGAGTTTACTCATGTCTCGTGCTGTATGTTCAAAACATATGGCTAGCTTGCTTGAGAAGTGCGCTAAAGCCACTGCTTTTGAACCCCTTTAGTGGATTTCCTATTTTGAGTGCAGCGGATAGTTTTGAACCATCAGTGAGAGCAAGGGTACGGGGATACTATTTTAGACATGAGGTCGGGGTCAACCCACTTGAACTCAACACGGTGATCCTCTCAATAGTTACCACAAAAATTAAATTGGTCAAACACTACTAAACCAAACAAGACTATAAACAAAAAAGCACGAGGATAATTCCCCGTGCTTCCATTTTTCCTGTTACTGGCGAATTCTAGTCGCCTGCTTCTGTGATGTAATCATCAGGACCAGTATCCAAGAGGCTATCGGTCAACATATCGCTGGATAGCTCTTGTGCTTCTGCCCGTTCGGTACGCAAACGTTCGCGTTCGAGATAGGCATCATAACCTGTCCCTGCTGGAATCAGCTTACCGATAATCACATTCTCTTTCAGACCATTGAGCGGGTCAACTTTACCCTCAATTGCAGCACCAGCCAGTACCTTGATTGTATGCTGGAAGCTCGATGCAGATAAGAAACTGTCCGTACTCAAAGCAGCCTTCGTGATACCCAACAAAACAGGAATACCACTTGCAGGGTCGCCACCATCATTGATGAGACCTTCGTTCATTTCTTTGAGCATCAACTTGTCGATGAGTTCGCCAGGCAATAACTCACTTGAGCCACTGCGTGTAATCTGAATCTTATTCAGCATCTTGCGAATCATCACTTCAAAGTGCTTATCTGCAATGCTCACACCTTGACTACGATACACTTTCTGGATTTCGTTCAGCAAGTATTTCTGAGTTGCATCTTCACCCAAAACCTTCAAAATTTGGTGTGGATTGCGTGAACCCTCAGTGAGTTGCGTCCCTGCTCGAACTTCCAGACCATCATAGATGTGAGACATTAAGCGTGCATTCGCTGGAATGTCATACTCATGCTCTTCACGTTTTTCGTAACGGATGTAGAGCGTGGTCTTTTTCTTCTCAGTTTCGATATAGACTTCACCATCCATATCGCTCTTGACCTTGCCATTGCCGTCGATTTCTTCTGCAAGAACAGCTTTCTTCTTGATTTGTTCTCCATCTTCAACCACAATTTCGTAGCCTTTAGGGATTTCGTGCTTTTGGTTGAAGACTTCACTGTTGATCACCAATGCCACACGGCTACCATCTTCGCGTTCACGAATCCGCAAAATACCACCGACCTCTGTCATCACGGATTCACCTTTTGGTTTCTTCCGTGCTTCAAAGAGTTCTTCCACACGAGGCAGACCCGTCGTGATGTCACCACCACCTTTAGCCGCACCACCAGTGTGGAATGTACGCAAGGTCAACTGTGTACCAGGTTCACCGATGGATTGCGCTGCGATGATACCTACTGCAGACCCCATCTTGACCATATCGCCTGTACCCAAATCACGACCATAGCAATTGATACACACACCACTGACCAATTTACAGGTCATCGGACTGCGAACCTCAATTTCTTCGAGTGTCGTCGCTTGGATTTGCCCAGCAATTTCTTCATCGATGATGCCGTTCTTGGCAACAATCAAATCGCCTGTTTCAGGGTCTAAGATGTCACGAGTGGCACAGCGACCAACAATACGGTCAGCTACAGTTTGTCCAGCAATGTCATCAGAGCGTTTGATGACTAGACCGTGTTCTACACCGCAATCAACTTGGTTGACAATCACATCTTGCGCGACATCCACCAAACGGCGAGTGAGGTAACCAGCATCCGCAGTACGCAATGCCGTATCTGCCAGACCCTTACGCGCACCATGTGTCGAGATGAAGTATTCGAGTGCGTTCAAGCCTTCACGGAAGTGGCTACGAATTGGCAATTCAATGATTCGACCTGTCGGGTCAGACATCAAACCGCGCATACCAGCCAACTGTGTAATCGGACCGAATCCACCCTTTGTTGAACCCGAAATCGCCATAACAGCAACAGGTCCATATGGATTAAGTGTGTCTTGCAACATATCCTCTAATTGGGATTTTGCATCAGTCCATTCATCGACAGTAATCTGATAACGTTCTTCTTCAGTCATCAAACCACGACGGAAATCGCGTTCAGCGCGTTGAACATTTTTGTCAGCGCGTTCCATGACAACATCACGTTCTTCAGGGATGGTCAAATCAGCGACAGCAATTGTTGTACCTGACAGCATCGCATAGTTGAAGCCATAATCCTTGATTTTATCCACAATACCTGTGGTGATGTCAGCACCAACACGGGTATAAGCACGCGCCACCAGAGCATTCAATTTCTTCTTGTCCAATGATTCTTGCACAAAGCGCAATTCATCAGGCAAGATGCGGTTGAAAATTGCACGACCTACTGTCGTGGGTTCTGGTTCAGCTTGTGGCTCACGATTGTCATAGATATTGCCGAGCAAAATAGGCGTATGCAAATCAACATTGCCTAAGCCATAGAGATATTCAACCTCATCATGGTCAACAATATGTGGACGTTCATGCAAGTTGCTGATGACCAGTTCATCTTCCCAGCCATGCTTTTGGATGAGTTTACGCATTTCAATGGTATTAGCGAGTGTTGCATCAATCTCACCCGCGAGTAGAGCATCCAATGTGCGCTCTACCGCAGTTCGCACGGTCTTCGGACGACCATGTTCGTCTTCTTGCGTTTCCGCATAGAAAACTTCTTTGTTTTCAATCACGCGGTGTTCAGTGTGATAATACCCGTTTGAGCGATACGCCACACCCAACTTGACATCAGCGTCATAGACTGATGCTTCAGTACGGAAGCGGTCTGCATTCTCACGACGTGTCACAACTTCAACCGTTGGATCAAGTGTCAGATAGTAGCAACCGAGTACCATATCTTTTGATGGACCTACAATTGGCGACCCATCCGATGGTTTCAGCAAGTTATTCGTACTCAGCATCAATGAGCGAGCTTCGTTAACAGCTTTTTCACTCAATGGCACATGAACAGCCATTTGGTCACCATCAAAGTCCGCATTGAACGCTGAACAGACCAAGGGGTGAATTTGAATCGCTTTACCTTCAACCAATTGTGGTTCAAACGCTTGAATACCCAAACGGTGTAGGGTCGGTGCACGGTTCAACAATACAGGACGTTCTTTGATGACTTCTTCTAGCACTTCCCAAACTTCGGGTTTTTCACGCTCAATGATGCGTTTCGCACCCTTCACGTTACTAGCAAAGCTGTATTCGACCAATTTGCTGATGACAAACGGGCGATACAATTCGAGTGCCATTGTTTTAGGCAAACCACATTGATGCAATTTCAAACGTGGACCAACCACAATCACAGAACGACCAGAATAGTCAACACGTTTACCGAGCAAGTTACGACGGAAGCGACCTTTTTTACCCTTGAGCATATCACTCAAAGATTTCAATTCACGACGACCGCGACGTGACAATGCCTTACCACGTTGACTATTATCAATCAAACTATCGACGGATTCTTGCAACATACGCTTTTCATTGCGAACAATCACATCAGGCGCACCGAGTTCAAGTAAGTGCTTGAGACGGTTGTTGCGGTTAATCACGCGACGATACAAGTCATTCAGGTCAGATGTCGCAAAACGACCACCATCGAGTTGCACCATCGGGCGCAAATCAGGCGGAATCACAGGCAACACAGTCAAAATCATCCACTCAGGACTGTTGGTGCTACCATTGAGGCTTTCGACAACCTTCAGGCGTTTCGTTGCCTTTTTCTTGCGTTGCTTAGACCGTGTGGTACGAACTTCGTGCCACAAATCTTTCGCCAATTGGTCAAGATTCAAGTTTTGCAAAATGGTGTAGAAGGCTTCCGCACCCATATCAGCATGGAAGACATTGCCGTATTTCCCTTTGAGTTCGCGGTAACGATTCTCTGAGAGGAATTGCAACACCTGCAAATCTTGCAGCTCTTGAATTTGCTTTTCAGCACTACTGCGGATATTGCTCAAGCGACTTTCTAATTCGCCCAAGTGCTCATCCAACGTGCTGTTGACCTCAGTTGAGATGCTATCGACCTCTTCACCGAGTTTGCTTAGTTCTTGCTGGCGCATGTTGTCAATTTCAGTCTGCAAATTCCCAAGGAAGAAGCTGACTTCATCTTGTACCTGATTGACATAATCCTCAGTGATTTTCTCACCCTTTGCCACGATAACTTTTTCGTTATCCAACAATTGCAAGACAATATCACTCTTGGCTTTGTTACCAGCATTCTCTTTGATTTGGTCAATCAACTCACTAGCTTGTTCTTGGCTAGATTCACTCAAACGCGCTAATTCTTGGTCAAAATGTTGCGTGATTTGAGCCGCACGGTCTTCAAATTGTGTGACAATCTCATCATGATTGCCTTTAATTTCTTCCATGCGTTCATCAATATCGCCACCAAGCTCTTTCTCTTTGAGCGAAAGTTCTTTCTTGATGCGCTTGATTGCACGATTGCGTGTGTCTTCATCGACATCGGTGATGACATACTGTGCAAAATAAAGTACGCGGTCAAGGTTGCGACGACTCAAATCGAGTAGCAATCCAAGATAACTTGGGACACGACGTGTATACCAAACATGGGCGACAGGTGCCGCCAAATCAATATGACCCATCCGTTCCCGACGAACAGAAGATCGGGTCACTTCAACACCACATTTATCGCAGACAATGCCACGATAACGGATGTTCTTATACTTACCGCAATAACATTGCCAATCCCGTGTCGGACCAAAGATAGCCTCACAGAATAAGCCGTCCTTTTCAGGACGCAAGCGGCGATAATTAATTGTTTCGGGCTTCGTGACTTCACCATAAGACCAAGAACGGATTTGGTCAGGAGAAGCTAGGCTAATGCGGAGTGCGCTGAAATCTTTCGCCTCCAAGGCGTGCCTCCTCTGCGCTACACATGTGTATTATTGTGGGTTGATGATGTTGAGCAGATCATTTGTCTGCACCAAGGGGATAATATCTCGGCGCAAGGTCACCTATTCCACCCAATAGAAAATAGACGACTGTGAGCAACACAGTATATCCACCCCAACGTTATTTGTCAAGGAGGATTGTGTTGCCCACTTGGGTTTCTTATGAAGTTAATGCAATCTATGTTCACATGATAGCCCCGTTAGTGCAAAAAGTCAACCTCACGAGACTATCGTCAGTTTATCGTAGAGTTTAAATCCGCACCATACTACCGCAATATTGACAGGTTACTTCGTTTGCGCCTGCGACCAATTTCGGCAACACACCACCACAATTAGGACAGTCAGTTGGCGCATTACGCAAACGCTCAATCAATTCAGGGTCAGGCTCAACGGTACTCTCTTCTGTTATCAGACCCTTCGCCACACGCTTGACCTGTTGCGCCCAATAGTCTGCTTCAATGCCACCCTTAACTTCAGCGATGATTTCAGCATATGGCGCACCCGAACCGAGTTTCAGGGTCATCATATCTTTACCACCCCCCAGTCCTTCGTTCGATGGCACAACATCCTCAATCTGATCCATCGATACTTCCCACAGCACTTCTTTGACTTGCTTGCCACCGAAGCCCAACATGCCACCTTTTTTCTCGCTTTGTTCAAAAATCATGCGTTGGTCAGTCACAAAGATGAAGCCATCAGGTTTATCCCGATTATCATCCCATTCCGCTTCCGCAGCCATGTATAAGCCTTCGCCAGCATTGAGTGAAACATCTGCACCATCCAACCAATCCAATTGCTTGTTGATTTGTGCCAGTTGATTCGTCGTCGTAGACATCTCACGATTCACTTCATCGTAGAGTGCTTTGACTTTTTCTTCGCTCGCTTCAACTTGTGTTTCAAGGGTGTCTAGCGCAGCCGTCAATTTATCCAAATAACGTTGTGACTTGCGGTTTTGTAAGCGACGATAAGCAGATTCGGCTTCTGCTAATTCATCATCTAAATCTTCTGATTCTGTCTCTAGCCATGTTTCGATGCGGTCATTAACGCCATCCCACTTCTCAGCCATGACCTCAATCTTACTTTCGAGATAATTACGGAATTTATAGCCTCGTCCACGAATTGCAGCAATATCTTCGGGTAAATCGACCATCTTATTACCCAAAGCTGTTGTCTCTTCGACAATATCGGTCAATTGAACCCGTTTTACAAGCTCATCAAAACGCTCTTTGGCTTCTTCAATCGAGGCTTCTAACTCTTCATCATCTAAATCCTCATCGCCGTCATCGTCCTCATCGGCTTCTTTGAGGTCAGCTTTTGCCTTCATTCTGTTTCGTAAGCTGGATTTTTTACTATCGGCTTTTTCCTTACGTGCTGCAATCGACCCTTTTAAATCAGCACCACCAGCTTTACCTTCGGCGAGGGCTTGCTTCTTGGCACGCATCTTATCTGCTAAAGACATTTTAAACTCCTGTAATGAATATCAATATTTCGATTTCATTATAACCAAATAAGCCTACCGCAATAGTCAGATAGGCTTAGATTTTATAGCTTTTTATTCTTTTAGCTGTTATTTCACTCTATTCAGAGGCTTCCATAGTCTCACCATCACCGATTTTATAGCGCAGATAACTCTCCATGAAACCGTCCAAATCGCCATCCAGCACGCCTGATGTGTTCCCTGTTTCGTGTTTCGTGCGTAAATCTTTTACCATCTGATACGGATGCAACACATAAGACCGAATCTGATTGCCCCAACCAGCATCGACATTCTCACCCTTGAGTTCCGCGAGTTCCGCTTCCTGTTTCTGACGTTTATACTCAAACAGACGTGCTTTCAGAATTTTCATCGCCTGTTCTTTATTCTGTAACTGACTTTTCTCATTCTGTGATTGCGCTACAATGCCTGTTGGTACATGCGTAATGCGAACTGCTGAATCCGTTGTGTTAACACTTTGTCCACCAGGTCCCGATGCCCGATAGACATCCACCCGCAAATCACTCTGCGCGATGTCAATTTCGATGTCATCAGCAATATCAGGCACGAGTTCAACTTTCGCAAATGAGGTGTGCCGACGCGCATTTGAGTCATATGGACTAATCCGTACCAGACGATGTACCCCTTGTTCACTTTGCAAATACCCATAAGCGTTATCACCACTGACAGTCATCGTCACACTCTTGATGCCAGCTTCCTCGCCATAAGTCTTATCTACGATGCTGACCTTATAGCCACTACGTTCCATCCAACGAATATACATGCGCTCTAGCATGGATGCCCAATCTTGCGCTTCCGTACCACCAGCCCCCGCATGTATCGAGAGCAGAGCATCTTCATCATCATACTCACCTGATAACATCGCTTGCAGTGACATATCATCAAAAATCTTGACGAGTGCTTCTGTTTCTGTTGTCATCTCATCGACTAAATCAGGGTCGTCTAATTCTGCCAGTTCTAGCGCATCTTCCACACGCCCAAAGACCTTGTGCCATTTTTCGACCTGTGTCTTGAGACGCGACATCTTCTGCATTTTCTTTTGTGCTGTGTCCGAATCATCCCAAAAATTAGGTGCAGAGGCTTCTTGTTCGAGCGTTTGCGCTTCTTGCGCTTTGCTCTCAATATTCAATTGTTCCATCATACGAGCGAGTTCATCGCGCATATGGGTGAGTTGCTGAACCATACTATCCATTGTGTTGTCCTAACTGTTTTGATTGTCGTTGTCGTAATGCTTCATACATGAAAATCGCACCAGATACCGATACATTCAGTGAATCAGCTATCTGTCCCATCATCGGAATTTTCACGAGTGCATCACATCGGTTCACCCATATGTCATCTAATCCTGTATCTTCTGTACCGAGTACAATTGCTGTTCGTTCAGATGTAAAGTCCAAGTCATACAATGATTGCTGACCATCCAAATGAGCAGCAACTATTCTAATGTCATGCTGGTCAAAAAAAGTGAAAATATCATTCGTACTCGCCTGATAAATATTACCCTTAAAAACAGCCCCTGTACTCGCACGGATAATATTCGGATTATAAATATCAAGTGCAGTATCAATCAAGCAGATAGTCTCAATGCCACTTGCATCAGCCGTTCGCAATAATGCCCCAATATTGCCAGGTTTACGCAAGTCCACCAATGCTAAAATTGGTTTCTTATCAATGTCGTCCATATCATGGAGTGTCAGCACATCTTTTTGCTGTATCACTGCCACCAATCCACTCGGATTCTGCCGATAACTCGCTTTCTCCATTAAGTCCGCATCAATGGCAAACAATCGCTCAGAGTCAATGTTATCGGCTAAGTTACGATCATCATCACTTGCGAGTGCCTCACAATAAAACGCAAACTCAACAGTATAGCTATATGCCAACGCACGCTCCAAATCTCGCGCATAATCAATCAAGAACAATCCTTCTTTTTCACGCTGACGTTTGCTGACTAATTTATTAGCGAGTTTGATTTTGCTATTTTGGCGACTCGTGATTGCTTCCATACTATGCTTTCCAAATGAAGTCTAAAAGTCCCTCCCCATCAACGCAGTGCAATTGGGAGGGATTTAGGGAGGGGTCAGAGGTTGAGAAAATCACTCATCTTCAAAGAGGCTATCAACATATTCTTTCGGGTCGAATTCAACGAGGTCATCCACACCTTCACCCAAACCAATATAGTGAATCGGCACATCCAATTCATTGAACACCGAAAACAACATACCACCCTTTGATGTCCCATCCAGTTTAGTGACAATCAACCCTGTAATATCCACTGATTGACTAAACTTAATGCCTTGTCGCAGAGCATTCTGCCCTGTTGTGCCATCCAGCACTAAAATAATTTCGTGAGGTGCATCAGGCACAGCTTTTTGAATCACACCCTGAATTTTAGAAAGTTCCTGCATCAAATTCTGATTATTGTGCAAGCGACCTGCTGTATCAATAATGAGTACATCTGCTTTACGTGCAATCGCTGCCTCAACCGCCGTATAGGCTACTGCCCCAGGGTCACTGCCAGGTTGATTAGTAATCACGGGCACACCTGTGCGCTCTCCCCAACGTTGCAATTGGTCAATCGCCGCCGCACGGAAGGTATCCCCAGCCGCCAAGATGACACTCTTGCCTTGCTTCTTGAGCATATTTGCCATCTTACCAATCGAAGTGGTCTTACCACTGCCATTGACCCCCACAATCAAAATGATAGATAAATCACGTCCCCGTATATTGAGTGGGGCAGGGTCGGGGTCAAGCAAACCAAGCAATGCCGTCTTGAATAATTTTTCAAGTTGGCGTACTTTGGTCAAGCCCATTTTACGCACTTCTTCTTGCAAATACTCAATGATGACCTGAGTCGTCTCAATACCCATATCGGCTTGAATCATCAGAGCTTCTAAATCTTCCCAAGTTTCTTCCTCAATATCCGAACCACCCATGAGTTGTGTCATGCGCCCGAAGAAACTGCGTCGTGTTTTCTTTAAGCCGCGTCGAAAAATGCCCACGTCTTTTTTTCTCCAAAGTGTTAAAATGAACAGACTTGCCAGCAGTATAACCGTGCCAACAATACAGCACAAGATAGCATACGCGCATATGATGGAGATAAGATGGCAACGAAAGCCGAAATTATTGCATTCTTACAAACGGATTTTCCACAATTTCGAGCAAGTATCGAATCCGTTGGTGACCAGTCTTGCCGTCTACGTCAAGTTGTAGCGGATACGGATTTGCGCCCAGGTGGGACAGTCTCAAGACCTGTGCTTTTCGCGCTAGCAGATTCTGCGCTATATGTAGCTGTCTTAGGTGAAATTGGCATTGTGCCCTTAGCTGTCACGACTAATATCACTATCAATTTCTTACGCCGACCCACACCCGATGCGGACCTCATCGCAGAATGCAAGCTGATTAAAGTCGGTAGAAAACTAATCGTGGGGGAAGTCTCACTCTATTCCGACGGTAACCCCGACCCTATCTCACATGCTGTTGGCACATACGCTGTCCCACCCGATAAATACAAATAATCTTGGCGTTCTTTGCGCCATGGCGGTTCAAACGAAAAATGAAACAATCATGTAAGGAAACTCATGTCCAATAAACTCACACACATAGACGAACACGGCAGAGCCGATATGGTCGATGTCGGTGATAAACCTGATACAGACCGTATGGCAGTCGCTGAAGGGGCAATCTATGTCCAATCTGAAACACTACGCCTTATCCAAGAGGGCAATATGAAAAAAGGCGATGTCCTGACCGTAGCACGCATCGCGGGCATCATGGGAGCAAAAAAAACATCGGAACTCATTCCATTGTGTCACCCAGTCCCAATGACCAAAATCGGTGTAGACCTCACTATAGATGAAGATTCCAATGCCATTCGTATCCGTGCCCAAGCACGTACCGTTGGCAAAACAGGCATCGAAATGGAAGTGCTGACAGCCGTGAGCATCACAGCACTCACCATATATGATATGGCAAAAGCAGTAGACCGCACCATGCGTATCGGTGACATCCGCTTACTCGAAAAACGGGGCGGTATTCATGGTGATTACATCGCAGAGGAGTAAACATGCAAGTTAACATTTTATTTTTCGCAACACTCAAAGACCTCACAGGGCAAAAACGTTTTACACTCCATATGGCAGGTGATGAAACTACTTTAGAAAATGTCCGTAATGCCCTGATTCAACAATTTCCTGATGCCGAAGCTAATCTCAATGTGGCTCTCGCATCCATCAATGAAGACTATGCCTTCGACCAAGATATTGTTAACGATGGTGATAATATTGCCTTTTTCCCACCTGTGAGCGGAGGCAGTGGCGAATTCCCTGAAATTTATCGCTTGCCCAATGAACCCATCGACCATGACGAAATCGTAGAGAGCATCACCACACCAGCTACAGGTGCAGTCTGTCTTTTCAGTGGTATGGTACGGGGTAAAACAGACAAAGAAGGGCATATCCCAAACACAGAGTATCTCGAATACGAAGCCTACGAACCGATGGCAATCGCCAAGATGAAACAAGTCGCCAGCGAAATTCGCCAACAATTCCCGAAAGTGCAAGGCATCGCCATTGCTCAACGCATTGGCAAACTCTCAGTAGGTCAGAACACGGTGCTGATTGCTTGCTCATCTGCCCACCGTGATGATGGCTGTTTTGAAGCTGCGCGTTACGGCATTGACCGCCTCAAAGAAATTGTCCCTGTCTGGAAAAAAGAAATCGGCGCAGATGGCGAAGCATGGATTGAAGGCGACTATGTCCCTAATCCCGATGACCGTGCCGAGTAATTACTGTAGAGAGTAAAAATGCTAAAATCACGATCTTGCAGAGATAATATGATAGATATGCTAGGCATTTCGCGTGATGTGCCAATCACTAATCCTGAGCGTGCAAGACAGTTGGATAAAGAGCTTAAAGAATTTGCAGATATGAACTATGAGCCGATGAAGTTGAAATGGCAACAACTACAATCAGAGCCTGAAAAATTGATAATAAAGCGATAGTAGATGTGTTATATACACTATATTTCTCTGCACTAATACAATTTATGTTTGGTAATATCGATGCCATTGATGATATTGCAGATTGTTATAAATGGTTGAGAACGAGATCTGGTGGCGGACAATCAGTTTTGACACGCATCGCAGATTGTTTATACATTCTGTTACCACCTCTGCCTTTAATCCACAATAGATATGGGAAACACAGACCCTTTCCATCTCAAATTAAAGTCTGGGTTAGACAGAATATAGACAAACTATCTTGGGACGAGACGCAAGGGAAATATGTTCTTCTATCAAATGGTGATCCAGAGAATTAGTTTTCTCAATCCCGATGACTGCGCCAATTGACACTTCTTAGCATTCACCTTACGATGTGACACATTAAAGTCCCTCTCCATTAACGCAGTGCAATGGGGAGGGATTTAGGGAGGGGTAACAGCCAGACCACTCCAATGAGAATCTTGACATATTTATCAAGGCAACAAAATCTTAAACAATTCATTAAGGAGGGGTCATGTCTCGACGAGTTGTCGTGACAGGTCTTGGCGTTGTTTCACCTTTAGGGAACAACACACAAACCACATGGAACGCATTACTCAATGGCGAAAATGCTGTGCGCGAAATTACCTATTTTGATACCACTAATTTCCGCGTCAAAATTGCTGCTGAATTACAAAATTTCAATGCCGAAGACTATGTTGATTATAAAGAAATCCGCCGAACTGATTTTCATCAGCATTACATCATCGCTGCTGCCAATGAAGTCATAGCCGATTCTAACTTCGTCGTCACCGAAGAAACAGCCAATCGGTCTAGCACCTTCATTGCCTCATCAACAGGTGGTCTCAAACGCTATCAGCAATATATCGAACTCATCTACGATACCGATGACCCTCGCAAGATGACACCTTTTGCCATTCCGATGTTGATTGTCAATGCAGGTAATAACTTGATTGCAATGGCAGTCGGTGCCAAAGGTCCATCGGCAGTCCAAGTCTCAGCCTGTGCCACAGGCGCAGATAACATCGGACATGCCTTTGACCTCATCCGTGCTGGTCGCATTGACCGTGCCTTGGCAGGTTGTTCCGATTATCCCATCACCAATTTAGGTGTCGCTGTCTTTGACCGTATGCGAGCGTATTCACGTACTAATGACCCCGACCTCGCCATGCAACCTTTTGACCGTGACCGTACAGGTTTTGTTTTTGGTGAAGGTTGTGGAGTCGTCGCTATCGAAACGCTTGAATCCGCACAAGCCCGTGGCGCACATATCTACGCTGAACTCATCGGCTATGGCTCAACGACGGATGCTTTTCATCGTACTGCACCGATTCCTGATGGCTCAGGAGCAGCCGAAGCAATGCGCCTCGCTTTAATTGATGCTAAAGTGAATCCCGAAGATATTGATTACATCAACGCACATGGCACAGGCACACTCCTCAACGACCCCATGGAAACCAAAGCCCTCAAAACAACTTTCGGCGACCATGCCTACAATATCCCCATTAGTGCCACCAAAAGTATGATGGGACATGCGATGGGTGCAACCTCTGCAATGGAAGCCGCCTTTACAGTTTTATCCTTGCAACATCAAGTCGCACCACCGACAATACATCTCTATAATCCTGACCCTGAATGTGACTTGGATTATATTCCGCACACGGCGCGTGAATTTCCTATCGAAATTGCCATGACCAATTCATTCGGTTTCGGTGGACACAACGCATCATTAATTTTCAAGAGGTTCAATGACTGATAATACACATCTAAAGGACTACCAACAACTGATTGGCGTGCATTTCCTTGACCCCGAATTGCTCAGACGTGCACTCACACATCGGAGCTTTGTCAACGAAGTCGAAGAAGAGATGCGCGATAACGAACGCCTCGAATTTTTGGGCGATGCGATTCTTGACCTCATCGTGGCAGAAATGCTGTTTCGTCGCTTTACAGATGTGTCCGAAGGGGAGCTAACCCAATTGCGTGCGGCTCTCGTTCGGACAGATTCGTTAGCGATACTAGCAGAAGCCATTCGTCTCGGTGAGTATCTCTATATGGGCAAAGGTGAAGAAAATAGCGGTGGACGCACACGCATCAATAATCTCTGTCGCGGATACGAAGCCCTTATCGGTGGCATCTATCTCGATCGAGGCATGGAAGCCGTCCGTGAATTTGTGATTCCGCCCCTCAATGACTTACTAGACTACGTACTAGAAAACGACTTGCACAAAGATGCTCGGAGCATGTTGCAAGAACTCGCCCAAGCTGAATTGCACATCACACCTATCTACCGCATGAAAGAATCCAACGGACCTGACCACGAACGCGAATTCTATATGGAATCAGTCATTGCAGATGTTGTCATTGCCGAAGGCTCAGGCACAAGCAAACGCGCTGCGGCTCAATCGGCTGCCCGTAATGCTATGAAAATTGTCGAAGAAAACGGCTGGTCAGACGACATACTAGAGGCAGTCGAAGCCTATCAAGAACAACTTGCAATCGAAGCCGAAGCAGCCGCACTCCTTGCCGAAGCCGAACAACGCGCCACCGAAGATAACTCTCAAATCCAAGAAACCTAACCGCAATTGCGTGTGGCAATCTTATCAAATTCAACTGTAGGGGC
Organism: Chloroflexota bacterium; assembly: GCA_039200705.1. GTDB lineage: Bacteria > Chloroflexota > Anaerolineae > Aggregatilineales > Phototrophicaceae > JAUZRW01. Next base: position 135,774 of record JBCCSC010000006.1, read on the forward strand.
GTATGGCAATACGCTCAACTCAATAACCGATGATATGGAGAATTATATTTGCAGTCACACTATAGAAAAAAACTGCAACAGCGATGAAAATCGTGCCAACAACTTTCTGTTGTAACTCACGAGTACGATCAGGTTTACCTGTGAAATACAATTTATACTCTCGTCTGACTAACTCTCTACCTTTTGCCTTCCAAGCATATACTCCATGATATAACGCCATACTCGCCATCATGAAAAACATCAAAATGATAGTTGCACTCGTCAGAAATTTTATCACTTCTGCTGACATAATCTTTACGAACCTGTTTTCAAAAACTCCCCCTATAGCGAAGCGTGATGGAGAGGAGGATATAAAGGATGAACTTAATTATCCACCCGAACCTGAAACTCAACATACGCCAACCGATGATCAGACGCTTGTGAATCTAAATCTACATTAACACCCAATTGCGGAAGCGACTGTTGCCACACCCATAGGAAATCAATCCGTGCAGGGTCAAAATTCGTGCGATTCAATGTTGCTGTCAACGTTAGATTCGTGCCATCAAAGGGGTCAGTGAACCCATAGCCACGTACAATATCCATCAATGGCGAACTCGCCACATTATGGAACGTTCCTCCAAGTACAGTTCGCCCCAATTGCCCACCATAATCATTGATGCGATGTCCTTCAATGACACCGACAATCGTCCGCAATTGTTCACGTTGATTTTGCTCTAAATCGCCTAAACCCTCACCCTGCAACAAAAAGCCCAATTCCGTGTTGTACAGCGTAATCACACTATTCAGATTCGTATCAGGCTGGATTTGCACCCGTTGCAAGCCTGTCTGACGGTCAATACTTGGAATCAGCACACCATCATCAAAGGCAATTGGCACACGAGATAATACAGCCAATCCGAGAATACCCTCATTGGTTGCATAGAAGCGTTCATCCATCCCCAAACGACGCGCCAGCCATAACGATTGGTCAACGCCAAAACTGGTCAAGCGTCCCACTTCCACATCCTGTAACATGACAACACTCGCACCACTTCGCGCAATATCATTCGCAATATCATCGAGCGTAAAGCCATAAAATTCACTATATCCAGCATGGATGTTATAGGTCCCAATCCGCAAAGTTTGAGCATTAATCACCCCCGAAACCACAGGCGGACGTGCCACAAACGATGCCACACTTGCCATCACAGCCACAAATAACACGCTGAGAACTGATTGTGTTAACTTGCCACCGCGCCAAGGAATTCGTCTTGTAGACTGTATCATCGGTAGACTACCGAACAACACAGCCAATAACAGTAATCCCAAACCTAATCCTCTAAATCCGCGTAACAAAGGCAGAGCGACACTATTCAAAGTCTCTGTTAGGCTAGGATTGCCAGCAACAAAAAACGGACGCACGAAGGCATATTCATAAGTGAAGATGTCGCCAGCAACGAGCAATCCAAATAACAATACAGTGATGGTCATCCACAAACCACCCAGATTGCGCTGTTCTTCTGTTTTCGGACGTGCCAACCACCACCACATCGAACTCACCACAACCTGTGCAAAGACCAAGGCAAAGCCCCCAAGTGGCACAAGTGCATTACCCGCAATCGGCAAGCGTTGAATCCGAGTTCCTAGCACAATCATTAATGCCACAAAAATCAACCAAATCCACCCGCGTGTCGTGGGGTCAAATGGCGCGATGAAGCCTCTTGCTTGTGCCCGAACTTCAGGGATGAGAGGCAATAGTGTCGCAATCAAGGTCAACGTGACAAACAATTGATACAATTCTGTACCAGCCCGTCCCATAATCGCATTGGGTAAAGCAAGTAGCGATAACTCAATGAAGAGCAAACCAGCCATGCCAATCGCGCCCCAAATGGTCAATAAACCTTTGTTAGGATTAATTGTACTGCCACCCCGTACACGCTCGCGTGCAGGTTCATCACTGATGAATGTCGTCAACAAACTCGCCAGCACCGCGATAACGAGTAATACAATCAGCACAGTGAAAAAATCAATCGAAACAACCGCAAAGCCTAAACTCAGCGTCACAGTCCGTGATGCCCCAAAAATAGTCGGGTCTAATGTATTGCCGAATGCTCGTATCAATTGGTCAAAGCCAAAACCAAGCACAAACAAGAACGGCACACTATTATTGCGTTGTGCCACCCAACAACAAATTGCAAACAAACCACCACCAACAGCAATTTCAGATGCCATCAGTGGCGTGATACCTTCGACAGGGAAGGTCATCAAGGCACGCCCGATAACAACCACAATCATCCCAATTAAAGGCGCAGAGCGTAAACGTCCTAACAATAGCGATAATAATGGCAACGCCACCACCAAGCCCAGCAAGATAACTTCATTGCTAACAACACTTGGGTCAACCACACCAGCAATCGCAGGGTCAAATGACCCATCTGCATAACTAGTGACTAAGGTCGCACTTGCCACACGGCTGTATAATGCGCCTATCATATATCGCAAGGCTTGCACAAAGAATAATCCCAGCAAGCCAGCTTCTAACAAAACAATATTGGGGCGTAAGCGTCCGAACATCCCGACTCTTTCTATCATCAAATGTGTAATGATGTATTTTTTGTAGGGGGCGCACCTGTGCGCTCCGACAATAATAATCTGATTTCTAAAGACTTAATCGAATCTTATGTGTTATTGAAACGTTAAACGAATCAAAAGAATTGTTATTCCACATGCAATTATCTAACGAGTCCAGTATAATCTTCCAAATTTGTTGTCGAAAGTGCAAAGGGGAACAATTTGAAAAAAGCAGACATTATTCTAACCAATGGCACAATTATTACCATGAATGCCGACTATCAGATTTTTAAAGATGGCATGGTAGTTATTCAAGATAGTCACATCATTGCAGTAGGTGACCGTGCCGACCTTCAAGACCAATATACGGCTGATGACATCATTGATTGTGATGGACAATACATCCTACCAGGGCTTGTGAATGCCCATACCCACGTCCCCATGACCTTACTGCGTGCAATGGCTGATGATTTGCGCCTTGATGTATGGCTCATGGGCTACATCATGCCTGTAGAGCGTGAATTTGTTAGCCCTGAATTTGTCAAATTGGGGACAACACTTGCCTGTGCCGAAATGATTAAGGGTGGAGTCACCAGCTTTGCCGATATGTACTACTTTGAGAGCGATATTGCCGAAGCAACCGCCAAGGCAGGCTTACGTGCCTTACTCTGCGAGTCCATTCTCAAGTTCCCAACCCCTGATGCCAACACCTACGAAGATAGTCTGGCTTATACCCGTCAATTCATCGAAGACTGGCGCGACCATCCCCTGATTAAGCCAACCATTGCACCACATGCGCCTTATTCCAATACAGAAGATACTTTGCGCGAAAGTGCTAAACTCGCTGCTGAATATGACCGTCCATTGATGATTCACATCGCCGAAACCGAACGCGAACAAGAAGATAGCATGGAAATGTACGGCAAGACTGTTGTCCCTTGGGTCAAAGACCAAGGCATTCTTGATGTGCCGATTATTGCTGCTCACTGCGTCCATATTGATGAACACGAAATGCGAATGCTCAAAAAAGCTAATGGCTCAGTTGCACATTGTCCCTCTGCGAACCTCAAACTCGCTAGTGGAATCGCGCCCATTTCAGAAATGCTTGAACTCGGCTTGAATGTCGCGATTGGCACCGATGGACCTGCCAGCAACAATGACCTCGATATGTTTGAAGAAATGCGTCTTGCAGCTTTACTCGCCAAAGTCACGCCGAAAGACCCCACCGCACTTCCTGCCCGTACCGCCCTGCAAATGGCAACAATTAACGGCGCACGCGCTCTTGGCATGGATGATGTCACGGGTAGTCTCGAAGTGGGTAAACTAGCAGATTTAATTGTCGTTGATGCTCAACCAACACATAACATGCCACGTTTTGACTTTAATCCTGATGCACCTTACTCGCAGTTAGTCTATGCAGCCAAAAGCACCGATGTTGCTCATACTATCGTTCATGGCAAATTCTTGATGAGAGACCGCCAACTCCTCACCATTGACGAAGCTGAACTGCGTCAAGAAGCCTCAAATTATGCCGAGAGAGTAGGCACATTCTTAGGGCGCATTGAAGAAAATCCATTGCATAAACTTGTTGCGGTTGCTGTTGATGTCGAACGTGCCGAATCTTTTGAAATTCAGATGAAAGCACGCCTCAACGACCCCTCTATTATCGAAGAATTACTCAGTCATGAAGATGTAGAAGTCATGCGTGCTGTCCATTATCGCCAATACGATACTTACTTCTCTTTCAGTGACCCTGAAGAACATCGTATTCGCTACCGCGAAGATGACCGCATTGATGCGGATGGCAATGTTGAATCTGTGCGGATGCGCTTAACCTACACCACCGCCGAAAAAGAACAAATTCTCAAAGATGCTGCTGTCTTATCACATTCACGCTTCATTGCACCCGCTAGTCATCCACTGCGTTTCTACGAAGAATATTTTGGTACCAGTGATACACGCCAACTTCACAAAGACCGTCGTAGATGGCGCGTTCTCTACAAAGGTACACTCTTTTTTGTCAATATCGACAAACTCATCAAACCAGTCAGCGATACCATGTATGTTGAAATAAAAGCACGCACATGGTCAAAAACTGACGCTGAGAATAAAGCCGATTTCATCCGTGAAATGATGGATATTCTTGGTATAGAACTCGAAGAAACGCTTCACTTTGAATATCTCGAATTAGCAACCAATTAACAATCGTAGGGACGGGGCATGCCCCGTCCGCTTGACATCGTTTACTGCTATCGCCGTTTCCGACGCAAATAAGTCGTCGTAATCTTCTGCAACAACGCCTCATCAATCATATCCGACCACTCGCGTCGGTCATACTTCACCAACTCTAGATGCTCGCCGAATTCCGAAAACTCTTTGCGATGACCCAACCACAAATAGACATCTGCACAAGCAATGCACATCTCAATATCGTCCAAATCGCGTGTGCCCTTAATCTCTTGTGGAGGTGTTGGCGGTAATGGCATCGGCGCACGGTCAATGATAGCCATCGCACAGTCATACCAAAAATCACGGGTACTCTTGCGTGTCGGAGCATTCACCAACTGCACAGCATGTCCCAGCCCAATTTTGATAACTTGCTCGTCAGTCAGCATACCAGCTAGTTCGACCCGTTCCGCCATATCTGCCGTCCGAACTGTCTTGCGTAACTCTTGCGGAATACTCTGCAAGCGTGACCATTCTTCAAGCCGTTCCGATAAACTTCCAGGAATTAGCGACAAATCTTCTACTGATGGTGCAACCCGTGCATGGGTCAGGGCAGGGGGTGTCTGATAGAATAACTTCTGCAAAATCCTCAAATCTTGACGCTTGCTTGCTCCCACAAGCCCAGCGTTAGAGATACCATAGCGTCCAGCCCGTCCGCCAATCTGTTGCACTTCTGACGCATATAATTGTCGAATCGTGCGCCCATCAAATTTTTCTATCTCCCAAAAACAAACATGGTCAGCAGGTAAGTTTAACCCCATCCCAACGGCATCTGTCGCTACACAGATTTCAGTCTCACCACTAGCGAAGCGTTCTGCCTGTTTCCGACGTACTTCGGGAGGCAACCCACCGTACACTACCGAGACATTGCGCCCTAAATTTTCTAACTGTGTCTTGAGCGTCAACACCATCTTCCGTGAGAATGCGACTAAGATTGTTTTGTCAGGCATATTTTCTAATCGCCATGGCTTATCAGCTACAGCAATCGGAGATAGGCGTTCATGGATGACAGTCCCCATCGGCATGTTAGCAGCTTCTGCCATCTTCTGAATCAAAGTCTGTGCTGTCTGTGGCGCGATGACGTGCATCTCAGGTGCAGTTGAACTCATCAAGGCGCGTGTCCATGCCCATCCTCTATCAGGGTCAGCTAACATTTGTGCCTCATCAATGATAACGACATCACCAGGATTATTCGGGTTAAACATCTCAATCGTCGATGCCGTGATTTTCGCTCCATCAACAGGGATATATTCTTCGCCTGTTAACAAATTACACGGCACACCACGCCCATTAAGGCGGTCAAAAATTTCCCATGCCAACAGACGCAATGGCGCGAGATACCACCCATTCCCTGCATCTGCTAAGCGATTGATGGAATCATAAGTCTTACCACTATTCGGTGGACCAACATGCAACATCATCATCTGACGCGAACGGTCTAATTCCGACCAAGCAGGGAAACTGGCGACTAATTGCGCTCGCAACTCCGCTCGACGTTGACGCTCTTGTTCACGTTTCTCTTCTTTTCGACGTTTCGCTTGTACTCGTTGTTCTTTCTTCTGGTGACGACGTGCTTCACGTTGGTCTTCCACCAACTTACGGAAATCACGCAAGGTTTCAGGTAAATTCCATTGCCCTTTAAGATGTCGCCATTCAGGTTTTTTGTGGTCAAGTCCCTTCTGACGTAGGCGTTTTCGTGCAGTTGCGGTTTTTACGCCCATTGCATCAGCAATTTCCCGTGCGCCAATTCGTTCGTTTTCTGCAATGTGTTCATATCGCTCTTGATTGTTGAGGACATCCTCAACTTCCCGTGCAGGAATCCGCAAATTGAACACAGGGTCGATAAATGCCCCTAAGATTGTGCCATCCTCAACAGCTTGCGCTACAGTGTTTTGATGTAAGCTCAAACGTCGTCTTGCACGACTAACGGTATAACTGCGGGCGATGGCTTGCTGTTCAGCCGTCTCGCCATCATTGCCATCAGGACGCACTAAACCACCCGCTAATAGTAGCGCGTCTTCCCAATTATCAACTTGTTGGTGTTCTGTCATGTAATATCTCAATAGATTTGTGTAAATTGATAGGATTACCTTAATTACTAGTGATATGAATCATTATTGAACTATCTAAAATAGTGATTTTTGTAGAGGAGAGTCACCATGCCCTCCCGCTTTTGTCTGTGTAACTCAATAGAGTAGCTTACACAAGATAAATATCTTAACTAGCAATTAGAAACAGTATTATAGCAGTGTCACCTTGTCAGCGTTAGCCTGATAAACCATGAATAATGCCCGTTTCGCTGGATGTTAGAATTTGCTGGCATACTAACGCCGTTACTCTGAAAAAGGATGAAATAGCATGACCACTACATCACATGCCAAATGGCGCACTTTACTTTTACTCTCTTTAGCAGAATTATTGGCAATGGTTGTTTGGTTCTCAGCATCTGCTATCACCCCTGACTTAACCGAACTTTGGCAATTAGATGCAAACGGACAAGCATGGCTCACAATGTCTGTTCAAATTGGCTTTGTTGTCGGAGCAGTTGGCTCTGCTATTCTCACCCTCGCAGACCGCATTCCAGCACGGTGGTTTTTCATCGTCTCAACGTTTTCGGCTGCTCTCACAACAGCACTGATTCCTGTCTTCGCAAATTCACCAACCGTTGCCTTATTTTTACGTTTTCTAACGGGTGTATTTCTTGCGGGGGTTTATCCTATCGGTATGAAAATTATGGCAACATGGACAGTCGAAGATAGAGGTTTAGGCATCGGACTTCTCGTTGGTGCGCTGACTATTGGTTCTGCCACACCGCATCTACTCAATGCACTTGGTGGTTTAGGCGAATGGCAACAAGTCCTCTACCTTGCGGCATTTCTCGCAACCATTGGTGGTTTCATCGGCATTTTATTCATCCATGAAGGACCTCATGCTGTCAAAGGTTCTAAATTCCGCATGGGTGATGTTAAATATGTCCTCACCAACAGAAAAGTCATGCTTGCCAATCTTGGCTATCTAGGGCACATGTGGGAACTTTACGCGATGTGGGCATGGTTATTTGCTTTTCTGACAGCCAGTTTTGCATTACAAAACATCGCTGGCTCATGGGCAGGGATAGTGACATTCATCGCTATTGCTGTCGGAGGCATTGGTAGCGTAGTCGCTGGTAAATTAGCCGATAATATCGGACGCTCCACCGTGACATCGGTTTCAATGGCAGTCAGTGGATTTATCGCACTCATCATCGGGCAATTTTTTGGTGCGAATGCTGTTATCGTTTCGATATTAGCGATAGTATGGGGCTTATTCATCGTTGCCGATTCCGCGCAATTTTCAGCAAGCGTTAGCGAACATGCAGATAGTCGCTATCTCGGCACAGCCCTCACACTACAGACAAGTATGGGTTTCTTGCTGACTTTATTCTCCATTCGTATGATTCCAACCTTAGAGCGTCTCATCGGCTGGGAATGGGCATTTGCCTTGCTTGCGATAGGACCTGTCATCGGCATCTGGGCAATGTAGACTTTACAGCGAGATAGCAATCTAGCAAGACAATGACAATCTACCCGAAAATAGTGTTTTTCGTAGGGGAGAGTCACTGTGTTGAGTCCATTTGTGACACCCCCAACCCTTGAGCTTGCTCATTCTTACGCCATATATTCAAAACATATGACTAGCTCATCTTGGGAAGTGTGCTAAAGCCACTGGTTTTGAACCATCCGTGAGAGTGAGGGTATGTTGTTTTGGACATGCGGTCGAGGGTCAACCCCACTGGACTCAACACACAGATCTTCCCCTACAATGACTTATCGGGCAGAACATCTAGGGTTTCTATCTGTGTGCCATAGCTAAGAGTTTACGTGCTTTGTTGATGGCATCAGGCAAGCCATCAGCAAGGTGAATTTGATTGGCACTTGCATTTATTGATTCGTTACCCTTACGAATAAAGTCTGCATCAATGCCTGTAAGCGTTGAGATGGAAAATGATGGGCGTTTAAATAATTGATACAAAAATCTTTGTGTTTGTGTACTTTCTTCAGATGCGTTCTTGAACCAATCTTCCAAAACATCTTGACTTAACTCATGAATAACTGGCATCACATCCATAATCATACAAACGGATTTTTGTTTATCAATATTAGGTTGTTGCATGAACTCATCAGCTAAAGATTGATATGCTTGAGCAATTGTTTGCGCCACAACTTCGGGGTCGTCATAAACGATGACGCGATTAAATGTGAGGATTGAAACATACATTTCTTCGCCGTTAACGTCTACGGAGCGTGTTTCAGTTGTAATGTCTGGTTTCATGATAATTCGTCTTTCGTATTATTAATGAACTATCACTATGATACAAAGAATTTGTTTTCTGAATCCTTAAGAATTTCAAATCAAGGATTTCTTTATTTAAAATTAACGTTTGATAGGGATTTTTGGAGAAATGAGTAGAGGCAGATAGTTGCTATCTGCCTGAACAGTTAATTATTGATTTTCGAGGCGTGGGCTGGTGCGAATTGCATCGTAGATAGGACGAATGGGTAAACCTGGCACAAAAATACTGTAGCCAACCATCTCGTTGCGTTCTGAGATGAGGGTTTCATTGGCAAAGTTCAAATTCCAGAGGAACATAGGACCGACATAGTCTAGTTCTTGAGCAATCTGGAAAGCACGCATGGTGTATTCCGATTGTTGTTGTGGTGAGTTGTAAACCATCCATTCTTGGTCAACTGGAACTTCTGTTGGAATGCCGTTCCATGTCGCCCAGCCGAATTCCGTACCCCACATCTGAACATTTTGATGTCCATTGTTGACCATGATAGCGCGATAGTCTTCTAAGGTATTGAGGAAGAAAAAGCGCGGATCATCATCCCAACCTCTATCAGGGATATTATCACAGCAACGACTATCTGGTGGATTGCCCCAACCATAAGGATGAATACCAATCGCAATATTTTGATAGTAAGGGTCGCCTAAGCCAGCATCGTACATTTGTTGCAGGAAGAGACGGTCATCAATTGCACCTTGTGCACTTGTTGGAGCTAAACCTGCGGTGACAATCGGCATATTGGGGTTGCGAGCACGAATGGCATCATAAGCAACACGGAACAAATCCATGTAGCCTCCCCCACTCCATTCAAGTGCACCAGTCCATTCTCGGCTGAGGTTGGGTTCGTTCCAGACTTCGATGGCACTAATTTGTCCCCCCATGCGGTCAAGCATGAAGTTGATGAAGTACGCTAATGCAGTTGGGTCAGCAGGTGGTCCGTCATCTGTGATGTTACCAGCACGCGCCCAATCAGGTGCTTTAGCGATACTGACGAGGACCTGATAACCATCGTTGTGTGCACGTTGGATGTGTGACTCAAAGATAGCGAAGGCTGTATCGAATTGGTCACGGTTATTGGGTTGTAGGAAATCCCAATTAGCTTGTACTTTAATCCAACCAACACTGAGGGGGTCTGTGCGTCTCAGTAATTGAAACCATTGGTCATTATCGACATTGTAGTATAGTTGGATGCCCATTTGGTCACCATCTAAGGCAGGGAGTGCACTCAGTGGTGTTGTCACAGGTGTTTGTGGAATGGGTGTAACGCTCGGTGTGACACTTGGTACATCTGTTGGTATAGGTGTTGATGTTGGTGGTGGTGTGTAATCTGGTTCGATAATAGGACCGAATGAGCCATCGGTTTGGATGGGGGTACCTGTTGCTGGAATAGGTGTAATGGTTGCAGTTGCTTCATCGGTGACTATCGGAACGATTTCCGTGTCGGTTGGTGTTTCGTCAGTTGGAGAAGCTACCTGCTCTACTTCGGTAGTAGGCTCTGCTGCTTGTGCAATTGCTGTTTGGTCGGGTGTTGGTGTGACCCGAATACGAATTGTCTCTGTGGGTGTGCAACTCATAATCACCAAAGAGAACAGAAAACTGATTAGGACTATGTGAAATTTGGTTCGTTTTTTTGTCGTCATGATGCTATGCTACCATAGGGAAAATTGTGTTTCTATTGCAGGAGTGTAAGCGTTTGTTAAGCGTCAGATTGTGCTTGCGAAAATTTAGAACTTATGTTTTAATTTGACAGTAGCTCAACAACTTTCTACAATTTAGCGATACTATAAATTTTGACTATAGGAATTTCATTATTTAGTATTGATGAATAAGCTGTTTCAATCATCTTCGGATGAGCAAAAGTAACCTATCGGGAGGGCACAGAGACACTCCCCTACATAAAGCTGTATTTTTATTAGTTTTAAGTTTAACGGAGAGGTATATCTCTCCCCTACGCGATCATAATACCGTTACGAACGTTCCTCGCATGTATTGACACAACGACGGACAGAATCGTTCAGAATTTGAGGTTTTTGATGAATATTGGCGAAGTTCAACCTGTAAATATCGAACAAGAGATGCGCGATGCTTTTCTCGACTATGCGATGAGCGTCATTGTCTCGCGTGCCTTGCCTGATGCGCGTGATGGACTGAAGCCTGTGCATCGACGCATTTTATATGCGATGCACGATATGGGCTTGCGGAGTGCCAGTAGCCATAAGAAGAGTGCGCGTATCGTCGGTGAGGTATTAGGTAAGTATCATCCGCATGGTGACCAAGCGGTGTACGATGCAATGGCACGGTTGGCACAAGATTTTTCGATGCGTTACATGTTGGTGGATGGTCAAGGAAACTTCGGCAGTATTGACGGCGATAGCCCTGCTGCAATGCGTTACACCGAAGCGCGGATGGCATTGATTGGGGAATCGTTGCTGGATGATATTGAGAAAGCGACGGTTGATTTTGTTGAAAACTTTGATGGCAGTTTAACCGAACCTGCGGTGTTGCCTTCTGCATTACCGAATATGCTGATTAACGGCGCATCAGGGATTGCGGTTGGTATGTCTACGAGTATTCCGCCACACAATATGGGGGAAGTTGTCAATGCGCTGGTATACATGCTTGGCAATTGGGATAATTTGGATGACATCACTGTTGAAGAATTGATGCACTATATTAAAGGTCCTGACTTCCCAACAGGTGGCGTGATTTATAGCCATAAGGACAATGACCTTGATAATCCTGTTAAGCAAGCCTACGCAACAGGACGTGGCAAAATTATCTTACGGGCGAAGGTTCATATTGAAGATATGGGACGTGGTAAATCACGGATTATTATCAGTGAACTGCCCTACCAAGCGAGTAAATCAACAATTATTGAGCGGATTGCATCACGGGTGGCGAGTGGCAAACTCGAAGGTCTTGCTGACATGCGCGATGAATCAGACCGTCAAAATCAGGTACGGTTAGTGATTGAATTACAACGAGGTGCAGATGCCTCATCAGTGATGGCACATTTGTTCAAGTATACACCTCTGCAAGAGACATTTAGCATCATTATGTTGGCATTGGTAGATGGGCAACCGCGCATTTTATCACTCAAGCAATGTTTGCGTGTGTATCTTGAGCACCGCATGGAAATTGTACGTCGGCGCAGTGAATATGATTTAGAAAAAGCCCGCACAAGAGCGCATATCTTAGAAGGCTTGCTGACGGCGTTAGACAATCTCGATGAAGTGATTGCTATCATCCGTAAATCGCGCACTGTCGATAGCGCACGCAATAACCTGATGAAGCAGATTAAGGTATCAGAAGAGCAAGCACAAGCGATTCTCGATATGCAATTGCGTCGGTTGGCATCGTTAGAACGCAAAAAAATCGAAGACGAGCACAAAGATTTGATGAAACTCATCAAGGAGCTAGAAGACTTATTGGCGAGTCCGCGTAAGGTACGGCAACTCATCGGTAAAGAGTTGAGCGATATGAAAAGTGAGTTTAACGACCCACGCCGAACTATTATTGCGAGTGGTACAGCATCTAGCGTATCAGCAGAAGATTTCTTGATGCCTGAAGAACCCACATGGGTTATCCTCGCGGAGGATGGCAAAATTGGGCGGACGTTTAGGCATGAGCAACCGAGTGTCACCACGAAAACTAAAAATCCGCCTCGTTTATTGATGGATAGCAATACAGCCCAAGTGGTTTATCTTTTCACGGCAAAAGGTAATTGTGCGACGATTCCTGTGCAACAGTTACCACAAATCAATGAGGTTGGCGAAGGCACATCTGTCAACGATTTGAGCAGTTTTGATGGCAGTGAAGAGATTATTTCTGGAGTTTGCTTGCCTAATATCGACACAGGCTATATCTTCTTTGCGACAGCCAATGACCAAGTCAAGCGGATTCGGATGGAAGATTTACCTGGAATGTCGAGCCAGACATTCAGTGTGATGAATGTTGATGACGATGACCGTATGATTGTTGCACTTGTCACTGATGGTGAGCAAGATGTGATGTTATCGACACGGAATGGACAGACGATACGCTTTAGTGAAGATGATGTACGTCCGATGGGCTTGAATGCAGGTGGTGTGCGTGGCATCAAACTCAAAGATGATGACAAAGTGGTTTCGGTGTTATTAGCCGATGACACACAATATATTTTCAGCATCGCGGATGATGGTGTAGCGAAAATTTCGGCTTGTGAAGAATATCCGACACAGGGACGTGCTGGACAGGGTGTAATCAATATGCGCTTGCCGAAGAATAGCAATTACGTGGCTGCGACAGCTATTGGGCGACAAGATGATAATATTATTGTGATGTCGAGTAAGGGCAAGCCACTCTATATGCGTATCGGACGTGGGATGCAATTGACACGCGGACGTAATGGGGGCGATTACGTGATTTCGATGAAAGAGGGTGCTGTTGTTTCGCACATTGTTTCGTATCAAGATAAGGTTGATGCCCCTGCTCCATCGGCAGATGATGAAACTAGCGACGAGTAATTATTTTCGGGCGGAGACATAGCTCCGCCCCTACACGCCTTTCTTTGCAACCGTCAAGATAGTTCATATCAAACTAGAAAAGGTCATATCGTAAAGGGGTGCAATCTGTGACCAATCGTATTGGGCGATGTGCTGTTGTAGCGGTGAAATATCCACAGAGCGATTGCCTGATAGGTGCTGTTTGAGATGTCCATAAAGTGTGCCATCACGAAATAGACAAGCGTGATGATATTCATCAGGAATAAGGTGCGGATAGTTGAGGCGATTGGCTAGCAAAGGCATACAGCCACAATAGATAGCTTCTGTGACGGCGATTCCAAAAAAATCTTGATAAGCCGTGCTGACTACATAATCGGCTTGCCACAGCAAACGCGCATAATCAGCAAATGATTCGACAAAGCCATAGTGTAGGATGCGTTCCCCTAGTGTATTGCGTGCGCTCTCAAATTCGATGGGGTTTTGTCGAAAGTTTTCTCCCGCAAGAATCACCTGAAAATCAAAGCCTTCATCAGCCAATTGGATAATTGCATTGAAAAAGGCTGTTGGATTTTTATCTGCTTCCCAGCGATGATTCCATAAGATAATTGGCGTTTGATTCTCATGGTTTTGTCGATAGGCATCGTAGCGACGTAAATCTAAGCCGAGTGGTAGAACACTGGCTTTTGCGCGTAGCTCATCAATGCTCTGTAATTCGTTGTAGTCGGCGAAGTGCTTAAGCATCCGAGGGAGTTCTTCAAAGAAGTTATCATGATGGAATTGGCTATTGAAGAAGACGTAATCGGAGGCAAGTGCGCTGGCGTAGTTGACGAAACCGTATTGCCATCCGTGATGTTGTCGGCGGTTTTGGGGATATGTCAGTTGATTTTCGTGAAAATAGAGTGCGATGGGACAATCGGTGCGTGTCATGGCTCTAAACAGGGATACATCCATCATATCAGAAGCGATAATCAAATCTGGTGACTGCTCGGATGCAAGAAATTCGCGTGCCATTGTGACTGCTCCACCTTGCATACGCCACTTCCAGAATTGAGCAGGCATTGTCAGGAGATGTGTGTCATGTTGGGTATGACGACGATAGCCATCAATCCATACCTGATGGCTACCTCCGTAGTAGGGTTCAATAAAGAGCAATTGGTGCTTCACGGATTATAGATTGCCTCTGCTTGTTGGGCTAAGTTCGTCAGTTTAGCATGTGGCGCAATATCATGTTGTGTTTTGAGATAGTCCGCTAGCATCTTATATGCCTGTAGTGCATCGTGAGGCATTTTTTGTTGCAAATAGTATGTCATCATGTCGAGTACTATATCTTCTCGGTAGGGATTATAGCGTATCCCTTGACTCAGTAAGCCGAGTGCGTTGGACTGTTGTTGTGCAAGATAATAGCATACATCCGCTTGCTTACGGCGTAAGTCGTCACGAATTGGTTTTGCCCATGATGCGGTAGTCGTCATCAGATAATCATACTGATACAGTGCGTAGGCATTACGACACTGGTCATGTGCATCTTCTGCGTAAAGTGCAGACTCTAAGCATTGTCGATACATATCGACATCATAGATGATAGTCAATTGTGGGTTGAGGTGATAGTTCGTGTGATTCGGCAAGAGCAATTCAACACCTAAGCGTTGCCTTAAGGTCTGACGCGCGACTGTAAGGCTCGCAGTGGCAGATTCATATGTAGAATCTGACCAAAAGTATTTGAAGATTTTTTCGCGTGAGACAATTGGATTTTCGAGTAAGAAAAAGACAAGGCTGTGTAAGATTTCGCCGACAGGTAAATGAACGGTTTTGCCGTTGATGCTGACGGCACCTTGTCCTAGTGCAGTGGCATGTAGGATGTACTGCCCTGTGGCTTGAAGCACAGGATAGGTCTTGGCATTGGTAATGACGTGTGGTGAATGGTGGAAGGTATTTTTCCAGATAGAGTGATACGGTAAGCAACGGGCCATGACAAGCACATCACAGAGATACATTGCCATGAGTTGTTTTAGAGCTTGAGCGAGAATTTTCTCAGGACAATTATCTGCTTCGTCCAGAACAAGAATATCTGCATGGATAAGTGCATCCTCATCGAATTGAATTACATAGTCCAATAATTGGTCTGCATCTGTGATAACAGGAGGCATTTTGAGATACATGACCGCACGCCCCTGTGTTATCTCGTGGAGAGCCATTGGTGCATATTGATATTCTGTATGCAAAAAGGTCAGGCGATGTGCTGTATTGTTATTTCGCTGTTGATACATAGTATTTGTTCCCTTTTTCCCGTTATAAATAGCAAAGTCGCAACCAATATTTGGTCACGACTTGATGTGAGTTATTATTTACTAAAGAGCCTATTTTGAGTTGCTGTAAGCTCTCGTTTTATAGTTTAGCAGAGTATCTATCGGCTCTGAGCGATAAATGCTTTTACGAAAGTCATTCGTTATTAGTGATTAGTTCTTAGAAGGTCTTAAAGGATCAAAAATAATAAGCAAGTGAAAATCTGACATTTCGGCTTAATATATACAAATGGCTTAAAGCAAGCATCTTTTTATGCAAGATTTTCGGTGGCATACGCCGATACCACCCTACAAATTTCTCATTTTTTGGGAAACTGCATTAAAGCAAAAGTGGGAGGGCACAGTGACCCTCCCCTACGATAATCGGATATTTTTGCAAGAAATTATGCTAGTGGCAATCACAACATGTTACATATGTTGGTTGATGCGACGCGCTTCGTAGATACTTTCGATGGCTTCGATTTGTATCAGAATGCGCGATAATTGACGATTATTGGCAATTTCTAGGCTGACATTCAATGTGGCTATTTGTTGCTGTGTTTTGACTGCGACGGATGCAATGTTGACATGCTCTTCTTTGATGAGTTTGGTAATGTCATGGAGTAAGCCTTCGCGGTCTTGGGCGATAATTTCGACGGGAACAATATAGGTATGTTCGGTATTTTCCTCGCCCCATCCGACATCAATCAAGCGTTCTGTATCTTTGATATTGGCGAGATTATTACAATCGGTGCGGTGAATTGTCACCCCTCGCCCGCGTGTGACGTAACCAATGATGTCGTCGCCGACGACAGGATTACAGCAATTGCCGAGATTGGTGAGCATCCCTGATGCGCCTGCAATCTGAACGCCATTTGATGTATCGGCACGTTTGACAGGACGCGCTCGTACGGGAATTTGTTTTTGCTTGATGGCAAAATCATCTGCACGTTTACGTTCATCTTCTAATACACGTCCTGCAATTTGTGAGCTACTAATATCCCCTGCACCAATGGCTGCGAGGAAATCTTCTAGCTTATTGTAATTGAGCAAGTTAGCGACTGTTTCAAAGCTCATTTTGTCTACGACACCGAGGCGTTTCATCTCGCGTTCTAGGGCTGCACGTCCCAGTGTGATATGTTGGTCACGATTTTGCTTGCGAAACCAATGTCTGATTTTGCTACGCGCACGAGATGTTTTGGTGTAGCCTAGGTCTTCATTGAGCCAATCCATGCTGGGACCACCGCGATTCTCGACGATAATATCAACTTGGTCACCTGTTTTGAGTTGATAGTTGAGTGGTTTAAGTTTGCCATGAATTTTTGCGCCGCGACAACGATGCCCAATCTCGGTGTGGACAGCATAAGCAAAATCAATAGGTGTAGAGCCAATGGGTAAATCAATAATATCAGCGCGTGGTGTGAAGACATAAACTCGCTCTTTGAGGGCTTCGGCAAGCATACGGTTCATGAATGATTCGGCATCTTCATCACCGAAGTGAATATCCATTGAGCGACGGAGAAAGGCGATACGTTCTTCTAATTTTTTATCGCGTGATTTGGGTCCTTCTTTGTATCGCCAGTGAGCAGCGATACCATATTCGGCTTGTTCGTGCATTTCGTGGGTGCGGATTTGGACTTCAATAGTTTTGCCCTGATGATCCAGCACGGCTGTGTGTAAACTCTGATAGGAGCTTTCTTTGGGGGCAGCTACATAATCATCAAATTCGCCTGGAATAGGCATGTAGAGATCATGAATGATGCCTAGCACGATGTAGCATTGGCTTTTCTTCTCGACAATGATACGAATCGCCCGAATGTCGTAGATTTTATCAACATCGACTTCTTTGCGTTGCATCTTTTTATGGATGCTGTAAATATGCTTAGGTCGTCCTGAAATGATGGCATTATGGATTCCTGCATCTTCTAATTCACTACGAATGACATCTGTGACATTGGCAACGTAAATTTCACGGTCTTGACGGCGTTCATCTAATTTACGGGCAATATGCCGATATTTATCAGGATTAATGTAGCGAAAACTGAGGTCTTCGAGTTCCCATTTTATTTGCCAGATGCCTAAGCGATTTGCGAGTGGCGCGAAGAGTTGCATCGTCTCTTGGGCAATGCGCTGTTGTTTATGCGGTGGCATGTGTTCTAGGGTTCGCATATTGTGCAATCGGTCGGCTAATTTGACCAAAATTACACGAACATCGCTATCCATTGCAAAAATCATTTTACGGAAATATTCCATCTCACGATTGACTTTGCTGGCTGTCGCATTTTTGTCCGATTTTAGTCCGATTTGGTCAATTGGGAGTTTGGTTAGCTTAGTAACACCATCCACGAGATTGGCAATGGTTGTGCCAAATTCGCTGGCAAGGTCAGCATAAGTAATGGTTTTAATATCTTCAATGACATCATGGAGTAAGCCTGCGGCTATTGTCTCGGCATCAAGTTGTAATTCTGCGATGATGGCGGCAACTGCAACAGGATGTGTGAAGTAAGGTTCACCCGATTTTCGTATTTGTCCTGTATGGGCGTTTTCGGCGTAATAATAGGCGCGTGCAATGAGGTCTTTGTCGGTATCGCTCATATCTTGAACGATGGCAAGGAGTTCTTCGAGATGTTTTGGATAGATTGTTGCCGAGATAGAAACCATGATACCACCCGATCTACGAACAGTTGCTTTGTGTTATTGTACTGCATTAAGGAGTTTTAACGAAATAGGTTGATATGATTTTAAGATTATCAAAGTTGTATATAATCGGCATTGGTTTCAATACGATGAGTTTAAGGGGACTTTATGAGTACATTGATGTCTGTTGAAGAGGCGATAGCAGGTATTTTATCGCGCATTGGCACGGTGGATACTGAAACCATCTCGATTACTGAGGCTGTGGGACGTGTTTTGGCAGAGGATGTTATCTCTGATACGAATTTACCGCCATTTGATAATTCGGCAATGGATGGTTTTGCTATCCGTGCTGAAGATAGTGGCAATAATATCACACTAAATGTTGTAATGGATATTCCAGCAGGTGTGAATCCTAGCGAAACTCTCGAAGCAGGACAAGCAGCACGCATCATGACAGGTGCTCCAATTCCACAAGGTGCAAATGCAGTTATCCCTGTTGAAGATACTGATGCTGATTTTTCGTCATTAGATGATGCCAGTTTACCTGAGCAAGTCACATTAGGGCGCGTTGTTGAACAAGGGGCAGCAATTCGGCGATTGGGGGAAAATATCCATGAAGGGCAAACGATATTAACAGCAGGAACGGTCATCACACCTGCTGGGATTGGGATGTTGGCATCATTAGGTAAAGCAAAATTGACTGTGTTACGTCGTCCCAGGGTGGCAATTATTGGTAGTGGCGATGAATTGGTGGATGTTGACGAAACTCCTGAATTGGGTCAAATTCGTGATTCAAATAGCTATGCTCTATCCGCTTTGATTGAACAAGATGGTGCGATTCCACTACGTCAGCCGATTGCGCCTGATGATGCTGATGCTATCCGTGAAATGTTTAAGAATACACTGGAACAGCACCCTGATTTAATTGTGAGTTCGGCAGGGGTTTCAGTCGGTGCTGCTGATTATATCCGTGCGATTTTGGATGAATTAGGTGAGATTGGCTTTTGGAAAATCAATTTACGTCCTGGTAAGCCTCTAGCATTTGGTGAGATTGCGACTATTCCGTTTTTTGGATTACCTGGTAACCCTGTTTCGGCGATGGTGACCTATCTTGTGTTGGTACGCCCTGCTCTGATGACGTTAGCAGGTAAGCCCCATCATCCACGAATGATACGAGCAAAAACAGCCGAAGCAATGCGATCTGATGGGCGACGTACTTTCGCACGAGTCACTCTGACACAAGATGAAGGCGCGTGGGTGGCATCTGAAACAGGTACACAGAGTTCAGGGGCACATTTATCGATGGTGTTGGCAGATGGTCTATTGGTCATCCCTGAAGGTGTGACAGCAGTCGATGTTGGAACAGAACTCGATGTGTTGTTGTTAAATCAGAGTCTTTAGTTATTAGTAATTAGTTCTTAGTAGGTCTTAAGAGACCAAACCAATGACTAAAAACTGACAACTTGTTTAATTGATACTAATACACGACCACATTAATTTTTGTGGTAATCTTCGGGAGGGCACGGAGACCCTCCCCTACATAAGACCTTATTTTTATAGGACTTTGCGTAGGATTGAGACCTATCTCAACCGTTTAAATTCCAATATTACGCTTGTGGTCTTGTACTAAAAACTGGATTAGAAGTACCCTCACAGTGAATGATTGCCAAAACTAATGCGACTGAAGGATTTATGATGACAATGGTAAGAGAACAACAAGCTTCTACTCTATTTACAGCCAAGAATTTGGCATTGTTGCTGATTGTGATTGGTTTGGTGATTAGTAGCTATCTAAGTTATGTTAAGTTAGCGGATGTACCGATTATATGCTCGGAAAATCAGACTTTTAGTTGTGGGACAGTACAAGCGAGTCGTTGGTCTGAATTATTTGGGATTCCTATCGCTTATCTAGGATTCGGATTGTATGCCGTTTTGGGCTTGTTGCTCATCTTTGAGGATTACAGTGATTTCTTGGCTGAGTATGGGCGCGTATTGGTCTTCATTGGGGTGATTGTTGGCTGGTTATTTTCGATGTGGTTGGTCTATGTGCAGTTTTTCATCATTTTGGCATTGTGTCAGTGGTGTTTGGCGCATGAGGCGAATTTCACAATTTTGTTTGGTGTGATTTTGTATTTGACGTGGGAGCATTTGCAGAACGAGGAGTAGATTATTTAAAAAGGACGAGGCATGCCTCGTCCCTACAGTGTTGTGATTGATATATTAGTCGCGGTGGTTGCGGAGGGTGCGCGAAATGATGTCGTCTTGTTGTTCTGAGCGACGTTTTGCTTTTTTGGTGGCTTTGCCTGTGCGTTGTGCTTGGCGTTGTGCGCGACGGAATGCGAGTTCCATTGCGCTTGGTACGTCTTCATCGGGTTCCATCGCTTGCGCGAGTTCTTCTTGTGGTGTTTTCATGCTGAGGTCGATTTGACGGTTGCGCTTATTGAGTTTGAGAACGCGCACTTCGACTTCATCACCTTCATTAACAACATCGTTTGGCGATTGCACGTAACCATCTGCCATTTCAGATACGTGAACCATACCTGGACGTTCCGCACCAATATCAATAAATGCGCCGTAATTTTCGATGCGGGTCACTGTGCCTTTGTAGGTTTCACCTTTTTTGATTTTGCTCCAAGGCAATTCTGGTGGTTTTTCCATTGTGAGAGCAATACGATTTGCGCCGTCTACTTTGAGGACATAGGCTTCGATACTATCACCTAATGAGAAGACTTCTTCAACATTACGAAAGTCACTGCGCCCGATTTGTGAGATGTGCAAGAGCGCATCCACATCAGGTGCGATAGACACAATTGCACCGTAGGCAGCAAGATAGGTGATTTCACCTGATACTTGTGTTCCTGTTCCTAGTTCTTCGATTTTAATTGGTTCTGCGATTGCTTCGGTCATTGACCGACTCCTTTCGTGCTTGTACTCAGTTATGATTATTGATTGGTTTCGTCTGTGTCATCTGTTTGGGGTGTGGGTAATAAGTCAAATTCACCATCAACAATATCTCGCAACTCGCCATAGCCATCCCACAGATAGAGACTTTCTGTTTCTAGGAGATTAGTCATAGTGGTTGGCGCGAGGTATCTGACCCCAACTACGTCGCTATCTTCTCTAATTTCATCCGTGGTAACGTTTTCAGCGAAGGCGTAAACGACCATTGGTATATCAGGATAGACAAGCGCAATATATGCTTGTTCAGGAGATTGCTCCTGTGCCGTTATATAGAGAGGTTCTCCGTAGCGTGTCACAACATCTGAGACGATTGTCTCTGGAGCTAACAACAATAGAATTTCTGTTAGCGTTTCACCGTTATCGGTATAAATGCGACAGCACTCCAGACCGTCTTGGAATGCGAATTCAACCCATGCTTCCCCTGTACGACGATCACGTTCTGTGGTTATAACGCGATAATTGTCGTCTGTCTCGATGACATCTTGTGCAAGACCCCAAGCGGTTTCGCCAGCAATTAAATTTTGCCAACAGGGTGCTTCGCAAGGTTCGCCAGAAACGATACTGGTATCTTGTAGGAAACTATCATCACGCAAATCGGGTGCTGGGGCACAAGCTGATATGCCTACAATAAGCACCACAAATAGTAGCCATCGAGATGTGATTGCTCTGTGTGTATGTTGTTTGCGCGTTGATATAAGCAAGATTAAACGAGACCAGAGGTTAATATAGATTGATATTGGATTGATACGATTGAGCTTATCAGACATCGTGAGTCAGTATAACTGAGGCATATTAAAGTTACCATAGCTAAAATGCAAGGTAACTTAAGAAAGGTTTAAGTATTAGGGACAGGTTCAAGACATAGAGATAGGTACTAGGAGAATCCTATCAGCCCGTTTTAACATCGGGAAGGCTCAGTGACCCTACCCCAAATCTCACAGGCGGACAGCCAGAAGGCTGTCCCTACGCTTGTGAAAATCATGACAATTTAAATTGAATTCATGGTTCAATCAGTCTAGGTTATCAGTATTGAACGAAGACGTTTGTGCCGATGCTAGCGAAATTATAGAGCCATTGAGCATCTTCGTTGGTCATGTTGACACAGCCATGACTCATAGGACTGCCGAAATTATTGTGCCAGTATGTTCCGTGAAAGCCATAGCCTTGATAGAAATACATTACCCATTGGACGTTGGGCAAGCTATACCCTGGACCTGACATAGTTTGAGCAGGTGTGCGATGCCAGATTGAATATTCCCCTTGTACTGTTGGGGTTGCAGGTAAGCCTGTTGAAACAAGGGCACTAAAGACTAATTCACCATTTTCGTAGGCGTAGGTCATTTGTGTGCTGAGATCAACCACAATTTCGCGTCCGACTCCCCAATGAGCACCTGGGTCAGGTAAATTTTGTGAGATGGTACGAACCGTGTTGACGACATCCCCATTGGTGACGCTATTGCTTGCTCCAGGAATGACGAGTGCTGTGCCGTAGTTGACATCATTCGGGTCAACGATGTTATTGGCTTCAGCAATCGCTGTCCAAGGGACACCATAGCTCCGTGCGATGGATGAGAGGTATTCGCCTGGTTGGACAATGTGAATCACTTGCTCTTGCACGGTTGGTGCAGCTTCGGCTTCTGCGACCTCAGCTTCGGCGGTTTCTGTCTCTGTCACATCTGGTGTAGGCGCAACTGACAAGGCAGATGACCAAATTTGCAATTCTTGTCCTGCATAAACGGTATCGGGGTCAGCGATATTGTTAGCAGAGAGAATATCATCAATGGTTAAATCGTAGAGTGCTGCAATTTGCCCAATGTATTCACCTGATTGCACAGTATGAATAATAGGTGCGGCTGCGACCAATGGATTCGCAATATCATCACTTTCGTTAACTGCTTCTAAGCCTGGGATAGTGAGAACTTGCCCTGCGTAGATTTGTGTTAAATCTTGAATGCCATTTGCCGTGGCTAGTTCAGTCATATCCACGCCATAGCGAAGCGCAATACGAAAGAGGTTTTCGCCACTTTGGACGACATGCGTACCCGTCTCATCTTGTGCGAGCGCGAGGCTATTGCCTAGTAATAAACAGAGTCCGATAATCATGAGCCAACGAAGTTTTTGCATCTCTAGCCTCTCAAATTTGTGTTTGAATAGTATTATTCTATATTTAGTCATAGTCACCACATCTAAAGACAGGGGCTTGCAGTTCAGGCGGGATTGAGACCCAACTCACTGTCCGCGTGTGGGCGCATGACCACGCCCCTGCAACCAATATTGATTGCAGCGTTCACATCTGCATGGGCAACGAATCCACACGATGTACATTGATATTTCGATTGTGTTTGACGACTTGCTTTATCAATCTCACCACAACAACTACACATTTGACTGGTGTAGGCAGGGTCAACTTCAACAAATACAACGCCATATTTCTTCGCTTTGTAGCACAGTTTCAAGCCTAAATCACCGAATGACCAGCTATGCAATTGTGTTCGTTGCGACTTTCTAACCCTAATCCGCGAGCGGATGCCTGTCATTTCTTCGACAGCTACCCCTCGCTTCGTGCGTTGAGCCTCTTGCACAATTTGCTTGCTGATACAGTGATTGACATCATTGACAAAGCGTTTTTCGCGTCCACTCAGATGACGCAGTAAACGTTTAGCAGACTTCGTACCTTTCTGTTGCAGTTTCTTCCGCAGACGACGATTGCGATGACGCACACTCTGGATGGTCTTGCCTGAAAAGGACTGACCGTCACTGGTGGTCGCAATGTTCACAATCCCCATATCCACGCCGATGAAGTCCTGCACGACGCTTGTTTTTGGAGCTTCAACCTCGCAACTCACCAAGAGATAGAAGCATCCACGCTGATAGGCGAGTTTGCTCTCGCCTTGTTGATGTTGCAATAAATCTAATTGGTGTTGACCTGCTTGGAAAGGAATTGTTTCACGACCTTCGAGTGTCCAAATAGAAACCGTTTGTGTGTTCATCCCAAAACTCAAGATACGGTCATCATAAGCAATCGAGCCACGACTGCGAAAACGGCGACACTTGCGTTTATCCAGTTTGTAAGCATCGGCAACTTTGGCTAAACAGCGAATCGTCATCTGTGCTGACAAGCTAAACCGTTCACGCACATCATAGTAGCACATCTCTTGCAACCTAAATTTACTGAACACGCGATGCTCCCATGCCAAATCGCTGATAGCTTGGCAGGCTTGATTGGCACGTTCAAGCGTTTCTAGTAGCCAATCATGTTGTGTCTCATTAGGTTGTAGTTTGATTTTCGCTGTTAAGATCATAGCTCTAATATATCACATATTTCTCAGCATTAATAGTTGGCTTGCGCTCTGCAATGCACCCTGTCTAGTCTTACAGGATGTGTTTCCTACCCATGTCTAAAGATAGGGGCTTCCACACCTCTTTTCTGATGACACAAAACCACAAACAAGCGTGCCATTTTCTAACCTAATACAGACTTCTTACGGGACAATTGCCCCAATGTGCAACTTCCAGTAGAATTTCAGACAATTGTTGTTGAGTCTCAACACTGGACAGTTTATGTTATTACGGTTTTATCGCCTAACCGATAAATTAGGTATTTTCATTCTCAAGCTGGGTTCTGCCCTTGCGGATTGGCTGGTTGAGGGGTCTGCTCAGATTGTGCGGCTCTTTGGCACTGTATTCGGTCGCGTGTTTGGTGGTGGATGGCGTGCGCTGGTCTGGCTGGTGACTGCGATTGTGGGCGTAATTGCTTTCATCGGGCGTGGTCTTAGGCGTTTACTCGGTTTTGCTGTGCCACAAATGGGTCGTCAGGTGAGCCGTGCAGGGGGTGCAATTGCTCAACGTGGTAATGATGCGATGGCGCGTCGGGTAGCGCGTGACGAGATTGATGTTGTCCTCAAAGAAGATCCTCTGAAAACACAAAATCGTCGGCTTAGTTTTTTGGTGCTGATTTTGGGTGTGGCGGTACTCGGTGCCCTGATTTGGGCAACTGACCCATCGCGTGGGATTCAGGCTGTGCCTGTCGTGCCTGTTGCGGATAATAGCAATAATCCAGCAGTGGTTATCGGTGAACCAACCCAAGAAACGGTGCAATTGGTCGCACCAACGGCGATTCCGACAGCAACACCTCTACCTGCAGCCTTGAGTGCGCGTGGTGCGATTGCTTATACAGCGCGTGAACGTGGTCAGACTGACATTTGGGCTGTGAATGTTGGGTCAAGGACACCGATACGCATCACCAATAACACGGCTGATGAACGTGACCCCGAATGGAATGCGGATGGGACACGTCTTGCTTATGCAGCGCGGAATAATGGTAGCTGGGATTTATACGTTTACGAAGCGATTTTAGGTGAATTTAGTCAAGTGACGGTGGATGTCTCTTTCCAAGCGAACCCAACATGGTCACCTGATAGCACTTTCCTTGCTTACGAAAATTACCAGAACGATAATCTTGATATTTTTGCTTTACCGATTGATGGGTCGCGTGTGCCTGACCAAATCACCAATCATCCTGCGCCTGATTTTTCACCTGCGTGGTCACCTGGAGGGCGTGAAATCGCGTTTACCTCTTTGCGTGATGGTAACAAAGACATCTATATCATCAGCTTAGATGATTTTGAGCTAACTAATATCACAAACACGCCTGATATTGACGAAGACCATGCTGCGTGGTCGCCTGATGGTCGCTCAATTGCTTACACTGCTTTTGAACCATTAGCAGCGACTGAAACTATCTATTTGCAATCATTAGATGATTTAGGACGTGCACCTGATTTGATTGCTATTGGACGCACACCAACATTTGCGCCTGACATCAACAATACAAGTATCGCTTATGCGGTTGATACACGCGATGGACAGCGCACCGATATTTTTGCGACGAGCATTGGCGAGAATAGTTTACCGATTTTGATTTCGTCAGTGTTACCAGATTCAACTGCACCATCATGGACGTTGCAACCCTTACCTGCAGCATTGGTCAATGCTGGTAGTTTACCACTAGAAGTAGACGAACCGCTTTTCGTCGAGCAGACTAACTTTTTTGATGGCACACAATTCCAATTGCAATCATTGGGGAATGTACAGACTGAACAAGCTGTTTTAAGTGATGCTGTGGATGATTCATTCAACGCCTTACGACAAGCAGTCTTTGAGCAAACTAATTTAGATTATTTGGGTGCATTAGATGATGCGTTTTGGCGACTTGAACGCCCTGCTGATTTTGGTGAACCTGGTCGCAATTGGCATCGAACAGGACGGGCGTTTGCGATACGTCGGACAGGCTTGCAGGGATTCCCACCGCAGATTGAAGTGGTACGCGAAGATATTGGCAATCAGGTTTTCTGGCGTGTATTCGTGCGTGTGGATGACGATACACAGCGTGGTCAATTAGGTGAGCCATTGCGCGATATTCCTTGGGATTTCTTATCAACCGAGGAGAATGTGGATGCTTTCGAGACTGGTGGGCGTGACCGTCGGGAAGTGCCGAATGGTTACTATGTTGATTTGACTATATTGGCGCGTGATTATGGCTGGGAACGTCAGCCTGCTGGTGGTGATTGGATTGCCAATCAACGTGCACGGAATTTCTGGTTATATATCAACGCGGATGGTTTGGATTGGTGCGATGCGATGTTGCAGTTATATTCTGAGGGTGAGTTGGTGAATTACGAGTGTACGTCATAAGTAAAGTGGTCTGTCCATAGTTTTGAAGCAGGTTGATGATGAAGCGTGCAAGTGGTTTATCTACATTGATGATGTTGGTAGTAGCAGTTGCCCTCTTTGGTGGTGTATTGTGGTTGAATTCAGGGGATTCTGCGCCTGTTGCGCCGATTATCCCAACAGAGAATATGCCAACAAGTGAAGCACTAAATGTATCGAGTTTATTTGATGAGAATTTTGGCGATGATAGCACGCCGTTTCCGACGGTTGTCATCCCACAAGCACAACCTACTCGTCCAATTATAGCACAACCTGCTGGCGCAACGTCAACACCTGTTGATGCCTCTGAATTAGGTAATGATGATAGTGGATTTAGTCAAGATATTGGTGCAACACCGACTTTGCCTCCACCAACGGCTGATGCCCCTGTACAAGCTGGTACAACTGACCCCGAAGATTGGAACTTACCTGCGCTTGTACCTCCGCTATCGCGTGACCCACAGGGACGTGACCATTATTGGTTTCATCGTCCGATAGAGCCAAATGCCAATAACAGTGTGTTGCTCACCTACACGTATGGGGCTGGTGGATTTTTCGGGTCGCGGATTCATCATGGGATTGATATGCCGAATCCTGAAGGTGAAGAAGTATATGCCCCTGCTGCTGGCGAAGTCATTTTCGCATCCACTGGTCGTAATGATGTCGAAGGTATTGATGTTTTCCAGAATATTGGTGTCTATGGAAATGTGGTCTTCATTCGGCATGATTTTGGCTACGAAGGACAACCTGTTTACACACTTTACGCGCACTTATTGACTGCCCTTGTAACTGAAGGCGACCGCGTTGAAGTCGGCGACCCGATTGGCTTGGTTGGTTCAACAGGACAGGTCACTGGTTCGCATGTTCATTTTGAGGTGCGGATTGGGGGTGATGGTCAAGATATTCATCCACGCTATGGGGACACGTATAACCCTGCGCTGTGGATGGTGCCTTATGTGGGGCATGGTGTCGTGGCTGGGCGTGTTGTCAATGCGAGTGGTGAGTTCATTGATAATGCTACTGTGACGATTCGTAATAGTGCCCTGGGCGTAGTAGCAAGTGTACCAACGTATACCTTCCAGAATACTGTCAATGATGTGAACCCTGACCCGCGCTGGCGTGAGAATTTCGCTGTGGGAGATATTCGAGTTGGCACATATGATGTGCTGGTGCGGATTGATGGTGAATTGGTGATTGAGCGTGTGACAGTGCTCGAAGGTATGACGACATTTGTTGAATTGCGTCAACCAGAGTTCAATCCAACACCTGTTACAGATGAAGGAACACAAACGGCAGAAAATGCAACCACCGATGGGTAAACATCAGGTTTCTGACATGGCGTGGTTTGTAAAAATGGGCTAGACTCCTAGATATGTAGTGAATTTAATTCAGTATCTACGAAGGAGTAAACTCCATGCGTTTGACATTCACGCGCATTCGACATTTGGTGTTGATTTGCCTATTGTTAGCGATTCAAGTCATTATTATTGCACAAGACTCTCCTACCCGCCTCACAATCAATGAGCCTGTTTCTGGGACATTGGGTGATGGTAATGTCACTGATATTTATGAATTTGAAGGTACAGCCAATGGTGTGTTAACAATCACAGTCACGAGTGAGGAACTCAGCTATGGCTTATTGCTTAAAGATGCAGAAGGCAATACTGTTTCAGAAGCCATTGCTGACGATGACGGTGTAATCTCACTTGAAGATGTTTTGTTGACCAATACTGGTTCATACCTCATCACAATTTTCAGCACTGGTGATGAGGGTGATTATGAGATAACGATCCTCATTGAAGGCAGTGATACATTAGCGGTTGAACCTGAGCCATCTGACCCACCAGCAAGCACGGGTAACTTTGTCACAGAATTGCCTGATGTTGCAGATGTTTTGGTCAACAGTGGTATGGAAGTGCGCTTACAATGGTCGGCAGCAGTTGATTTGAACCTCGAAGTGCGTGACCCGCGTGGTAATACTCTTTTCTTCAATAACCGTCAAAGCCCTATCGGTGGTAGCTTCGGTTTTGATGCAAATGGCGTTTGTGATGTTATCTCCGATGCGCCTGTTGAAACAGCAACGTGGCAACCTGGTTTCTTGCCAGCAGGTAGCTATGAGATACTCGTGTTTTATCGCCAAAATTGTACGGACAGCAATCTATCTGTGCCTTTCACAGTGACTGTTACCTACAATGGCAATGTGCTAGAAGCAATTGAAGGTGATATTCCTCCACCAATCAACGACAACACAGATAGTGTTTATGTTGCTAACTTCACTGTCCAAGATGAAAGCACAGCGACAGTGAATCAAGGTGGGCAATATCCTGATACAGCACTCCAAAATTTGCCAGCGACAACGGTTGAGTTGCAAGGTCAAGCTGTGCCGATTGAGCGTAATGTGCCTATCACAGGGGCATTATTTGAGGAACAAGATTTTGTTGTTTACTCATTTGAGGCAGAAGCAAACGAAAATATCACGGTGACAATGACAGCCACATCGCGTAATTTGGATACGCTCCTGCAATTGGTTGGTCCAAACGGGAATTTGCTGTCTGTGAATGATGATAGCAATGGCACAACCAATTCCACAATAACGAACCAGCGGATTGTGCAATCAGGCACGTACTTACTGGTTGCAACACGCTATGGTAAAGAAGTCGGTGGCACAGAAGGTGAATTTTCACTGGTAGTAACGGAATCAACTGGTTCGTTGCCAGACAGCGTAGCGAATCTGGTTGTGCCAGAGGGTGACATTCAGGTCTTTTTGACATGGAATAATAATACAGACTTGCAATTGCTCGTCCGTGACCCGTTAGCGGCTGCTGTTTATGATGATGAACCACAAATTACGAGTGGTGGTATCTTGGCTGAAAATGGTAATGTCGGCTGTACGGTATCGGAAGGCGATCCGCTCTCCTATATTTACTGGCCTAACGGATTATTGCGTCCTGGTACTTACGAAGTTGATGTATGGTTTGAAAATCAATGTAATGATACATCTTTAGTTGAGTTTGATTTAACAGTTGTGGTCAATGGTGAGGTAATCATTGTACAACGTCAAACACCCGCAATTGGTCAACGCTTTGTCACGAACTTTACGATTAATCCCGATGGAACAGTTGATATTGGTGAAGCAAACTTCATTGGTCGTGGTATAACATTGGCTGATATTGAAAATGAGCCGCGCGTGCCCATCTCACCGAGTGTGCCTGTGACAGGTTCAATTACGCTAGATAATGATTTTGATGTGTACACTTTCAGCGCAACCGCTGGGCAGATTGTGACGATTGCTATGGAGACCCCTGCTAGCAATCTGGACAGTCATGTCTTTTTGTTGAACTCGGCAGGGATTCAAGTCTTTGATAATGATGATGCACCCGAAGGTTCGTTCGTTGGAACAACTGAACGATCAACAGATTCACTTATCAGTGGATTCACGATACCTGCGGATGGCGAGTATCTCATCATTGCTTCGCGTTATGGCAAAAACTTTGGTGGTACGTTGGGTTCATATCAGTTGACATTGCAAGTGAGCCAATAAGCGGTCGTTTGTAAAAAGAGAAAGCCCTTCAATGATGAGGGGCTTTTTTGATTAGAAACTATCTAAATATTCGGGAAGCAACGTCAAATATTATCATCTGGGCGGGTCTCAGACCACGCCCTTACACATGAAAACCATGATACTGTAAGAGAGCATTTGAAACTTCCCCGCAAAACCGTAATTTTCAGACGACTTCTTAATGTGATTAATGAATAACGCAACGGGAAGGTAACGGTTTTCCCTACACTTTAAGCATTTTAGCAAGGATTATTCGTACTTATTCGCCAGCGACACCGAGAGCTTCGGCGTTTTCCTGAAGGGCTTCGAGAACAAACATCACATGCTCTTGGAGGTCAACACCAAGATTAGCCACAGCATGTTCAATCTCTTCGCGGTTGACTCCTGCTGCGAAGGCAACGGACTTCCACTTTTTCTTGATGCTTTTCCATTTGACTTCGCGGATGTCTTTTGATGGGCGGACGAGAGCAACTGCAATCAAGAAACCTGTGAGTTCATCAACAGCATAGAGGACTTTTTCCATATCGGATTCGGGTTGGATGCCTGTAATTTCAGGGGCATGAGAGAGTATGGCATGACGGATAGTTTCATCAACACCACGTTCTTCCAAGATGCGCGACCCCATGACAGGGTGTCCATCATTGGCGACATCAGGGTATTTTTCGTAGTCAAAATCGTGGAGTAAACCGACTGCGCCCCATACATCGGGGTCACCATTATACTTAGGCGCGTAATGGCGCATTGCCGATTCAACTGCCAGCATATGCCGACGTAAGGTTTCGCTTTCAGTAAATTCGGTCACAATTGACCATGCTTCATCACGGTTCACGGTGATGTCTCCTATGACAATTAGTGTTCAACAAATCATCACTATGATACCGTATTTGCTCAGACCCCTGCGAATTTGGAGAGGTATTTATTCATGCGAGTCATTTCAACAGTTGAGTAGCCAACTTTCGTCACAATGCGATTGAGCGATTGGTAGCCTAATTCTTGGTAAAATTCAACGGCTGGTGGTGGCACTTCGACATTGATGATTTCGATACCATGTGCTTTTGCTTCAGCTTCGAGGGCGACCATTAAGGTTTCGCCGAAGCCATTGCCACGATAATCTGGCGAGACGTAGATATGATGAATTCTATCTTTATCGAGTGCGCCGACAGCAACAATTTGTCCGTAGAGTTCCCCTACCAAGACATAATCATCTTTGACATCGTTGTAAAAATCAGATGGCACATTTTGTGATAATAAATAGAAGCGCGTTTGAGGATCGAGTGACGTTTCGGCATTGATGCACGCTGTGATGACACTACAGCAGGCACGAGCATCAGATTTTTGGAATTGGCGAATAATCATAGCACGTCCAATAGTTGAAATAGCGATGATTCATTCTAACCGAAATTTAACCATGTGGATAGCGCGATAGCAGATGACTGCGTGAAGATTTCATTTAGAGAGGATAAACTTTTGTCAAAATATAAAGGTTTATTACAATTAGTTGGTTCATTGTGGACTTGGTCATTTTAGAGGAGCATCGGTATAATCAGTCAAGATTATTTTTACACGAAAGAGTGAACTATGAAAAAATATTTACTGATAGTCATCGCATTTGTTTTAAGTGGGGTGTTGACGGTGGCACAAGACGGCACATTTATCTTCGGTGACCCTTTGCCAACTGCGCCTGAGTTAGCGCAACGTGGTGAGTACAGTGTTGGTGTTCGTACTATGGAGGTCACAAATCCTGAGCAATTTGATTTACTAAATCTGAGCGAAGAGAATCCAACTGCGACTTATGACCGTGTTTTGACTTTAGAAGTTTGGTATCCAGCAACTTTAGCGGATGGTCAAGAAGAATTGGTCACTTATGACGAGAATTTAGGACGTGCGGATGCTGACAATTTACGTTCGTTTACTTTTCAAGGGCGTGCCGCGCGTGATGCCGACGCTGACCTGAGTGATGGTCCGTATCCATTGGTGATTGTGTCACATGGGTATCCTGGTTCACGGTTGATGATGAGCAATCTGACAGAGAATTTAGCCTCTAAAGGTTATGTCGTCGTTGCGATTGACCATCAAGAATCAACTTTCACAGATGTCAATGAATTTGGGATTACGCTACTGTATCGTGCGATTGACCAAGGTTTTGTCCTGAATGAAGTCGCTATGATGAGTGAATCAGACGGATTTTTCAGTGGTTTGGTTGATGCTGATAATACAGCTATCATTGGGTATTCGATGGGTGGTTATGGTGCGCTGAATAGTATCGGTGCTGGCTACAATGCAACGCTGGAAGGTTTCTTAGGTCCTGTAGCTGCATCACGTTTGGCATCCAATGAGGATTATGCAGCGAGTATTGATGCACGCATTAAGGGAGCAGTATTGGTTGCGCCTTGGGGTGGTGATTTAGGTGTGTTTGGTATCCCTGGTGGTTTATGGGATGACGAAGCATTGGGCGGTATCAGTGTTCCGACCTTCTGGATTGCTGGCTCACTTGATGATGTTTCACAGTATCCTGCAATTGTGAATTTGTACGAAAACGCGGTTAATTCAGACCGTTATCTGCTGACTTATGACAACGCTCTGCATAACGTCGTGCCGAATCCACCCCCTGCGGAAGCGGTTGCGTTGGGTGATTATGAACGCTATGCCGACCCTGTTTGGAATACAGCGCATATCAATAACGTGAATCAGCATTTTGTGACCGCATTCTTAGATAGTGTTCTCAAAGGTGAGGATATGAGTGCTTATTTGGATGTGGCTGTCGAAAATGCGAACGATGCGGTTTACTCTGTTGGTGAGGATGGCAGTTTCACAGAAGACCATACCTATTGGACAGGTTTTTCACCTCGCACGGCTTTGGGATTGTCGTTGCGTCACGAAGTACCTTGAGGCAATTTTAGGTCATGATTCGAGAGGGGTTGGCACGCCAACCCCCTACAGATAATTTTATTTGGCGATGCCACCTTCGGTCATGGCGTAGGCATCGAGTGCGGTGACCAATTCTTCTTCGGTCATCAGTTCTAGCTCAAGCACAACTTCTTTGACGCTTTTGCCTTCTGCGAGGGCTTTCTTCGCTACTTTTGCGCCATTGTTGTAACCAATGATTGGATTAAGGGCAGTCACTAAAATTGGATTGCGACTGAGCCAACTTTCGGTACGTTCACGATTGAGGATGAGTCCTGCCATCAGCTTATCAGTGAAAGCGGTCACTGAGCCAATGATGACTTGCATCATTTCGTTGAGGTTGTGGCTGATAATCGGCATCATCACATTGAGTTCGAACTGCCCTGCTGCACCACTCATATTGATAGCGGTGTCGTTACCCATAACATGATACATCGACTGATTGAGCATCTCAGCGAGTACGGGGTTGACTTTACCTGGCATGATAGATGAGCCTGGTTGAACAGTCGGTGCGGTCAATTCGGCGATGCCTGTGGTAGGACCTGCTGTCAGCAAGCGGACATCATTGGAAATACGGGTGAAATCCATAGCGACATTACGTAAAGCTGCACTAAAGAAAACAGGGTCTTGCATGGATTGCATGGATTCAAAGAGGTCGTCACTTTCGTAGAGTTCAAAGCCTGTAAGTGCACTCAGTTTAGCAACCATACGGCTATGATATTCAGGATGAGCGTTCAAACCTGTGCCTGCGGCTGTGCCACCGATACCAAGACGACGTAAGCCTTTAGCAGCGAATTCGACTTTTTCTTGTTGACGTTCAATTGCTTTTGCCCATGCGCCTATTTCTTGTCCTAAACGGACTGGAACAGCATCTTGAAGATGGGTACGTCCTGTTTTAACGACATCATCCCATGCTTCTGCCTTTTGGCGTGTGACATCAATAAAATGTTGCAAGGTATCTTGCAGTTCTTGGTAACGCCAAAGCACACCTAAGCGAATCGCTGTTGGAATAGTATCGTTGGTACTTTGTGCCATATTGACATGGTCGTTGGGATGGACTGGCTTTTCTTTTGATTCGATGCTGTAGCCAAGGATTTGATTGGCACGGTTGGCAATCACTTCGTTGACGTTCATATGGTGGCTCGTCCCTGCCCCTGCTTGGAAAGGGTCAACCACAAAGTGATGATTATAGTCGCCAGCGATGACTTCATCAGATGCTTGCATAATAGCATCAGCAATTTCAGCTTCGAGTAAGCCTAAATCTTTGTGGACTTCGGCAGCAGCGCGTTTGATGGTCGCCATTGACCAAATGAAAGCTGGGTATGGTTTCATACCACTGATGGGGAAATTTTCGACAGCCCGTTGTGTTTGTGCTGCGTAGAGGGCATCTTTTGGTACTTTAACTTCACCGATTGAATCTTTTTCAATACGATATTCTGTCATTGAGGGTACTCCCGTTTAATAGTTGAAATAAAAAGACGCTACTCATTGTAGCGTCCTGTATTGCAATTGTGAATGTGAATACAATCACTTACTTGGCTGCGTCGTAGAGTTCGCCGACTTTTTCCCAGTTGACGATGTTCCAGAAGGAATCGACGTAGTCACCGCGACGATTTTGGTAGTTGAGGTAGTACGCATGTTCCCAAACATCCACGCCGAGAATTGGTGTTTTACCATCGGTCAATGGATTATCTTGATTTGGTGTGCTGACGACTTCAAGATTGCCATCTGCGACAACGAGCCAGCCCCAACCACTACCAAATTGACCTGTTGATGCAGCTTTGAACGCTGATTTAAATTCGTCGAAGCTACCAAAGGTTGAGTTGATTGCATCAGCGAGTGCGCCTGTTGGTTCACCGCCACCATTTGGTGAGAGTGTTTCCCAGAACAAGTTGTGATTGTAGAAACCACCGCCTGCGTTACGGACTGCGCCTTGTTTATCGGCTGGCAGTGAATTGAGATTGCTGAGTAGGTCTTCGATGGTACGGTCTGCGAGGTCTGTGCCGTCTACGGCTGCATTGAGTTTGTTGGTGTAGCCTGTGTGGTGCTTTTCGTAGTGGACTTCCATGGTATCTGCGCCAATATGGGGTGCGAGTGCATCTTTAGCATATGGAAGTGCGACTTTTTCAAAAGCCATCTACAGTCTCCTTTTTGTGAGTGTAATTTATCAACGTATGTAATCTTAACATACAGGACATCGAAAACCTATAAGAATGGTGTTTAATCGGATGAAAAATTGGTTAAGACTGTACGATGGTACAGGTTATATTGGCTATAGGTGAAGCGAATCCATGATGATATGCTCCTGATTGATGTTAAGTTGAAAAAGTTCTGAGTTCTGGGTTCTGAGTTTTTGCTCATCAAGATTGTATTTTTATTACATCAGGTTCAAGACCTGATGCTAACACATTCTGGAAACCCAATAAAAGGGTTGAGGATTTGTACATGACCACAAAGGTTAATGCGAAAACATAGACGGTTGAGGATTAGTCTGTGACCATAAAAGGTTATGTTATTTCTG
The DNA here is from genome assembly GCA_039200705.1 of Chloroflexota bacterium. GTDB lineage: Bacteria > Chloroflexota > Anaerolineae > Aggregatilineales > Phototrophicaceae > JAUZRW01. The sequence goes on from JBCCSC010000006.1 coordinate 171,937, forward strand.
GATGACGCACAAATACGCCCCTCACAGTCACAAGGATAGGTATGTCTGTATCAGCAGTATCGTCACCGAGAGCGATTCCCATCAGTGTTTATGTGATGCTAGCATTGGGCTTAAGCTCATTTGCTTTTTCATCTATTTTGGTGCGTTTGGCACAAGCTGAGGGGATGCCCTCGCTATTTGTGGCATCATCACGCTTGACTTTAGCTGCTTTGATTTTGACACCTTGGGTAATCGTCAAGCATCGTGCTAATCTGATGACACTCAATAAAGCTGATTTAGGGTGGGCATTCGGTGCAGGGGTATTTTTAGCGATCCACTTTTGGAGTTGGGTGACATCACTGGAATATACGTCGGTATTGATTAGTGTGGTGTTTGTGACAAGTTCGCCATTGTGGGTCGCATTGCTGGAATATTTTTTCTTGAAAGCCACTTTGCCAAAGTCCGTGCTGATTGGCTTAGCGATTGCGATAATCGGAGGCTTGTTGATTGGGTTTGGTGGAAGTCTGAGCGAGAGTTCAATTAATCCAGAAGATATTGACCGTCAGCGTGAATTAATTGGGGGCGCATTATCACTGGTTGGAGCAATTGCGATAGCAGTCTATTTGATTATTGCGCGCAAATTACAACAGCCACGCCTCCGTAAAGGCACAACAGTCAAACTGCATATTATCCCTTATATTTGGATGGTTTACGGAACGGCGGGATTGCTCTTATTAGCTTGGGCATTGGTCAATGGTGTCTCTATTACAGGGTATAGCACACAGGGCTATTTTTGGCTGATTCTGATGGCGTTGTTTCCGCAGTTGATTGGACATTCATCACTGAATTACGCTGTCGGCTATTTACCTGCAACGATTGTGAGCATGTTGACACAACTTGAACCGATTGGTAGCGCGATTCTGGCGTATTTTCTGTTCAATGAATTACCCTTCCCATTACAGATACTCGGCAGTGTCATCATCATTTTAGGGGTGATGCTGGCGAGTTATGGACAACATCAAAAGCGAAAGAAATTATCTACTTTATGACTTCCATTGCAGAAACAAAGACGAAACACAACGCACCTGCTATCAATCCTTGGCTGATTCTGATGGTAGGAATTGCCGCAGGAACATTCGCTGCTCCATTTATCAAACTAGCACAAGATGGCGGATTGCCCTCGCCTGTGGTGGCATCAGGACGGATGCTACTTGCAGCGATTATCATCACCCCGTATGTGTGGTTTGCTCATCGTGATGAGTTAATGCGCTTGGATCGACGTGATTTGATTTTTGCGATGCTGGCTGGGGTCTTTTTGCAAACTCATTTTCAGCTATTCATCCTCGCCCTCGAAACCACGTCGGTTTTAGTGGTGGTCGTGTTGTTAAACACAGGTCCTTTGTGGGTCGCTATCATCGCGCGGATTTTGCTCAAAGAGCAGATTAATCGCTATGTGTGGATTGGTCTCATGGTGACAATTTTCGGGGGTATGTATATTGCATTCAGTACGGTCAGTGGTGCGGATGCTGAAATAGCGAATCCTCTGTTTGGAGCAACGCTATCCATATTCGGGGCAATTGCTGGGGCAGCAACACTCGTCACAAGCCGTAGTGTGCGCCAAAAAGTGAGTTTATTCCCCTATGTTTGGGTAGTCTTTGGATTTGGTGGCTTAGTTGGCTTAGTTTATACGATTTTGACAAGCACTCCGATTACAGGGCATCCAGCAGATGGGTATTTTTGGTTGCTGATGTTAACGCTTGTGCCTCAATTGATTGGACATAGTAGCTTTAACTTTGTGTTGGGGTATATCAGCGCGACGATGACGAGCTTATCTTCACAGATGATTACGATTACGGCATCAATTGCAGCGTTTTTCATGTTTGCAGAAGTGCCAACCATTGGTGACATGATTGGCAGTGGTATTATCATTTTGGGTGTGTTGATTGCGATTGTGTATCGTAATCACGGCAAATCAACGGGCAAGGTTAAGCCCTAAATATTGGCTTGAGCCTGACCAAATGCCGATATTAGGTGCGCGTTCACCATCAGGGATGATGGGCGCAGTAACAGTCGTCAACGAACCATCGCGGAGCATCTCTTGCAGGGTGTAATTGACTAAGCGACGGAAATCGACATCGTTCTGTGGCAGCGCAAGGGTCAGGAATTGGCGGTCATACCATGTGGGACCGAGTGCTAAGGCATCATTGCTACGCACGATGGGTAAGAGCTTGAATGTATCACCAAAGACCACGAGTGCATTGTTATTCTCTAGGATGGTTTCGACAGCATTTTCAGGGTCAGTGCCAAAGAAGCGCAAGTTAAAAATTCCAACACTCGATGCCCATGCTTCGGCGAGTTCTTCGGCATCAGGTTCATCACGAAAAGTAGCGATAATACGCGTTGTAGCTTGTAAGCTACTGAATTGTGCCCAATCTCGACTTTCAGGATACATTAAGCGTCGTCCGTGTTGAACATAGGGCTGACTAAAATCGACTTGTGAGGCAGTATCCCAATCAGGTGTGATGCCAACGGCTAAATCAGCTTGACCTGATGCGATAAGTTGAATGGGGTCACCATCCACAAATTGGACTTGAACGCCCCAGCGTTCTGCGATTTGTTGGGCAAGATTGCGATTAACAGTTGCTAAGGTTGCTTGTTCAGGAGGCACACTTTCGGGGGCAGGTGCACCAGCAACACGCACAATGCCACTAGTGAGGATATTGGTAGCTACAAAGGTCTGCGGAATTGGTACATCCATTGGAAATTGGGATGGCACAGGGGCATCATCGCCAACGTTATTATAGATGGGCAAGGTTGCGTATGGAAAATCATCATTCGGGAAATATTCTGTATGGAGTTGCTCTAGGGTACTTGGTTGCCCAATATCGGCATCCGAAGCGAGATATTGCAAGGTGCGGTTGATAAGATTACGAAAGTGCAAATCTTGGCGGAGCATCGCAATGGCGAAGGATTCTTCTTGCAAGGTGGTATCCAAGATTTTGACTGCATCTAAGACGGATGTTGCCGTGCGTAGTAAGCGCGTATCACGCCCTGCGATACCAATCACTTCGCCACCAAAAAGAGCCGCTAGCATTTGGTCATAAGTTAAGTAAGCACGCGGTTGAAGTTGCACTCCTGATGAAGCAATCCAATTATTGAGAGTAATTTCGCCTTCTGTGCCGACAACATAGCCGACAGGCAAACCACTGAGATTAAAAATCGAGGCAATTTCTACCTCCCCTGCTTCTGTATCAGGTTCGGATTCAACCATGATAACTTGTCCACCGAGACGATAACTGTGGCTGAATTCAAAACTCGCATCTAAGGCACGGTCGTGAACAACAGCAGCTAGCAGAAGGTCAACTGTGCCATTTGAGAGTAAATCAAAGCGATTTTGGCGCGTGACTTGTACAAACTCTAATTCGACTTCCCATGTTTCAGCGAGTAAGCGTGCGAGGTCGGCATCAAAGCCAGCGAGTTCACCACGAATCGAATATTGTCCAAAAGGGATTTCGTTATAGAGAATACCAACACGTAAGACCCCATCATTTTGCAGACGTGCAACAGTTGATTCAGTGAGGATAAAATCAGGCTCGCCTGTTGGTTGCACAGGAACGGGTGTTGGTGGAACGAGTGTCGGTGCAGGGTCATCTTGCGCGGTGACTGTCAGCGCAATGAGCAGTAATGATAAGAGCAGTAACAAGCGTTTCATGGTGACTCCACAGTATAGAGATTATGAGCATGTATGTAATTGAGGACGGTATCTTGTACGAGATAGCGAATACTCTTTTTTTGTTGGATGCGTTCAACGATATGGCTGGATGACATCCAAATGCTGAGGAGTGGTGTATCGACCATCTCAATTTGCTTTGATAAGTTAGAAATAATATCATCGTGCATATCGGCTGTGATGTCTTCATCTGAGCGACGCATGACAGCCAATTTAGCAACATCAATAATGGCTTCAGGACGTGTCCATTTTGGAAAATCGCGTAGGCTATCGCCACCCATCAAAAAATAGAGTTGGGCATCAGGATAATCTGATTGAATGAGTGGCAAGGTATCGGCTGTGTAGTGCGGTCCTTCGCGTTCAATATCGACATAGGAAATGGCAAAGTATGGATTATCGGCAATGGCTAACTTGACCATTTCTAAACGGTGGTCAACATCTGAGCGAATATCAAGCTTGAGTGGTTGCACCCCCACAGGCACAAATAGCACTTGGTCGAGATGCAAGGCTTCGCGGGCAGTTTCTGCTAGAAGAAGGTGTCCAATATGTGGTGGGTCGAATGTCCCCCCTAATATGCCGATTCGTCGCACTTAGTCTGCCCATTCCAATTCGTGGTCGCCAATGAAGACTGTATCGCCGAGTTCTACACCTGCATCTTTGAGTGCTTTGCTGACACCGAGTACTTCGAGAATTTTTTGGAAACGTAATACCGCTTGGTCGTAATCCCAATAGGTCATGGCAGCAGCACGTTCGATACGCTCCCCTGTGACGATGAAAACATGCGGTTCAGGTTGTTCAACTGTGAAGATTGGTTCATCTTCTTCCAATTCATAGACTGGCATTTGGTAGAGTTGCTCTTCTTCATCCACATCTGGGAGTTGATCAATTTCGTAGAAGGCACGTTGAATCAGTTGTTTGATATTTTGTTGGGCAACGGCGGAAATCGACATGATTTCGACACCTCGTTTTTCGAGTTCATCTTTGACCAATGGAAAGTACTCTTGTGCTTCGAGCAAATCCATTTTGTTGAAAACGACAATTTGCGGTTTATCTGCCATTGTTTCGTCGTAGAGTGCGAGTTCGGTATTAATCTGATTGAAATCGGCGATAGGGTCATCGCTCATGCCATCTATGACATGGACAAGGACGCGGCATCGGCTGACATGACGCAGGAATGAGTGTCCTAAACCGACTCCCATGTGTGCGCCTTCGATGAGACCTGGTATATCCGCAAAAACGAGGTCACGATGATCATAAATCACTACGCCAAGATTGGGTTCAAGGGTTGTGAAAGGATAAGGCGCGATTTTTGGTTTAGCATTGCTTACTACTGATAATAGTGTTGATTTGCCAGCATTGGGCACACCAACTAGTCCAACATCAGCGATGAGTTTGAGTTCGAGACGCAGCCATTTTTCGATACCTGGTGCGCCTTTTTCAGCGATGCGTGGCGCACGGTTGGATGCTGTTGCAAAGCGTGCATTACCTTTGCCACCGCGCCCACCCTTGAGTAGCACAACAGTATCGTCCTCGCTGACCAAATCAGCAATAACTTCGCCCGTGTCGGCATCCTTGATGAGTGTCCCTGCTGGGACTTCTAGGACGAGGTCATTGGCATTTGCACCCGTTTTATTGGATGAACCACCACGTCCGCCATAATCGGCTTTGTGGTGATTATTGTATTTATAGTATGTGAGTGTGTTGTAGTTGGGGTTCACTTTAAAGATGACATCACCGCCTTTGCCACCATCGCCCCCTGCGGGACCGCCATTCGGGATGTATTTTTCGCGTCGGAAAGCGACAACGCCGTCGCCCCCATCCCCACTCCGTACATAGATTTTTACGTCATCAACTAACATTGTTAGATTGTTACTTTCAGCTTAATTGGACTTTCTATGATAGCGGTGTCGGGGTGTATTTTATAGGCTGAAAGCAAGCGTGGGGGAATGATAGGTTGTTGATAATTAGTGATTGGTTATTAGTTTAGATTAGCAGTCTAGGTCAGGTAGGTGATTGGGTTTACCCGCACGATACCATGCGATGGTTCGTTTTGCACCTTCTCGGAAGCTGGTCGGCTGAAAATTGAGTTCAGTACGTGCTTTTTCACTGGAGACATGCCAATCATTAAAGACGTAAGAGCGCATCCCAAGTGGATAAAAGGGTTCTTGACCTGTGATTTTTGAGAGTTTTGTCAAAAGACGGACACCCCATATTGCAGGAAGATTCGGCAGGTGAATGCGTGGATAGTGTAAATTGGCTTCTTCGCAGACAATATCGTAAACCTGTCGATGACTGATAGATTCGCCAGAGATATTGTAAATTTCGCCTGAGTGTCCGCTATTGAGGGCTGAGATAATCCCTTGCACAACATCAGCGATATAGACAGGAAATGTTAGGTATTTACCTCCATCGGGTTCAACGATAAGTCCGCGCATGGGGTCTGTAAAAAAGATACGATTAAAGGCATAGTCGCCTAGTGGACCATAGAATGCCCCTGGACGGAGAATCACTGCATTGAGATGATGTTCTTCAACTGTGTATTGAACTAATTGCTCAGCGCGTAATTTAGATGCTTGGTAGGGGTCAGCAGGACGTGGTGGATGCGATTCATCAATGATTTGATTGGCTTGGGGGTTGCCTATGACTGCAACAGTTGAGATATGAATAAAGCGTTGTATATCGTATTGCAAGGATTTATTGAGTAAGTTTTGTGTGCCTTGGACATTTGTGGCTTCAAAGTTTCCTGCCCCACGCCACATACTGAATAAACCTGCAGCGTGAACCACTTGTTGACAGCCTTGCATGGCATCAAGCCCTTGATTGGTTATGATGTCTCCTTGTATGACTTCGACAGTGGGATATTGGGACAACCACGCGTGATTTTGTGGCGTTCGTGTGAGAACACGCAGTTGGTAGCCTGCATGGCACAATCGCGGAATGAGATGGTGTCCGAGAAAGCCTGTGCCACCTGTAACGAAAATCATAAACTAACTCAATTCAAACAAATGATTGCGCTAATTGTATCGTGTGCAGGTGGATTCGACTATATGCTGTGAAGGCTTATATCATGAGGACATCGACAATAGTTGGACGATGACATTTTTCAGTTTTGCCATCGATACGGGGCGTACAACAGGTGTCACATTGTCTAAGGGAACAACCGTCGGTTCGTCCATGATGACAACCATTGGTATGGATGCGAGGTCAACGCTTTCTTTTAGCATATGGAGCATCTTCCAAGCGTGCATATCGGCAAGTTGAATGTCCATCACTAGAAAATCACAAGTATGATCTTCTATGGCGTAGATAGCATCTTTGCCTGTTTCGGCTTGGTGGACAATCATATGTAATTCTTGGAGAAGGTGTGTTACTGCGTCGCGTTCATCGGCATGACGCACTACCAGCACGACTTCTTTTCCATCCGTCACAAAATTTTCCTTCTAGTTACAGTACACGTCGCTATTATACTCTATTTGCTGGTTATATTTCCCATTATGTTTAAAAGCGGGAGGGCACGGTGACTCTCATACGCGTTAAGCTAAGGTATTTCATGTAAGTAATTTGTATTTTTCACTTACATTTTGGGCGGACGGCATAGATGCCGTCCCTACGAAACGTGTTTTGCTGTTTCGCAAGGATTTAGTCACTAACCACCCTACTATTCTATGTTTTTACGCTCAATGAGCGAGAAAACTCTCGCCCATTGGATCATTCGTAAAGAGATTGTTTCGTTTGAGTTTTAGAGTTCAACGAAATATGAATCAGCAGCACGGTCAATCAGTTCACGGTTTGCCATCGTATTTTCGACACCCATATAGGTCGAAATATCGTGCATCTGATTAAGTAAGTCGCGCGGATGCACGAAACGTGGAGCACGACTAAATTTAACGTACCATTCTTTGATGAGGTATTTATAGCCTGTCTCATCAAACGGTACGCGCTTAATAGTACACATCAGTTCAAACAATTCACGGAATTGTTGTGGCGTTGGGTCGCCCACTTCGATTTTGTATTTGATACGACGTAAGAAGGCATCATCAACGAGGTCGGCTGGGTCGAGGTTTGTCGAAAAGATAATCATAACATTGAAAGGCATTTGGATTTTTTGCCCATTGGCTAAGGTGAGGAAGTCATATTTCTTTTCAAGCGGAACAATCCAGCGATTGAGCAAAGCAACAGGACTCACCTGTTGGCGACCAAAGTCGTCAATCAGGAACATGCCACCATTGGCTTTGACTTGGTATGGTGCTTCATAAAATTTCGAGACTTCGTTGTATACAAGATCGAGGCTTTCCATTGTGAGTTCACCACCGACGATGATAATCGGACGGCGAATCCGCACCCAGCGTGGGTCAGCAACTTCACCTGTACCATATTTTGCTGGTGTTTGGTCTTCTGATAATTCGTGATTTACAAAGTCAAAGATTTGGATAACTTGCCCGTCAACATCAATAGCATATGGGATATACATATCTTCGCCCAAAATGACGCGACCAATGGCTTCAGATAAGGTGGTTTTACCATTCCCTGGAGGTCCGTAGAGGAAGATGGATGTCCCTGAGTTAGCAGCAGGACCAATTTTATCGAGCATGAATTTATCAACGATAAGATTATCCAACACTTTACGCATATCTTCTTCTTTGATGGATGCCTCTTGTCGCTTTTGAGCGTTGATAGCATTGATATATTCTTGGAGAGGCACTGGTGCTGGACCTGCATATTGGGTACGGTCAATGGCTTCGAGAGCACGTTTCATACCTTCGCCCAATATTTCGTAGCGGTAAGAGGCTTCACCGAAACCTTGCGTGCCTGTGATTTCAATCATTTTTTCGCGTTTCAAAAATTCGAGGACTTTATCGACGATACCGTTGAACGGCAATTTGATAACGTCGGCAATATCATGACCTTGTAAATCACCACGAAAATAAAGCACTTTAAGAACGAGATCTGCCAGCGCGAGTGTGGTTAGCCCTGTATCCGACACATTAGTTAATGGTGGTGGATTCCATGCGCCAAGAATACCTGTTGTTGGTTTTTTATTGAGGCTGCCTGTTGTTTTTCCTATGGGACGAGTACGGCGTTGTCGGTCTGGTGGTGCTTGTTGTGGTTGTTGTGCGCCTAAACGTTTGAGCGGTTTTAGGTTGTTTGTCATATGTATCACCCTGATCGTTGCTTGGTCGTGGTTGATTGTAGTCTACTATAACAGAAAATAACATAATGGCTCTTCGTCATGTGTTATTCAAACTGTAGACAAATTTTTGATTTAAACACATTATTGATATTATATGGGTAGCATCCTAAATAGACAAATAAGGCTTTAGTCATGCTTATTGATGACATCAAATGGCTTGGGCATGGTGGGTTCATGATTCAAGCATCGAAGTTGCTTGTGCTTAATCCATGGCGTGTTGTTCGTAGTGCCTTCCACGCTGATATTATCTTGTTAACACATGAGCATTATGACCATTGTTCGACAGCCGATATTGAGAAACTACGCGGTCCACATACAAAGGTTATCGGGAATGAGGCTGTGGCTGCAAAAATCACGAATACGACTATTATTCGACCTTGGCAGAGTATGTCCTTTGAGCGTATGAGTATCAAAGCAATTCCAGCCTATGCACCTGATGGTATCACACATAAGTTAGAGGATGGGGGCTTAGGTTTTGTGATTTCGGTGAATTTTTATGATATTTACTATGCGGGCGATACTAAAATTATCCCTGAGATGGAGCGAATCCGCCCTGATGTGGCTTTGTTGCCGATTGATAACCGCGATACGATGGGTGTAGATGAGGCAGTCGAGGCAGTTGCGCTATTATCTCCACGTTGGGTGATGCCGTTCAATTGGGGGAGTGTTGGTGAGGGTGCAACACGTTTGGACGCTCAGGAATTTAAATCTAAAGTGGGTGGACAAGCAGAGGTTATCTTGCCAAATAACAGCACTGAGACATCCTCTACTTAGTGTTTTTTTGAACGGGCGCAACAGGTCACGCCCCTACGAAAATCAAATCCTTATGCGGCTGGTTGAGCAGGATCAACGGAGTGACCATCTTCATCCCAAGCGAGCTGATTGCCATCTTTATCGAAAATATCAGGCATTGCTTCGCCATTGACGACATCGGCTGTGACAACAACCCGACGAATGCGGTCAATGCTTGGTACTTCAAACATGACTTCGAGCAAGCATTTTTCGATGATTGAACGTAAACCACGCGCTCCTGTACCACGCGCTAGAGCGAGGTCGGCAGCCGCTTCTAGCGATGAACTATCGAACTCAAGTTCAACATTATCGAGTGAGAGTAAGTGTTGATACTGACGTGTGAGTGAGTTCTTCGGTTCAACGAGAATCCGCACTAAATCATCACGTTCAAGTGGTTCAACACCAACAACGACTGGTAGACGACCTACCAATTCAGGAATTAAGCCATGACCGATGAGGTCTTCTGGGCTGACTTGGCGCAGTAATTCACCTTTTTCGTGCTTGCTCCGTTTTTCGGAGTTAAAGCCGAGTGTGCCTTTTGCACCAATGCGTTTTGCAATTTGATTATCAATGCCTTCAAATGTTCCGCCACAGATGAAGAGGATATTGCTGGTATCGATCTGCAAAAATTCTTGGTGTGGGTGTTTACGTCCGCCTTGGGGTGGTACGTTAGCAACTGTGCCCTCAATAATTTTGAGCAAGGCTTGTTGCACACCTTCACCAGAAACATCACGTGTGATGGATGGATTATCGTTTGATTTACGGGAAATTTTATCCATCTCATCGATATAGATAATCCCTTTTTCGGCACGCGCAATATCACCATCGGCAGATTGAATCAGTCGGAGCAAGATGTTTTCGACATCTTCACCAACATAGCCCGCTTCTGTGAGTGCGGTTGCATCTGCAATACAGAATGGCACATCCAAGATACGGGCGAGTGTTTGTGCAAGAAAGGTTTTACCACTCCCTGTTGGTCCGATGATGAGGATATTGCTCTTTTGCAGTTCAACATCGGTTGCAACGGTGTTGGCTTGAACCCGTTTATAGTGATTATAGACTGCCACGCTCAAGGTACGTTTGGCGTAGTATTGCCCAACAACATATTCATCGAGGTGACTCATAATCTCGCGTGGGAGGTGCAACTTATCGAGTTGAAATTCTGGACCAGAGTGTTCGATGTATTCTTCATCTGCGAGCAAATTGTGGCACAATTCGACACAATAATTACAGATGAATACATTATCGGGACCCGCGATGAGGCGATCTACCTCATCATGGCTACGTCCACAAAATGAACACCGATGTCCTCCTGGTGGAAAAGTCACGTTAATTAGTCCTCGTTTTCGTTTTCAACATTTAATACTTGGTCAATGAGACCGTATTCAACCGCTTCTTCTGAGCTTTTGTAGATATCGCGGTCAGTATCTTTTTCAATTGTATCGTAATCTTGCCCTGTGTGGTGAACGAAAATGTTGTTCAGGCGTTCTTTGAGGCGAACAATTTCATTTGCTTGAATGACAATGTCAGAGGCTTGCCCTTGTGCGCCACCTAATGGTTGGTGCATATGGATGGTTGCGTTCGGCAGTGCCATACGCATACCAGCTTCACCACCTGTGAGCAGAACTGTACCGAAACTTGCCGCTAAACCGACAGCAACTGTGCTGACAGGTGCGTTGATGAGTTGCATGGCATCGTACATTGCCATCCCTGCGTAGACTGCCCCACCTGGTGAGTTGATGTACATTTGAACACGACGGTCTGGGTCTTCACGGTCTAGGAAGAGCAATTGAGCAACCACTAGGTTAGCAACTTGGTCATTAATGCCTGTACCAACGAATACAATTCGTTCTTTGAGCAAGAGTGAATAAATATCGTAAGCGCGTTCGCCACGACTACCTTGCTCGATTACCATTGGGATAACGTTTTGTGGCATAAATCCGTTGTTCATTGTGTATTTAGCATACGACTGATTGCGCGTATACTATCTCCTTTCAGGTCATGTGCGTTAATCATCATTAGCGGTATTATCGTCGGCTGTTGCCTTGGATACTACCTCTTCATCTTCTTCGGAGGCGTTGTCTGCATCGGATGGTGTATCTTCAACAGTTGCCTGTGGCTCGTCAGCGACCTCTTGTTCGACAGGTTCTTTACTGTCTTCTTCGTTCTCTTCGTCAGGTTCATCAAGTGGTTCGCCTCTACCAATTTTAGCGAGGCGTGTCATGATGCGTTCGTACAAAATGTTGTTGGCGATGTTGGCACGTTGTTGTTCAGTATCAAAAAATTGACGGAACATATCGGCTTGCTCACCAAATTGTGCGAGTGTTTTATTGATTTCATCGGCAACGTCATCAGCTGTGATATTGATGCCTTCTTGCACTAGGACTTCACCCAATACAAGGGAGCGTTCCAATGATTTTACAGCATCTTCTTCATATTGTTCATGAAGATCATCGTGGGTAATGCCCATCACTTGTTGATAGGTTTCTAGGTTCATACCTTGTTGTTGCAGATTGCGGTCTAAATCATCAATCATATCATGGATGCGTTCCGTGAGCATAATTTCTGGATAGCTCAGGGTTGCGCCTTCTGCAATTTTATCCAGCACTTGGTCAGAGTAGGCACTATCTGCGTTGCGATTGGCTTGTTCTTGTAGTTCTTCGCGTGTGCGAACACGAAGTTCAAGCAGTGTCAGTGGCTCATCAGCTTCGTCTTCGGTAATGCGCGCTGCCAGATCATCATTGAGTTCGGGCAATGTCACGTTTTTAATATCACTGATGGTGACTTCAAAGCTCACTTTACGACCACGAACACCTTCACGGTAGTCTTCATCATCTTCAGGAACGGTCAGTTCAAATTCAACCGTGTCCTCAACGTTTGCACCAACGAGTGTTTCAATAAAGCCTGGTAGAACAGGTTCGTTTTCAGGGTCGAGGTTAATGGTTGCATCGTGCTGATGGATGAAAGGATCACCTTTTTTCGGTGTTTCGTCATCAGAGGCATCTTCATCTTCATCGTCTGATGGTTCTTCACCGTCGGCGAATTCACTGTTAATGTCAATTGTCACGCGGTCTCCTGATTGGACAGGGTTTGCGCTATCTTCGACAACCGCTTCTTGTTGTTGATATTGACGCATGGCGCGATTTACATCTTCATCGGAAATGACGGGGGCTTCAAAATCAAGACGAACTTCACGGTAATCACCCAGTTCAATTTCAGGCACGAGTGGTACGGTGAAAGTGTATGTTGGTTGTGGTTCGAGTTGGAAATCTTCGAGACTACCTGATGCGTAAGGCTCTAGTTCAGTCGATTGGATGACTTCGCGGTAGACATCATTGCCAAGGGTTTCCATGGCTTCTTCTATGATAACACCCTCACCCACTGTGCGAACTACAACGTTGTAGGGTGCTTTGCCTTTACGGAAGCCTTTGACACGAATTTGTTTTGATACTTCTTTTGCCGCATCTTTTTTGGCTTTTTCCCATTGTTGGGGTTCAATTTCGACAGTGAAGCGTGCGGTGTGGTTATCGAGACGTTCTGTTTGAATATTCAAGAGCTATATCCTTGCGACGAGACTTGTTCATTATATCAGCTTATAAATGGGGATGGCGTAAAACTTTCATCAGAAAATTGTGTGTAGAACACGAAAGGCGCAATGATACGCCTTTTCTGTGCTGGATTGGAGATGGTGAGGCTTGAACTCGTTGTTTAACAGCCTTGCTTTCATCTATCCCATTACGCAATTACGCCAATTTACCCAGCAATTACGATTGTTAGCAACATAGCTTAGCATTTTATCGGAAAGGGTCAGTCAGTTCAATAGCTGACCAAATTGGCGTGGCTGATGACATGAGGCTTAGTTTTTCGATGAAACTCTTAGGTATTGGAATTTTACTCAATCAAATTAGCAAATTAAGTTGATTTAAACTTGACTATTCGTGATTTTCTGGCTTAGTGTCGTTGATAATAGACGTGCTAGATTAGGATTTGAAATAAATACAGCTAGGAATTCTTCGCTGTCTAACTTGTTATCCTGATTCCATGAAACAAGGGCACGGGATATTTCATTACCCGTGATGATGATGAAGCGTTCGGATGGCGTCGGTGATTTGTAGCGAACCAATTGTACATTGGCATAAGGCTGTGCATTGATTTCCATGGATTCGTTAATCCACACAACAACCTGCGACACTTGGTCGTTTAGTTGAAGATATCGTTTCCAATCATCATCGTACCATGGGCAAATGTGGACAATCGCGTTTGCATTATTTTTTGTAGCTAATCTATCAAATAATAATTCGTGCCATTGGCTCGTTTGTATAACACTATTGGTAAATATATGGCTCACATCTCTTAGGTTAATCTGTGATTGAACTGAAACTTCACTCGAAATCCTTATCTCACTTGTCACAATCATCTCTCGATTCCCAATCGCATATTGTTACGTTGTGTGTAAACAAAAAGGTGGATTTTTATATCCACCACCCTTTTGCACATATGTCTTCCTTCGTGCGGACTTACAGATTTGATGGCTCTTGGAGCTGGTTCAGCTCACCACAAAATTCTGCAAATGAGATGGCGCGAATCTTAGATAGTTGCTCCCACACTGAATTGGATAAGCCAAATTCAGCACATAAGGTGACATCTTTTCGCATCAGTCGTTGCTTTAACTGTCCGTTCAGGAGTGCTTGTTGAAGCAATTTATTGATGTTACGCATCTCTTTTTGTGTAAAGGCAGGAAGTGCCGTTATTGATGTTATTGTACGTTCACGCATTACCATGACGAGTTCGCCACCTTTAACTAAACGCTTGAGCCAGTTGCGCCTTCTGCGAGTGCAGGTCCAACCATAGTCAAGAGTGTAAGCAGGGTTAACAAAATCCAGAGGAGTACTTTATTTGTTTTAATACGTGAAATAATCATTTCGAGTACGTTGTTCATTTTGTCTTCTCCATAACATTGATTTTTGTTTAATTTCTATGTTTTCAATGATGGACTACAACTCTGAACAAGCGTCTAAACAAAACACAGTTTTTAGATGAGTAAAAGATTAAAAAGATTGAGCGTGGGACTTGCTTGTATACGTGCAATACAAGCAAGTTAACGCAAAGTTACAAAGGCGTAAAGACGCAGAGAATATTTTCAACGCTGTTTTTTACACCTTTTCTACCTGTCGTTTAAGTTCCACTATCAGGAACACTAGCCATGACAGGGGTGATACGACTTTGTGAGACAATATCGGTATCATTTAATGAGACTCAACAGTCCTTACTCTGATAGCCACTCAAATAATTGATGCTTATCCAAAACTGACGTTCAATAAGTGTACAGGGAGCGTTTCAAACGCTCCCTTACGATGAGATTGAATATTTACGATTGGAGATAGTGTGCTTTTATTTGAGTGGTAGCACAGTATTAACTGATGCAAATTGTAGGGTGGCTATCGGCGTATGCCACCGAATGACAACCCAAGCGGAAGGATACGCTGATCCTTCCCTACAACGTTAATGTTTCTGTGTCGCTATCAGTCAATCGTAGACCAATATCTTTATTTGAAATCGGTATTGTCGGTATTATCGATGAGTGAATTATAGAAATTTTGGGTTTCGCGTGAGGGTTTCATCTGAATACCCGATTGAAGACGCTGGACTAAGTGATTGAAGGTAATTTGCATCATGTCGCGTCGTCCCATCCGTGCCCAGCACAAGATCGTTTGCCGATACAATTTCTCCGTGAAGGGTTCTTTTGAAATCGCTTTTTCGTAGAGTGTGATTGCGCCATGATAGTCTGCTCTCAGTTCACAATTTTCTGCAAGGCGCACTAAAGCATCAACATACAATCCTTGATAGTATTCGCGTCGATGTGTTACCCAAGTGTGGTCAAATTGTGTGAGAAAATCGCCTTTATAGGTTTGAACAGCGCGATGTAGCAAATCTTCCGAACGCGCATCGTTGATTGGGAGGCGCATTCCTCGTACTACGAAGTCTTCAAACTTTGTACAGTCTATTGTCACGTTGAAGGTAGGATTGATGAAGTATTTATGATCTCGATAGAGAATCGCATGTTCGCCTAGCGCATTGCGAAGTCGGTTTCGTGTCGTGTGGAAAATTGACATTGCTTGGTCAATATCTCGGTCAGACCAGAACTCTCGTTGCAAATCGTAGCGGGTATTAGCACCATTCAATAACAAAAACAGAAACAGTTCACGTGCAAAAGCAACTGTCCAATTGGTTATCTTATGACCGTTCAACATAAAGTAATCTTGCCCAAGTGTATATATGCTAACATCATACAGATTTGGGTAGAAAATAGTCTTTTGGTCGTCTGCTGTTGGTAAGCGAAGTTTGTCGCAATATAGCTGTAATCGTGATAGACCATCTACACTGCCGAGATGGCGTTGGAGTTGTGGGAATTTCACAACGAAACTGGCGACTGTATGCCAAAGTTCAGGTTCTAGTGATTTAAGTAATCTGATGCCACGCTCACTGATACTGGGGATGGCACTTTGCCAGCCGATGAGTAGGTATAAGCCTAAACCGTCTGCCATTTTTAGCTTTGCACCTGTTTCTTGCAATTCTGTCATCGCAGAATCGACCTCATCATAGCCTGATTGCGTGAGCATCACTTGAACCGCATGTTGTAGGAGTTTTGACATAGTATTCTGCACAGAAGAGTTGATACGATGTTTGCTGTGATTCAAAATATGTTGGGCATCGTGCCAATATCCTTGCATACAACGCATGATCGCGAAGCTCTGCATGATTCCAACGTATAAATATTCTTCGCTCCCTGCGCTCTTACGTGCTGACTCATAGTAGCGTTCAGCATCCGAATACATCCCAAGTGCGCGGAATACATCGGCGAGTGTCCAATAGAGATAGGCTTTTGCTCTGGCTTTGGGACTAGAGACTATATCAAGACCTTCTTCAAGCGTAGCGATAGCATCATCGTATGAGCCTGTTCTATACCAAAAATGTCCAAGATTGTTCAATGTCAGTGCTAGGTCATCAACATTTGCTAATTTACGTTTGAGAGCAACAGCCGTCTTCAGTGATTTACCTGCTTCTGCAATATTCCCTGAGCGTAGATGTGCTTCGCTCAAATCTTGTAATACATTGGAGCGTCCGAAATCGGCTTCGTAGCGTGTGAGGTCATCGAGTGCTTTTGTGAGAAATTCGATGGCACGGTCAAATTGCCCTGACTCTAGGTATGCTAGACCTTGTAAGCGTTTGCGCCTCGCATCCATATCTGGATAGGGAATTTCAAGGCTTTCTAATTGTTGCACCGTAGCATCGTAATTCCCGACACGATAATCATTGAATGCCAGTTCGATTGATGCCCGCGTTGCCAGTGCATCATTATGTTGTTCTGAGAATTGCTGTTTCGCTTGTGTCAGTAAGTATTGCGATTGTTCAAAATCTCTACGCTCCATGCGGATAATCCCGCAGTATAACAACAATTCAGGTGGGGATTGTTCTCCGATAATTTCACGGAAGTGAATGAGTGCTTCTTGATGCCCTTCTATCAAGAAACTGTGAGCGATGTGCTTCGATAGCTTGGCAGCATCTTGGTACTGTTCTGCTTCGACATAGTGGACAATTGCTTGACTCACTTGGTCTTGTGTGTGCTTCCATTCAGCAACGCGCCGATGACACGCCAAATATAACTGCTTGTCATATTGTTGCAGTTGGTCTTGGAGAAATGTTCGGAATAAATCATGGTATTCCGTCCCATGCTCACCTGTTGTAATAAATAGTTGTTGTGCATGTAAACGATTGAGATGGTGCGTTACATTTTGCAACCCTAATACATCACGGCATAATGTTTCGTTGATTGTGTCAAGTGTTGAGGACAGCATCAAAAATGACTGGAAATCGGGGGCTTGCTCTCTAAAAGTAGAGAACAGTAAATCCTGAAATAATTGGTCAGGTGTTAAAGTTGTAATATCATTATCAGTTACAGTCTTTTTTACTGTTAGAGCAAGTTTGATACCTGCAATCCAGCCATCAAATTGCGACACTAAGCTGGTCGCTACATCAAGGGATAATTCGGGCATTACAGTTTGTAATTCTTGGGGATTAATCATAAGGTCTTCAATACCGAAGCCTAGAATCTCATTGCGATGAATGAATGAAGCTAAACTCAATGGCGGTATCTCACGCCCAGCAAAAATGAGTGTTAGGTTCTGCGGAATATTATCTAACCAGCTTTGAAGCCATTGCTCCGCTTTTTGGTAGTCAAGAAGATGATGCAAATCATCAAATAAATATGTCACATGCCCATCATACAATTCAATAGCACGCATCAATTCTGGAATAGCATTATCAGGAGATATTTCAGAGTCTAGTTGTACATCGTGGAAGATAGCATTATGAAACGCCTGCAAGGACACCTGATGCAAGTCTGCAACATCTCGTTGCCATATCGTTACCTTGTGCGTGATGAGTTCGCTTTCAAGACACTCAGCGATTTGATTAGCAAGTACTGTTTTTCCATAACCAGCAGGTGCGCTTATGAGAACAATGCGAAGGTTTTGATTAGACCTGATTGAATTCAGAACACGAGTGCGTTTAACTAGTGGTAATTGCGAGCGAAACATTGTTTATCCTCGTCGCATCAGTAATCGTAGGAAAGAATTATCATTATGTTATAGTGTACCAGTGGCATTCCAATAGCAACAGATTTTATCACGTATTTGATAGTTAGCATTTTCCAATATAACAAATTGTAATCTTTGAGGAATTTAGATAGGAATGAGGTAGGTTATATTAAACAAAAAATGCCATACTGGTTGAATCCAGTACAGCATTTTTCGGCGATGAGGATGGTGGGACTCGAACCCAGAGTTCAATCGCTCTACTCTCCGCCTCCAACATCCAGCAAATCCACGATTTCACCCAGCAATTACGATTGTTAACAGCATAGCATTCACTCTGAAAGCGGTAGCCCATTCCATGGCTGACCGCTTTTTCTGTTTCATATCCTATCCAACCATCCGCAATGCTTATAAAGGAAGAACGCCATGAAACCCAAACATAAGAGCCATGATATTGCCACCATCTACCGTCGGGAACGCGCACGCTGGCTAAAAGAGGAAGCCCCACGCCGTTCATTTCGTCATCTGGTAGCCGCCAGCGTGCCCTACTGGATTGTCATCGTTGCTCTAGTGCTATTCGGGCTATCTGCCCCGCACACGGCAAAAATATTTACCATGCTCACCCCCCGTTGGGGCATTATCGCCCCTATCGGTGTAGAGTTCGGCTTGCTCTATGCTGCTTTTCGTCGTCGCCTCGCCCATAGTGCAGATGAGAAACTCCCTTGGACATTATGGGCAATGGAAATTTTGCTATTCATCACTGCCATTTTAGTCAATGGCGCAGGCGCATTTGTGTCGGTGGTATCGGTCACCAATCTGGATAGCCTCTCCTTTACCGCCATTATGGAGCAGTTCACCATCCTGCCTGCCACCAGCCAAGCCGCCCTTATCATGGCAGCCCTGTCTTCGCTGATTATCCCCATTGGCACATTAGTAGCAGGCGATGGGCTGGCTGACTTGACCTTAGACCAACGCGAGGGTCGCAACTTCAAAGAACAGCAATGGCAACAAGTCCAGCGCGATGTGCTCTACCGCGCCTTGTACGTTACCTATAAGGTAGACGGCTTACGCGATAAGCAAGCCCGCAAACGGGCATATGATGCAGTGGAAGGCTATTTAGGCAGCCCCGCCTCCCCTGTTCGTTCGCTGTCCGCTGAGAGCGCACAGCAAATCCTAAGCGCACCTAACGCACAGATTACGCACGCACAACCCGAAAGCGTCAAATCCCGCATCCGCGCTCACCTAGCTGAACATCCCGAATTACTTGAGCTTTCAGTCAACGGCGTATTGTCCGCCTTGAACGAACACGGCGTACAAGCTGGACGCACCAGCGTAGCCGAAGTCCTCCGCGAACACCGCCTCACCACGCAATAACTCCTCACAGAAAGATTGATGCTAATCTTGCTGGACAGATCGCTATCAATCTTTCTTTCTGCGCTATACTCAAGCCTATAATAACAAAACAATACGATAGAAGATAAGTACATAGCGCACAATAATGACTGAATTTATCGAATACAGCATATTTATTCTAAGCCTAATCTTTATTACCATAGCATTATGCAGTGCTATGGTAGCAACATATCGTTTACTACGTAAGAAACGTAAACCTAGATCAAAAACCCGAAATAGAAAATGACAAGATAAAAAGAATGCTGTCTATCTTTTTTGCAAGATAGACAGCATTCCTTCGTAAAAATGTTTAGGCAACTAACACAACCATCCAGTAAATGCCAAACAGTTCATATTAGCTCACATAGATACGGTATTTAGTCGCCTGCTGCTGGCGCAGTACCTGCGGAAAACATTCCAGCTTGTGAGTCATAACCTAGGTTTTCGCTACGAATTTGAGCAACTTGAGTCAGAATCACACCATAAATCACTTTGGATGCGACATCAGCAACAGTGTAGGTGAGTGCACGTCCAACGATACCAGCCTCAGTTATGATACCTGCTTGGAACAAGCCCTCTGAGTTGAGTAAAACTGGCATTAAGTAACCACCTGGGTAAAGCATCCAACTGACAAAGAACAAGGGTAAAATTGTTCCAAATACGCGGGCTGCATTGTCTTCCATGCCTTCTTTACCTTCTTGAATTACTCGGTAAATTAAGTATAAGACATGCACGAAGAACAGCGTACTAATCAGCCCCCAAACATAGAAGGGTGAAGTGAAGCTGGTTGCTTAGGCTTCATAGAATTGCCCAATATATCCTGTCACAATCATACCTGTGCCTGAGAACCAAAATTGATTACGCAGGCTTGCACGACGCTCTTTAGTGATGTCAACAATGACCAAGATTTGGAAAAGCAACATCGGCACATCGATGAGCCAGTTCAAATAGCGAAAGCCATTGGAGAAGGCATCAGCACCCTGAGCAAGTTGGTATGTGCCTGAATTTGCATTGAAGACAAAACTATTTTGCCAAGCCTGAGCCTGATAAAACAGAATCAAAAAGGCAGAAACCATCACAACGCCTGACAATATAGATGACACACGAAAACGTGGCGCGACACTCCGAATGGTCAGCACGAAATAGAATAATGCAGCCAACATAATGGAGAAACCAACCGTCAATGTGTGTGCAACAATATCATACGTCATGGGGGAAATCTCACTGACCAGATTTTCCGCATTGACTAATGCTGAGGTGTTTACCTCAATAATCTCTTGCACAGTATCATCTTGTGCAAAAACGGGCACAGCCAGTACCAATGCGGTTATCACCGCAAGGATAATGGCAATCATTGGAAAACGCTTCATAGAAAATTAACTCCTGAATATAACAGTAAAATGATGTTGCATGTGATGTTCTTATCGAAATTTTGCAACACATTCTGGACTGTAATACAGGTTTTTGAACCGCTCTACCCATATGGTTAATATATGAGTGGTAAGATACTACCAAGTAGAAAATCCTTCTAATACAAAGACTAATCGCAGCAGGTTAACTGACCCTTTATCACCTTTTATAATTTTTAATAGCCTACAAGACAGGCATTAAAACACGTTACACCTACTAAGTTACTATTCTTAACTCATTCTACAATATTATGATTCTCATCATTATCTAAGAGCTAACTCATGAATAATTCCATCTACTGTAACGCTATTTATACTACCCAACCCCACACCCATACACCCGATCCAACTCCCGATACGCCACACGCCGCAAATACCCCACAGTAGACATCGGAATATCCAATTCCTGCATCAAATCCTTGCGCCTCTTGCCTTCTTGTAAGTGGGTGAGCGTCGTACACATGCGCTCATCCCCTTTTTCCTTGTATGCTGACAATACTCGCAAAAATGGCACATCATTCCCCGCATCAAACTTATCCTGCCAACGGATTTTCTTCGGTGGATAGCGATCCAACGCTCTATACAATTCCTCACGCACAGGCTTAACCACACTAGTAAGCCACCAATTGCGCTTCTTGCCCCCGCGTTCTGCTAACATGGCGGCATCTTCACATTGCACACTGGTCGTGATGTAATAAAGTGCGGCTAGGTGAGGCTGACTATCCTGATATTTATTGGCACATTGTTCCACCGCACGGCATATATCCAGACGCAAATCTACCGCACGAGTGAAATGTGCATACCCCTCATGGTAGCCCGTACCAAGTCCATTAATCTGCATTTCATCAGGGTCATTATCACGCACCAGATGGTCCTCAATATACATCTCGCGCCGAAACCATCGACGATAGCGCGATGCACCTGTGCGATTCAACACCCATTTCACCGCACCCCCATGATCCGTATCGGCGAACAAAGCAGGATTCTCACTCAATTCCTGCCACAGGCGCATGAAGCCATCCTGTATCATGTCAGGAATATCCACATCTACCCGCCGATAATAGCGCATCAAGCGATTGAGATTCGGCATCAACGCATCACGAATCTCCGCAAATGTCATCTCACCATTCCACCCCGTAGAGTAACGACATTCTCGCGGAAAGGGACGAATATGCCGACGAATAGCATCACTATAATCGTTTTGTCTTTCTGTCTCGCTTTCCATTACTCCCCCATCTGCTCATCACGCAGCGAGGGAAATAGGAAAAGAAAACTATTCTGTCAAGCAAACATAGTTGTTAGCAAATTACTCAATGATCTCAGTTATGGTGTTGTAATACGGCTGGAAGCAACCCAATGTCCAGCTTCAACCTCAATCATCTCCGAGTTTGATTCACCATAGTCAAATTCAGGGTCTTTGATGCTGCGTTCACGCGTTCGCTCAATCTCTGGGTCAGGAATAGGCACCGCAGAAAGTAGTACTTGTGTATAGGGATGAACTGGATTCTCATAGATCGCAGTGGTATCGCCTAACTCAACGATACGCCCTTGATACATTACAGCAACCCGATCACAAATGTAGCGCACCATGGATAAGTCATGCGCAATAAACAAGTAGGTTAAGCCTAATTCATCTTGCAGCTCATCCATTAAATTCACGACTTGTGCTTGAATGGAAACATCCAGTGCTGAAATAGGTTCGTCTGCAACAATGAAGCTAGGCTGTAATGCCAAGGCTCGTGCGATGCCAATCCGTTGTCTCTGACCACCAGAAAATTCATGAGGATAACGATTAATAAAGTAGGGGTTTAATCCGACACGTTCAAGGAGACTTTCAATATATTGCTGACGTTCAACCTTGTTTGGATATAGCTTGTGAATTTGCAACGGTTCAGACACAATACTACCAACTGTCATACGTGGGTTGAGTGAGGCGTAGGGGTCTTGAAAGATAATTTGCATCTCACGACGAATTTGTCGCATTTGATCGTTCGGCAAGTTCGTTAACTCTTGTCCTTCAAAGATAACACTACCTGCTGTAGGTTGGTATAATTGTAAAATGGTGCGTCCTGTCGTGCTTTTACCACTCCCCGATTCTCCAACAAGCCCAAATGTCTCGCCACGAAAAATATCAAAGGAAATATCATCAACAGCACGAATCGCTC
>JBCCSC010000007.1:0-187383 GCA_039200705.1 Chloroflexota bacterium
AAGACTTCGTGTATTTGGATAACACATATGAAGAATTTTCTTCATATAATTACGTTAGACATGGTTTGATGAACTTATCTGATTTTAAATCTAGTATCACATTTTTGGGGAGTACACCTGCATTAGGACATCATAGAACAAAGATTTTACACCAGAAAATTTCTGTAATAATAAACACCGCTATTGCTGAAATATCTTCTGTTCTTATAAAAAATGGAGAAGTGGATATATCTAACGATAACCACAACAATCTGCCACAAATATTCTTTTCTTATGCACATGAGGATGAAGATGCAAGAAAAGAAATTGAGAGAACACTTGATTATCTTCAAACTTACAAAATAGCTAAACTATGGTCTGATAGAAAAATTCCATCAGGTGATATTTGGAGTGAAGAAATAGAAATACAACTTAACTCATCAAAGATTGTGTTGTTTCTGATAAGTAGAGATTTTATACGTTCTAAATTCATTAAGAATATCGAAACGCCTCTAGCAATTAAAAATTATGAAAATCAAGAGTGTGTGTGTATTCCGATTCTATTATCGAAATGTCATTAGGAATTTCCTCCCTATAAACATTTGCAAGCTATACCAATTGATGAAGAGGTTACAGGGGAACTGACAGCAATTACTCAATGGTCTCATCCTGATTCGGCGTATTATGATATCCAAATGAAAGTTTATGAAACATTAGAAATGTTAAAGTCAGGTACTTATCCTTGGAAGACAATTCCTAAATCCTAATACTTGAATTTCTAAGCCTTGAGTGCTGGTAACATTTACTCTCAGAACCCAGCACTCAGAACTCTTTGCTTTTTTCTCTTCGTGATCTTCGTGTCATCGTGGCAAAATCCTTGGCAATCAAAACACAGAACTTATCACTATCCGCTATACACTTGTCACTGCCACACCCATCTTATACAATACAACTATCCCGTAAACGTTGAAGGTAGTGCTGTTATGCAATATCACATTTGGACACTCGGTTGCCAGATGAATGTAGCCGACTCCCAATTATTAGCCAGTGAACTCGAAAAAATGGGGCATCGCGCCGCCGATAATCCTGATGATGCCGATATTTATGTCGTCAATACCTGCGTCGTGCGTCAATCCGCAGAAGATAAAGCCTATGGTCGTCTGATGCAATTGCATGGCGAAAAACGCAAAAATCCTGAAAAAGTCATCGGCTTGATGGGCTGTCTCGTTGGTGTCAAAGACCCTGTCGCACTCCGTAAAAAATTGCCCTATGTCGATGTTTTCATGGCACCATCCACACCAGATTTGATGGTTGATTTCCTCAAAGACCGTGATGGTGAACGCGAAATTATTGACCTCGAAGAACAACAGCGTGAACAACGCGACCAAATTCAAGATGGTGTTCTCGTTTTGCCAGAACATGAACGTGGCAATCTTGTCAGCGCACACGTCCCTGTCGTTTATGGATGCTCTCATGCCGGTACGTTTTGCATCATTCCATTCCGACGTGGTGTAGAGCGCAGTCGTAGTGTTGGTGAAATTGTCAATCATGTTCGTAGCCTCGCCCAACAAGGTGTGAAAGAAGTCACCTTGCTTGGTCAAATCGTTGACCGCTACGGCAAAGATATTCCTGATGGACCTGACCTCGCTGATTTGCTACGTCAAGTGCATCGTGTCGCCGAAGAAGTTGATGTTAAGCGCATTCGCTTCCTGACCAGCCATCCTAATTGGATGACCGATAAAATTCTCGATACTGTTGCCGAATTACCACGCCTGATGCCTGTGATTGAAGTACCAGTCCAAGCAGGGAATGATGAAGTTCTCAGCAATATGCGTCGTGGCTACACCAATACTCAATATCGTCGCTTGATTGATAAAATCCGCAATAAAATTCCTGATGTAGCAATTCATACGGACATCATCGTTGGCTTCTGTGGCGAAACCGAAGCACAATTCATGGATACTTATAATTTGCTAGCCGAACTCAAGCTCGATAAAGTTCACTTAGCACGGTATAGCCCACGTCCTCAGACCATCTCAGACCGCAAAATGGAAGATGATGTCCCAGAAGATGAAAAAGTCCGTCGTCATAAGATGATTGAGGAACTCCATGCTCAAGTTAGCGCGGAAATCAATGCGACCCATCTCGGCAAAACCATGGAAGTCTTGGTTGAGGGCGAACACAAAGGCAAGTGGCGTGCGCGGACACCACAAAACAAACTCGTCTTCTTTGAAGCAGAAGGGGACTTACTCGGCGAACTCGTCAATGTGGAAATCGCATGGACAGGTCCATACAGTATGCAAGGGCGCATTCCACAACCTGAACAAAACGACCTGATTATTCCTGTTATCTCAGGTTAAGTACCGTTGAACCTTGCTTGATTATGCCGTGACACTGTTGACAAAAGCATATACTCACGGCATAGTACCAACACAATTGAACAAGCAAAAATTCACATCACAATTTCGTGTTAAGCCTTAAGAATTAATTTGCCTAGATACAATACTAAGGCTACAATATTCAATGTGACGTGATAATCTACAACACAGGCTTTATGAAGCTTACTTTATAAGGCTATCTGTATCTTTACTGACGTTTGTTAAACAATGAACCAATCAGCTATGAGGCGATGTGCTGATTGACCGATTGGAGGCTCTGCTCTATGCCACCCGAGAGAAAACAATCTGGGTACTACTATCCAAATAAGTTTGCGCTCATCACCATTCAAGCGATGGAAGAAGTAATGGGGGAAAATGGTCTTAAGGCGATTCTCAACCTTGCTGGCTTACCTCATTTGATTGGCAATTATCCCCAAGATAACCTAGAAAAAGAATTCGACTTTGCTGATTACACAGCACTCAATGTTGCCCTAGAAGAAATGTACGGTCCTCGTGGCGGACGCGGTTTGGCATTACGTGCTGGACGTGCGACTTTCTCACAAGGCTTACGCGCTTTTGGTGCGCTGGCAGGTGTTGGCGATTTGGCGTTCAAAGTGTTGCCACTTAATGCGAAGTTGAAAATTGGTGTGCCAGCAATGGCGAACATCTTCTCACAATTCAGTGACCAAATTTCAAATGTCTATGAAGATGGCACTGATAAAATCATCTATACCATTGAACGTAATCCGATTTGCTGGGAACGGACCTCAGACCGTCCAGTTTGCTTCGTGGCGCAAGGCTTGTTGCAAGAAGGTCTCCGTTGGGTATCAGGTGGTAGTGAGTTCAAAGTGGATGAAACAACCTGTATGGCGAAAGGTGATGATATTTGCCGTTTCACCATCTACAAAGAACCACTTAGTAGCTAAACATTAGCTCTCAAACTCAAGATTATTCAAAGCCTCACTGTATCTTACTGTGGGGCTTTTGCTGTTTCTCAAGTGTATTTGGAACTTTGGTGCTAAAATGAGGGTCATAACTATCACTGAACAAGCAAAGGATGGCTTCATGCAACTGCGAACAATTTTTACCCTCTGTATCACATTATTGCTGGTGAGTGCATGCAATCTTGGTGGCTCACCCGAACCTGATTTGCCACTTGATGATGGCGACTCACAATCCGCAGGGCAACCATCCGTGAGCATTCTCTCCCCATCCACAGGGGATACATTCACTGTCAACGAACAAATATTAGTCAGCGTCAGTGCAACCGATGAAATTGGTGTGACGCGCGTTCAACTTTTTGCCAATGGCAGTCTCGTTAAAACAGTTTCATCTGACTTATCCAATGGCGAAGTCAGCTTTGAAGGTGTTCTCGATTTTACTCCGCGCAGTGATGGTGATTTTACTTTGCGTGTGATTGCCTTCCGCGAGGCAATTTCCAGTCCACCTGAAGAAATCGAAGTCACAGTTGGACAACCACAAGTGATTGTCACGGAACGCTCTGATAACACATCAGGGTCTCCAGGCAGTGGCTCAGGCGTTCAAGTGCCGATTATCCCTAACGATGGTGTCTGTCGTGTCCTGACACTCGTTGGCTTAAATATGCGTACCCAACCAACGACCACCCGTAACAATGTCATCACAACTTTCCAAGCGAATACATTGCTTAACGTTGTTGCTCGTTTAGGTGATAATTCATGGTGGAAAGTCAGTTCGGGTAATACTGTTGGTTGGGTCAGTGGTAATCCACAATTTGTTTCGTTATCAGGGAATTGCACATCTATTCCAATTGAAACAGTGGTTCTCAACACACCAACACCAAGTCCAACGCCAATTCCAACGAATCCACCAGCACCGATCAACACGCCTGTACCAACAGCCATTCCTTTACCTGATTTGACTGTACCATCCATTGCTGTTGATGACCCTGTGACGATTCCCCAAAGCGAAACAGAAGTCACCACCGAAGTCACAATTGTCATCCGCAATAATGGCAACGGCAGAAGTGGTCAATTCGATGTCAGCTTGCGCGTTGAACGCAATGGCTTTGAAGATGTTGTCTACGATGTGGCAACTGTCGGCGCATTAGACCCCCTAACCAACGTCACCCTCACACAAGATATTACCTTTGATGCAGCAGATGAATATGATATTCGCGTTGATGTTGACCCTGATAACGATGTCGAAGAAACAGGGGAGTTCAACAATCGTGCAGATACCACCATTGAGGTTGTGCAAGCACCCTAAATAATCTCGTAACCTCAGAGGGATGTTTCATATCAAACATCCCTCTATTCGCTCTCTAGCGATTATTCGTTACAATGGAACTAACGTCAGTTTTGGATAAGCATCAAGTGTTTCAGGGTTTGAGTAGTACCAGCTTTTTGGTGTGAATAATACAAGTTATTCGTCATTGGGGTTTAGTGATTGGTCTTTTGAGACCTACTAAGAACTAAGGACTAAAAACTAACGACTTTTCTCGCACCATTTAAACTGCTTATACGCTTGAATTACGATGATTTTCTTAAGCAAAATTCACGTTAACTCTGTCAATGGCTAGGGGATTGTGATGGCATTTCTCGCAAAACGTATTTTGATTATCACCAATGAAACCAAATTCGCGCTTGATGTCAAAAAAGCACTTGAGCGCAATGGCGAATTTACAGTATCCGTATTCTCTAGCGGTAAAGCGGGCATTGCCCATGCACGTCACCACCAGCAAGATGTCGCTGTGGTTGATTTCCGTATGAAAGATATGCCAGGCACGGATATGGTCGATAATCTGCGCTTACTCCAACGTGATATAGCTATCATCGCTGCCCCAAATCATCCTGCTATTCACGATTTGCAAGACCGCCATAATATCCAACGTATCATCAACATCCCAATGAAGATTCGTAAATTCGTGGCATTGCTCAATAAGGCAAAAGAAGACCAACTCGAAATTCTCAAAGTGGATGAAGGCAAAACACCGCCACAAGGTTTATCTGTTGGGCGTATCTCACAAACAATGGAATTGTGGCTAGCTGATGATGAAGATGGCGCAACGATTGTCGATATGATGCGTGAACCTGAGCCTGATTTATCGCCTGAAGCATCAGCAATCTTCCAAAAATTAGCTGCCGAAGAACCCCCCATGCCAACCATGGCAGAAGGTAGCACTATTCGAGATTTACGTGCACGATTGACCAATCTCGACCAAATCAAAGAAGCACTTGCCTACGTCGCAGAAGAGAAAACACAACCGCTTGTTATTGAAGAAATAGAAGATACTGAAGATAGCGAAACGATTCCAGCAGCGATGATTCTCGAAGCTGCCATTGATGAGTCAACGCCAATCGAAACCTTCTCGCTAGAAGAATTCATGCGCCGTGTTGCTCAAAGCAATATTGGGGATATTAGCCCCTTGCCATCGTGGGAACGCCAAGAAGGTCGCTTTGTAATTGAACCTGATTTCTTGCCTGATGAACTGCCATTTCCTGAACTAGATGAGGCTATCGAATACACAGGCACAGTGACTGTACAAACCGTATTGCCTGCAAACGATGATGACCCAAGCGATTGGGTGACTGATCCCATTAATCCTGTGCAATTGTCGCATCCTATCGACTCAGACGTGCCTGTAATTGAACGCCCTGAGCCAGAACAACTTCC
Organism: Chloroflexota bacterium; assembly: GCA_039200705.1. Taxonomy (GTDB): domain Bacteria; phylum Chloroflexota; class Anaerolineae; order Aggregatilineales; family Phototrophicaceae; genus JAUZRW01. The sequence continues at coordinate 6,012 of JBCCSC010000007.1, forward strand.
ACCTGTTGATGAAGATGAAATCGAAGAAGTGACTGTCGGCGCATCGTTCCCACCACCGCCACCACCTGAACTGCCTGACCTCGTCGTGACACCGCAACAAATCGATAAACTGCCGTTCATTGATTTTGATGATGACGATTCTGAACTGGCTCAACTCGCTACGACTCTGACGCAAGTTGCGCTGGAACTCACGGCTGATGCAACGGTCCTTGCCCGTGATGGTGATGTTGTAGGCTACGCAGGTCGCTTACCTATGTCCGATTTAGATGGCTTGCTGGAACAACTGACTGTCGAGTGGGATAAAGCTAAAGGAAGTGATAAATCACGCATCCTCTTCGCAGAAAATCCCGAAACAGGTGATGAATTCATGGTATCCACGCGCGGTACTGATGTTGGCTTCACACTCTCACTCATTTTCTCAGGGACACGCCCATTACATGATATTCGTCGCCAGAGTAAACGCCTCATTGATGCCCTAGATGCGATTCCAGAACCAGAACCTGTATCCGTTGCGCCTCTCATTGAAGAAACTGAAATCACTGCCGAAGTCGATGTAGACCGTACACCAATTGCTTACCTGTGGCTCTCACGCGATGCAAAGACATCCTACAATCCAAAACAAGTTGCGAAAGCACTCCAGACAGAACTTGCATCCTCTGGCTGGAAAATTGGTGATATTCAAGTCGATGACTACGTCTACATATATGGTCAAATGCCACAAACCTTTGATGCCCGTGAAACACTCTCTAAATTGATGCGCCAATCTGCTACCACTCTAAACGCACAAAGTGAACAACTATGGGATGATAGTTATCTAATTCTGCAACCTGGGCGCGAGATGAAACAACAAGAGATTCAACGCTTTATTAACTTCGCCAGACCCTGAGATTTATGCTATAATTTAGCCCATATGTTCGCAAAATGAGATAGAAAAGGCTCTCCATATGCCAGACCGTCCAACATTATTTTTGATTGATGGGCACGCTGTTGCTTATCGCCAATTTTTTGCACTCCCAGAAGCCGCTTTTAGCACTAAAACAGGCGAAGTTACCAATGCAGTATATGGCTTCACGCGCATTTTGATTGATATTATTCAAGAGCAAAAACCTAAATACTTAGCAGTAACCTTCGACGCAGGTTTAAGTGGACGTGATGAATATTTTGACGAGTACAAAGCCACACGCGAGAAAATGCCTGATTCACTCGATACACAAATCAAACGCATTCATGAGGTCGTTGCTGCTTTCAATATTCCCATTCTCAAACTGGATGGCTATGAAGCCGACGATGTCATTGGCACAATTGCCCGTCAAGCAGAAGAACAAGATGTTGACGTGCATATCATCACAGGTGATCGTGATATTTTGCAGTTACTCTCCGACCATGTCCGCGTACAGCTACCAGCATGGAAAAGTCGCCCTGATGTTATCTACGACATTCCAAAATTTGTTGAGAAATACGACCTACATCCTTCACAACTCGTTGACCTCAAAGCGATGATGGGCGATAGTAGCGATAATATCCCTGGTATCAAAGGTATCGGCGAAAAAACAGGGACGAAACTTCTCAAACAATACGAAACACTCGATAACATTTACGAGCATGTTGATGAAATCAAAGGGGCTGTTCACAAGAAACTTGTTGGAGGCAAAGACCTCGCCTATACCAGTCAAAAATTAGCGACTATCATGCGTGATTTACCAATTGACCTCAACTTAGATGATTGTGTCGCCCAAGATTTCGACTTCAATGATATTTCACCATTGTTTCGTGAGCTAGAATTTCGCTCGCTATTTGACCGCCTCGAAAGCTATAACATGAATCAGCTACCACTCTTTAACGTGAATGCTGAAGATGATGGATCATTCCCTGTTGGTGATGTTGCCAAAAATGTTGTGACAGTGAATGATAAAGATAGTCTCGATGCGCTTGTTGAAGTGTTGAATAAGGCTGACCATATCGTTTGGGATGTCGAAACAACCAGCATTGACCAGATGTCAGCCGAACTCGTGGGCATCGCACTCGCAGTGGACGAAGAAACAGGCTATTACGTGCCACTGGGTCACAATGATGCCCTAGGTGAACAAATTGAAATTGGTTTTGTTTTAGATGCACTCCATGCACCGATGACCAATCCTGACATTCCAAAATATGCACACAATGCAGTCTATGATTTAGTCGTAATGCAACGCTACGGTATTGATGTATCACCTGTTGCTTTTGATTCCATGCTTGCCGAGTGGGTACGTAATCCCATTAGTAAGTTTCTTGGACTTAAAAATTTTGCTCGTCAAGAACTTGATATTCATATGACCGACATTGAAGAATTAATCGGCAAGGGCAAAAGTCAAATCACTATGGCAGATGTTGCCGTCAGTCGTACAGCTAAATACGCGGCTGCTGATGGTGTGGTTACACTCAAAGCAGTCAACCTTCTCAAGAAAGAATTGGATGATATTGAGGCAAGTGACCTTTTTCAAAAAGTAGACATGCCGATGGTTCCTGTCATTGCCGACATGCAACGCACAGGGGTTATGCTCGATGTAGACTATCTTGCTGAGATGAGTCAACGCCTTGATAAAATGATTAGTGACCTTGAGCAATCAATTTACACTCTCAGTGGACAATCCGAATTTAATATCAACAGCCCTAAGCAATTGAGCGAAGTCCTCTTCGATGAAGATAAACTCAATTTATCGACAGAAGGTATTAGCAAGACGACACAAGGCTTTAGTACCGCACAAGCAACTTTGGATGCCTTACGTGATGAGCATCCTGTTATTAACAAAATCACTGAATATCGTGAACTCACTAAACTTAAAGGCACATATGTTGATGCCTTACCAGAGCTAGTGAATCCTAAAACGGGACGTGTTCACACCAGCTATAACCAGACAGGCACATCTACAGGACGCTTCAGCAGTAGTGACCCCAATCTACAAAATATCCCAATTCGTACTGAAATTGGTCGAGAAGTCCGTCGTGCTTTTATTGCCCCAGAAGGGTATAAGTTACTCGCTGTTGACTACAGCCAAATCGAGTTGCGTATTATGGCGCACATCAGCCAAGATAAAACGCTACGCTCAGCATTTGCCGAAGGACAAGATATTCACCAAGCGACGGCTGCTGCTGTTTTCGATATTCCTGCTGATGAAGTCACCTATGAACAACGTAGTTTCGCCAAGCGTGTTAATTTTGGTCTGATGTACGGTATGGGAGAATATCGTCTCGCACGCGAAAGTGACTTAACCCTCGCCGAAGCCCGTGATTTTATCAAAACATACTTTGAGCGTATTCCAGGGGTCAAAAATTACATTGATACCACTGAAAAACAAGCTCTAGAGCAAGGCTACGTCGAAACATTGCGTGGACGAAAACGCTATTTCCGTCATCTACAAGATGGTAAAACATCAGGGAATCGCGTGCGTGGTGAATTACGCGCTGCGATTAATATGCCGATTCAAGGCACGGCTGCTGATATTCTCAAAATAGCGATGATTCAACTCTACGAAAAACTTAACCAGAGTGACCTCCAAGCCAAGATGATTCTACAGGTGCACGATGAAATTGTGCTAGAAGTCCCTGATGAGGAACTAGACCAAACAATTGAATTAGTCGTCACAACTATGCAAAGTGCCTATGAATTAGCAGTCCCAATCGTTGCCAATGCAGAAGTTGGGCAAAACTGGCGCGATATGTCACCTGCTTAGTCATCATAGTGTGGTATCTCACCGATATCACACTTGGCATTGTACTGTTTCAGTACCATTGATTAATTTGCTCACATAATGCTTTGTGCTACAATTTGATACAGTTGTCAAAATATTTAAACAACTCCACAAGAAAGCTATTTGTATTTTCATGAAACATTTTCTTGACCTTGCAAGCTGGGATACAACTGAGGTTCGGCATTTATTGGATCTTGCCATCCACCTCAAACGAGAATGGCAAACAGGGGGCAACCAACCTGTCTTACAAAACAAAATTCTCGGTATGATTTTCCAGAAACCATCCTTACGAACCCGTGTATCATTTGAAGTTGCTATAAAGCATCTCGGTGGTAGTGCCATCATGCTTGGTCCACAAGAAATTGGACTCGGAAAGCGTGAATCTATTCCCGATGTGGCGCGTGTGCTTTCTGGCTATGTCGATGGGATTATGGCGCGTGTTTTCGACCATGCTCATGTCACGGAATTAGCTGAATGGTCACGAGTACCTGTCATCAACGGCTTGAGTGATGACTATCATCCATGCCAAGCAATGGCAGATATGCTCACGATTCGAGAACAATTCGGGCATCTTGAAGATATTAAAGTGGCATATATCGGCGATGGCAATAATGTCGCTGCTTCACTGCTTTATGCTTGTGCTCATTTCGGTTGTGAATTTGCGATTGCGACACCTGAAGGCTACGAATTGCCACAGTCAGTTCGTGATATAGCTGCACCATTAGTCGAGCGTACAGGGATTAGTGTCACAGAATCTGTTCATATCGGACAAGCTATTGACAATGCGGATGTCCTGTACACTGATACGTGGATTAGCATGGGGCAAGAAGACGAAGCTGCTGAACGTCGTGCAACCTTCGATGGCTACCAAATTAACGATGATTTGCTCGCCCAAACGGGTAAACAAAGCATCGTACTCCACTGTTTACCAGCCCATCGCGGCGAAGAAATCACGGATGCTGTCATGGATGGTGTTCAATCAGCCGTATTTCAACAAGCCGAGAATCGTCTACACGCGCAAAAGGCAATTCTCGTTCATCTGTTAGCGCATAAATAAGTTCTGGTGAGTGCCATGTCAGATTATCAAACATATATGGAAGAAGGTCATAGTGCCGCGTGGGAGCGCGATTGGACAAGTGCTATTGAAGCATATTCTAAGGCAGTTCAATCCGCGACTAACGATGCTGATGCTCATATCAACCTCGGAATGGCATTATTGCGAGATATGCAACTTGACCGTGCAATGAAAGTCTTCAAGCGTGCTCAACAACTTGCACCAGAAGACCCTGTGCCTTTGGAAGGGCAAGCTGAAACCTATGAAGAAATGGGTCAACTCGAAGATGCCTCTAAACAACTCCTCAAAGTATCAGAAATTTACCTCGCTCAACGCGACTTAATAAAAGCAATTTCCGTATGGGAACATGCAACGAGCCTCACACCAGGCTTAGTCAGCATTCATGCTCGTCTTGCCCAAGCGTATGAACGGGTTGACCGCAAAGACGACGCTATTCGTGCGTACTTAATCCTTGCCTATAACTTCCAGCAAATGGGTGATTCATCAAAGGCAAAACGTGCTGTCAATCGTGCACTCAAGCTCGATAATAATCATTCTATTGGGCTAAGTGCCTTGCGTGCACTTGAATCTGGTGGGCAAATTGCGCTACCACAAGATTACTTAGCACGTGATGTCAAACCTGTCTACGACGATGCTGAAATTGATTTCGACGATGGTCGCAACGTCGGTGAAGCACATCCTGATGGACCGATGGGTGAAGCAATGCAAGAAGCCCTCGTTCTACTTGCTGAGTCAGTCATTGTCAGTGGACTTGATGAAACAGTCATGATGGCAATGCAAGGCATGGAATTGCAACGCCAAGAACAACCTGAAGAAGCTGTTGAAGCATATTTGCAAGCAGACCGTTCAGGGATGAATAATCCACCACTTAAAATGAGCATTGGCGGACTGTTAATACACACTGAACGCTATCAAGAAGCAATCAAACATCTAGAGTCTATCCTTGATGATCCCATACTCGCGTCGGGCGCATTGCATGGTCTTGGTCAAGCCTATAGCCACCTTGATAAACAAGGTGAAGCAACGGGTTACCTTATCCAAAGTTTACGTGCAGTTGATACCAGCCTTGCTGCAACCCCACACGAAGAACAAGAACTCATCATCGTCTATCGGAATTTACTTGGTGCGCTAGAAGGACGCGATACTGAAAGCCTACGCTTAATCAATCAGCGATTGATGGGCTTGCTGACAGGTGCAAATTGGAAGCAACGCATTACTCAAACACGCATCCACCTTGACGAAATCCTCAAAGATGAGGGTGGTCAAGGGATGGTCGATTACCTCAAAGATGGTGGCGATGCCCTGACGAGTCTGGTAGCAACCGTTGACCGCTACATGCAGATGGGCTTATATACATTGGCTATGGACGAAGCCCATTACGCAACAGAGGTGTCACCGTGGTATTTGCCCGTTCATGTACGCATGGCAGAAATCATGATGAAAGAAGGGCGTATCCGCCAAGCGATAGATAAGTACAATACAGTCGCTCGTCTTTACCTGACGCGCGAAGAAAATGACCGCGCAGCCGTCATCTTGCAAGAAGTCCTTGATACAGCACCGCTCAATGTAGATGTGCGAATTAGCTTGATTGAACTGCTAGAAGATGAAGACCGTTGGGACGAAGCTCTCGAAAATTATATTAGTCTTGCCGAAACCTATCAACAACTCGGTGATTTTGACCGTGCTAGTGATACCTTCAATGCGTCCGAAGAACTCGCTGACCGCATCAATTCAGATTCAAGTGTCGTTGTCCGTATCAAACACGCTATTGCTGATATTCACCAGATGCGCCTAAACACACGCGCTGCCCAATCTGTCTATGAGCAGATTTTGCGTGTCGATGCCACAGACGAAAAATCCCTTCGTGCCTTGATTGACCTCTTCTATGCACAAGGCAATCAAGTTGAAGCTATCAAGCGTCTCGATACCTTGCTTGGCTCATACGCTAAGAAAGGGCAAATTGATAAAATTGTCAAAATGCTCGAAAGCCTCGTGCGTAGCAACCCTGATGACGCGGCTTTGCGCCAACGCTTAGCATCAATTTATCGTCGTCGTGGTCAGAAGAAAGAAGCGATTGAACAACTCGATGCCCTTGGTGAATTACAACTCGAAGCAGGTCTGATGGCAGAAGCTGCTAAAACAATCAAACAAATCATCTCGATGAATCCAGATCGTATTGATGATTATAAACGATTGTTGAGTCAATTAGGCGGATAATGTCATCATCCGTTAACGATTTTAGTGTACAATTAAATTAAACTTGTGGGGAAGCACGTTTGAGCGTGCTTTCTTGCTATAATGTGCTGGTTCTGATTAAAATATAGGTAAAATAGCGTGCAAGAATTTCTGTGGGTAATCAATAATCTACAAGGTAGTGATTTACTTGATATTCTGATTGTTGCACTCCTATTTTATATTGCCAGTTTTTTGTTTCGTGGCACACAAGCAGTTGCTTTGTTACGAGGCTTGCTCATACTGACAATTGCCCTATTTGTCATTGCTGGCTTGCTTCAATTAGAGGCATTAGGATGGTTGCTCACCAATGCCTTAACAGTGATTGCCGTTGCTATTCCTGTGATATTTCAGCCTGAATTACGGCGTGCACTAGAACAAATCGGACGCGGTGGGCAACTCCTCAACCGACAAGCCCCAGAAGACCAGCGCACACTCATTATCAACGAAATCGTCAAAGCCTCGGAAAAATTATCTGAGCGACGACATGGCGCACTCATTGTGTTACAACGTAACAGCAACTTGGATGATTTTATCCGTACAGGCATACCGATTGATAGTGATGTCAAAGCAGAATTGCTGTTGACTATCTTTTGGCCTAAAACAGAATTACACGATGGCGCAGTTATCATCAATGATAAAGGACGCATTGCATCAGCCGCATCTGTCTTACCACTCACAGCTAGTCGTAATTTGCCTGACCCCAAAATGGGACCACGTCATCGTGCTTCATTAGGTATCAGTGAAGCAGGAGATGCTATCTGTGTTGTTGTCAGTGAAGAAAGTGGCAAAATTGCCATCACCAACGGCGGACGCATGGTATCTCGCTTAGATACCGAACGCCTACGAACAATCCTTCAAGCATTTTATGGGGCAGATAACACCGATGACCAAACGATTTTAGGGCGTTTACGTCAATATTGGATGTCACTCACGAGTCGTACACAAACACTATCATAAAGGATAAATAACTGGTCAATGAGCAAGGCACTAAAAGATACAATTACGAGCAATCTATTCTGGTTTGTTGCCTCATTTGTGGTGGCGATTTTAATTTGGTTCATTGCCAAAACCGAAGCCAACCCCATTGACCAGCGTGTATATCCACGTCCAATTACGATCCTTGCCGATGACACGATGATTATCACCCAACAATCATCAGAAAATGCTCGTGTGATTGTCACAGCACAAGAACAAACGCTCGAAATCTTACGTGCTGATGATATTACTGTGTCCGTTGACCTCACCAATCGCCCAGCAGGGGAATATATCGTTCCGCTAGATGTTGATATATCGCGTCTTGCAAGTTCCGATACGCAACCTCGTCAAATCACAGTTTCATTAGAACCACGCATTTCACAGCAAATTCCTGTTGAACTCAACACCATTTTGTTACCTGTTAACTTTGATGCCGAAGTGGTCGAACAAGACCTTTTCCAAGCAGTGGTGAGTGGTACGGAAGATAATGTCAGTCAGGTGAACGTCATTCGAGGGCAAATTGATTTGTCGAATCAACAAACTGTCGGCGAACTTGAACGGACGATTATTCTACAAGCTGAAGATAGCGATGGTAATCGCGTGAGCGATGTTGAGATTGAACCCAGCTCTCTAGTCGTCACAGTTGATATTATACAACGCGGACAGACATTTACAGTCCGTCCTGATATTGACTTTGAGAGTTTGCCATCCGATTTTGAATTTCGTGATGTTGTCTATGAGCCGAATACTGTCATCTTAGATGGCGACCCCGAAGCTCTTGCTACTTTAGGCGATACCATCAACACGATGCCCATCAGCCTCGAAGACCGTACTGGTGATTTTACAGTCGAAGTTGATTTGAACTTACCAGAAGACCAAGATTTAATTGTACTGAGCGATATAACCAATATCGAGGTTCAGGTCTTCATCAGTGAAGAAGAAACCACCTTACCATTGCAAAATGTCCCTGTGCGTGTTGTTGGGCAAAATGATAATTCAGGACGAACTGTGACCCTCAATCCGACCAGTTTATCGGTGGTACTTGTTGGACCTGCATCCGATATTGAAGGCATTGAAGCCGAAGATGTCGAAGCAATCGTAGATATTAATAGTCTCGGTGAAGGCACATTTTCTGTGATACCTCGTATTGAAGTCGCAGGGAATGCCTCACTCGGCGACTCCAGCATCTTGATTCCAGCCGAAGTAACGGTCACCATTACAGCGACACAGCCTGAAGCAACTGAAAGTCCAGAAGGAACAGCGCAACCAACACAAACACCATAGGACTGAGACTCTACATTGCTCTGCGTCTCTGTTAAAATTAGCTGTTACACTCAATCAAGTGTCACAGATTGCTAACACATATAGCTCAAAAAAGGACTCAAAAACCATATGGCACGTAAACCGATTGTCGCACTCGTCGGGAGACCGAATGTTGGCAAGAGTACGCTCTTCAACCGCCTTGTTGGAGAACGTAGGGCTGTCACACACGATATTCCTGGCACAACACGAGACCGCCTCCAAGGCGAAACATTTTGGAATGGCATCGATTTCCATATTGTTGATACGGGGGGTATCGAAATTTATCAGCCAAAAGGCGTGCGAGATGAATCACCTCTAGCAGAAGGGAGTAAAGATTTTATCGAAGAGATAAAAACGCAAGCCCTTCTCGCTATTGAAGAAGCCGACGCAATTATCATGCTGGTCGATAATCAACATGGGGTTACAGGCGCAGATGAAACTATTGCCGAAATTCTGAGACGAACCGATAAACCTATTGTGGTCGCTGCCAATAAAGCCGATACACGCAAAGCACACGACGATGCTCTCGATTTTTACGCATTAGGCGTTGGGCAAGTCGTACCGATTAGTTCCATTCATGGGCTTGGTGTTGGTGATTTGTTAGACGTGCTCATTGAACATCTCAGAGAAATTATCCAACAATTCCCAGAGGATGAAGAAGATGATGAACACCTCAAAGTAGCGATTGTAGGTCGTCCTAATGCAGGTAAAAGTACACTGCTCAACAAGCTAATCGGCAAAGAACGTGCTATCGTCAGTAATGTTGCAGGCACAACCCGTGATGCGATTGATACGACAATTCAGTGGCATGGACAACCTGTGACGATTATTGATACTGCAGGCATTCGCCGACGTGGACGCATTGAACCAGGTGTCGAACAATTCAGTGTGATTCGTGCCATGAGTGCGATTGAACGCTGTGACGTTGCTATTCTGGTGATTGATGGTGAACTTGGTGTAACCGAACAAGATGAACATATCGCTGGCTTTGTTCTTGACCAATACAAGAGCATTGTGATTGCTATCAATAAATGGGATGCAGTCACCAAAGATGCCTTCACCATGACTGAATTCACCAAAGAAGTGCGCGAACGACTGCACTTTATTCCTTGGGCACCCATGATTTTCATTAGTGCACTAACGGGACAACGGATTCACTCGGTATTGGATACGGTCTACAGTGTTTGGCAAAATCGCTTTGCACGCCTACCAACATCGGACTTGAATCAAATTCTTCGTGATGCAATGGAACACCACGCACCACCGACCAAGGGACAACGTCGCTTGAAGATTTTTTACGGCACGCAGGTTCGTACCGACCCACCAATTTTCTTGTTGCATATCAACGACAAAAAATTGATGCACTTCACATATGAACGCTTTCTAGAAAATCGTATACGTTCAGAATATCCCTTTGAAGGAACACCGATTCGTATCAGCTTGCGTGAACGTCGTCGTAAAGACCAAGACTAATTTTTGAGAGGGTAGTCAAATGACTATCCTCGTTATGGCACATTGTTTAAGAAATTCACCCTCATTCAAGGAAATAAGCTGTTTAAAATTACCGTGCCAAGAGTTACTAGCTAGTTTATGTTTTAAAAGACCAATAACTTGCCTCATTTACACCAAAAAACTAACCTTAAATATCAACTAATTCATAGGCTTTGGCGACAGTCTGCCGACCTTTGACCTTAATCTCCCCTAATAGACGTGCACGCACATCTCTGCCGAGATGCTCAATAACAGATTCTTCCACCAAGATTTGTCCAGGCGCAGCATATTCCTGCAAACGCTTGGCAAGATTAACCGTATCTCCAATGGCTGTATAATTAACAGCATAATTCGTGCCGATATAGCCCACAACTGCTTCACCGACATGCACACCCACACTATAGGCTAAATCATACCCATAAACATTGTTGATTTCTTCCGCCGCCTTGATAATAGCAATCGCTGCTTCGGCAGCACGATGAACATGGTCATCTTGCTTTTTCGGCGCATTGAAAATTGCCATCAAGCCATCACCGAAAAATTTATCGAGCGTGCCTTCCCATCCAATGATGATGCCACCTGCAACACTCAAATAATGGTTCAAGACTTCTACCACTTTTTCGGGCGATTCATTTTCGCTAAAACTGGTGTAACCACGAATATCGGCAAACACCACACTAATTTCTTGTCGTTCACCGCCCAATTCAACATCATCAGTTAAGGCTTTTTGTACCACTGACGGCGCAACAAAACGCTCAAAAGTATCCTGTACTTTTTCCGCAGAGGCTTGTACCGCAGCATAGTTATGTGAATTTTCGATAGAGATAGCTGCATAGTCACTTAACGCTTGTAACATCATCGTATCATTCCTCGCAAAAATACGACTATCATCACTATGATTAACGACCTGCAATGCACCTAAAGTGCGCTCACCAATCCGCAAGGGAACACTGGCAACAGATAATGCCCCTGCCTGACCCCCACGACGTAAACGGTCAGGTCCTAAGGCGATACTCTCTCGTTTATCAATCACATATTGCGCGATACGGTCTCGCGTTGGCTCTGCAACAGGGCGAGATGTCTCACTATTAAGCATCTTATGAGCGCGACGTACCAATTGCTCAGCTTCAACCAATATGATGTAGCCTTCCTCAGCATTTGTGATTTGGACGGCTGCATTGACAATCTCAGGCAACAATCGGTTCAAATTCATTGTTGATGTAACGACTTTGCCGACATTGTATAAAATCTCAAATTCGGTTAGCCGACGTTGTAGCTCTTGATTGGCTTGCAATACGCGGTTAGTCAAGGCATCTTTTTCGCGCCGTAAACGGGTTTCTGTCAGGGCTTGCTCAATTGATTCCAACATTTCTTCAGGATAATATGGCTTCTTGATATAATCCTTAACCCCCATGCGATACACTTCAATCGCAATATCTTCTGAGCCATGAAATGTCATCAAAATTGTAGGAATTTCAAGATGTCTGGCGTGCAATTGCTCCAAAACTTGGATACCATTCAACTTTGGCATTTGTAAATCAAGCAAAATTAAATCAGGTTGATGGTCGATAGCAAGACCTAAGCCTTCTTCACCATTGCGTGCAGTCAAATACTTAAATCCATTGGGTTCTAGCACAAACTCAATGATGAATTCTCGGTTATCTTGACCGTCATCTACGACCAATATCGTTTCATCAGACACAATCTTGCCTCACATCGACATAGTTTCAACATAGCATAATCTTACCGCAAAATTGTGAGTTACGTTGGTTTGTTTTCAATATCTTATGGATTGCGAGCCATCGGTCTCGTCCTTATAATGTAAAATGTGCAAGTAGCAAAATTCGATACACATGTATATCAAACAAACCTGAGCTATTTATCTGCTGACTAAAATGAAACGGTTCAATTTCATTGGAACTAACAAAAAATAAAAATAAACCACAAGTACGCCCCAGATTACAGACACCAGGTCTCCTAGATGAATTGATGCGAACGATTGTGTTTATCATGGTGGTCACTGTGCTTTTCGATATGGCTGTACCGCGTTCACTGGTTGATGGGCGCAGTATGCAACCGACCTTCCAAGACTCAGAACGCCTCATAGTCAGTCGGATTCATTATTTGATTGCCCCACCAGAACGGGGCGATATTGTTGTTTTCAACTCAGTGGATACATTTGACCCTGATGTGATGCTTATCAAACGTGTGATAGGTCTTCCAGGGGATACCGTTACTATCCGCGACGATAATATTTTCATCAACGGTGTGCAAATTGATGAACCCTACATCAATGAGCCGTGTAATTGTAGCGACTCTGAAACCGTTCTCGGTGCAGACGAATATTTTGTGATGGGAGATAATCGCAATAATAGCCGTGATTCACGTTCTTTCGGGGCTGTCCCAATAGGGAATATTGTCGGGCGAGTCGTCTTCCGTTATTGGCCTCTCTACGATATTGAACCCATTCTTCATCATGATTATGATGCACTGCCATAAGATATAGCACATGACTTCACAATCGTATCACGACCACGATTGTTAGTTACTTGATTTATGCTGTGATAAATTCTGCATCCCGTTAAAAATCAGCTATGAGCAAGATGATTCGTTTCGGGTTATGATAAGATATGATGGTACTAAGTTGAATAAAAGGAGTGCGCTTCGTGTCAGGAAGTCGCATATTGATTGTCGAAGATAATAAGTACAATATGGAACTACTCGTCGATGTGCTTACATCGCTCGATTATGAAGTGTTCCAAGCCACAGACGGCGTATTAGGCGTTGAAATGACTAGCGAATTGCGTCCTGAACTCGTCTTGATGGATTTATCATTACCTAAAAAAGATGGTTGGACAGCCACACGCGAAATTAAAGCACAAAATGAACTCAATCAAATTCCAATTATTGCGCTCACAGCCCATGCAATGCAAGGCGATAAAGAACGCGCCCTCGAAGCAGGATGCGATGATTACATCTCTAAACCTATTAACCTCCAAGAACTTGCTAGCAAGTTGGATAAATATCTCGGAACAAACTCGTGAAAATTCTAGTCGTTGATGACAATCGTGAAAATATTATTCTTGTGCGAGATGTTCTTGAAGTTGCTAAGTATCAAGTCATCGAAGCCTTGAATGGGATGAAAGCGATTGAACTCGCTACCGAGCAAAATCCCGATTTGGTCTTGCTTGATGTCAATATGCCTGTCATGGATGGTTTTGAAGTATGTCGGCATCTTAAAACACATGATGCAACGAATCACATTCCTGTCATTATGCTCACAGCGCAATCCGATATTGATAGTCGTGTACAAGGCATCGAAGTCGGTGCAGACGATTATATGACCAAACCCTATAGTCCGCGAGAATTACTCGCGCGTGTGGAGCGCAGTTTGCGGTCAAAAGCAGTCAGTGACGATATGCGTGCCACACAAGAACAGTTGCGTCAACAACAAGAAATTATCAAACAGACATTTTCGCGCTTCGTTGCTAGTTCAATTGTTGATGAATTGCTCAAAGACCCCAACCGTATCAAACTCGGTGGTCAACTACAGCCTGTAACAGTCTTATTCGCTGATTTGCAAGGTTTCACCACACTTTCAGAACACACCGAACCTGAACAACTACTACAATTGCTCAATAGTTACCATACCTTCATGGTGAAACTGGTGCTGAAATATGGGGGCACAGTCGATAAATTTTTGGGCGACGGCTTAATGGCTCTCTATAACACACCCATTCAACAAGAAGACCATATCGCGCGTGCCGTTAAAACGGCTCTCCACATTCAAGATGATCTCTATTGGTTCACACAAGAATTACCCCCTGAACTCCGAACCAAAGTCAACTTTGGTATCCACACAGGCAATGCGATTGTTGGCAATGTTGGCTCTGAAAATTTGATGGATTTTACAGCCGTTGGTGATACAGTCAATGTGGCAGCCCGTCTACAAGGCATCGCAGATGAAGGTGAAATTTTAGTGAGTGCGCCTGTTTTTGAAGCCACACAAGAATTTGTCTTTGGACGCACACGTGGAAGCATTGTTGTCAAAGGGCGACAAAAACCGATTGAATCATACCAAATATCGAACACCTACTTTGAATAATCCAAAATAACGGTTCGGAATGTTAACGATAATCGTCGTTGCCGTTTTTGGATAACGCCCTCAATACGGTCAGATTTTCTAGCTGGAATGCCATGCGTCCACTGATACCGTGCCTCGTGTTGCATCACAACAAGGCTATTGGGATGTAATACTTGATGATGCTTTTCTTGAGTTTGCACATGCTCAAAATCCATAATGCACGTACTCCCAAGACTGATAGAAGCAATCGTATCGCCGAAGCATGGTTCACAATCAATGTGTGGCGCAATCCCTTGACCAGCATAATATTCGTTGACGATAACTTGGTCAGGTATTGCTGGCATCATCTCATCAGCGTGGAGGCGCATAGCCAATTCTTGTAACCACGATGGCAATGTGCCAAGATACATATCCTCCGTAACACGATGTTTTTTGTAGTCATATTGATAGCCATAATGCTGAACACGTCGCTTAAAAGGGGACATCCATAATTGTGAATCAACCTTGCGAATGAGTGCTTCGCCTTCATCATTGCTTAAGTAATTTGGGACATATATCAAGTCAGGAATCATAACAATCCTTAAGAACTTTTGTTCTATTTTAACATGTTCGATTGTCTACGCAAGCCCTTGACTTTCGTATCGACAATCTGTATACTTTTTTTCGTTAACGAATTGGTCCATTCGTCTAGGGGACTAGGATGCCACCCTTTCAAGGTGGAGACAGGGGTTCGAATCCCCTATGGACTGCATGTTAACTAGAAAAATGAGTTATTTGGTCCGTTCGTCTAGGGGACTAGGATGCCACCCTTTCAAGGTGGAGACAGGGGTTCGAATCCCCTACGGACTGCACTTCAATCCCATTCCAAAAGTGGGATTTTTTGTTTTCTAAGAAACACATGTTATCCACTTTATAATAAAATATCTCTCCAAATACTCATTGCTGTTTTCAGTAATATCAAGTTAATATTGCAATGCTAGTGTCGCTCGTGCAAGCATGTCAAAAACGGATAGTGAATCATGACTCACATTGAACTCAAACATCTCAGTAAACAATATGATGACACAGATGAAATTGCTGTCAAAGATGTCTCTATCGACATTCCATCGGGATTAATTGTGTCGCTCTTAGGTCCTTCTGGGAGCGGTAAAACGACAACCCTCAAAATGCTTGCAGGTCTCATAACACCATCATCAGGTAGAATCTTCTTCGGTAAAAATGATGTGACCAATATCCCAGCAGAAAAACGGCAAGCCTCGATGGTCTTTCAAAGCTATCAACTCTATCCCAATATGACAGTCGCTCAAAATGTTGGTTTCGGTCTCAAAATGCGGAAATTCAAGAAGAAAGAAATCCGCAAGCGAGTTGGCGAAATTCTTGACCTCGTTCACTTAGATGGTTTTAGTGAGCGTCGTCCATCGAAATTATCAGGTGGGCAACAGCAACGGGTTGCTCTTGCACGTGCTCTTGTTAACGACCCCGAAGTCTTACTGCTTGATGAGCCACTCAGTAGCTTAGATGCACATTTGCGTGTCGAAATGCGTCGTCTGATTATGAATATTCAAAGAGAATTGGGCGTAACCACTGTATTTGTGACACATGACCAAAACGAAGCCGTGCTGATGGCAGACCGCATCGCCCTCATGTTTGATGGCTCACTTCATCAATATTCTGAGCCTAGTAAATTTTATTCACATCCTAATTCTTTAGAAACTGCTAAATTTTTCGGGTCAGTCAACTTCATCCCTGCTCATCGTGAAGAAGATAAATTATTGGTGACACCCATGGGGCAATTACTAATGGAAGCAAAATCTCCATTGCGAGGTGATGTACTCTTCACTATGCGTCCTGAACAAATTGAACTTGGTGTTCAAATGCCTCACAATACAGCAACGGGCATCATACAATCAATGACATTTGTCGGTGCATATTTGAGTTATCGCATCATAATTGGTGATATACCAATAGAAGTGCATCGTTCGGCTGGTTTACCGCAAAATTTCAAAGTGGGACAATCTCTCCCAGTTTATTTCCCACCTGACTATATCTGGATTTTACCTGAGTCGGGTCATGTATCATCTGGCTAATTATGATGTAGCGAGTTGATTTTTATCTAAAATACTCGTGTGATATGTTCCACCAGCGTATTGTTCACACAATGCTTGTAAATCCGCTTGAGCTTGCTCAATAGTTGCGCGTCCACCCTCATCTTGTGCTTCAACGACCATAATCGCATTGGTTGTCGTTAGCTTAGCAGCACTCTGTAAACTCTGTCGCCAGCACCAACGACGTGCGAAGACACTTTTCGACTCGTCTGAGAAAATGACTTCCCCCTGCTCAGGATGCTGAACCTCATCACTCCCTAATTCAGTGTAATGTTCGTCACCATCAGCGAAGCGAACCGTTAACGTTCCATCTAGTGATTGCGTGTCAAAAATTGCGACAGGCAGCGCATAACGGATACTCACAAGATTGCCAATATCAACCAGTGTATTGATAGAAGGAATATCGCCTTTTTTTGTCAGACGACGGAGCAAAGCCTCTGGCGCACTACGTGTTTTGGTTGGATTGACACCAAATGCACGAAATACTCCACGCCATGCTGAAAGTGTTTCGATTTCACTCAGAGATGTGTCACCAATCCGCTCAATGACAGTTGATTGTTCTGCTTGATAAGTTGCCAACAGTGTGTCAGGTGTCGCTTGATTACGAACGTCACGAGCCAACAAAACCCCACCAACGGTGTGCGGAAATTGCTCAATAATGTCAGGATGATATTGGAACATCGTTAGTCTCCTATTGTCGGGGCAAGTTGTGCCTCTTGTTGTTCGCGTTTTTCGAGTTGTGGCACTGCCCAGAACCAAATTGCTGTCGGAATCAGACTAAAAGCTAGCGTCCCAAAAATGATAATATGCAAGTTGTCATTGCCTAGCCAATCAATTAACCACCCATGCACAATCGCACTCACAAAGGTCGAAAAGTAAAATCCTGCGGTATCAATCGAAAACATCCGCCCCAATTTGGCATCAGGCGCACTTTTCTGGATGATAACGTTGCTGTAAGTCCAGTTGATGCTCCCACCCATCGCACGGATGAAAATAGCGATTGCCACCAACCACAATGTCGTCGAAAAGCCCATCACAACCCAACTGAATAGCATCATCACAAAGCCGATGCTGATGAGACGACGCATTTTCGTCACACTACCATCATTAAAATAATTCGTCAGCATCGGACCAACCAACGCCCCAAAGCCAAGCGCACTCCACAATATTGCTTGCGATAATTCGCCACTCGCACCGATGACAAAAATCTGAGTTGCAAAGACGCTCAATAAAGTATCGACATTGCCAAAACTCTGCCCAAATTTGACAAAAAGTGCGGCTGCCATCTGTGGTGTTTTACGAACATAACGCAAACCCTCAATGAATGATGTGTCTTCTTGCTCGCTCGTATCAACACTCACATCTTTAGCCAGTTTACGACCGCGTGCAGGGTCATAATCAATCCAAGCCACCAACGCACCAGCTACAGCAAATGTTGCTGCATCAGCGATTAGAGCAGCTTGTGCGCCAAAGAAAAAAGCGAACACACCACCTAAAATCGCACCTAAAGCCAACATCACTGACCAAGTGACACTGAATAAGGTGTTGCCTTCAACAATATCATCAGGTTTGACAAGCGCAGGTAAAATCGCCCCTTGCCCAGGTTCAAACACAGTCGATAAGGTGAATTGTGCGATGACCACCACATAAATGATCCACAGTGTTTCAGGACCTGTCGCAAATAGATACAGTGGCACAATAATCGCCCGTAAAATATTGCTCCACATCAAAATATGCTTACGATTGAAGCGATCCAACAAGACCCCAGCAAATGGACCTAAAAGCAGTGGCGGTAAAACGCGCAATGTGAGAAACAAGCTAATTGCTAAAGCAGAATTACCACTGTATTGTGTCACCAAGCCAATCAGAACAATCGTATTGAACCAATCACCCGTCAAACTAATGACTTGCGCTAGCCATAACTTCGTATATTCAGGATTATCTCGTAACAAACGCAGATAGCGTCGCATAATTTTCTACCTATCAAGAACAAATTATTAGCCTATCTTATCCGACAAACACATCAATCCACAATGTCCGATAAGCCCATCGGTCTGATGCTCTTAGTGCATATCTATGTTGACAATCTAAGGACACATCTTTAGCATGGCACGGCACACTCACAAATGGCGACGAAAGCGTTAATCGAATGCAGTGGACATCCTTATGGTGGGTTGGACTAGGTGGATTTTTAGGTGCAAATGCGCGATACATTCTCTCAACTTGGGTAGCTCATCGTATGACGACTATCTTCGGAAGAACAATCCCAATGGGTACAGCATTCGTCAATATCACAGGCTCATTTTTGCTCGCACTATTTATTTTCTACATCCAAGAACGATTTGCTGTTTCCGATCAGCTTAAGTGGTTAATTGGGACAGGCTTCTTCGGTGCATACACGACATTTTCTACCTACGCCAATGAAAGTTTCGTCTTGCTACAAGGAGATGACTGGCTCAGCGGATGGCTATATATCATCGGGAGCAATGTTCTGTGTTTATTGGGTGTCTTGTTCGCATGGTGGATAGCCACACACATAAGCTAAAGGAATTTTATGCCAAATTTACCAGACTGGCTCATTGCAGTCATTGCAGGTGTCGTTGAAGGCATCACTGAATTTTTACCGATTTCTTCTACAGGGCATCTGATTGTCACATCAGAATTTTTGCAATTTGATAGTGTCGAAGGCACTTTTGAAATCTTTATACAAATCGGTGCCGTGATTGCTGTCTTATTTTTCTATCAAGCAGATTTACGACAACAAGCACAAAATTTTTTCAACTCGGATGTTGCCAAGAACCGTAATGCTCGACAACTGTGGTTCGGTGTCTTACTCGCTTTTATTCCTGCTGTCATTATAGGCTTATTATTTGATGACCTCATTTCATCTATTTTGTTTGACCCTAATGTCGTCGCTGTTGCTCTAATAGTTGGGGGCATCATGTTCATTGCGATTGAACAATATCTTAAAACGACTGATGACAAGGTTAAAGCACACGATATTGCTGACGAACCACTGACTTACAAGCAAGCCTTTATTGTCGGGTGCTGGCAAGTCCTTGCACTCATACCAGGCATGTCACGCTCAGGCATGTCAATCATTGGTGGGATGCTCTCTGGCTTAGACCGTCAACGCGCCACGCAATTCTCATTCTATTTAGCAATGCCAACACTTGGAGCAGCGACCCTCTACTCACTCATTCGTGATTTTGATGCAATTCAACCAGATGACTTTATGCTATTAGCAATTGGTGCAGTTGTTTCTGGAATTGTGGCGTGGTTCTCAATAGGATGGCTTTTGCGTTACGTAGCGACCAATAATTTCATTCCTTTTGGCTATTATCGTATCTTTGTCGGAATTCTCTTACTCGTATTACTCAACATTAATTGAGTTAAGTAACAATTGCTCATATAATAAAATAAATTCCAAGATTATACTGGTGTGAGTATCTATGATGACGATGACATTACCCAAAATTGAACCTAAAACAAAGACGATTCTTGTAATTGAAGATTCAGATGAACTCCGTATGGATGTTATCGAGATGCTGAATCTCGAAGGCTATATCACGGCTGGAGCAGATAATGGCTTAACAGGCGTTGAACAAGCGCGTAAAGTTAACCCTGATTTGATTCTATGCGACATTATGATGCCATATCTCACAGGTTATGAAGTATTAAAAACGCTTCGTGCGGATGCCAACACAGCATCAATTCCCTTTATTTTTCTGACAGCGAAAACTGAACATGTAGACCGTCGTCAAGGCATGGTCTTAGGTGCAGATGATTTCCTGACAAAACCCTTTGTTGCTAAAGAGTTGCTCGATAGCATTGGTATCCAACTACAAAAACGCGAAGAACAACTCGCGGCTGTTCATCGGCGTATTGATGACATTACTAAAAGCATCGCGCGTGCCTTGCCACACGAATTTCGCACACCATTGAATACCGTACTGGGTTTCTCTGAAATGCTTCAGAGTGAGGCGCAGAACCTCAAGCCTGACCAAGTCGCAGGATGGGCAACGCATATTAACCAAGCAGGTGAGCGTCTATATCGCCTTGTCGAAAATTACCTTATGTTCGTTCAACTAAAAACATTACTAGAAAATGAAGCTGAACTCGAACCAGCTACGGCATCCGAATCCATCAACATAACAATCCAATCACAAGCATCAGCCGTTGCGAAAACCCATAAGCGTCCTGATGACCTCATCATGGATGTTGACGGCAAGGCAATTGTATCTGTCACGGATAAATACGTGCAGAAAATTGTTGAAGAAATTGTCGATAACGCCTTCAAATTCTCGAAGAAAGGGCAAGCGGTCACCGTTAAAGGCTACATAGAGGGTGAACAATATACTCTACAAGTATCTGACGAAGGACGTGGCATGTCATCAGACCAAATTACTGAAATTAATGCTTTCATGCAATTTGAGCGTGAACACTTTGAACAACAAGGTCTAGGCTTAGGGTTAGCATTGGTGCGCCAAATTGCTGAATTGCATGACCTTTATTCCGAGATTAAAGGGGATAAAGAAACAGGAATGACAGTCACAGTTAAGTTTAGTACGAAATAGCTTTGGCAGATTTGACAATAATTCGTATAATAGGACTGTAGATTCAAAAATAATCGGGATACATTCGCCCAAGAGGAAAATTCTCACATGGGAATACAAAAAAAACATGGGTTTACTGCCTTACTATTAGTTTGTGTGATGCTCGTTACACCTGCATGTGTTCAATTGGTGGGTGATAACGCGCAAGGACAGGCATCATCACAATTAATTACGAGTACATTCACACCGATACCGCCAACATCAACCTCAACGCCAACAGAAGAGGCGGAAGATGTGCCAATCTCTGACTTGAGTACAGAGACATCAACTCCAACAGATACGCCATCACCAACCGCTACAGAAACATCAACACCTCAATCTGTTGCACAAGCAGGTGATGAAGGGCAATTATTCCCAACTCCAACTGATGATTCCTTTGAAGCACAAGCCACAAGCATTGTCCAAACCGCAACTGCTGAAGTCCTTATCTTGACACAAGAAGCACTTGGTGTCACAGATACACCATCGCCGACGGTTATTGTACCAACGCAAGACTTTGGTTCAGGCGGTGGCGATACAGGGGTTGTCATCTCAGGGGCAGATTGTATCCACGAAGTGCGACGTGGCGAAACCATGTTCCAACTTTCACGTTATTATGGGATTCCTGTTGCGGACATTGCTACGCGCAATGGTGTCGTTAATCCTGACCTCATCAGTATCGGGCAAAAATTCACGATTACAGGCTGTGGTACAAACAACGTCTTACCACCACCAACCTCTGTCCCAAGCCTCACACCAACACAATTCTTGCTTGACAGTGTGCAAGGTACAGGTGGTAGCAATCTTGGTCAGGGAGGTGGCGCGACCACTACAACAGGCACAACCACAGGCATCGGTTGCCAAACACAATACACCGTTCAACAATACGATAATCTGTTCCAACTCTCGGTTCGCTTTGGTGTATCAGTTCAATCAATTGCGAATGCCAATGGCATCACGAATATCAATTTCGTTGATATGGGCGCAGTTCTCTGTATTCCAAACGCCTAAGTATCCCATACATTAGATAACATGAAGGTGGCAATCTATAGCCACCTTTTTTGCTTCTAGGACACACGCATGGAAGAAAAAATTCAATCAACCCAAGCAATTTTTGATGGACGCATCGTTCATCTTAAAGTCCATGATGTACTTTTACCAAATGGTCAATCAAGTCAACGCGAGATTATCTATCATCAAGGGGCAGCAGGTATCGTAGCCCTAGATGACGATAACAATATCCTGCTCGTGCGCCAGTATCGCTTAGCAGCAAGGCAAATCTCACTCGAAATTCCAGCAGGCTTACTTGAACCCGATGAAGATCCACAAGCCACAGCCAGCCGTGAATTACAAGAAGAAACAGGCTATCGTCCATTAGAGATAACACCATTAGGCGGTCTCTATGTTGCACCAGGTTATACCACTGAATACATCTATTTATTTCTTGCAAAAGGGTACACATACGATCCTTTACCATTGGATGCCGATGAGTTTGTCGAAACAGTGAACATGCCAATCATAGATGCTCTACAACGCATTGAAACAGGCGAAATTTTTGAAGCAAAAACGATTGTTGCTTTGTTGCGTGTTGCCCGTCTGCTCGGAATATGAGCGATAATGCCCCCTTGTTGCGATACTGCCTACTTGATATAATCTTGCTTCGCTCAATTCAAAACAGATAAAACATCGCGTGATGTTTATATGAGAGGTAAAACGTCGTGAACGAATTAATTCAATCATTGCAAGCTCCTGCGCCAGATCATCCTACTGTCGAAGTTGGGGATACCGTGCGTGTCTATGTCCGTATTATCGAAGGCAACCGCGAACGTACACAGCCATTCCAAGGGGTTGTCATCCGTGCGCGTAAGGGTGGTAACAACGCTAATTACACCGTGCGTCGTATCGCATCCAACGGTGTTGGCGTGGAACGTACCTTCCTTGTAAACAGCCCACGTATCGAAAAAATCGATATTTTACGTCGTGCAAAAGTTCGTCGCGCACAACTCTACTACTTGCGTGACCGTCGTGGTAAAGCAGCTCGTCTCAAGGAACGTCGTCGTAGCAAAAACTAAGCCCTACGATGCGCCCTTTAGTTGGTATCACGGCATACAATTACATCAGACCCCCCATGGGTTGGCGATATGATGTTTCATATGGACGCAATGCCGCCGCAATCGAAGAAGCTGGCGGTTTGCCTGTTTTAATACCATCTATCGTTTCTCAAGATACCTTACGCCAAACCTATGAGCGTCTGGATGGTGTCTTGTTACCAGGTGGGGGCGATGTAAACCCAGAACGCTATCAATCATCACCAGAAGATGACATTAAACTCTTTGACATCAGTGATGAACGCGATGCAATGGAAATTTCATTGGCACAGTGGGCTGTTGAGGACGATTTACCTGTCTTCGGTATCTGTCGAGGTATTCAAGTGATGAACGTGGCACTAGGTGGCTCTCTCATCCAAGATGTACCGAAGCACATTGGCGCAAACTTGCGTCATTCTATCAATGTCCCAGAAGAAACACGCGACCTCTTGTTGCACGAAGTAACTATCTCTGATGGAACACTGCTCAAGTCAATCTTGGGTGACTCAACAGTTACAGTGAATAGCATTCATCACCAAGCCATTCGCGAACTTGCCCCAATTGTACAAGTTACAGCCGTTGCCCCTGATGGCATCATCGAAGGCATTGAACTTCCTGATAAACACTTTGTGCTCGCTGTACAATGGCATCCAGAAGACCTCACCGCCAATGACGAACGCATGATGAACTTATTCACCACATTTGTTGAATCGGCACGGCAACGAATGCAAAGCTAGCAGTTTATAAGTCTCACTTACTGAATGCGACTCAGTGGAAGTTGTGTGCGGTTCATGTCATCTTCAAAGGGTGATACACGTCGCTGACCTGATGGTGGTTCAACGGGTAAACGTACATAAAAAACGCTTCCTTTTGGATTATCCATATCATGACCCGTGCTCTCCGCCCAGATATGTCCGCCGTGTCCTTCAATAATCCCTTTGGCAATAGTTAGTCCCAAACCAGGTCCCGCACCCATAAACTTATAAATGCCTGTGGAATGCAATTGTGTGTCAAAGGCGCGATAAAATTTGTTGAAGATAAATTCAATATCTTTCTTGTCGATGCCAACCCCTGTATCACGAATAGTGAACAGAATATTATCGACACTGTTTTCGCTTTTCGCAGGTTCAAGCACTGCACTAATTTCAATTGTGCCACCATCAGGCGTGAACTTGATAGCATTCAAAACAATATTGCGGATTGCTTGCACCATCCGTTGTAAATCTGCCTCAATATTTGGTAACTCTTTAACACTCTGGCGAATAATCTGAATCTGCCGTTCCTCAGCAGGGTCGCGCAAGGGTTCGAGAGCCATCTTGATGATTGTTTCTGGTGAGGTGCGAATAAAGCGTAAGTCCATCGAATTAACATCAATTTGGCTCACATCCAACATCGCAGAAATTAACTCTTCCATACGCTCAGTTGATTTACGCAAATTACCCACCAATTGGTCTGCTTGACCTTCCTTAAGTGCATTGGCTTTATTCAAGCTATCGAGAATATCTGTATAACCCCTAATCTGTGCTAACGGTGTTCGCAATTCATGGCTCGCAATCGTGATGAAATCTGTCTTGATATTATCCAATTTTTCCAGTTCAACTTTAGCATTTTCGAGGCGTTTATTGAGACCGCGCATACTATCATTGAGATGTTGTAAGTCATCAATCAGTCGCGCACTCCGCAACGCTGTCCCCACTTGTTGACCAATCACCGTCAGTGTTTCAATATCATCGCGTGTATAGGTCGTATCATTGAGTTTTGCACCCGTTGCAACCAGACCAATCAGACGATTATCCGCTGAAATTGGTACATAAACACTCAAATTCATATCACGGAAAAATGCTTTTTCTTGTGGAGCGGTATGTTTAAACGCAGGGGAGTAATCCATATCAAATTGTCCCAGTGCTGTGCTATGCTCCGCAAAAGTATAATAAATGGGACTTTTCTCGTGCAGATAGCCTACAGCAGTTGGATTCGTGAGGCTAGCACCTGCTTCTAATACAATCAATTCAACTGAATCCTTAACGCGCACCGTATTGTTAATCAAAATCAATGCTGAACGACGCACACCCATCACCCGATTGAGCGTCTCTGTCGTTGCATTGACAACTTCTTCAATCGTTGATGCTTTAGCAACCAACTGTGAGTATTGTGCTGTTGCTTGAGCCAAATTCGGACGCTTTCGCAGTCCCAATTGTGAAAAGAAGAAACGAATAACTTGTCGTGCTGGAACAATCGCAATGGCAACCACTGCCGATAACAGAGCAAATAGCACAATATTCCCTGAGGGATTATCTGTGAATAATTCAGTTTCAAGTTGTGCTGATGTCAAAAAGTAGATTGTCGCAAAAACTAGTACCCACACCAGTAATACAACCATCAATGATTGAGCAATCCGCAACACAGCATCACGCACATCTACCAAACGATAAGTCCGTACACCATACAAACTAATAAACATGCTGACGTACAGCGCAATTGTGCCGATAATCGTATAAAGCGTTACTCCTGTAGCAACAATAATCACACTTAGCAGAACTGCCCCTGATGTGACAATCCAAAAAGCGACACGATTTGCTATTTCTGGCATTGAGGCTCTATAAAATGAGTAGCCCAATGCACCAAGAAGAAATAAACTATAGAGCACAAAACCAATGCCACCTGTCACGCCAGCGACTAAAGGTAAAGCATCTAACCATGTACCCCAACCCATGAAAATAGGGTTGCTGATAGCACCTGTGATGGCAAACGCAATCAGCCATAAGCCACTAAGTGCCATCCATGCGGTGTTTGCACTTGGTGTTGTGTCATCGTTCGCTAAATCACGCAGAGCCAAGCCACCAAAGGCAATGACTGCCATAATCAACATCAACCAAATGAGATAATCGCGTGTAATGATACCAGCGAGTATGAAGTCAGCAGGAAGTAAGTGCAGGGCAGTCGCACCAATCACAGGAATTAGTGTTAAAGTGAACCAAAATTTACCAGTTGGATTATCACGATGAAGCCACGTTAGGATGACAATGATAACTTCAGCGATGATGAGTAAGCCAAAAATGCTCGATGTCAAAATCTCTGTTTGCATTCAAATAATCCATCCCTATTTCAGGATATAGTAAGTGCCTTTTTTAGAACCAACTTTGATGAGGATACCTTTTTCAATCATATCCACAAGGTCGAGGCGCAAGGTCTCCGCAGAAACGCCCTCAATCAATGAGCGATACTCTCGATTCGTAATTGAATCATTCTCGCGGATATACTGCAAAGCCTTCGCTTGCCGATGATTGGTATCACGCATCCAGTCAGGTTGTTTCGGTTTTTCGCGTTCATTTTGTAATGTGACAGCAAAGCTATAAGGACGTGCATCAAAATTAGGCGGTTGTTGACCAGCTTGTGCCATCACCTCAATCATGCGGTCAATCCCAAGTCCCAGTTCTTCAATATAACCCCATTGGAACAAGCCATTCACAATACGTGGATTCCGACTAAAGTGCTCGTCTTTAATATTATCGACAGTGATGAAGCCAGGTAAGCCACCAGGGGAAATTACCTCAAGCCTATCAGAGTACATCCGTAATTCAATCCGTCGTCCACGCAGGCGATAATCACGATGGCAGATAGCATTGACAATCGCTTCACGCACAGCAAATTGTGGATATTCTGTACGTTCTTCGCGTTCGAGTCCCTTCACCACAGCACTGACTGCCATCTCACTCCAGATTAAATTCCATGAGGCTTCAATCAAACGCGAGAGCGGACCTGTCAATTCTTCCCGACGAGTATAACCAGCTAGACCACTTTCACCGCGCGGTGTTTTGCCAACAAATTTGACAAATACAACACCACTTTGAGGAAGCCACTGCTGCGGATAATCGCTGAACATCAAAATACCTGCGACAGTAGGTTTGCCATCGGCATCAATTGCACCAATTTCTTGTAATAAATCATCCACCTTGCCGTTGTAGGGACGTTTCGTGCGTTCAGCCCGTTTAGCAAGATACTCGTCTATCATCTGACGGCTGAAATCATCTTTGCTAGCACTTGGTACAACTTCTGTCTCGAAGTCACCTGTGCTTTTAGCACTAGCGAGCCGCAATATTTCTTGTCCGCCCAATGGACGATTCGCTTCACCACTCCGAATTAGCACACGACCATCGGCTAAGGCATGTAATTCAATACTACGAGGCACGCGCACAGCATAAACAGTTGTCAATGTTGCCGTTGATTGTGTATCAGTTGCGACAGGAGTGTTTTCAGCTTTTTCACTTGTTGTGGCATCGTCGTCCGAATATGGTGTATCTGTTGTACCATCTTCCTCATCATCTGGAACAGTCTTATCATCCGATGATGTATCGTCAGGAGTCTCTATAGATGACTCGGATTCAGCATCACTTTTTGTCTCATCCTTTGTATCTTCTGTGGATACGCTATCCGCAGATACTACACCATCCCCTAAACTTAAGGTGACCTCTTCCCATTTATCAACCACAACAGGCGGATTATAGAGATTATCCGCTTCTTGCATAGCCGATTCCATAGCATCTGTACTCAAGGCTTTATCAGTTACATGACCATCCTGAGTTAAGCCAATGACGATGATACCACCTTCGGTATTAGCAAAAGCGACGAGCGTCTCCGCAATGAGATTGGCATCTGGCTCTTCCAGAAATGCCATGCGTGGACCTTGTCCTTCATTGATGAGTTCAAGAGTAATCATAAGTCGCCACAAATCTTAGATTAATACTATGAGCACGAATTGTAACACATTCGGTCAATTATGGGTGATGTTGCGCTATAATCAGAATAACAAATAAAGCTATCCTGAAATCTAACATCATCCATTACATTATTGTATCTGGAAAGTAGCTCAAATGCGCGTGAAGAATTTACTAAATTTAACAGGGGATACCCTGCACACTTTGCCCTTGCTTGTGCTCTATATCACCGATGGCTGTAATAGTCGCTGTGTGACTTGCGATATTTGGCATAATCCACGCCGAAATATGCCTCTCGCATTAGCAGAAAGTATCGCAGAAACTTGTGCTGAACTCGGTGTGCGCTGGGTGCTGATTAGTGGTGGCGAAGCCATGCAACATCCAGAATGGGATACTATCGCGCAGATGTTCGCTCAACATGATGTGCATGTCATGTTGCTGACGAATGGCTTACTACTCAAAAAACAATACCAACGTGTTATTGATAGTGTTGATGAATTAATTGTTAGCTTAGATGGTGGCACTGTCGAAACCTACGAAGCGATTCGTGGCGTGGATGCCTTCGATTTAATCTTGGAAGGTATGACACAAATCGCCCAAGCAGGCATTCCTGTTACAACACGCACAACCGTTCAACAATCGAACTTCCGTGAGATACCTCAGTTGATTGATACTGCTGTTGCTCATGGGGTGAGCACAGTGAGTTTCCTTGCTGTCGATGTCAATAGTTCTGAAGCCTTCGGCTCGCGCGATGATAGCATGATGACAGGCGCATTGACCCTATCAGAAGCAGACGAACTACAACAAGTGATAGAAGCACTTGAACAATCTCACGCCTCTTACTTTGCTAATGGCACAATTGCCGAATCGCCTCAGAAATTGCAAAATAATCTGACAGAATACTTTCGATATTTGCATGGTGCAGGCACTTATCAGAGTCCACGTTGTAATGCACCTCATTTTAGCACTGTCATTGAAGTCGATGGACGTTTACGCCCTTGTTATTTCTTGCCTGTTTATGGACGTTTGCAACCCGAAGGTGAGCGACTTCCCCAAGCAATCAATTGGGATGTCGCGCGTGACCTAAGACGTGCTTATCGCACAGGGCAACGTGCAGAATGCAAAACCTGTGTATGCCCCTTATATAAAGGACCTCGCGGTTTGATGAGGATGTGAGATGATTTTATTACTAAGTTTGACCATTATCACATTTGCGATGACAGTTCGCGCCTTATTTGTTGTCGTTGGAGGCTACAAAGACCCACTATTAGCAACATTTGAACAATACGGCGAAGAACAAATCTTTAGTCCCATTCTGATGCTCATTGCATGGAGCGCGAGTTTTGTCTACATCGTCTTATATTGGTACATTGACCCTGCGGTTGTATTTGGTATTGGTCTGCTGATTCTGATTCCACTAGCGGGGTCTTTCCATTTTATTGTTGCCTTCGTTCGGAAATATGACCACATA
This sequence comes from Chloroflexota bacterium, assembly GCA_039200705.1. GTDB lineage: Bacteria > Chloroflexota > Anaerolineae > Aggregatilineales > Phototrophicaceae > JAUZRW01. Next base: position 35,875 of record JBCCSC010000007.1, read on the forward strand.
ATGCGAATGTACCCGCGGTGGTATTATCAACTTATCCAAATGACAGACCGTGAAGAGCGTCGTCGTATTGCCTACATGTGGTTGTTCTTACCGCCATCAACACGCATGATTTACAACAGCAACAATACATTATTTTGGCAATGGGTTGAACAAGTCCTCATGACAGTTGCACAGTAATGATGATACGCAAAGCGAAAATAATCGAAGCACATGAACGCACCTACGAAACTGCAATCATTGTTAAACAAGGTCAGAGTGTGACATGCATGAAACGTGACCTCTGGGATGATACACATATGTGGGTGTGGTGCAAAGCAGATGATGATGGCGAAGGTTGGATTCCGCTAGAATGTCTGCACTTGATGAATAATAATTCTGCAACTGTGAACCGTGATTTCAATGCGATTGAACTGACAGTTGCCGAAAATGAAATAATCACAGTGCATGAGGAAGTTGCTGGTTGGTGTTGGTCAGAAAATAAAAAAGGTGATACAGGTTGGATTCCATACAAAAAGATAGATTACTGTTCTAAATGAAAATACTCAACAATATCCGTCGTCGATTCCTCAAACCCAATTTAAAGACCCTCTCTAGCCTTGATGCTTATGCAAAATGGGCGACAGTTTATCCAGCCGAAGCGCATAATACGCTCATGGAAATTGAACAAGGCAGTATGCTGTTCCTGATGCCTGATTTGTCTGAGAAAATTGTTCTCGACCTCGCATGTGGCACAGGACGCTACACACTTATCGCGCAAGAAAAAGGAGCACAAAAAATCGTAAGTCTCGATAATAGTATGGCGATGCTCCAGCAGTGTGCTTCATCAAATATTACCTGTGCCACAACATCTGCAATTCCATTGCCCACAGCGTCTATTGAGGTCATTTTATGTGGTATGGCTCTCGGACATTTGCCAACAATCGAGACAACACTGAGCGAAATAGGGCGTATCTTAAAACCCGATGGAGTTCTACTACTCAGCGATTTTCACCCATATCAATATTTATCAGGCGCACGCCGAACCTTCACAGATGGTAATCAAACATATGAAGTCGAACACTACGTCCATCATATCTCCGATTATGTGACTATCGCACAAGCAAATCACTTACATCTGATAGCTTTAGATGAACCAACATACCGAGATAATGTTCCCATCGTGGCTGTTTTTAAATTTCAGCATGAGTGACCTATTGTTCTGATTTATCGTCTTGTGTCAGGATAAAATAACCACCTATAATCACACCCAACACAATCGGTGGACTACACAACGATGCAAATAGGCGGATAGCTGCGTCTGCACTTTCAAAGACCACAAAATACAATAAGAAAAATAATCCGATTGCCCCCGCAGCTAAAAATAAGCCGACAATCAATCCTCGTACCAGTGAATTATCCATCAGTTTTATACTCTCTATTGACCAGTTTGTATGGCGTATAGTGTACAAGAGTCTTACATAATTGTGGATAGCAGGGCTGATGATATGTAAGTAATTAAAACGAGAGGAAAAAATCCTCTCGCATCGTATTTGTTTAATTGTGTGAACGTCATTCAATTTCAATGGCATAGATGCTAAATGGAATATCAGGCTCATAGCCTTCGATGCTCAAACCCTGCAAAATTTGACCATCAACAGCATAAACAATGTTGTCATTTGCCCAGATGCCTGTTATGCCAATTGCTTGATTGAAAATCACTTCTGTAGTAACAGTCATTTCATCAATGACCGTTACTTGAACTACTAGGCTTTGATTTGTCTCAAAATCAAAAGCTGCTCCGTACATCATGTTATTTTGAGTTGCAAATCCGTCAAATCCGAGGAAAGGTAGTTCATTACCATCAGCATCAAGAATACTTTGTGGAATAATCTCACCCGCTGTACCATCGTCATTGATTTCAATACGGAATAATGGTCCATTAGCATTCATATAAATAGTGTCGTTTTCATCAACAACAAGACCACCTAGACCAAAACCTGTTTCGTTTTCCCATGATGGGTCATCAATCCAAATACTTGATTCCCCTGTTTCTCGGTCAATACGTACAATATCTGCATTAGGACTAACATCGCTGATATAGATGTTGCCAGAGCTATCAACAGCTATTGAATTACATGCTACACCATCAGGTAAATCCCATGCCTCAACAATTTCACCTGTTTCTACATTAACCGCGTAAGCACTGTTGGTAATTTCCTGCTCGCCTAATCCTTGTGTTCGATTTCCACAAGCAAGCAATAATCCCGTTTCTGCTTCAATTGTTAGACCCCATCCCGATACAACATCATTTGTTCCCGCTTCTACAAGCAATTCTGTTGAACCATCTTCAAGATTTACAGCATAGATTGCACCATCAAAGAAATTTGAGACATATGCGACGCCATTGCTAACGGCAATTGATTCTGGAAAGGCTACCAAGTTGCTGGTTTCAATAGTCTCAGCTTCACCAATAAGCTCTATATCTTGTGCCAATACGTGACTTACGAAAAGTAAAATTACAATTGTGACTATAGTAAATTTGTATTTCATTTATAACTTATCCTTTGTTAGGTTATCTCTTGTTATCACTCTAATTCGGGTAAAACCGATGATAAAGTCGATTAATATCGAGAAAGTGTCGATAATTATGGTTGTTGATGGTTGATTAATCCCTTGTGATTGAATCTTATAATCGCTTAGGCTTACTCCCATAAAAATTGACAGAGTTGCCATAATTCTGAACACCTATGTAGACTATTTTTCTGCTACTGTACTATTATTTAGAAGCTGTGAATTGATAAGGAAAATACTTGTGCCAGAGCAATCTCAAGAAGAAACTACAGGCTTTGTCCTACCCGAAGTTTTTGTGACTAGTTTTAACGATTTAACCTGTTGCGCGAGTAGCCCTGTTCATCGCCATCCCTTTTATGAACTGGTTTGGGTCAGTGGTGCAGGAGCAGAATTCTTCTGTGATTTTAAGCAACATAATGTTCAAAAGAACACGCTTGCTTTCGTTGCATCAGGACAGATTCATTATTGGAGAGGGCATGTGGATCAAACGAATTTAACAATTATTGGTTTTACACTCGATCAAATTTCTTACTACGGCAGAATTACACAGGTTATTTCGGATTTGCCATTTCACAGCGAAACGCAACCACCATTTTATACATTCACAGACGAGAATGCCTATATTTTCAATGGTTTGTTCGCAACAATTCAAGATCGTTTTAACGAAGATGGTTTGAAGAGTCCTGATGTTTTACTAGCGTATTTGAACTTGATTTTGGTTGAACTTGAAAGAATATCACTACCAGATGAAACAGTATCTCGCAACGACACACCAACACAATTAACACTAGAATTTCGCAAACTAGTTGAAGAACATTACCTACAATACAAGCAAGTCAAAGATTATGCTGAAATGCTTGGCGTTACTCTCAATCACCTTGTAGAAACTGTTCGAACAAGCATTGGGCGCACACCAAAACAAATCATTCAAGAACGCCTTGCATTAGAAGCGAAACGCCTATTGATTCATAGTCAAGATACTGTCGCCGAAATTAGTTATCAACTCGAATTCAAAACCCCTACCTATTTTGGCTCTTGGTTCAAAAATCTTGAAGGATTGACACCCGTTCAATTCAGACAATCGGCAACTGTCCCATAAAAAACAACATGATTTCCATAATTATTCGCTTTTTTCGACATCGCCAATCACATATGCTCAAAGTGTCGAATCTTGAAGAATGATAAGGGAAAATCATATGTTTACATCAACTGAAAAATTGCCACTTTGGGCTTTGATTGTGCCTGCACTGCTTGTTGCACTCTACACCATGTTGTCGTGGTTAGCCTTCACTGACCCAACCTTTTTCTATGAATCAATGGAAATTCCAATTCCTGAACACGGCTTTATGTTACTCAGTTGGGGAGGGAAGAATGGCGCAATTGTTGTTGCCTTATTATTAGCCACACTTAGTCGCCAACGGCTACCAATCTGGATTATGCTTGTCGCGCTAGTTACTATGCAATTTGGCGATATTAACGCAGGCTTCCAGACCAATGTTAATGTTTTTATCACATATATTGGGCTAACAATGGTTGTCATCGAAGCTGGGTTGCTGGTGTTTGCCTATAATCGCCAGACAAATCAAACAACATTGCAACCTGCATAAAATCACACCACTAAATTTAAAACCCATCTAATTTTAGATCGGCTTTCGTCCACAGTAACTCAATCGACAGACTCTACAGCCTATTTATCATCTGAGTGATAAGTAGGTGCAAACTCTACGCGAACTTCACAAAAGCATAATAAAATGTCCAAGCCTGATGGCAATTAGTGTATGTTCGTTTTACCTGTGAAACTTGCAGAAAGCAGATATTTGAGATAGAACGAATGACACTTGCGCGAGACAACACTCAAATAATGATAATTAAGCAAGGAGCAAGTGATGCCAGAATTATTATTAGGAATCGATATTGGAACGTATAGTTCAAAGGGTGTCTTGACCCGACCTGATGGTGAAATCCTCAAGACGCATGTCGTGCAACACACGATGGATATACCGCAACAGGGTTGGGCAGAACAAGATGCCGATGCCGTTTGGTGGAGCGATACAGTAGAAATCTGCAAAACACTTTTAGATGGTAATCCATACACAGGTGCTGATGTCGCAGGAGTTGGTGTGAGTGCAATAGGACCATGTATGCTTCCCTTAGATGCGACAGGGAAACCCTTGCGTAAAGGAATCCTGTATGGTGTTGATACCCGTGCAACTTCTGAAATCGAACAACTCAACCAACAATTAGGTGAATCTGCAATTTTTAAACATGCTGGGATGGCTCTCAGCAGCCAAGCCGTCGGTCCTAAAATCCTTTGGATGCGAAACAATGAACCAGAACTTTGGCAAAAAGTAGACCATATCACAACCGCGAGTAGTTACCTCATCTATCGTCTCACAGGCGAAAAAGTCATAGACCGTCATACCGCAAGCCACTTCATGCCTTTAGTAGATATTGAAACCATTGATTGGGATGACAAACTCGGCGCAAATTTGCTTGACCTCGACAAGTTACCACGCATGGCTTGGAGTGATGACTGTGCAGGTGAAGTCAGTCAAGACGGGGCACAGGCAACAGGCTTGGTCGCAGGCACACCTGTCGCAGTAGGGGCAGTGGATGCACTCAGCGAGGGTCTCAGTGTTGGTGTGGCTCAGGCGGGTGATTTGATGATTATGTACGGTAGTACGGCGTTCTTTATTCTTGTGATGGATCAAATTGTCTCAGATACGCGCATGTGGACAGTTGGAGGTGCTTATGCTGGACAATACAATCTAGCGGCAGGGATGGCAACCACAGGCACCTTAACGCGCTGGTTTCGTGACCAATTTGCGCGTGATTTGCCAGAAGATTCAGCCTATGAAACCTTATTTTCAAATGCAGAAAAAATTGATGCTGGTGCAAATGGCTTGCTAATTTTGCCTTATTTTAGTGGTGAACGAACGCCCATTAATGACCCACATGCCAAAGGTGTTATGGCAGGTTTGACACTCTCACACACCCGCGACCATATCTTTCGAGCTATCCTCGAAAGTGTTGCCTTTGGCATTCGCCATAATATAGAGACCTTCAATAATATCGGTGCGCCAGTCAAACGTGTGATGGCTGTTGGCGGTGGGACACAAAGCCAAACATGGTTGCAAATTGTCTCTGATGTAGCAGGAATTGAACAGATTGTTCCTGAAAAGACCATTGGCGCAAGCTATGGTGATGCCTTTCTAGCAGGCTTAGCGACAGGTATCTTAAAACGCAAAGACTTATCTAATTGGGTGCGGATCAAAACCATCATCACCCCAAATGAAGACCGACATGCACAATACCAACCACTATATCAAAACTATCTTGACCTCTATCAGCAGACAAAAGATATAATCCATAAATTATAGGAGAAATGACAATGCCAATTGAAACAATTATCTTTGATATGGACGGTGTGTTGGTTGATTCTGAAGTGTATTGGGGACAATCGCGCATCGAATTTGCAAAAGATCGCGCCAAAGTGTGGACAGATGAATTTCAACGAGAAGCTATGGGGCAGAGCACAATCGATTGGGCAACTGTTATGAAAAATCGACTCAATCTTGAAGAATCCACAGATGAAATTATCGCTGAAATGAAAGCACGAGTCATCGCACACTATGAAGCTAAAATGCCTGCTCGTGAAGGCGCACTAGAAGCTGTACACTTGGCATCAAAACATTACAAAGTTGGATTAGCATCAGGGTCGCCAACTGATATTATCCAACGTGTGATGCAACTGACTGGTCTAGACCAAGTCTTTGAAACAATGGTCTATGGTGATACTGTCCTTAAGGGCAAACCTGCTCCTGATATATATATCGAAGCAATGAAACGACTCAATACATCTCCTGATGTAACATTGGGTATCGAAGATTCCGCGAACGGAATTCGAGCGTTGAAAGCTGCCAAAATGTACAGTATTGCTGCACCAAGTCCTGATTTCCCGCTACCAGAAGATATTCTGAACATGGTTGATGCTCACATTACGGAATTAACTGAATTTTCGCTTGATTTGATAAAACAAATTGAATCATCAAAAGAGGATTAGTTGCACTTTCGCTTGCTTTTGCCTCATAATGAGATTATATAGTCATTTTATCTGACATAATTTACTTTCTATTTTATTTTGTCTATTAATCTTACGTGAAAGCACAATAACCTCATGAAACAACTATTCATGGAAGAGCGACGTGCCCTCATACTTGAACTGCTCAATGAACAAGGGCGCGTTTCTGTCAGCGACTTGAGTGAAAAATTAGAAGTGAGCGCAGTAACAATCCGTCAAGATTTGACCGCCCTTGAAGCCGAAAATTTTCTCAAACGCACGCATGGTGGTGCAGTTAAAACAGAACAACTTATCATTGGTGATACACTCGAACTATCCTTTGATTTACGCCGTAACCAACAATCAGACGAGAAAATCGCACTCGGTAAAGCAGCAGCCCAACTGATTGAATCGGGTTCAGCAATTGCGCTAGATGCGAGTACGACAGTTTGTAGCATCATCCCTGCATTATCAGATATTGATAGCTTGACGATTGTCACCAATAACCTGATGGTGACGGAATCGTTGCTCAATATGTCACGCATTGAGGCATTGTTACCAGCAGGGAAGTTACGGCGCGATGCGTATTCTATCGTAGGTGACCCTGATAGTTTGCCACAAATTAATCTCAGCATCGGTTTCGTTAGTGCATGGGGCATCGAAAGAGATGCAGGGCTGACAGAAGTCAATGAAGATGAAATGATGATGAAACGTGCATTGCTGTCTCGTTGCATACAAAAAGTCTTACTCGTTGATAGCACAAAGTGGGGGCAAGTCGCAGCATATACCTACGCTAATCATCTCGAAATGGATACCATCATCACAACAAATCGTGTATCCGACGAACAACTATCACAGATTAATCACCCAGATATTCGAGTTATTAGCCCTACATAGTAATATTTTTCACAATGTTGACACAGCAACTAAAATTCAGTTACAATCAAAACTAAAGTGAATAAAACGAAAGCAAACGAAAGTATTTTTAGTAGCACTTAACTATTTATTTTATTTTTTACGAAAAATTTGTCTGATGTTTAGTATTTTTGCCATTCTACAACCACAATCTCTAACATTGTCTATCTCCACAGATAAATTGTGGGGGTATCATGTCTCATAATAGTGTCCTCGCAGTTGACCTCGGTGCGGAATCAGGTCGTGTGATTCGTGCAACACTTGACGATGCTGGTATCCATCTAGAAGATGTTCATCGCTTTTCTAACACACCTGTTCATGCTCAAGGAACACTGTATTGGGATGTCCTTCGCCTGTGGCATAACATCCAAAAAGGCATTGATAGTGTTGCTGATACAGCACGCTCTGTCGGAGTTGATACATGGGGTGTTGATTTCGCCTTACTCGATAAAGATGGTGTGCTGATTGCTAATCCTGTTCATTATCGGGATAAACGCAACGAAGGCATGATGGATTGGGTCTTTGACCGTATGCCACGTCTTCAAGTTTTCCAGCAGACAGGCATCCAATTTATGCAAATTAACGGTCTTTATGGGCTTGCTGCAATGGCAAAAGCGAATAGCCCTCTCCTTGATGTAGCTTCAACATTGCTCACCATTCCTGACCTTTTCAACTACTGGTTAAGTGGCTCAAAAACCTGCGAATTCACACACAGCACAACCCTACAAATTTATAATCCTCTCGAAAATGATTGGGCGCGAGACCTACTGACAGCAGTTGGCATCCCCACCGATATTTTGACACCTGTCGTTCAGCCAGGGGATGTGATTGGTCAATACAATGCACTTGATGTCATTGTCCCTGCTTGTCATGATACAGGTAGTGCCGTCGTCGGTGTGCCAACAACAACCCCTAATTATGCCTATCTCAGCAGTGGCACTTGGAGTTTACTCGGCATTGAAGTTGACGACCCGATTATCACAGATGCGTCCTATGCAGCGAACCTGACCAACGAAGGCGGAGTCTACGGCACATATCGTTTGCTCAAAAACATCATGGGCTTATGGATTGCACAACAATGTCGTGAGACTTGGCTCAATGCAGGTCAACAATATTCATATGCTGAACTAGTCGAACTAGCAAAATTGAGTGAACCATTTCGTAGTTTAATTGACCCTGACCATGATGCATTCCTTGCACATGGCGATATGCCTTCTCGCATTCGTGAGTATTGTTCACGCACGAATCAAGCAATCCCTGAAACAGCAGGGCAGGTGATGCGTGCCGTCTTCGAGAGTCTCGCCTTAAAATATCGTTACGTGGTGGATTTACTGCGTGAGATTGCAGGTCAACCCATTGAACGCTTACACATCATTGGTGGTGGCGTTCAAAATGAACTCCTCTGCCAGATGACGGCTGATGCACTAGGCATAGAAGTCATTGCAGGACCTGTCGAAGCGACAGCACTCGGCAATGCAATTATCCAATTTATTACACATGGCGAACTAGCAAATCTCGCAGAAGCACGCGAATTATTGAGCCGTACAATCGTCACACATACCTATGAACCACACGATACGGCTAATTGGGAAGCACAGTATCAGCGTTTCCGCCATCTCATCGAGAGCGCGGTGATACCATGACTGAACCCATTCTAAAAGCAACGGGTATCCATAAACGTTTCCCAGGGGTTCATGCCCTCAAAGGTGTAGATTTTGAAGTGCGACCAGGTGAAATTCATGCCTTGCTCGGTGAAAATGGTGCTGGTAAATCAACGCTCATCAAGACGATAGCGGGTGTGCACACGCCAGATGAAGGTACAATCTACGTCAATGGCGAGCAAGTCAGATTCAATAACCCGCGAGAAGCACAACAAGCGGGCATTGCCACCATGTATCAAGAGTTGAGCCTCTATCCAGATTTGACTGTGGCTGAAAATATTTTTATGGGACATGCACCCCGTCGTCAATTTGGTATTTTCTCAATAGTCGATTGGGAAAAAATGATTGCTCGCTCCCGTCAATTACTGGCAGAACTTGAAATCACAACCATTGATGTCAAACGCTTAGTCGGTACATTCAACGTCGGTAATCGCCAACGCATCGAAATCGCCAAAGCCCTATCACTCAATGCGCGTCTACTCATCATGGATGAACCAACTGCCGCGCTGACAGAATCCGATGTCGAGAGTTTATTCACAATTGTGCGTTTATTGCGTGAACGTGGTGTTGGTATCATCTATATCTCTCACAAATTAATCGAAGTGTTTGAATTGGCAGATCGTGTCACCGTCTTGCGTGATGGTGAATATATCGGCACAAAAAATGTCGCTGATACAGACGAGAGCCAACTCATCAGTATGATGGTCGGACGCACCATTGATAATCTATTCCCTAAGCAAGATGCAACTGTAGGGGATGTCGTGCTCGAAGTGCGTAATCTAACGCGCCAACCTCACACAAAGAACGTATCATTCCAAGTTCGCGCAGGTGAAATTGTCGGACTATCAGGCTTAGTGGGTTCTGGACGCAGTGAAACAGCACAAGTGATTTTCGGAATCCAACCCGCGGAATCTGGGCAAATACTCATTGAAGGCAAAGAAGTCCGCATCAATAACCCCAAACAAGCCATACGTCATGGGATTGCGTATGTTCCTGAAGATCGTGGTAGTCAAGGTTTAGTCCGCGAAATGACAATCCGCGAAAATATGTCAATGCCCATCATGCAACAAGTCACCAATGCTTCATTTATTAGCTTCGCCAAAGAAAAAGAACTTGCCAAGCAAGCAATTAATCAATTTGGAATCCGTGCTTATGGGACAGAACAAATCGCTAATAACCTCTCTGGTGGTAATCAACAAAAAGTCGTAGTCGGCAAATGGCTAGCAAGCAATCCGCGCCTGCTCATCATTGATGAACCCACACGCGGTGTTGACGTTGGCGCAAAGTCCGAAATTCATCGCCTGATGAGTGAACTTGCTGCCGAACGCGGATTAGCTATTTTGATGATAAGCAGTGAATTGCCCGAAATTTTAGGGATGAGTGACCGAATTCTTGTCATGCGCTCTGGTGAAATTGTTGCTGAATTTACGCGCGAAGAAGCAACACAAGAAAAAATAGGTGCAGTCATGATGGATGCCTCTTCTACAGTTGAAATTGGAGGGCTATCATCGTGAAGCGTTCGGAAAATACCTTTGCTCTGACTTTATTGATTCCATTTGTATTAGCTGTCATTATTTTTGCAGTCTATCGCTTTGCTCCTTTCATCATTCAACCTGAATTAGGCAGTACAACCATCGCCTTACTGACAGAATCGCGCTCAAATAACGAATTTGGTGTGATGACTAACGGCTTAGTGTTGATGCCGATTTCGGCTGGCATTATCTTCCTACTCGGACTCTGGAATCTTGCAAATCATCAGGTCAATCGTGCAACCTCTGTTTTGATGTCCCTTATGGGAATTATCATGCTGGAATACTTCATTGTCTTCGGCATGGATTATTTCAACGAGGGGAGCACGTATATCAACTCGATGGGAGTCGGTTTCTGGAGTTTGTTACTATTGGCTGTTGTTACAGTCTTTCAAGTTGTGATTCCACGTCCGCAACCAACGCGCGAATTCCGATTACGCACGCTCATGAGCAATCAAGAGAGTGCCATTATCATTGCACTTGTTCTCTTGCTACTCATTGTTGGGATTAACAATCCGCGCTTCTTGAGTACGCGCAATATCCTCGATGTGATACAAGGGAATGCCTACATTGCCGTCGCTGCAATTGGTATGTCGATGGTGATTGTTACGGGCAATATTGATATTTCTGTTGGGTCGCTCATCGGTTTACTCGCCATAGTCAGTGGACGCTTAGTTGTCGGTGGCGCACCGATTTGGGTTGCTTGGTTAGCTCCTTTACTAGTTGGGGCTGCCATTGGTGCATTGATTGGTTTTATTGTGGCGTATTTGCGTGTTCCCTCGATTGTCGTGACATTAGGGATGTTCAGTATCCTCAAAGGTGTTTTGATTCTGTGGACAAACGGGCAACGGGTGACCGATATGCCTGATGGTTATTTACTCGCTCAGATGCGCCCATTAGGTATCGGAATGCCTATCTGGTTCATGATTATTTTGACCGTGCTAGCTGCTATTTGGATGCGCTATAGTGCCATTGGTCGCTCATTCTACGCAGTTGGTGGTAATGCCGAAGCTGCACGGTTATCGGGTATCTCCGAAAAACGTGTCGTCATGCAAGTTTTTATCATTAACGGCATCTTCGTCGGAATTGCAAGTGTACTGTATGCGACGCAACTGAGCATTATCCAAGCAACACCACCGCCAGCACTAGAACTATTTATCATTACGGCTGCGGTAGTGGGGGGTGTCAGCATTCTAGGCGGTAAAGGGACTGTCATTGGTGCGACTCTAGCCGCAATTCTCTTGAATGCCATTCGTTCGGGCATGGTCTTTATTAATGTATCTCCCTTCTGGATACAAGCCGTGCAGGGTTTGCTCATCCTCGTGACAGTCTTGATTGATTTGTTGCGTCGTCGTGAACAAAATGTGTGAGTGCAGAAAGGTCAATTGAAATGGCGATGATGGATAAACCCAAAAATCAACACCTGACAACTGCACAAAAAACACTGTCTGCTCGTTTATTCGATATTTTACTCAGCCAAGAAGGTATCCTTGCCATTATTCTAGTGCTGACCATTATCATTCTGTCCTTTACCAACGATAACTTCCTAACCCGTGATAACCTCTTCAATCAAGGACGTTTGATGACCGAAATTGGGTTGATGGCAATCCCAATGACCTTCATCATTATTACAGGTGGCATTGACCTATCTGTTGGCTCAATGCTGGGCTTGAGTGCGATTATGATAGGGTATTCATGGGAAAATCTCGGTTTACCGTTAGGTATCGCCATTGCAGTTGGCATTTTAGTCGCAAGTTTAGCAGGCTTCCTGAATGGCTTGCTGATTGTGCGTGTCAAAGTGCCACCGCTCATCATGACCTTGGCGACCCTAGCATTCTATCGGGGTTTAGCACAAGGTATTAGTGAGGCACGCTCTGTAACAGGTTATCCCGAATGGTTCTTTGGCTTAGGGCAAGGCAATATCCTCGGTGTGCCCACACAATTATGGATATTGGGAATTTCAATCATCATCAGCATTATCGTCCTGCAACGCACCACCCTCGGACGCACACTATACGCCATTGGCAATAACGAAGTCGCAGCACGGTTTTCTGGTTTATCAGTTGACCGTACTCTCCTGATTATTTATACCTTTTCTGGGCTGATGGCTGGTATTTCTGGTGCAATATTTGTTTCACGATTCACAACCACGCGCTCCGATATGGGCAGTGGTTTAGAACTCGATGCGATTGCTGCCGTTGTTTTAGGTGGTACAAGCATCTTTGGTGGCAAAGGCACAATCATCGGCACAGTCCTCGGTCTCATCATGATTCAAGTGTTGAAAAACGGACTTGGGATGAATGGTGTGACAGGTGATGCCACCATTGTTGTGATAGGTATCGTTCTGATTTTGGCGATTCTCGTCAACAATCTGATACAACGCTTACGTCAAAGATAAGTAGAAAGGCAAATCTATCAATCAGAAAATCTATTTGTTAAAGCTATTGATATTTATATAAGAGGAGATTTTCACAATGCGTAAACTTTTTATTGCACTACTCGCTATGTTGATGATGGGTATTCTCATCGCGCCAGCTACTGCTCAAGACCGTTGGGATGGAGCCGACGACCTTGATGTGAATCCACTTCAATGTGGCATGGCAGATATGGATATGGACGATGAATCCATGGATGATGAAGAGATGGACGACGAGGAAATGGATGATGAAGAATCCATGGACGACGAAGACTCTATGGATGACATGGGGATGGAATATGATGGTGGACAACCTGAAGGTGCGCCAGACCTCGCAGGTCAAGATATTACTCTCGTAGACGTTCCAAAACTCATCGGTATTGGTTACTTTGATGCTACACATCAAGGGATGCAGGAAGCTGCAGAAGAACTTGGTAATGTAACTGTCGTTCAAGGTGGTACAACCGAAGCAAATATCGATGACCAAGTGGCTGATATTGAAAATTACATTGCTGGTGGCGAAGTCAACGGTATCTTGTTCGCAGCCAACGACCCTGTAGCAATTTCACCAGTTCTCCAACGCGCACTCGGCGAAGGTTTGCATGTTGTCGGTTATGATGCTAACTCAAACCCTGACGCACGCGAATGGTTTGTCAACCAAGCAGAATTCAACGGTATCGGTAAAGCGATGATTGATAGCCTCGTGGCTGAAAAAGGCGAAGATGCGTCATTCGGTATTGTTACCAGTACCTTCACCACCCCGAACCAAGCACGTTGGATTGCTGAAATGTGGGCATACGCTAGCGATTGCTACCCTGAACTCGAATGGCTCGAAACAGTCGAAGCACAAGAAGATGCTGTTCTTTCATTCAACCAAGCAAACACTCTCATCAATAAATATGGTGAAGACCTCGATGGTATTCTGGGTATGACCAGTGTGGCAACTCCATCCTCAGCCGATGCTGTAACACAAGCTGGCTTATGTGGCGAAGTCGCAGTGATTGGTCTCGCAACACCAAATGCGATGAAACCATACGTCAACGATGGTTGTGTCGAATCAGTTGTACTCTGGAATCCAATTGACCTCGGTTACGCAGCCGTCTACATCACACGCGCGATTATTGATGGTGAATTCGCACCTGGTGATACCTCCGTCATGGCAGGTCGTCTGGGCGAACTCCAAGTTGTCAATGGTAGCGAAGTCTTACTCGGCGCACCATTTATCTTCAATGCAGATAACATCAACGATTTCGATTTCTAAATAAGTCTCTTCGGGAGTGAGTATCATCTCACTCCCACCCTTTAGCCATATCAATTATGATGAAAGCGACTTCCAATGAGTGATGCACTCAAGCCTTTGCTCAAGATGACAGAAACACTCGGACAACCGCATTTGAATTATGTCATCATTGGCGAGGGCAACACATCAACGCGCATTGATGAAGATCGCTTTTATGTCAAAGCGAGTGGTCAACAAATGGGACGGATTACGTCCAGCAGTTTCACCGAAGTCTATTTTGAACCAATTCTTGATTTGCTGAATAACCCACCAGCAACACGCACCGAGCAAAAATCACGTATGGCAAATGCACGAGTTCATCCAGAGCGTGATGCACTCCCATCGGTAGAAGTTAGCTTTCATGCGATGTTGTTACACGAATGTGGTGTGCAATTTGTTGGGCATACTCATCCTGTCGCAGTCAATCAATTGATGTGTAGTGTCCACGCCGAAACATTCGCTAAAAAGCGTATTTTCCCTGATGAAGTTGTTCTCTGCGGTCCACAATCGGTTTTTGTACCCTATGCTGACCCAGGCTTGCCTCTAGCAATCATCACGCGCGATAAAGTGCGTGCTTATATGGATACATTCGATGAAGCTCCCAAAGTTATTTTACTCAAGAATCATGGGGTCATTGCCCTTGGCGAAACTCCAGATGAAGTGCTGAATATCACAGCAATGTGTGTCAAAGCAGCCCAGATACTATGTGGCGCATTAGCGATTGGTGGCGCAGTCTTCATGGATGATGCTGATGTCAGACATATCTACACCCGTCCCGATGAAATCTATCGTAGAAACTTGTTCGTTAATTCAAACGATGGAGAAAATTAATCATGTCTCCTGATGGTGCAAAAGTCTGGTTTATCCCTGATGCCTATCTCGCTAAACCTGCTGATGATGACCCTGTATATAAAAATCATGAAGCCATTTGTGTGATGAATACCACATCGGATGATGCCACCTTACAACTTGATTTCTACTTCGCAGACCGTGACCCTATCGAAAATGTGGAAATCAATATGCCCGCCAAACGTTGTTACCATATCCGTATGGATAAGCCCGAAGAAATTGGTGGCTACGAAATTCCTCTTGATGTCCCTTATGGTATCCGTGTTCGGAGTGATGTCCCAATTGTCGTGCAATATTCACGCATGTATGCCACCACACACAATATCAGCCTGATGACAACAATGGCACACGCCATTACAGAGTAGGAGCATACATGGTTTCGGAAGCACAGATTAATCAAGCCTATCAAATAACAAAAGAGCGTTATGCAACATGGGGTGTTGATACCGACGAGGTACTCAAGCTCTTGCAAACGATTTCAATTAGCTTACATTGCTGGCAAGGTGATGATGTCGGTGGTTTTGAAGACCCTGAACGGGGGCTGAGTGGGGGCATCATGGCAACAGGCAACCATCTAGGCAAGGCACGGACAGTAGCAGAATTACGTGCTGATTTAGATAAAGCCTACAGCCTCATTCCAGGGACTCATCGCCTCAACTTACACGCTATCTATCTGGATGCAGACAAAGCGATACCACGCAACGAAATTTTGCCAGAACATTTTTCAAGTTGGGTTGATTGGGCAAAATCCAATCATCATGCAATAGATTTTAATCCAACCTGCTTTTCACATCCTTTGGCAGATGACGGTTTCACACTTGCTCATCAGGATAAGGGGATTCGTGATTTCTGGATTGAGCATTGTATCGCTTGTCGTGATATTGGAGCATATTTTGGTGCAGAACTAGGCACACCTGCCATTACCAATATCTGGATACCCGACGGCTATAAAGATACACCTGTGGATCGACTGAGTCCGAGACAACGCTTACAAGAATCGCTTGATAAAGTGCTTGCAAAGAAAATTGACCCAAGCCTTAACCTAGATGCGGTAGAGTCTAAATTATTTGGCATCGGCTCTGAGAGCTATGTTGTCGGCTCACACGAATTTTATATGGGTTATGCCATCACGCGCGATGTTTTGCTCTGCCTTGATGCGGGGCATTTTCATCCAACAGAAGGCATC
This sequence comes from Chloroflexota bacterium, assembly GCA_039200705.1. Lineage (GTDB taxonomy): Bacteria > Chloroflexota > Anaerolineae > Aggregatilineales > Phototrophicaceae > JAUZRW01. Next base: position 52,320 of record JBCCSC010000007.1, read on the forward strand.
GCAGATAAAATATCTGCGACTCTGCTGTACGTTGACGAATTATTGCTACATGTTAGTCGTGGTGTACGTTGGGATAGTGACCATGTGGTTACACTCAATGATGATCTACAAGCAATTATGCAAGAAATTATTCGCTGTGATGCACTCAGCAACATTCATATCGGGCTAGATTTTTTCGATGCGAGTATCAATCGTGTTGCTGCGTGGGTTATCGGAACGCGAAACGCCATTCGTGCTTTGCTCATGGCATTATTAGAACCACGCCAACTACGTCAATATGAGAATGAGGGCGATTTCACATCACGGTTAGCTCTTCTAGAGGAACTCAAAGGCTTAGGATTCGGCGCAGTGTGGGATTACTACTGCATGACGCAAAATGTACCCATTGGCTTTGACTTCATGACAGACATTAAGACTTATGAAGCAAACGTTTTATCGACACGTAACTAAGAGGGCAGGTCGCAGTGAATTTGAAACAAGCTGGTCAAACACCGCCCCGTATGAAACAAGTAATCTTTTCCACTATCAATCCAGATAAAAACAACGGCAAAACATGCTTAAACACACAATTAGGGGATGAACATGGAGCTATTTGATAAAGATGCCTATCGTCATGTAAATTATTTATGGGATGACGATGATGTAAGTGGTATGGATGCTGTTGACCGTCTGGTCTATCGCTCCAATATTTTAGGCGATGACCAACGAATTACCAATACAGGCGGTGGCAATACATCATCCAAAATTATGATGACTGATCCATTAACAGGTGAAGAAGTTGATGTGATGTACGTCAAAGGCAGTGGAGGTGATCTGCGTACTGCTAAGCGTGCTAACTTCGCATCCCTTTACATGGATAAGTTGATGGATTTGCAAGCCATCTACAATAATGCTGATGAAAAAGGTGTCAAAACTCCTGTAGAAGATAGTATGGTCGCAATGTATCCACATTGTGTCTATAACCTCAATCCTCGTGCTAGTTCAATTGATACGCCTCTTCATGCGTTTATTCCATATCGCCATGTCGATCATACGCATCCTAATGCAGTGATTGCTATCGCAGCTTGTAGTAACGGTCAAGAACTCACCAAAGCTATCTATGGTGATGATGTGGTCTGGACAGATTGGCAACGCCCAGGCTTTGATTTAGGCTTGGTACTGCAACAAGCAATCGAAGATAATCCCAATATCAAAGGCATTATTCTCGGTGGACATGGTCTCATCAATTGGGCAAATGATGACAAAGAATGTTATGAACTCTCGCTGACACTCATCGAAAAAGCAGCACGTTATCTCGAAGAACATGATTTAGGAGCACAGACCTTTGGTGGTGCAAAGGTTCAATCATTAACGGATGATGCTCGACAGCAAGTACTCGTTGAGGTTTTGCCAGTCTTACGCGGTATGGTCTCGCAACAGAATAAATTCATCGGCACTGTACAATACAATGATGCAATTCTCGAATTTGTGAACAGCAACGATGCCATTCGACTCGCTGAACTAGGCACATCGTGCCCTGACCATTTCTTGCGGACGAAGATAAAACCACTCTTTGTTGATTGGAATCCACAATCAGGCGATACAGCCAATCTATTAGAGTTATTGCAAACTGGTATTGAACACTATCGCCAAGATTATGCAGATTACTACCATGCCTGTAAAGATGATGCATCGCCAGCCATGCGTGACCCTAATCCGCGTGTGATTTTGATTCCAGGTATCGGTATGATTGCCTATGGCAAAAATAAGAGTGAAAGCCGTGTAACCGCAGAATTTTACAATAATGCGGTAGCTGTTATGAAAGGCGCAGAAGCCGTCGGAAACTATATTGCTTTGCCTCGGCAAGAAGCCTTCGATATTGAATACTGGGCACTAGAAGAAGCTAAACTCCAACGAATGCCAAAAGAAAAAGAACTCGCACGCAATGTTGTCCTAGTCATTGGCGCAGGCAGTGGTATCGGCGTTTCGACTGCCTTGCGTGTTGCCCAAGAAGGGGCGCATGTTGTCTGTGCTGATTTATCGCCTGACGCTGCTCAAGCTACTGCTGACCAACTGACAGATATTTATGGTATGGGCATCGGTGTCGCTGGCACAGGCATTTCTGCTTGCGGTTCTGCCATTGGCTTAGGTGTTGATATTACCAAGCGTGATAGTGTTCAAGCAATGCTGGAGCAAGTTCTACTCGCCTACGGTGGTATTGATAATATCATCGTCACGGCAGGTGTCTTCGTTGCTCCTGATAAAACAGGGCACATCTCAGATGAAAAATGGCGTTTCACCTTTGATGTTAATGTTCTTGGCGGATACATCGTCGGTGATGAATCTCGTAAAATTTGGGAGTCACAAGGCTTGCGTGGTTCAATGGTGCTAACAACCAGTGTCAATGCAACGGTCTCCAAAAAAGGCTCAGTTGCCTATGACACCAGTAAAGCTGCTGCTAATCATCTTATACGCGAACTTGCCATTGAATTATCGCCCTTAGTACGTGTCAATGGCTTAGCACCCGCAACTGTTGTTGAAAGCAGTAGCATGTTCCCGCGTGATCGTGTTATGGGTTCATTGACCAAGTACAAGATTGACTTTGATGCTGATGAAGACACTGAAACACTACGTACAAAGTTAGCGAATTTCTACGCGCAACGCACATTAACCAAACAAGCCATAACCCCACAAGACCAAGCTGAAATCGCTTATTTGCTGATTTCAAGTGCTTTTAGCAAGACAACAGGGCAAATTGTTAGTGTCGATGGTGGTCTGCACGAAGCCTTCCTGAGATAATGGTGCGATGGGTGAGTATGCCTCACCCACTTCAAATAGTATAAATTGTTGAGAAAGTTTACTGGTATGCGAGAAAGACCGTCTCCTAAAGATAAACCTGTATCCTTATTTGTAACCTGCATCGTCGATATGATTTACCCTGATACAGGGATGTCGGTGGTTAAAATTCTGGAACACCTCGGCATTACAGTCGAATTTCCAATGGGGCAAACCTGTTGTGGGCAACCAGCGTTCAACAGTGGCTACCGCACAGAAGCTAAAAATGTTGCTAAGCAATTCTTGAAAACCTTTGCTGATGCAAAAGTGGTTGTTGCGCCGTCGGGGTCTTGTACAGCGATGATTCGTCACGAGTATCCGACACTATTTGCCAATGACCCTGAGTGGCAAGCAAAAGCAGAGCATATCGCCTCCATCACATGGGAATTTACTGAATACTTAGTTGACGGTCTTGGTATCACCAACCTCAATCTCAAACTACCGAAACAAGAAACAGTCGCTTTCCATGATGGTTGTCACGGTTTGCGTTTACTTGGTTTACAAAATCAGTCACGAACATTACTCCAGAACACCGAGAATGTGACAGTATCAGAACTCAACGAGTGTGATGTCTGCTGTGGATTTGGAGGCTTGTTCTCTGTCAAAATGCCAAATGTGAGTAACGCCATGCTGCAGACAAAAATCAAAAACATAGAAGCCTCAGAAGCGCAAACTATCGTTACAGGAGATGCCAGTTGTCTCACACAGATGAATGGTGGCTTGTCGCGTAAAGGCTCATCCAAGCGAGTCCGCCATATTGCGGAAGTCTTAGCAAGTGGTCTCGCCGATGAAGCATAAAATTTAGCATTGGTTTACTGAATGCAAAAAACCACCCGAAGAGGATGGTTTTGAGTGGGTAAAATTTGTCTGGGATACCTGGACTTGAACCAAGAACTACGGAACCAGAATCCGCTGTTTTGCCAATTAAACTATATCCCATTGAGTGACCAAATCATACAAGAAATGCCATTGCAGGTCAAGATAAGTCACGCTTGACACGCTGGCGCAAAATCACACTTTCGGCTAGTCCAACGCCAATCATAGTGAATAACAAAGATGTCCCACCAGAACTAACAAAAGGCAAGGTCAAGCCTGTCACAGGCAATAGGTTGAGATTCATACCAATCGAAACAACGGTCTGGAAGAAAATCATCCCTGCCACACCATAACAAATCATCGACCCTAATTCGTCGGAAGCATAGGTCGCACCATCTAAGATGCGAAATATGATAACCCCCAACAAAACCATTGTAACAATACCACCAATGAAGCCAAACTCATGAGCAATCACACTGAAGATAAAATCAGTGTGGCGCACACGCAAGAAACGTCCTTCATTTTGTGACCCAGAAGTGTATCCCTTGCCTGTCCACCCCCCAGACCCAATGCTAATCAATGCCTGTTCAATGTTATAGAATGAACCGAATTGTGCCTCAAGGTCATCTTCATCAGCAGGGAAAACGAAATTCGTAATACGCTCTTGTTGATAAGGTTGCAATTGCGTCACAACAATCGGCAATGTAACTAAGGCAATACCTGCGAGCATAAAAATATGCCTGATACGCAAGCCTGCTGCCCATGTGATGACTGCCCAAATCACAACAAACACAATCGTCGTACTGAAATCAGGCTGAATAAAGACTAATCCTGCAATGAATGATAGATGAAAGAGAGACTTGAATACGGTCTGGATTTTATCCATCTCTTTGTAATTCTTGACGAAAAAATTAGAGAGCGTCACAATGAATAGAATCTTACAAACCTCAGATGGCTGAATCAAAATCCCAAGATTTACCCAACGTCGCGCACCGCCATCACCCTCTGTTCCAAAGAAGACCACAGCTAATAGCAAGATAATCATCAGGGCATACAACCAATTCGAGACACTCGCCAACAGGCGATAATCCAAAAATGCCATCACAAACAAAGCAATCACACCGAAGATAGCAAAGCGAATTTGGTCAGGAACGCGATTAACCAAAGTTGGGTCAACCGCATCTTGGGTTGCACTCGCAATCACCAATACCCCAAAGACCACAAGAATCATGCTTGCGCCAAATAGTATCCAATCAAAACCTGCGATAAAACTGCGTTCGTTAGGCATCGCAATCAGGAACTTTCTATCGAAATGGGCAGGATAGGGGCATTATTATAAGAAAAGTCGAGCAATCAGGGAAGGTTAGAGCGTAACCTGACGCAAGGTATACTAGAACTGCAATGCTCCAATATAGGGTCTATTCGTCGAGGTCAGTACGCGATTTAATAGTTTCGTCTTTGTCAGTGTCAAGCTCATCAGCGTACATCATTTCGGTCTCAATGTCCTCAAGATATAGCTCATTGCTGTCATCATGTGTTTCAAGCTCATTTGGATTGTCATTGACTACAGGCTCTAAATCATCGTTGCCATCATTATCGACGACAGGAGCTTTGCCACGCTCTTGTGTAAATGGAATTTCCGCGACCAATTTGTTCTGATAACGGTCAGATTGCTCTAGTGCAATGTCAATACTATCGGCATCAATTTCGGGAATGTATTTTGCGATGATTGAGATAATTTCAGCCCGCATCTCTTTCATTTTCTCAGGCGATACCTTAATGCGGTCATGTGTCAGCACCATCTTCAGACGGTCTTTAGCCGTTGCGCTACTGCCTTTTGCATCATTATTATTTTTACCGCGCATTCTGTCGAAGAAACCCATGCTGTTTACACCTCTAACCTTAAGATAGTCGCTCTGAGTATGGCTCACTTGCCACTGAAAAAATTCACCAACCGCTTGAAGAATGAATCTTGCATTGGTGTTAATTCCATCAAGGGAACGGTTTCGCCTGTTAAGCGTCGTGCGATATTTCTGAATGCAACACCTGCTTGCGAATTTTCGTTCAGGGTCACTGGAACACCGCTATTCGATGCAGGAATCACGTGCTCATCTTCTGGCACAATCCCAATGACACCCAATCCTAAAATATCAGTGATGTCATCAGCCGATAGCATCTCGCCTTTGCTCACCATATTAATATTGAGGCGATTTAAAATGAGGTGAGCAGGACCTTTATTATCGACTTCAATCAAGCCTATGATGCGGTCAGCATCGCGCACAGCCGATACTTCAGGGTTCGTCACAATTAAAATTTCATCGGCAGGGGCAACCGCATTCCGAAAACCACGTTCAATCCCTGCTGGTGAATCGATGATGATAAAATCAAACTCATTGCGTAATTTATCTGTGATGTGAATCATATCAGCAGGGCTGATTGCCGTTTTATCGCGTGTTTGTGCTGCTGGAATCAAATATAAGTCTGGGAACTGTTTGTGTTTAATCATCGCCTGACGTAAACGACAACGACCTTCAATCACATCAACTAAATCGTATACGATACGATTCTCTAATCCCATGACCACATCAAGGTTACGTAAACCAATATCGGCATCAATAACAACAGTTTTCTTTCCAAGACGCGCAAGAGCCACGCCGAGATTAGCGGTTGTCGTTGTTTTGCCAACGCCCCCCTTGCCAGATGTGATGGTGACGACTTTTGCCCCCATACGCTTCCTTTCCACGTTTATCCCCATGCTTCCACGATAATTTGATTATTTCGCACTGATGCGACTTCTGGACGAACGATGCGTTTGTTATCTTTAGGCGATGTCGCAATCAAATCCGCAATTCTTAACTGATTAGGACTCATATCCAAGGCACATACAATGGCTTCACTATCACCTTCTGACCCAGCATGAACAGTGCCACGCAACTTACCCCAGATAATGACATCACCGCGTGCAATGATTTGTGCACCAGGGTTCACATCACCATAGACAACGACGTGTCCGCGACTGTTAATGGTGCGCCCACTGCGTAGGGTACGCCGAATCATCACACCAGCCGTTCCATGTTCTTCGGGGTCAATTGGTAAGTCATCCAACACTGTATCGTTATGACTACGTGCAACAGCCTCAGGCGTATTAGTTCGTAAATCAAGTGCTTGAGCAGATTCAAAGGTTGTTTTACTTGATGTTTGCACGACAACCAAAGTTAAGCCTCGTCGTTCAAGTACAGCTTTCAACGAGGTCATCTCATATTTTGGCACAGGGCGTTCACCAACATCAACTGTTACTCGCGCACCTGCGAAGAAATTAGCTTTCTCGTCAATCTTTGTTGCAAGTTCTTTTGTAATCGCTTGCCATTCTTCGGTAGGGCTAAGGGTGATGAGCAACCCATCTTTGACACCCTTAATCATCACATTATTGCTAGAATTCATGAAAAACCTAATCTTTAGAGCGATTGAAACGCATCATTGACTGCATCAATATTCATCAACACAATCTTTACTATACATAATTCTGACTAATATGCCACTCATCTTAACGTGCTGGGACATTTTACGCTAGAGATGAAACTTATTACACAAGAATTTGATAGAGCAACATTGCGGGTAGAATACCATACAAACCAATCGCTAGATAACGTCCCACCTCTGGGTGCAACGAAAAAGAGCGCGAGAACCATTCACTGATAGCCAATACCGCATAACTCATCCACAGCACAAATATGACATACATCGGCAGTAGCAAAATACGTTCCTGTGGACCAATATAAATTGTGCCAAAAATCCAATAAGCAGCGAAACCAACCATCGATACCGTGCCGAGTGGGGGATACCACCGCGCCAAACGTGCCAATCCTAAAATGCTCAGCGCAATGCCAAAAACTGTGAATTGCTGAACTGTGAGGTCAATTAAATTGAGCCATGTTGTGCCTTGTTGCCAACCATTCAGTATTAAAAGATGTCGTTGCTCGATGAGATAATCTAGCCAAATCCCTCTTATACCAAAGAGCGTAATCGCTATCAAAGCACCCCAATACCACCACTTTAATTTGGTATGAGTCAAGGATAAGGCGAGTCCAATACAAGGGACAAGAATAGTCAATAATGGGTCATTGATGATGCCAACAACAATCAACAATAAAATGCCATAAATATGATGCGAACGCGCAGGAATTGTTCCATCAACTGTTTTCAGTTCACCAGCACGTAAAATCATAGGGGCATCTTCTGGGCGTGGATTAGTCAATAAGAGCATGTCAATCAACAGATACATCAACCATCCCACAACAAATCCTGTGAGGCGGATGCTACGGGGTGTCCCAATCTGACTCCAGAAAAGTACCACAAAGACCAGCAATCCAATTCCAAAACCAATGTATGGACGACGACTAACAACCACAGCCAGCAACACAGCAACACTAGCAAAAATGATTGCAATCACAATCGTTGCAAGTTCACCCTGATTCCCACCTGTTTGTGACCAAAATGCAGGACTCAATGCCAACGATAAGCCGCCAATCACAGCAATCGCTGACCCCATCCGACGCAGTGATAATGTAACTCCCACAATCACTAATGCCAGACCTGCTGACCGTATCAATGGGGTATCACCAAGCAAAAGAAAAAGCACCCACACCAACAAACCATTGAGTAGTGCAGGTAGCCAAAATTTAATCAGTAGAATCTGGTTTTCACTAAGTTGCTTGAACCAGAACATCAAACCTCCATCAAGGTTGGGCAGGGACAGCCGTCGGCTGAACAATCAAATCAATTTCATCAGGGTCAGTGCTTGGTGGCGTGATAGGTATACCTGCTTCCCGTTGGTCTTGTAATTCAAAGTAAGCTCTCATTGTCTCGCGTACCAGTGGCAATGCCATGAAAGACCCTTCACCGCCATTATAGACAAAGGCAATCACAGCAATCTCAGGGTTTTCGATAGGACCATAGCCCACATACCAAGCGTGAGAAGGCCATTGCCCAGGTACACAATAACCAAGTGGACGCGCAATATCATCGCAATACTCTGCTGTACCAGTCTTCCCACCTACAGCAATCCCAATATCATCAAGGCTGGCAGGTGCACCTGTACCACCTTCCGCAATGATGACCTCACGCATTCCTTCGCGCACAATTTCGAGCGATTCATCACCCAAAAAAACAGGTTGATAAGGATTCTCTGCTGATGTGAAGCGAATTGGCTGACACACTTGCCCATTAAAAGTGTAATTTAAGGGGATATGCACACGATATTCGCGTTCATCAGGGACTTCATCTGTCCCAACATTGACCAAATTGCGATAACCTTCAGGGTCACAACGGAAAGGGTCATACCATGCACTGGTTTCTTCACATGTACAAGCCAAACTCGTTGGACCATACATCAACATATCTTCGAGTAGCATCAACGTTAGTGGTTCATTGGGACTAGCTTCACCCAGATTAAGTGTCCGTAGCACCTGTGGTTCAAATGGTTCGATGATATTTCCTTCTTCATCGAAAAATTCGCGCACTAAGGTTGGCTGATATAGTGTCCCGTTATTGATAAGTGCAACTGTTTGATTCAACAATTGTAGTGGCGTTGTCGTGACATACCCTTGTCCAAACGCTGCATTATAGGTATCACCAGTAGACCAATTTTCGCCAAAATTACGACGCTTCCAATCAGGGTCAGGCATCCGTCCAGCAGACTCAAACGGCAACTCAACCCCTAACTCAGAGCCAATGCCCGTAGCTGTAGAATAACGGAACAAATCAATAATGCCGAGTCCATTTGGACGCAAGACTTGCTCGCTGATTTCCTCATTACCACCACCGACTTGGTAATAGTAAACATCACAACTAAAAGCGATGCTTTGGATGAGATTTACACGTCCATGTCCGTTATCTAACCAACAGACAAAACGTTGGGCTGCTGACGCATCATTCGGCGCGTAGCGATTTTGCAGAATTAACTCGCCAGGGTCATCAAGTATTTGAAGAGGGTCAATCACATTTTCTTCATTAACTGCCCCTGCAACAATCAATTTCCATACTGAACCAGGCGGATACAACCCTTTAATCGCGTTATTCAACAATGGACGTGCAGGGTCTTCGATGATGTCCAAATAATATTCGACATCAATGGCGCGTGCAAAGCGACTATTATCGTAAGTAGGCCAACTGACCATTGTCAGAATCTCACCTGTGTTAGGATCCATAGCAATAATCACACCCTGTGTACTGATACCACGCGGTTGTGTCCGACCCTGTGACGCATAAAAATCAGTATTATTACGATTCGCCAATTGCTGAATCATCAATTCTTCGGCAATCGCTTGTAATTCATAATCAAGCGTCAAGCGCACACTCTGACCTGCCGTCGGAGGGGTTTCACTAATGACGGCTAGCTCCTCACCAGCAACATCAATCTCTACAATTTGTTCCCCACGTACCCCAGCCAGTTGTTCTTCTAGAAAGCGTTCAACACCTTCATAACCCGTCCGCACAAATTGTGGGTCAATCCCTTGGTCACGTAATTCTTCAGCTTCTTCTGCGGATACAGGTCCCAAATAGCCGATAATGTGTGATGTTGTTGGGGTTTCTTCACCAAAAGGATATTGACGCACCCCAACCACTTGAATATCAACGCCAGGCATGAAGATGAGTTCTTCGAGGATTTGAAGCGTAATTTCTTGTTCAATATCAATTGCTATGGTCACAGGGCGGAATGGTGCGATACCTTCACCTTCTGCGACGATTTCTTCGATACTCCGCAGATTGCTGTTCGATTGTCGTGCTTGCTCTACTGTAGGAGGAACACCCACCAAGGCGGACAAACGATTGAATACAGCTAATTCTTCTATGTCATTGGACGGTAAATCAGCAGGGACAATGACCACATTGTACGCAGGGACGTTAAACGCCAAACGGACATCATAGCGGTCACGAATCGCACCCCGACTCGGCGCAATCGGCACAGTAGTTAAGCGATTATCATTGGCTTGGGCATTGAAATCGTCATATTGCAGAATTTGTAAATCATACATCCGAATCCCAAACAGTAAAAACACCCCGAAAATCACTGCTCGGAAGAATGTTAATCGCCAGCCCTGAAATGGAAATAATCTATTTTTCACTGTGTGTAATCCTCAAAACTATTGACATGTCAGTGAGTCAGCTAACGTGGTGTAACTGCCCAAGGATTTTGACGTTGGGGTATTCGCTTTTGAATACGCCGTAAAACCCAGTACATCGGCATAATCCCAAGAATGTTGAATGCCAATGTCACGATACTGTAGCTTTGGATATATTCAGCCAAAGGCACGATAATCCCTTGACTGCTGAACGTAATAAAAATGATGACATGATGCAAGATTGTCCCAACAGCGACAAATGCAATCAAAGTGAAAATGCTCACCTGATAAAACAAGCGTTCAATCGTCTTGACAGCAAAGACCATCACCAGTGGTGCAATTACAGAAACACCCACAGGCACAATCGGATTGAGCAAGTCTGATGCGATACCACCAACAAACGCCCAAAAAATAGCTTCAGTCAGCTCACTATGCCAAGACCATGCAATGATAGCTACAAGAACCAATGACGGTTGTCCATATAATGGCGCATATAAAGCCTGTAGGTCAATCAGGACACTATTTTCCAAAATAGCGAGCAATGGCAATAAGATAAGTGCGATATAGTAACCCATGACCTTATTGCTCTGGCTCTTCAAATACAGTTAAATCAGCAGGGTCAAAATTTGTCACAATTAAGACTTGCTCTAGTGTCGTAAAGTCAATCAAACTACTGACTTGTGCTTCTTGTGTCAACTCAGATTCCACATTAGAGACACTGATGACTTGTCCAATCGGTAAATCAGCAGGGAAGTTACCTCCCAAGCCTGATGTGTAAATTAATTCACCAGCACTAATGCTCACATCCAAATCAACAAATAACAATTCAACCGCCCCAGTTTCTAGACCACGCCCTTGCACTACGCCTTCCGCTCGACTATCTTGCAAGCGCACTCTCACAAAGCTGTTGCGGTCTGTAATCAACTGCACCTGTGCTGTGTTGGCTGTTACACGCCAAATACGCCCAACAAGCCCTAAATCTGTTGTCACAGGCATCCCAACCGTCAAGCCATCGCGCGTACCCTTGTTGACGATAATACTATTGATAAAACCATACTGGTCTCGACCAATCACATCAGCGGTCACAAAATCCAGATTTTCTGTGCTACTGACATAATCCAATAATTCAGACAAACGGTCATAATCGACTGCGATTTCACGCAAGGCAATCAATTCATCCTGAATTTCGGCAAGTTGGCGTTCGAGGTCAGCATTACGTTGTTGTAAGGCTTCAATGGTTTGTGTTTCTGGGTCTTCAGTGCTCAATAACGTGCTACTAGCATTGTTCGTGATTTCTGTCAGCCATGCTAAAGGAGATGCCAATACATTCTCGATAGGGCGCAAAAAACCGAATGCACTCAAGCCAATAATGACTATGCAGAGCAATACCAGACTACCCAACAAAATCAGACGACTTGCAAACCAGTTCTGACGCACAAACACTCCATTCTAATGACCAACCGACCAATGATAACAATATAATAGTACAGCACTTAGGGGAAAAATGGGCGTAGGGATTGCGTCAGGTTACCATGAAACAACATTGCCCAATTCTGAGGTAGCTTTCGATTTAGTAAGGGCGTAAATTACTGCCTGATGTACTACCACGTTCAGGACCAACCAATAGTCGACGTAAATTGTTATAATCTTCAAGGATGCGACCAGCACCACGCGCAACACAGGTCATGGGGTCATCCGCTACATAAGCGCGAATATTGACCTCTTGTTGCACACGTTCTGCAATCCCTTTTAACATGCCACCACCCCCTGCAATCGTGATGCCACTTTCCATCAAATCGGCTACCAATTCAGGAGGTGTATCATCAAGTGCATCTTTCACAGTATCAATGATGATATTGACTGAGCCACTGATTGCTTCACGAATTTCAATCGAACTGACCTCCACAGCATCAGGCAAACCCGTTGTGAGATTGCGTCCCTTAATGCTAAAAGTACGCTCTTGTGGTAGAGGATACGCTGACCCAATTTCCATTTTGACTTTTTCGGCAGTTGGTTCACCAATCAGCAAGTTATGCTTTGTTCGCATGTACTGGACAATATCTTCATCCATTTCATCGCCTGCTACCCGAATCGAACGACTAATCACAATGCCACCCAGTGAGAAAAGGGCGACTTCTGTTGTACCACCACCAATATCAACCACCATACTCCCACGCGTTTCCAGCACGGGTAACCCCGCACCGATAGCGGCTGCTACAGGCTCTTCCACTAGATGTGCTTCGCGTGCCCCAGCATCCAATGTCGCTTCAATGACTGCCCGTTTTTCGACTTCCGTCACGCCTGATGGTATCCCAACAACCACTCGTGGGCGTGGAATCGGTACCCACGTTTGCTCATGTGCTTTACGAATGAGATAATCAAGCATACGGGCTGTGATGTCATACTCACTGATGACACCATCACGCAGTGGACGCACAATCAAAATATCTTTGGGATTTTTGCTCCACATTTCCTTAGCACGCGCCCCGACTTCACGGACGGTACGGGTACGTTTTTCGAGGGCAACAAAAGAAGGCTCGTTGATAACAATACCTTTACCACGTACATAAACGAGTGTGTATGCTGTACCGAGGTCAATCCCGATGTCTAATGAAAATAAACCAAAAAAATAATCCAATGGACTAAGCACAAATACAAACTCCTGTACGTCAGTAAAACGCGACAAATTATAACATAATTTGCATCCGATGAAACAAATTAGATTGAGCGTAGGTCAATTTCATGGCAAGGCAGTTCAACACATTACTACAGACTATTCAGCATTACAAGTTATTTCCGCCACAAACGACTGTACTTATTGCAGTCTCAGGTGGAGCAGATTCACTCGCGTTACTACACTGGCTAGCAAATCATCGCGCACAGTTACAAATCAACCTGCATGTAGCCACGCTTAATCATGGTATTCGAGCCTCGGCGCAGGGAGATGTCAATTTTGTTAAAGCGATGGCAGAGGCATGGCAATTCCCTGTGACGAGTGCCATGCGTGATGTACCTACTTATGCCCAAGCCAATAAACTCAGCTTAGAAGATGCAGCCCGCCAAATACGCTATCAATTTTTATCGGAAACGGCTCATCAAGTCGGTGCAACCCATGTTGTTACAGCCCATCATGCCGATGACCAATCGGAAACAATCTTGATGCACATCTTACGTGGAGCAGGTCTCAATGGTTTAACAGGCATGGCGTTAATCTCCAATATGCCAAATGATGCTACACTGCAACTTGTTCGACCATTGCTGACAACATCGCGTGCCGAAATCGAAGCGTACTGTGAAGAAAATGACCTACAACCACGCATTGACCACACCAATTTTGATACAAGCTATCGTCGTAACGAAATCCGCCTCGAAATCCTACCACGCCTGCGCCAGATTAATCCACAACTTGATGATGCCCTCGCACGCCTAGCAGACATTGCGAGCACAGAAACAGACTATCTCACACAAAACTATCAACAATATTTCAAGCCAAAAGCCAAATTCACTGACCGTGTGACGATTGACTTACGCGAAATCCAATCATGGCATATTGCGATGCAACGCCGTTTCATCGTTGATGCACTCGCATATCTCGATACAGAACCCCAATTTGACCATATTCAACATGCCATCACACTCATTGGACGAGGACAAGTTGGTGCAATTGCTGAATTTAAAGGCAATACTCGCTTACGAATCGACTATGATACCCTTAATCTTGAACCTATTGACTTAGCTCTCCCAATGGAATCTTTTGTACAACTGGTGGGTGAGGTAGAATTATTAATTCCTGGCGAAACGGTTGTCAGCAACTATAAAATTATAGCATCATATAATCCTTTACCAAATGCGAATGCTCAATTAACTATCCCCGAAGGTGAACAGATAAAATTGCGTACTCGACGCGCAGGAGATACATTCGCACCTCAAGGATTGAGCGGACATCGTCAAAAAATTAAAAAATGGTTAATAAATAACAAAATTCCAATCTTTGTTAGAGATGGCTTGCCACTAGTAATAATTCGTAATATAATAGTTGCGATTGTACTGCCAAACCAATGGCGACTTGCGGAAACGTTAGAAATTCCTGAAACATCTCAACGCATTATTCATTTTAAGGTTGTAAAGTTGTAATAATAGGGCTAGTAATTGACTTGCACGCCTTTATTAATTATTGTATGCTTGAGATACCGTAAGGGATAATTAATTCGGGATAAATCATAATATATTATACAACGGATGTGATTATATGAATGGCGTAGAAACTGCACATGTTCTAGTAGTAGATGATGAAGGCGCAAATCGATATTCTGTTAGTAAAACCTTGCAACGTGTTGGCTACAGTGTTAGCGAAGCAGGGAGTGGCGAAGAAGCACTCGATTTTGTTGATGGGCAAGAATATGATGTTGTCCTAACAGATATACGGATGCAAGGCATTGATGGGGTCGAATTATTGCGTCGTATCAAAGAACAATCCCCTGATGCTATCGTCATTTTGATGACAGGTTATGCCAGCTTAGGAACGGCTGTTGAAGCCTTACGTCTTGGCGCACATGACTACTTGATTAAACCAAGCTCTAGTCAAGATATTCGTCAAAGTGTCTCGCGTGGTGTTGAACGTGCGCGTAACTTGCGTCGCCGTCGTCGTCTTTTAGATGCCATTAAGACTGATGTTTATGAATTAACTCGTGCAGACCGCGATGCAGCCAATGCAGCCCTCGATACATCCCCACCTGATGACTTAGACCGCCAAATTTATGATGATATTGTGCCTGAACCAAGTACCAACAGTATGCAACTCGGTCCTCTAACAGTTCACACAGGTCGCTATCAAATCTCGGTGGATGATAAACCAATCGACCTCACACCAACAGAATTTGACTTATTGCTCTACTTAGCTGCTCATCGTGGACGTGTTGTGCCATGTCACGAACTTGTGCGCGAAGTGCGTGGCTACACCGTTGATGAAGCCGAAGCGCGTGAAGTAATTCGTCCACACGTTAGCAATTTACGCCGTAAACTCAAGGATTCAAATCAAGATGCTGATTTAATTGTCAATGTGCGTGGTATTGGCTATCGCCTCAATGACCAATTAGCTCCTGTTGAATAGTGGAATAAAGCCACAATCTCAATTATGATGAGACCTCACTTGAGGTCTTTTTTGATTGTGAGCAGACTCCTTGAAACGACTTCTACTCAGTCTTGTATTGTTGATAACGATTGTTACCCAAGCACAACCAGCATCCTGTACAGAAGATGGACTTATCACACGCGAAACGTATGCCAGTGGTGCAGTTGGTCAAACGATGTTTTACTCAGTTTATACACCACCCTGTTACGACATATCAGCCGATGCTTACCCTGTCATTTACTTAATGCACGGTTCAAATGATGATGACGGACAATGGTCACGCTTAGGCTTGCCAGATTTACTGGATGAACGCATCTTATCTGAGCAAATGCCACCCATTATTATCGTGATGCCTTTCGGAAATGTCATCGCTAATCGTAATCGCTTCGATAATTTTTCATGGAATTATAGTTTCCTCAATGAATTAATGCCTGATGTCGAGTCAAAGTACCAAGTCGCAACGGAGCAATCCAATCGTGCAATAGGTGGTATCTCGCGTGGGGGGTTTTGGGCATATCAAATTGCTTTGTCCAATCCAGATTTATTTAGTGCAGTCGGCGGACATAGTGCTTTTTTTGATTTATATCATGCTGACCCTGCCTACAATCCGCTTGTCCTTGCCTTAGCAACACCAGATATTTCTTCCATGCGTTTATGGCTAGACCATGGCGCAGACGATTTCGCCCAAGATGGTATCAAAATCATGGTAGATCGCCTCCTAGAACGTGGTGTGGATTTTACTTATGTAACGAATCCAATTGGTGAACATAATAATCAGTATTGGTCTGCACACATTGATGAGTATCTTGATTTCTACATCCAAGATTGGTTGAACGCGCCTCAAGAAGCAACATCTGCACCATCATTTTTTGCGACGAACACGCCATCTGCATCATTACCTACTGCAATGCCTGAAGAAGTCTCGACAAGTGACACAGAGCTACTATTGCCTGTCGTTGCTTTTCCTAGTTTACGAGTATCACTTGCATCTGACCGACTAAATGCTATCGCTAACGGTCAATTGAATGAAAATCTCATCCTAACACCAGAAATTGCAACTCAAATTAACGCACATCCTGATACACGCATCGTTCAGCCAGAGAATCTTCGTAATCGTCTATGGGATAACCGTGACAGCTATACCATATTGCCTCTCTCTCAAATCACACCACAGATGCGTGTCGTGCTGGTAGATGAAATCCCTGTTACTGACCAGCTAGCGACCTATCCTTTCGCTGGTGATAGTTCCAATCTGACCCGTTTTACACTATCAGGAGTGACGGCTCTCACACGTCAAACACGAACGGCTTTAATTGAAAACAGTGTTCAATGGGCAACCGAAGCAATTCAGCCCTATGTCACCCATAGTGATTTTTTCCACATGAGTAATGAAGTATCATTCGCTGACCCATGCCCTAATTCAGCAGCAGATTTGCTCGGTGGCTCAAGTAGCTTTTGCTCCCTAGAAGACCACTTTGAAATATTCAATTTGCTCGAAACAGATGTCATAGAACTCACAGGCAACCACAACAACGACTATGGTTACGATGCTTATCAAACAACACTGCAATGGTATCAAGATAATAATTTACCGATAGTTGGCGGTGGCGCAACACCAGAAGACGCGCGTACTCCCTATATTGTTGAACACAATGGTAATCGTATTGCATTGCTTGCGTGCAACGATGCTGGTCCTTATTACGCACTCGCCAATCAAGATACCTCGGCATTAGGCGGTACACGTGGGGGTGCAACGGCCTGTGATGACACATGGCTCGAAGCAACAATCCCCCAATTATCACAAGAAGTTGATGTGCTGATTGTATCTGTCCAATATGTCGAAGTCGAAGATTATCAACCACTCCCAAGTCAACGTATTGACTTTCGTCTATTGGCGGATTTAGGGGCAGATGTTGTCATTGGCTCACAAGCACACAAACCGCAAACCTTTGAATTTTATCCGACCAATCGGGGTGAAGTGGCTTTCATTCACTATGGACTTGGCAATTTCTTTTTCGATCAACCGTTTTGGGGCAATCAACGCTTTTTCTTAG
Organism: Chloroflexota bacterium; assembly: GCA_039200705.1. Lineage (GTDB taxonomy): Bacteria > Chloroflexota > Anaerolineae > Aggregatilineales > Phototrophicaceae > JAUZRW01. The sequence goes on from JBCCSC010000007.1 coordinate 70,256, forward strand.
ATACACTTTACATCAGTGATGGACAATTACGTGGCGTTGAACTCTACACAGGTATCATTGATGATTTAGCTCGTCCTCGCTTGATGACACCTGATGAACGCTTGAATTTTATGTTTTTTATGCTCGTTGAACAGAACGGATTTTAAAACGATGTCCGATGAACAACCCAATGGCTTTTTTAACCGTGCTAGCGTGGTACTTTTCTTAGTATTCACCATTCCAGCTAGCTTGACTTTAGCAGGTACATACTACGTCGCTAGTCAAGGGCGTGTCCCTGGTGGCGAAGACACAGCCTGTGAAGTGGCTATCACCAATGAAACGGATTTACGTCTGGAAATTTATGCTTATACAGCAGGGCTTGTCGATTTTGAAACTCAAACGGTGTCGGTTCGCACACCAGATGAAGAGTTTATACAATTATTTTCCGATACCATTCCTGTACCTCGCCCTTTAACATGCGATAATGTACTCACACGCTTAGATGATGATAACCTCATCTTACAGAATCAAAAATCGCTGGCATGGTCAAACGATAATGGACAAACATGGCATGTGCATAATGTTTGCGATGACCCTCGCCCAACAAGTAGACGCTGTGATGCAGAAGCACTCAGCCTAAATAATGTTGCCCTCAACCCCAACGGCTCAGGAATAATGATGGTTATCGAAAGTGCGGTTGATGAATTTGGTGAACCACAACGCGATGCAGAAGGCAATCCCATTGCAGATGACCAGTGGCAATTATCGACCACAGATTATGGGCGTACATGGTCACTTTCTGATATAGACTAATCATGTACAATACAGCTTAAAAAAGTGATGAATGCTGTGACGAAACTTCGTGATTTTTGGATTGACCTTGCACCAATTTTCGATGGTCACTCCGATGATATACAAGAGATTGACTTGGTGAACCTAACAACAGGTGGCATGGCAGAGATTGTCAATTATCTCTTGCAACACTCAAAAGAGGGTTCAACCAAGTTTCTTATCAAAGGCACAGACCAACAGGTATTATTTGCATCCCCTGAGATGGTCATCAACTATTTGTTACAAGGACAAGTCACAATGGCAATGTGGCTGACATTACCAGCTTTACCAATGTTGAGTGTTTATGTTGATTTTGCAGATGAAATCAGCTTCGGCTATGTGCGTGGTGAATGGAATGCTTTAGCAGTGCTTGCCTTTTTCAATCTAATCTACGAACTCAAAGGCTTGTGTCCACAATCACAATTACGTCCCAGTGTTTATACCTATACGAATGACGAACGTGAGTTATTGATGGAGTTCTGGCAAGATTATGACCACCTTGAGATGTAGCATCATCTTTGTATTGCTGGTGCTGTCGCTACTGCCAGCACAATCACAGGCTTCACCAACACTTGATCTTGATGATATGACCCTAGAGCAAAAAGTTGGGCAGATGTTTGTCATGTCTTTCTTTGGCTCTGAACTCAACATGCCAGCGCGTGACCTGCTGATAACATGGCAACCAGGGGCAATCGTGTTTTTGCCATCTAATCTGGAAAATCCTGCACAAATTACACGCCTCACCAACGATATTCAACAATCTCTAGTAGATAGTGGCAGTATCCCAGCTTTTATCTCAGTTGACCAAGAGGGCGGACTTATTGCGCATCTCGAAGAAGGCTTCACGACATGGGCAGTCCCATCCCTGTTGACGGCGACCCAAAATCCTGAGCTTGCCTATGATTTCGGTCAAGCACTCGCCACAGAATTACGCGCCGTTGGCATCAATATGAATCTTGCACCCGTTGCCGATTTACAGACGAATCTTGCTAATCAAGTCATTGGTCGTCGTTCGTTTGGTAACGACCCCGAACTAGTTTCACCTATCATTTCTGCTGTTATTCAGGGAATGCAAGATAACGCCGTTTTAGCTACGATTAAGCATTTCCCTGGACATGGCGATACACTTGCCGATTCACACCTAGAATTACCCACACTCAATCTATCAGCCGATGACTTGCTGGCGCGTGAATTACGTCCCTTCGTTGATGCGATTCAAGTCGATGTTGGGGCAGTTATGGTTGCACACATTCATTTCCCTCTGATTGATGAATCCGTAATACCAGCATCCTTATCGACAAATATCATAAGTGGACTTTTACGAGATAATCTTACCTATGATGGTCTGGTCATCACAGACGCGCTCGATATGGATGCCATTGATACAGTGTATTCACCATCAGAATCAGCCATTCGTGCCATTGAAGCAGGTAATGACCTCATCTTGCTTGGCGCACATATCAGCCCAGAAAATCAAGCAGAAGCGATGCAAGCTGTTGTAGATGCTGTTCGCAATGGTGACATCAGCGAAGACCGTATCAATACTTCTGTAGACCGTATTCTCCGTGCAAAAGAACGCTTTGATGTTCTCAATTGGTCACCCTTAGATCCTAACCAAGCTGAAGTGCGTATCAACAGTGAAGCGCACACCGAACTAGTTAATCAGATGTTCCAGCAAGGCATCACACTCGTTCATGACGATACATCGCTCCTACCTTTACCCCAACGCACACTGATGATTTATCCAGCAACCCGTTCAACACTCGGATTAGCCTGTAACCGTAATGATTGGCAATTTCTGAGTGTGTCTCGTAACCCAACAGAAACGGATATTGCTACCGCAAGCCAAGTATCACAATTTGTCGATGCAGTTGTTGTCATCACCGAAAACGCAAGCGATAATACAGCACAACAACGCCTTGTCTCGCAATTGCCATCCGATAAAACACTCATAGTCGCCATTTGGTCACCATTTGATGCCTTAGTTTTGCCTGATATAAGCGCATACATGGTCACATATAGTCCACTTGCTCAAGCCTATGAACCATTATGTGATATTCTACATAATGAGGCATCAGCAGAGGGCACATTATCTGTCATGTTAGAAGCAGAATAGATTTCGATACCAATCTAATAACGAATGTATAAAAAACTGATACAATAGTTAAAGTAGGATTCAATAATTAGCAACAAAATCCTTCAATCCGCGTACTACAGTGTGTGACACTACGCGATAAGTAACAATCATTAGTAACCGACAAACAAAAACGATAGGACGTGGAACAGTGGGGACACTAAACCCGGACTTATTGTCCAAAGATATGGATGCCGTATTGAATGATGCGGTGCAACTACGTAACGAATTTCGTCATACAGCCATTCAACCTGAATTATTGCTCTTAGCATTAATTCGTCGCCCGAACACCGCAGCAGCCCGTTTGCTCAAGGTCTTTGCTGACCAACGTGGCACTGACCTTGATAAGTTTGAGCGTCAAGTACGGCTCGCGGCACAAAATCGACGCGACCAAAGTGGCAATTTAGATTTCATCGCGCGTGGTAACAAAAAAGTACCACTCAGTCGCCAGATTATCATTTTGCTTGATGAAGCTCTTAGCGTCGCTAACGCTGCTCACGAAGTCCGCATTGATAGCGACCATGCCCTCAAAGTGCTGTCCGAAAGTTCAATGAGTACCAGTGGCTTACTTCGTCAAGAAGGGATTACGCCAAAGGCTATCGAAGATATTTATACCGATAGCAGTGATGTCGGGAGCATTCTGACAGGAAGCAAAGGAACGACCAATGATGTCGTCAATGCTATCGCACGCGGACGTGAAACCAAACAATACTATGAACGTGAAGAATTGTTGCAAGAGATGATGGCAATTCTTTCACAGGCGCACAGTCGGCATATTGTATTAGTTGGTGCAGATGGTGTGGGCAAACGCTCACTAGCGTACAGCTTGGCATCATTGATTGCAGAAGGCAAAGGACCTCGCAATCTCACGAATCTCGTGACGCTCAACGAACGTGACCTGATTGATAACGAACTCCAGACAATTCGTGCTGGCTTGAGTCGCGCACGTAACGGTATCTTGTTCATTCCACACTTGCATAAATTCTTTGGCACGGCTCTTAAAGCTGAATTCCCCAAAGCGACAGGTGCTGTCCAAAAAGCCTTCTTGGATGATGACCCGATTATCATTGCGACAACCACTGAAGTGGAATATAACACACGCATTGCAACAGTTAGTTCAATTGTTGAACACAGTCAGATGATTCGTATTGAGCCAACAAATACAGAAGAAACTATTGAGGTTTTACGTGTGATGGCACCACGCATTGAACACGAATATGACCTTGAGGTGGAAGACGAAGCACTCAAGCTCACGGCAAATCTCGCACGTCGTTATTTACCTGCAACACCACAACCACTCGCTTCTGTTCGTTTGATTCATCGTGCGGCTGCTATGCTCAATAATGCAGGTTTAGAAGACATCGGTTATCGTCCTGAAATGGATAGTGACGGCATCCTTGATGCAACCGATGTAACAATCGCTCTCAGCCAAATGACAGGTGTTCCTGTCAGTAAATTAGGTGAAGACGAACGTGCCCGCTTTGCTAAGATGGAAGAAATCCTCAGGCAAGATATTATCGGTCAAGATAATGCTGTGGATGTTGTCTCGCGTGCTATCAAAACCGCGCGTGTTGGTCTCAAAGACCCCAAACGTCCTATTGGCTCATTTTTGTTCTTAGGTCCGACAGGTGTGGGTAAAACAGAACTTGCCAAGCAACTGGCAGACTTCATGTTTGGTAGTGAAGATGCTGTCTTCCCACTCGATATGTCTGAATTCAAAGAGCAGAGTAGTGTCAATCGTCTCACTGGTTCTTCGATAGGGTATGTCGGCAGTGAAGAAGGTGGTCAGCTTACTGAAAAAGTGCGGAAGCAACCCTATATCATTGTTCTCTTCGATGAAATCGAAAAAGCACATCAAGATATTATGGATATTCTCTTGCAAGTCTTTGAAGAAGGTCGCTTAACAGATGGTGTTGGACGACCAGTTAGTTTCAGCGAAGCGGTGGTTATTCTGACCAGCAATATTGGCTCGGAGTATCTCTCAGTACCTGATTTGACAGAAGAAATCAAAGAAAATGTGCTTGCAGAACTGGATGGGTATCTACGCCCAGAATTCATCAACCGTCTTGATGAAGTAGTCATGTTCAATGCTCTTGATGATGATGACCTCGAAAAAATTATGTGGTTGTTGCTCAAAAAAGAACAGAAACTGGCGGACGAACGTGGTCTAACCATGACATTCACTGAAGGCGCAGTTCAGTATTTACTCTCACTCAATGATGAACCTGAATACGGTGCGCGTCCCTTGCGTCGTATTATTCGTCGTAACCTGCGTGAGCCACTAGCAGATTTCTTGCTGAAGGCGAATCCACCCGTAGGGACAGAAGTGCACATCGCCAGTAGTCGTAAGAAAAATGTTGGACTCAAATTCTCTGCTGAAGTCGATGGCGAAGAATTCGTGCTAGAAGTTTAACGCATTTTTACCGAGCCTGATGTTATCATAATATCAGGCTTTCTCACTTACAAAATGCGATTAATTTATGTCAAAAGATAAAACACTTGCAAAACGTCCAACAGGTCGCCGACCCAAACATCTCTGGTATGCGTGGGAAGCTACTGTTGGTTACATGCACATCACCCACAATGCCGATGCGACGCTACGTGTCACTATTCATCCACTGGAACATTACATTGGTTGGAATGCGACTCTCACATGGGGACGTGACCGAGAAGAAGTGACTGATAAAGTTGACTTCGCCATTGCACTCAATGATTTATGGGCAGTGGTTGAGCATAATCATCAGATTTTTGAAACACTTGATGCAGCCATTCGCCGACCTGCTAATTACGCAGATGACCAAATCCTCGATGAGCCAACCTACGAAGTGTTCAGTAGTCTGGTTAATTCAACCGATACGATCTTCAAAGGGGATTGGCAAATTATGATTACCTATCGCCCTGTCGAAACAGCAAATAAGCGCATTCATGCTCGCCTCACTGCTGACCATCATAAAGTGAATCGTGTTGGCAATGGCGCAACCTTGCGTGAAGCCTGCCGAGGTTTACTACGGAATGCTGTCCCTGATTTTCATCATTATCGCAATTATCCTACAGAATGACTCCCATGACCGACCACTTCCAACATATTTATCAACACGATGCCGAACGCTATGAACGTCTCATCGCTCGTGAAGACCAACGGGGCAATCTCTTTCAAACCCTTATGGAGATTCATCCTTTTTCAGGTAAGACTGTTGTTGAATTTGGTGCAGGAACAGGTCGCTTAACCCGTATCATGTCCGTTTTAGTACAATCTATTCACGCTTTTGATATTGCCTATCCCATGCTAGCAGAAGCTCAGCGTGTGTTAGACGAAACAGGTATGGAAAATTGGTCACTCTCACAAGCAGATAATGTCTTTATGCCTGTTGCTAATCAGTCTGCTGATATTGTCGTTGAAGGCTGGAGTTTTGGGCATGTCATGGGCTGGTATCCTGATACATGGCAAGCGCGTATTGACCAAATGCTCTCAGAGATGCAACGCCTTCTTAAACCCAATGGCACAATGATTCTGATAGAAACAATGGGAACAGGCAATCGTAAACCCCAAGCACCGAACGCTCAACTTGCGACGCTCTACGATTACTGGCAGAATACGCTTGGCTTCGAATATCAGTGGATACGTACTGATTATCAATTTGAAGATGTTGATGAAGCCGATGAACTTATTCGCTTTTTCTTTGGTGATGCTATGGCAGAATCACTGGTGGCTGGCAAAAATATCATTGTTCCTGAATGCACAGGCGTTTGGTGGAAGCACGTCTAAGCGCGTTTTGCGAATAATAAAATACACGCGCTAATTTCTGTGATGATGACAACATATGCTGCTCCAATGACTCCATAGCTTGGAATCAACCATAGCGACAAAAGCACTTGTAGGACAATCACAACTCCTGTGATGAGATTCACATAGCCTTCCTGACCAAGCGCATACCAATACAGTGTTCGCCCACTCTTGAGCAACATCGGTAGCAATCCCCATGCCAAAATGACTAGTATCTCTGATGTATCAATGAACGCTGTACCATAAGTCAGTGTGATTAGAGGTGTTGCAACAACAGTGATGACACTTGCAAATAAAACCCCGAAACCTGTTAATCCCAACAGCATGCGCCGAAACATATGATTCAGGTCAGCACGTATTGTTGCCAAACCTGCCAACAACGGGAATAGCGCATCAAAGAACGCATGAGGCAACAAACGCCCAGCTTCGATAAATCGAAACGCTGCACTATAGCTTCCAACAGCATCAATTGTCGTGAATTGCTCTAGCAAAATGATGATGATGCGTGATTGAATTGCTGCTAAAATCGCTGCAACAGCAAAAGGGGATGCACGTCGTAAAAGATGCTCCAATTCGATAATGTGTTTCGTAGGATGATAAAATTGTCTACGATAGACTGCCCATGCAGCAATTAATTGAAGTGCAGATGTCACCGTATTGATGAACAGCAAAATCAGAATATCACTGCCTAACCAAACAGCAATCGCTGTCCAAGTCACCTGAACGATGAGCATCCCTAAATTGAGGAGTGCAATTGGCATCATGACCTGTTTGGCGCGGAAAATCGCGGTAAAACTGCTGTAAAATGGCAGAATGATAATCATTGGTGAGGCAATGCGTAGCCCAACTTGCACGAGAGTATCATCACTCAAAAGAGGTGCGAGCAACCATATCATAATCATCAATACACTGCCCATCATCAAACGAGCGATGATAGAAGCACGCAAGTAAGCATGACTATTTTCAGGGGACTGTGCAACATCGCGTGTGATGAGTGTGCCAATGCCAAATTCAGTGATGAGGCTCAGAGGAAAAATCCAAGCGAGCGTGCTCGCATAAACCCCTAAGCCTGTTTGACCCAACACACGCCCAATGATGACGGATAATCCAAATGAGAGAATTGCACTGCCAGCATTGCTGATGAGTAATGCAAGTGTGTTACGCCTCAGTCGCCCTTGCAACTGCTTCATAAATCCAGCAACTCTAGAATATCAAGCCACCATGTCCGCCGTTCGTGATAATCATCCCAACCAAGCTGATACGTCTTGGCTTGGGCTTCTCCGTACAGCTCATAAACTAAGGGAAAATCTGCCCAAGGGAAAAAGCGATACATTGGCTTTTCGATCTGTGTGAGTGTTTGCCAATGAGGTGCGCCCCAGCCAGCTTCATGCGCCCAGCGTGCATAATCATAAGCTGTCGCCAACGATGCTGATTCAACTGACCACATGCCATCGCGCTCATCTGAATAGACATACGCATCCCAATCAGGCTTACGCTCTAATTCCCAATATGCGCCACCCTCTTGAGACAAGCCATAATAGCGTTTGTCATCAGTTTCAGCATAGACATAGAGATAAGCACGCAACAAGCCTCGTTCTGTCAACGATGATAGTGCTTCAAGCAATTGTTCGTCGGTGTAACGGTGGCAATAAGGTAAATCAGTCGTTGCTTGATAATGTGCTTGTTGTAACATCCACAAGGCACAGTCGCCATCCCACAGCGCATCGAGCAACATAACCTCATCGTCGGATAACTCCGTCATGTGGCGACGGTCTATCATTGGCTTACAATATCCATCAACCACAAATTACGGTCATTCGCATTGCGGAATAAGATCGTACTCCCATCCGCATTGACTGACCAGCGACCATCCATAATTGTGAATGGTGATGAGACAGGGTCAGTCAGAGCACGACGCTCACCCGTTGTCACATCATAGTAAAATAGCTGATGTGTCTCGTTTGTAGGGTTAAACGGGATGTAAAATAGTGAATCAGCATCTCGCCAACGATATGCCCCGAACCAATCAACACGATTTGGCTGTGCACCTTCCGCAATGTCCATCCAATATACCCCGTTATCATCAGGGTTAGGTTGATAGGCTAAATAGAACATCAAACGTTCGCCAGCAGGGGCAAGTGTCATACCGCGCGGACGATACCAGCGACCCAGTGTATAGCGACTATTATCCCTTATATCGTAAACATCCAATTGCGTGTACGGACGGTCACTAATCGTGAGCAGTATGCGCGTTGCATCCAGCCACATCGCACTAATGCCTACCTCTGAAAGGAGCAAACTCAGATTGCCACCATTGAGGTCGCTAATATAAATGTCGTTTGTCGATGCGGGTTGCCCAGGTACGAAATCGCCTCCATCAACCACCCACAGCAGACGAGTATTGTCCGTGTTGATGCTTGGTATCGCCAGTGTGCTGTCGATTGTCCAGACTTCGCCTGTGTCGCGATTGTCAATTTGGATGCCATTGCCAAAAGGTCGTAAGCGATGGCTGAAATCAGGCGAATAATAGGGCGGAGGCGCAGTGCCGACGATATCCAGTGTATCTTGTGCTAGGTTGAATTCAAGAATGCTTGCGCGTTCATTTTCAAAGCCATCTATTGCAAATAGACGATTCGCATCAGTCGGATGCCACCATTGCTCCCAACAGCAATTTGTTGTCTCTAATATATCAAGGCTAGCGACAGCATCATCAGCTAGAGACGCAGTTTGCCGTGCCAAAGGTGGATTCGGTGGTGGCGTTTCTTCCGCAGGGTAGGGGGCGCTGTAATTGTTGAGGGTACGCCCTCCGAAGGCAACACTTGGTTGGTCATCCAGCGTTTGCCATTGCCGACTATTATCTAAGTTGATCTGATAACTACGACTACTAAAACTGCCGATGAGTGCTAGTGTATTCCAGTTGGCATCCATGTACTCTACAGGATTGAGTGCTGTGCGATAATCCAGTGTGCGAATTTCCAAATGCAGATGCGGACGTGATTCGCAAGTGCCATCTGGGTCACCTGAGTAACCAACAAAATCGCCTTGCCGAATTTCTTGCCCCTGTAACAAAGGAGAGCGTCCCAGCAAGTGTCCATATAGCGATGTTAGCCCCAATGCCTCATGGCGCAAGATGACATTATGAGGCGCAGAGCCAAAGTTGAGATTATCGATAAAGGCAACTGTGCCATCAGCAACAGCGACTAAAGGCGTGCCACAAGGTGCAGAAAAATCTAAGCCGAAGTGCAAGCCTTGCCCTGCACTATACCACTGGTCACCAAAGCGATACGCGCCTGTTGTATTACCATAGGCTTGACCGAGCAACCACGTATCAATCCCTGCAGGGTCTTGAAGCGGTAGAATCAGTGGACGCTCAATCGTTTGGCTTTGGCTAAATCCTGCAAAACTCAATAATAGTATGATGATAAAAGCAAAACGCTTAGTCACAATCTTCTCCCATGAAGCAACGTATCCTCATGATAGTCATGCCATACGGATATTGCCAGATTGTGACTGTTTCAACGAGAGATACTCAGTATATTGATTTGTGTTTGTTAACCTTTTCTGTGTCTATAACTGACAAAACACAGCCGAAATCGTACATTTTGGTGCTATAACATCAGAATCAAAAGTTTCCGTTGGTTTTGGGTTAACTTTGTTATTGATAATTCCTTGCACTCAATCTCTAGTCTGATGAATTACTGTAGGGGACGACCTGCGTGTCGTCCCGAATGGGTGCAGGTGTAGCATAACAGATATACGATTGTTTGTGTTGTGCATGTGTGCGGTCATATGTTCAGACTTTTTACAATGGCACTTCATCAGCGATGATAACCAAGCGTTCGTAATAAATATTTTGCTCAACGACATAGCTAGGAATGTCGCAAGTGATGAGGGTTAGGCGATTGTGTGATGTCGGATAGACGACACTCACATCGCGGTAATCAACCGAACGAATATTAACCACAATGTAGCGACGAGTAAGCGTGCCATCTTGCACAAAAATTTCATCGCCAATGCCGACATTGTATAAATTCAAGAACACGCCTGCTGTGCCATTTGGCATTTCAGAATGTGCGCCGATGACAACGTTGCCAATTGAATCAATCCATGATGTTCCTTGAAAATGTCCTGCAAGCGGTTCCCAGGGGTCAATTTGCCACGTCCCACCACCAAGCGGAAACGAGGTAACACCTACGTTAATCCCTGCATTGGGTATCGATAAGGCACGCCCTGTGACGGGGGCAGGTGGCGCAGAGGCAAGTGATGGTGATGCGTTGGTACTAGGAGGTGAGGAAGGTTGTTCAACGACAACAGGCGCAGGACGGACCGACTCAATCAAATCATCTAAGACTGTGCTGGATATATCCCATGCTGTAATACGTCCATCAGTGCCAACGGTGATTGCTTGTGACTGATTCGGATGTGTAACAAGATTGGTTAATGGCGCAACCCCATTACTGAGTGTCGATAACTCGCTACCAATGTCGATAGCACCACTGACATCCCAGAGGCGCACTGTGCCATCAAGACTGCTAGAAATTGCCACCCGTCCATCTGCACTGAAACCAACGCCCATAATTGGCGCAAAATGCCCATAAAAGCTAGCGAGAGGGTCTAAGGTCTCAGATGCTAAATCGCTAACATCCCACAAACGCAGACTACCATCAACACTTCCTGAGAGTAACAAATCACCATTTTCAGAGAATGCTAGTGTATTGACACTGTCTGTATGTCCAATTAATTGCTTAAGCCAGACATTATTTTCGTCAAAGATTCCCCAGAGCCAAATCATGCCATCGTCACTGGCTGATGCGAGATAAGTGCCTGTTGGGTCAAAGGCTAAATCCAGTACGGCTTGCCCAAAATGGTCGAAGGAACTGACTAAACTACCTGATTCCATATGCCATAGCTTAATCACCTTATCACGCCCACCTGATGCCACATAGCCATTATCTGTAATCGCAACCGACGTAACGTGATTATCATGCTGACCAAGAATACTCAATAATGCGCCTGATGTAGCATCAAACACGCGCACACTACCATCACGACTACCAGAGATAATTTGTGTTCCATTGGCTGTAAATGCCAATGATGTTACCCAATCTGCATGACCTTCGGTTTCCATCAGTAAATCGCCTGATTCACTGTCCCACACACGGATGATATTATCACGTCCACCCGTAGCAAAACGTAATCCATCAGGGCTATAAGCAATTGCATCCAAGGCAACAGAGTTTGTTTCGATTGAGCGAACTATATCGATAGCCACATCTTGTGCGGAAGCATGTATAGGGATTAGCATCAACAAAATGAATGAATAGAGTAAATAGCGCATGAGTCAACTTTGTGTGAGTCTTCTTTGTCCACTATAGTAAAACTGGAAATACATTTCGACAATTGCTATCTGGGAGACCTACAATAGTTGAACTTTGTGGTATGATACCCTCCGATAAATCAAGCAATTTAGTTTAGAAAAGTTACGAAGCACTCATGACAAGAATTGGTATTTTTGGTGGCGGACAACTGGCGAAGATGACCGCCCAAGCAGCCAGTACCCTCAATGTAGAAACACTCATTTTTGCCAACAAACCCAGCGACCCTGCACTCAATGTAACGCCACATCACCTTATTGGTGCATGGGATGATGAAGCTCTACTCAAACAATTTGCACAATCTGTTGATGTTGTCACACTCGAAAGTGAATTTGTACCTGTTGATTTGCTGAAACAAGTCGAAGCCTATGGCACACCTGTCTATGCCTCATCAGAAACTGTTGAGCAAGTGCGTGATAAGCTGGTACAAAAACGCAGAATGCAATCAGCAGGGATTGATGTGCCACGCTTCAAAAAAGTGATGGTTGGAAGTGATATTTTAGAAGCATCGACTGAATTCGGCTTTCCTGTCATGCTCAAAACACGCACACTCGGCTACGATGGCTATGGTAATCGGCTGATTCGTCGCGCTCATGATATTGAACCTGCTTTACAACATTTTGAAGGTCGTGAGTTGATGGTCGAAGAGATGGTCAATTTTGTGCGTGAATTGGCGGTGATTGTGGCGCGTGGTATTGACGGCAGTTTGCGAACGTATCCTGTTGTTGAAACAATTCAGAAGAATAATGTCTGCCATATTGTGCGTTGTCCTGCTGCCATTGAAGAAGATGTCGCCCGACTCACAAACGACATGGCAATTGAAGCTGTCAAAGCCATTGATGGCGTTGGTGTATTCGGCGTAGAGATGTTTGAAGTAGCTGATGGTCAAGTGCTGTTTAACGAGATTGCACCCCGTCCGCACAATTCAGGACATTACACTATTGAGGGCACAATCACCTCACAGTTTGAAAATCATGTCCGAGCAATTTTAGGTTATCCACTCGGTGATGTCGCACAGATTGCCCCTGCAACTGCTATGATTAATATTTTAGGTGAACGTAAAGGCACACCTAATTCTGATGCGCTAAAAGAAGCATTACAAGTTGGTGGCATCCATGTTCATCTCTATGGCAAAGATGAAGTGCGTGTTGGACGCAAAATGGGGCATATCACCGTGCTTGGCTATAATACCGATGGAGCAGAAAAAGTTGCTCGTCTTGCGCTGAGTAAACTCAATCTATAGGTCAAGATATGCTAGAACAAATTTTAGTCGGCGTGATTATGGGTAGTGATAGTGATTTGCCGACGATGAAAGAAGCTATCGACATCTTGCACTTTTTCGGGGTATCGCACGAAGTAAAAGTCGTATCCGCCCATCGTACCCCTGCTGATATGGCAGAGTATGCGACATCCGCCCATGAACGAGGCTTGAAAGTCATTATCGCTGGTGCAGGAGGGGCTGCCCACTTGCCAGGGATGGTCGCTGCCTACACACCCTTGCCTGTGATTGGTGTGCCTGTCAAGAGTAGTGCATTGAGTGGTATTGATTCCTTGTTGTCCATTGTGCAAATGCCGAACGGTGTCCCTGTGGCGACAGTAGCAATTGGCAAAGCGAAAAATGCAGGTTTGCTAGCCGTGAAAATTCTAGCTATTGCTAATGAGACCTTGCTACAACGCATGATACAGTACAAAGCGGATATGGCAGAAATGTCTCGCGCTAAGAACAACACACTGGACATCTGATGTCAACCCTCAAATTCTGGAAACCGTATCAAGTGCTGACCCAATTCACGGATGACGAGAATAATCGTGCAACGCTGGCAGATTATATTGATGTGCCTAATGTCTATTCTGCTGGTCGCCTCGATTATGATAGTGAAGGGTTAATGATTCTCACCGATGATGGCAACCTCAATCATCTTTTGACGCATCCTAAGCATGATCATCCACGTACCTATTGGGCACAAGTCGAAAATATCCCCGATGAAACTGCTCTGGATAAAATCAGGCGTGGTGGGCTAGAAATCAAGAATTATAAGACGAAACCTGCGATGGCACAGCGCATTGATGCTCCCGAATTGCCTGACCGTCATCCACCAATTCGCTATCGCGCCAATATCCCTGATTGCTGGCTAGAGTTGACACTCACCGAGGGTAAAAAACGTCAAGTTCGGCGCATGACTGCCAAAATAGGGCATCCGACACTCCGCCTCGTGCGTGCCTCAATCGGTCCAATCACATTAAATGGTATGCAAGAAGGCAAATACTACGAACTCACATCATCTGAGATGAAAGCATTGTGGGCAAGCATCCGCGAGAGTAGACGCTAAATACGCTCGAATTCAATCCAATAGTGGTCAGCGAACATCGCAAGCTGTGAAGTATTTTGAAAGCGTTCTTCTAATAACACGAGTGTTTGCATCAAACGAGGACGTTTCTGCACGACATCAAACAAAGCTGATGTGGGTAAAAATAAGCCCAAGGGAAACACATTGATGCGTTTGAAATAAGGCGCAAAATCATCGGTGATGCGCTTGACTGTTGGGTAGGTAATCCGTAGTTCCTCAAAATCATCGCCACGCAATCGACGTAGCGCAATATCCCATTTGAAATGCCCAACATGCCACCAAAATTCCCATGCACAATACGGCGACATAATCCCAAAACAGGCTGTACCACCTGATTTGACCATTACACTCAGATGCTCCGCGAGTGGTCGCCAATCATCAATGCAATTCAACGCCCCAAAATTAGAAAAAACACCATGTAACTTCGTAGGGACACCATCTATGGTGTCCGCCTGCGACAAATTGGATAAATCTAGAGGTGCAACTGTAACATTTGGCTGATGCTTTGTCTTCTCTCTCGCAACAGATAACATCTGTTCACTAGCATCTGTTGCCGTGACATGAATCCCACGCTCTGCCAAGAATAAGGCATCTTCACCTGTGCCACAGCCAATCTCTAGCACTATATCACCAGCCGAAAAATGACTCAGCAAGCGGTCATGCACCCGTGACCGTAATATCTGCCCAAGTGGTTGCTGTGTGAAATCAGCATCATAAGTGGGAGCAAGAGTGTCAAATGCAGACATGCTCAATCACCAGCCCCCTCTAGTGTGACATTGGGCATAATTGCCTGTCCTGTGGATTCACGTTCGCCTTTGCTCAGTTCCATGCCAATACGTCCGACTTTGGTATTGAGCCACATCTTCGCCATTCTTGTCATGGATTCACCACCATTTTTACGCGCTTTATTGAGGGCGACCTCATTAACCATCCAGCGCGTAGCATAGCGATAGAAGCGTTTACTGTAACGACCTGCCACTGTTAAATCACGGTCAGCATTGTCTGCCCAAGAGCCATCACGGAGGACATCGGCTTCGACTTCGGCATAATATGGCGTGCCTTTGATAGGATACGAAACTGTTGTCAGGAAAACATCAGGATTACAGATTTTGAGATGCTCAACTGTCTCGACAATATCTTCGATAGTCTCACTGTGATAACCGAGCATGATGAACATCCCTGCTTCAATGCCATATTTTTGTAGCAGATGTGTCTTAGCTTGCACATCCAGTTTATCGACCTTACGCTTCATCGCATCAAGGATTTTTTGCGAACCACTTTCGCTCCCGTTCCATATGCGATAACAGCCCATTTCAGATAATTTAGCGACCATTTTTTCGTTGAGGCGGTCAGCGCGTGAAATGCCTTCAAATGGAATCCGAACACCGCGCTTGTCAAGTTCATCTGCGTAACGATACCACCATCGATGATTAATCGTCAGGACATCATCGGCATACCAAATTAAATCAGGATTATAGCGTTCTTTTATCCACAACAATTCGTCAGCAGCATCTTCGGGAGAGCGTCGGCGATGCGTATTGCCAAACACACTATGACTACACCATGTACAGGTATAAGGACAGCCGCGTGCATGAATCACACTGACGCTACTCTTGCCGTGATGTGTTTTCCAAATGTGCATATACTGCTCAATATCAATTGCTTCACGGTCTGCCCAAGGATGTGCACTCAAATCAGCAATCATCGGACGTGGGTCATTTTCCACTAAGTGACCACTATCATCCAACCATTTAATACCTTTGATGCTATCGAGTTGTGTCAGTCCATGCTGTGCCAGATGCGGAATCAGTTCTTCGAGAGTGTGTTCCCCTTCGCCTTGCACAACAATATCCGCACCATAATCGAGATATTCTTGAGCATAATAGGGTGGGTCAGGTCCTCCCAGTACGATATAGAGATTTTGCCCCTTAAGGAAATCAATCATTTTGAGGACATTGCGCTTGGTCATCATATTGGTGTAGATGCCGACAATACTCGGTTTGTCGCGCAGAATTGCTTGCTGAAATTGCCCCATATCACTGAACGTCGCATCAAAAACACCTACATCGTAGCCTTTAGACTTGAGATACGACGAGATGAATAATATCCCCAACGGTGGATAAGGTTTCATCACTTGTTGTTCATGAACATCTTGATACAAAAAATAACCGTGTGTGAGCAAAATATCCATCAGGACTCATCTTTGGACAAAACGACAGTAATTAATAAATCATACGGATTTTCAGCGTCAATTGGATGTGGAATGATATTCATAATGTGATAGCCTCGTTCAGCGAAGCCATTCAGTTCGCGTGCCAGCGTATTATCGGCGAGTTCTGTGCGTTTCATCGCGCCGACTAATTCGCCTGTATCGCCTTTACCACGTCGCATATTCGCCATGTTGCTCGCAGGAGCAAAATAATTCTGTAGAAAAATAGTGCGGACAGTGTAAGTTTCTGTCATCTGTATTCCTTGAACAATGCTGTATATCTATTGCTTATCACCAAGGTCATTCATAAATTCATCTAGTGATTTACGGCGCATTTGGATTTTCTCAATGGGTGGGTCAATTTTGCTGGTCGAAACGGCATCGACACTGCTTGGTATTAATGATTGTAGAAGTGCCTTAAATTCGCCGACGGTTAACTCGGATAGGAGCATATCATCTGTAACTTCGCGTTGTTCGCTGTCACTCATGTTCATCCTCTATGTCGTATCGGGTCAATTGTTTACTCATGAATCTATGGGTTTCACTCAATATAATTTGTTTCCTGTCACATTCTAAATTTTGAAGAAGAATATCCTCAACTTCATTGAATTTACAAATCAGCAATAATTTATATAAGTTAGATATTGAGTGCTCTTTGTAACAGGCATTTTCACACTTATAGCGAAGCAATTCCACAAATATCACCAAAGTGAAGTATTTTGATATAAATTGTAATCTACGCTTGAAACCATATTTTGGTATTCTCCACAGAAATTTCTCCCATAAATTTGGTGGTTTGGGATAAGCATAATGTACGAAAGGCATGGGATTTACCTATAAATTTCAAAATAAGTATTATCTTATTGTATTACTACATTCGATAATCTCGATGGCTCATGTGGTAACTCCGCTAGTTGGTCAAGTTCACGATGTGCTAGTGGCAAGGTTAGCCGATGATAGACCATCGCTAGCATTTGTCGTAGATGCGACGGGCGCAAGTTTTGCGGTTGTTTGACCCAATCAGCGAGTTTGCCCCATGTTTTACGACTGCGATAATCTTTATGCACAACCTTATGCAATTGCCGATAAAACTCTGTACGAAATGGACCTTGATAGAGCATTGCCATATCTTGACTATCGTACCAATTTTCGCGCCCAAGTTCAGAGCGTACTCGCTCATAGAATGGTGTCCCAGGCAGTGGATAGCTGACGCTAATACCGATGTCATCAGGCATCAGGTCACGCACCATTTGTAAGGTCAGTTCGATGTCCTCACGAGTTTCGCCTGTGTAGCCAAATTGGAGGAAGAATGCTACTTTGAGACCGTATTCGTGGGCTTTGCGTGTTGCCTCGTAAATTTGCTCAACTTGTGTGCCTTTATCCATTGCATCAAGGATTTTCTGACTCCCACTTTCTGCACCAATCCAGATGATGTCTGCACCAGCACGCGCCAGAGCAGGAATCGTATTGCCACGCAAGAGTAAATCCGCACGGTTGAGGCTCTTAAACGGGATGTGTGCCTGATGTTCATCGAGCAAATCAGCAAATTCTTCTATCCACTTATCCCGAATGCCCATGATGTCATCCATGAACCAAATATGGTCAGGCGCGAAATTTTCTTTGAGCCACTTCATCTCGTTTACGACATTTTCAGGACTACGACTATTATATTTTTGTCCCCAGATTGGCTTAGCGCACCAATTACAATGAAACGGACACCCACGAGTGGTCACCAAATTCATGCTGAAATAGCCGTGATGCTCATACCAAATGTCACGATATTTATCTCGGTCAACTAAATCCCACGCAGGGAATGGCATCTCATCCAGTGTGCGAATCACCTGACGCACAGGTGTTTTGACCACCTCATTATCGTGCAAATAAGTCAATGAGCGAATTTGATAGAGGTCACTTTCCTGAATCGGATTACCCACGCTGGTAATCGCTTCTAGATAACTAATCAACTCAGCGAGTGTTTCTTCCCCTTCGCCAATCAGCACATAATCAGCCCCTTGTTCCAGGTAAAGATGAGCATGGTCGGTCATATCTGCTCCAGCCACAATGATGATGCAGTCTTGTTGCTTCGCATAGTCAATCATCTCAAAGGCAGCTTGACGCATTCGTAAGAGTGACATCTTACTCAAATAGTTAAAATTATCCTCAAATATGACGGCATACTTCGGTTGATGTGCGATGAGGTGTGCTTGCCATTCTTGCGTGGATTCTGCCAGCATTGCATCAAATAAACCAACTTTGTAACCTTGTTCACGCATATATGATGCAGCGTACAACGTCCCCAATGGTGGGTAAGGTTGCATGGCATTCCACAATTTTTCATCGAAGCGTAAATAATACGATTGCCCAAACAAAATATCTGTCATGTGATAGGTATCCTGATAGTAACAACATTGTAGGGACATGATGCATCATGTCCGCCTATTACTAATACGTGTAATTATCTAGAAAAAGATGAATCGTTTCCCTAAAGGCAAGTTATCGACTTCTAGCCCACGTTCTTTGAGTGTACAGCGATGTACTTGCTTTGCCAAATCCACATTCATGCGCTTCTCGACACCATTCAAAATACAAGCGATAGTCTGCACATGCGGAAATTTTTCCATTAAATCAGCTTCACCAATCTGTGGGATTCCATTGTAAATGACTAGTGATAGGTCTTTACGCGATGATAGACAAAGAGATTTTGCATCTGCGTCACTTTGTTTGATGGCAACAATATCTGCGAAGTCTTGTGTCATCATTCGGTCTTTTTCAGAAATGTGAAACGCTATAAATGGTGCATCAAAGAAAAGCATATTCATCAAATAACGGATGTTATCCTCAGTTACTCCTAAATATTCAATTGCAAAATTCAATTCGTCTAGCAAATCGCCATCGGCTGTTAATCGAGAGTCACTACCTAGCGCAATTGCATTGAGGTCTGGATAACGAAGGATAAATTCTTCTGGCATTGTTTGGCTTAGTAAGTACATATTTGTTGTCGGACACCAAACAAAACCACGAACACCGATATGTTGGTCAAGGTCTCGTTGTTGTAACCAATTAACGGCATGGATAATAACAGTTTGATTTAGATCGAAGCATCCCAGTTCTTTTAAGTGTCGATACTCACACGCAGCAACAGTATCTTTACCTTCTGCCAAATGAATGAACCAAGGCACATTTTTTGGTGTAGATTTGTAGCTCTTGGTGATGTCGGCTTCGCTATCAAAATGTAAGGAATGTGACCACCCATAATTTTTCAGCACGCGCACAGGGAAATCTTTGCGGAACATCTCGCGGTATTTCGGTCCATGATGGATGACTGTCGTCGCACCACAGAGTAAGTTTTTCAAGCCACCGATGAATAACCTATCCCATATTGGATAGCTACGAAGTGTTTTAAAAGGTTCATCATTCAGGCGTATATTGACATCTTCGCCCCATTGATGCGCGTTATCGTAAACGTCGCGGAATTTCGTTCGCGGATAGTGATTCAGTTCAAGATGGTCATGAGCATTAACCAATCCTGGAAAAAGAGTGTAACCATTAAGGTCAATTTCGATAGCATGAGTCGGTTTTTGCTCGACAATCCGCCCGTTTTTAATGAACAAATCACGCTGGATAGCTTCCTCGCCATTCCAGATGTTTGCGCCTTTGATGTGTAAGGGATGACTCATATAATTCTCAAAACAAAAACAGCCCATGTGGACTGTCATTATAGCATCAATCGTCTTCGGTAAATCGTGGCAAACCACGAATCGCATCGTCACCGAGTTTATCACGCAATTTCTTATGGAGTTTTGGTGTTTCTTCGCGCCACTTCGCACGCAATTCTTCTTTGCTTGCGCGACGACCATCGCCAGCATGGGTCAAAATGCCTCGTGCATGGGTTGGTGCATCCTTAATCAGACGTTGCAATTCTTCAGATTCACACTCAGGACAATCAAAGGCCGTTTCGTTAAAGCCGTGTGTCTCCGTGAATTCATAACCACAGTCTTTACAACGATAATCATACATGGGCATGGGCGTTAGCTTTCTTCGCAACGGATGTTTAAAGTCAGTGTACAGCAAGTCTCACAAGAATCGCATCAATGCTTATGCTTCATCGCTAGAAATTAACGAAATTAAGATGTCATCTTGCTGAACAGCATCGCCAACAGAATAAGCAAGCGACTCAATCACACCATCATAAGGCGCAAGAATACGATGCTCCATTTTCATGGCTTCCATGATGAGTAACACTGTTCCAGCTTTAACTTCATCACCAACTGACACATCTAAGCTAATAATCTGCCCAGGCATCGGCGCACGTAATGACCCTTCGGACGCAGTTTGCAAATTGGGTAAGGGTAGCGGATTTTGCCAATCCAAGCGATACGTGCCAGCTAAACTATGCACCCACCATTGGTCATTTTTACCTTCAACAACAGTGAATGTCTGTCGATGACCATCAATCAGCAGTGTCATCGCATTCTCTGATTGTGCTTCGATAGCCACTTGATAAACATCTTCACCAATATCGACTTGGTAGCCATCACCTATTTGTGAGAGATAAATTTCAAAATTCTCGTCACCATACTGGAAGCAATGACGCACAGCCCGATTCGGATTATTACGCCAATTGTTGCTGATACCTCCTTTAGCAAAAGCACAAGCAATGATGACACTCTTGGGCAACTCATTTGTAGGTGACATCAATTCAGGATGCTGTTCTAAAAATTGGGTGCTGATATTGCCGTTTAAATGGTCGTCGTGCATCAATACATCGCGCAAAAATTGGATATTGTTTCGCATTCCCATCAGACGCAATCGTGCTAGGGCATCATCCAATTTACGAATAGCACTCAGGCGATTGTGTCCATGCGCGATAACTTTAGCAATCATCGGGTCATAATAAGGGGAGATGTTATCACCACTGCGAATCCCTGCATCTGTTCGTACTATATCAACTGTTTGCCAGCGCAGAATCTCACCTGTTACAGGCAAAAAGTCATTGTAGGGGTCTTCAGCATAGACGCGCACTTCAATCGCGTGTCCATCAGGTTCATAGGCAAAATCATGGAGCTCAACAAATGGAGGCAATAAGTCCTGTAAGGAGGTTCCTTGTGCAATCTCAAGTTGCCAGCGCACGAGGTCAATCCCATAGACTTCTTCTGTCACAGGATGTTCCACTTGCAAACGGGTATTCATCTCCATGAAGTAGAAATTGCCATCGCTATCCAGCAAAAATTCGACAGTTCCTGCATTTTGATAATTGAGTTGTTGTCCAATCGATACAGCCGTCTGCTGAATCTGATAGCGCAACTCGTCATCTAAGCCAAACGCAGGGCTTTCTTCGATAATTTTTTGGTGTCGGCGTTGGATACTACACTCGCGTTCACCAAGTGCCATCACGTTGCCATCATGGTCGCCTATAATTTGCACTTCAATATGGCGCGGATTGATGAGTTGCCTTTCAAGCATCAAGCTATCATCACCAAAAGCTTGTTGTGCCTCCCGACGCGCAGAAGCTAGTGCCTCCAGTAACTTGTCGGGATTATCGACAGCACGCATCCCTTTGCCACCACCACCTGCTGATGCCTTCACCATAATCGGATAGCCGATTTTTGTTGCTTCTGCTACTAATCTTTCGTCGGATTGCTCATCGCCTGTGTAGCCAGGGACATAGGGTACATCTTGCAGAAGATTTTTTGCTTGTCGTTTATCGCCCATTGCCTGAATAACATCAGGCTGAGGACCGACCCATGTCAGGTCAGCATCTATCACAGCTTGGGCAAAGTCAGCATTTTCGGCTAGGAAACCATAAGCAGGGTGAATAGCATCTGCACCTGTGCGCTGACTCGCTTCAATGATTTTGTTGATATTGAGGTAACTATCGCTAGCGGAATTACCTCCAACATGAACTGCTTCATCAGCTAATGCAACGTGTAAGGCTGTTCGGTCAACATCCGAGAAAATCGCAACCGTCTGAACCCCCATTTGCCGACAAGTGCGGATGATACGACATGCAATCTCGCCTCGATTGGCAATGAGTAACTTCCTAATCATCGGTTTGTCCCGTCGTCCAATCGGCAGGGCGTTTTTCCATGAAGGCAAGCAACCCTTCTTGTGCTTCATCACTTTGACGCAAAGAACTAAGCAATTCAGCCCGATACTGAACGGTATCCTCGACAGGTTTGTTATGAACAGTGAAAATTAGTTCTTTGATTTTGGCAATCGCATTCGGTGAACATTGCCGAATTTCGTCAAGGTCAACATCAACAAAGTGGTCAAGTTGGTCATTAGCACAAGCTTCATGGACAATGCCGTATTCACTTGCTTGTCTACCACTAAAGCGACGACCAGTGAGCATCAATTCACGCGCACGAGTCAGCCCGACACGTTCTATGACATAAGGTGAGATGAACGCAGGCGCAATGCCCAAGCGCACTTCGGTTAAGCCGAATTTGGTTTCTTCATCGGCTATGGCAATATCGCTCACACAAGCAAGTCCTAAACCACCGCCAATAGCTGCGCCTTCAATCCGCGCAATGACAACCTGTGAGGCATGATTTACTGCACGCAACATCGCATCTAAGTTGTTGGCACTATCAGCAGGGGTAATGGGATTATCACGCATCTCTTTAATATCACCTCCCGAACAGAAGAATCCATCAGCACCTTGTAATATAATGGCACGGATACTCAAGTCACCATGTACCTTTGTGAAGACGTGTGTCAGTTCGGCAACCATTTGATTATTCATAGCATTACGTGTTTCAGGGCGATTGAGGGTGATGTAGAGGGCAAAATCTTTTTGCTCAATTAATAAAGTGTCGAGTGAACCAAAGTCAGGCACGATGGATGCGTCCTTTTATCAGAAAATAAATAAAGATTTTTGTGCTCTATGCGATAAATCACTGTAGGGGACGACCTGTGTGTCGTCCCGAACTGGTATAGACATAGCTACATCCATATTAGAGGCATCTATAGCATGAAGCACTTAAGTCATAAACCGAGTATAACGCAACCAGCCATGCCTGCTAATCAAGCATCGTCGCGTCTGGTTGATGATGCTGGCTCTAACAGTGAGTTTGTCACCACCTTTGTCATTGCCATCGGCAACCAGCTTAAACGAATGATGCACATCAAAATATAGGCGTTGTTCACGTTGGAGTAACATCACGACACCATCTGGACGCAACCAGACCGTGATTGTTTGCGTGAGTTCTTGCAGTTCAAGTAGCTGATTGCTGTTATTAGGGCGTTGAGTTTGTAAAGCATGACGAACTGCATCATATAGCGTTTGGTCAATATCTGCTTTGATAGAATTTTTGAGTTTTTGGTAAGTATTCGCTTGACGAATGTAAAATAGGGTGGCGATAACTTGCAATGCACCAATCACGATATTGCTTGTATCAATGCGACCTTCGATAAAGGGTGCACCGACTAGATTATAGAGAGCAAACGCTGTCGAAATACTTGCCATACTCAGCATCGCCCGTTGACTATCTTGGAAGTACGCCCAAATCATCACCATTAACGAAATACCTGAGAGTGCAATCTGTATGTAATCACTCGGCATCCCGTTGAAATCAAAAGTTGTTCCTATCACAATCATCACAACACTACTGATGAGCATGGTGATATTGTTGGTGCGCGTGCGTTGCTCCATCTGTTGTTGCTCCCCCATTTGATTGTACATAATGAGGGTGCTAGTATGCGTTTCTTGGAGTCGTTGGTCGAGTTGTCTAAAGCTGATGTCACTCATGAATTATACTTTCACCTCAATCATCCCAAGGCATGTAGAGTAATGCGCCAGCAAGGGATTTACCGAGTGGGTCAATCCGTAGTGAGCGTGTACCACCGCCATCCAGCGCATCGTAACAGACAAAATTCAATGCCTCAATATTATCCAATTCATAACGAACCACATTACCTTGTACCAAATCACCCAAATAGGCTTTGACCCGTTCGGCTGTTAAGTTCGCTTTGATGTTGTGATAGGCGTCAGGTGAACGAGCAATCACGCTGATATTTGCAATATTGCCTTTATCGCCACTGCGCCCGAAGGCTAAATCATATAGTCGTTTGGTCATTATGTGCCTCACAATAATTTGTGGTTTTTATCATTGGCATAAAGCACCGCAACAGGTGTTCCAATATCTGGGAATTGCCGTCCATCTGGTAGACGATTAGCAATTTGCTCATAATCGACCCAATTGATAAGGCGTTCGTTGCTAGGTGTCACGAAGCGGTAGAAAATACGGGTGATAATGCCACTCCTCGCCCCTGAATATGTTGGCAACACTTCATGTCGTACAACTTCGCCGTATACAATGTTTCCTTGATAGCGTAGTACACGGTCTTTGAGATAACGCTTCAAGACAAAGTAAGCACAGGTTATAAGTGCGGTGATGATTTCGACAATCAGCAACAACTGTACAGGGTAACCAGCTATCGCCACTAAAACGGTAATCGCTAAAATCAAGGGTGACGCAATCAGGAACATCAAAAACACATACTGACGCACAGCAATCTTACGTGTAACAGCCGTCGGAAAAGTGCTTTGATTTCCTTCGACAAAGGCACGATGCGCCACATTGAATAAGAATAAACGTTGTGCAGATTGTCCTTGATACATTAGTCCACTTCGAGATAACTAACAGATGCTTGAATTAAATTGCGGTCAATCAATGTCGGGAACAAGCCTAAGAAGATACGTGGTTTACCACTGATAGTCGTTCCTGAAATGCTCATGCCAGCAGGACCACTCAAGCCATTGGTCATCAAGCTACGTACAGCTTGCTTGAGTGTGTTTTCATCTTTTGCTGTGAACATAACTCTTACAATTAATTCTAATGGGTCATCGGGTATCTCTGCAAGCGACCCATAGAGACTATTGTGCCCCAAAAATTGATAGTCAACACGCTCAATTGCCAGTCCATTCCATGCAGAATGTATCATGGCTTTGAGTTGCTCAAATTTGTGTTTCGTCTGTGGATAGCCCAACGTGAAGATGAGTTCGCGCATGTAACTTTCCATCCGCCCAAAATTGAGCTTAAGCCTGTCAGGACGTGCTTTACCTGTCACACCACTGACGTGCACTTGATTTTCGCCAACTTGCTCCAACGATAGTGTCGTAAAATCAGCAATTACATCAGGGGTGATGTAGTTGGCTGGGTCATGCACTTCGTACAGCAATTGTTCCTTGACCGTATCTGTATTGATGATACCAGCCATATCAGGTGTTTTGGTCAAGATGAACGAGCCATCATCTTCGACATGCGCGATAGGGTAACCAAGATGATGTAAGTCATTTGCATCAATATCATCTATCACCGCAAGACTATTGCCACCGACAACTTGCGCTGTACATTCCAGCAGATGTCCTGCAACAATTCCTGATGCGAGTTTGTCCCAATCATCCCATGCCCAATCGTAATGAGCAATCATCGGCGCAAGATAGAGGCACGGGTCAGCGACACGTCCCGTGATGACCATATCTGCCCCTGCGTTGAGGGCTTGTACAATCGGCTCTGCACCCATGTAAACATTAGCATTAGCAATCCGAAAAGCAGTTGGGTCAAGGACTTCGCCTGTGTCGATGTTGGTCAATGGCTCATCAAGGTCAAGCAAGTCTTCCATGCGTCCACTGACATCATCCCCTGTCACATAAGCAATTTTGAGTCCATGTAAACCCATTTTGAGGGCAGTCTCATAAACAAATTGGGCTGCACCTCTGGGATTCAACCCACCACCGTTGGTGATCAGTGGAATTTTGCGCTTGTGGGCTTCGGGCAAAATTTTGCTAGCGATAATGCCAATGTCAAAAGTATATCCGCGTGATGGGTCTTTGAGTTTATCTTTTTGCAAGATGGCGAGTGTCAATTCTGCGAGTGCTTCAAAACACACCACATCGACATGCTCCCCTAAAATCATCGGCAAGGCACGGGTCACATCATCCCCATAATAGCCTTGCGCTGAACCAATTCGGATGGTCATCTGTGAAAAATTAATCCTCTAATAAAATTCTTTACATCATGTCTAATTATAGCTATGGAGTTGAATCTATCCAAATTGACTACCTAATGAAATTATGTATCTGTCTTGAATCGTACCATCAATGTCTTTAAGCATAATTAGGCGTTCAATTTTACCTGTGATCTCAAACTCACTGAGACTGATTTCGCGTGTTACTTGGATAGTGTTCGGTATTCTCACATCTGATAATCGTCCGATAATGACCTGCGGAAGATAAGGTCGAAAAACATCACGATTCATGAACGGCTCAACCCCATAAGTGTAAATCATAGAGTGCATTCGCATCAGATGGCTAAAGCCCTTATCAGGAATGAGCACGAGATTGCCTTCTGGATAATTTTTATCTAGCCGTATTTGTGTTGACCGCAATGCGTATTCAAATGTTTCAAAATAAAATACTCGTTTTTTGATATATTCAACCAGCATATCTGTTGGTACAACGTCGGATATAGGACTGCCTAAGCTGAAATAGATTTCATCCTGCTGATAGGTGAGGTCGCTATATTGTCTTCTTAGGTTGCTGAGCCAAGTTTTGTTTTGTTCTGATAAATCAATTTCTGCAATGATATGATGGGGCATAAATCCTTTTTACTATTGTAGATAGATTTTGTGTGCTATGTAGCTCTCGTGGTCTTGTGTAACGTCAATGACTGTTAGTGTATCAATTTTTCCAGTGTATTCGAAATTTGATTTATTAATCTGACGACAAATTTCATTTATTTCATCCATACTACTATGCCAGCCAACTGTAACCCCTGGGATGTAGAAGTAAGGATAATAGTTTGTTAGATTACCATCATCTAGGAGCAAAGAGAGTTTGAAAAAATGTTGAAACCCCTCATCCGAAACTAATTGAAGTAAAAAACCAGCATTATCACTCGGTTGAGCTGTGACACATTTCAACCCAAATCTAAATGTACGATATGTTGATACACGGGGTTCAACATGATTAATAAATGTATCTAGGTCTATAGTCGGACTACGAAATATGCCGAAATTAGGTTCAAAGTATAAGCTATTAGACCTGTAGCTTATCCACTCAGGGAAATACTTATGACGCAGTGTTGCCACAAACTCTTTTAATCCGATGCAGTTTGCAGGATAGGCTAATAGTGTTCTATGTCGATGTGCAGGGCGAGGCATCTTATGACTTATCCATGCCTTCGAGTTTGGCGATGATTTGCAACATAATTTCATCTGCGCCACCACCGATGCTTGCCAGACGTGCATCACGGAAATAACGCGAAATGGGTGTTTCTTCCATGTAGCCCATACCACCGTAAAACTGAATACAGGTATCTGCTACTTGCCGACCCAAGCGACCAGCTTTCAATTTACACATAGATGCAATCCGTGTGACTTCTTTGCTATCCGCGCCTGATTCTATCAGACTCGCGCAATAGTAATTGAGTTGCTTCGTTGCCTCAATTTCAGTTAATAATTCGCCAAGTTTGAACTGAATCCACTGATTATCCAGCAGTGACTTACCGAAGGCTTTGCGTTCTTGCGTGTAGCGAATCGTATCACGGACAGCTTGTTCTGCACCTGCAACAGCTCCAATCGCCCCAATCAAGCGTTCTACTTGGAATTGCCCCATCTGGTAATAGAAGCCTTTGCCTTCGTCACCAATGCGATTTTTGACAGGCACACGCATATCCTCGAAGCTGAGAACGGCTGTGTCGCTACTGTGTTGCCCTAATTTTTTCAGTTTTCGGCTGACATTAAAACCTTTGGTATCCGTTGGCACAATAATCAGTGACATGCCTTTGTAATCGTCACCTTCGCTGGTACGCGCCAATAAGCAAATCCAATCGGCTTGTGTGCCATTGGTGATGTACATCTTGCTTCCGTTGATAACATATTCATCGCCATCGCGTTCGGCACGAGTACGAATTCGCGCCACATCCGACCCCGCATCAGGTTCAGTGACAGCAATTGCACCGACCATCTCCCCACGAATTGACGGCGCAAGATAGGTCTCTTTGAGATATTCACTGCCAAAATCGGCGAGGGCAGGGGTACACATATCGGTATGAACGGCAATCGCCATCGGCACGCCACCCATCGGCGTTTTGCTGAGTTCTTCATGCAAAATCACTGTAAACCAGATGTCGGCTTTTGCGCCTCCATAGGCTTCTGCATAATTCAAACCGAGAAAACCCAAATCGCCCATTTTCTTAAAAATATCATGCAGAGGCGCAATCTCAGCTTCTTCCCATTGGTCAGCATAGGGCGTGAGTTCATTTTCCACAAATTTACGAACACTCTTGCGGAACATCATATGTTCTTCAGTGAATGGGTTATACGGATTAACCTGTTGTGTGATTGTTGAAACCATTTAAAACCTCACAAAAATAATTTTGTACTTTTTAGATAGTTTGTTCATTTAAAGACACTATGTCTTGCAAAGTATACCATTAGAGTGATTTTGTAGCGATAATACTGTACATCATCGGTATAGTCGGCTTGTCGTTTGGTGTATAAAAACGAGAATAACTGCGATGCTCACCCTCAATGACTTCTTCGCGCATATCAGGATAACATTGCCAACCATTCATGTATGGGTATTCTTTGAAGTGCGTCAGATGCAAGCCAGCATCCAGCAGGGCTGTGATAATCTCAGAAGGTGACCATGCAAATTCATAGGCTTTATGTGGATTCTTGAACGCACCTTCGTAATCATCAGCTGCATAATCGCCCACACCATCAGATGCACTCACCTTGCCACCCATCGCATCATAGATAGGATGCCAGTCATAATCAAACATCAAGCCTGTCTGATGAAAATCAATCACGACGACTTTACCACCTGCTCTGAGTGCTTTCGCAATACCAGATGCCCAACGCGAAATATCCGAAATCCAGATGAGCGCACCATACGACGTATAAACCACATCATATTTATCGGTGTTGCTATCAAACCACTCGAAAATATCTGCCCGAACAAACTCCGCAGGAATCTCCGCTTCCTCAGACATTGTCTTGGCAAAGGCAATTGCTTCATCGCTGATGTCAATTCCCGTCACATTTGCCCCGAGATGCTTAGCGATACTCAGCGTATCTTGCCCATCATTGCATTGCAGATGCACAACGCTTTTGCCCTGCACATCCCCTAAGAGTTGCATATCTTCAGGATAAAGATTGTTCCAACCGTTTTTGTAACGCGCAATCAAATCAGGCTTATGCGAATGATGTTGCTTGGTCGCTTCGTTCCATGATTTGCGGTTCTGTTCGTGGTAATTAGTCATATTCGATTCCTATGTTCTAGAATCGTTTCACCCAGTTTGGTAAGTTTAATAGTTGAAAGAGTTCGCTCTTTTAGACTGATAATCTTCATTACTTCATCAAGTTCAATGATTTGAAATTCCTGTAGATATTTTAACAATGCTATTGTTCTGTTTTGGTAGTTGTCGATTACTAAAGGTCTAACTTTTAGAAAATTATCAATAAATTCACTACTGAATAATTCTCCAGATATTGTACTTTGTGATTGATAACGGATTTTTATAGTTTCTAACGCAAATTCTAGATTTCCTTTCCAAACAAATATTTCTTCATCTCTCAATTGTGTATCAATGTTGTTGTATATCAATTCAATTAACTGAGAAATAAGGTACGGTAACTGTTCTTCATAATTTTCCTTGCGTAAGTCAATATTCTGAATGCATGTGTAACCGATTGGAAAACAGTCACTATATTTTTCTCCTTTGAGCCATACAGGTAAAATAGGCACATTATTATCATAAGCGAACTGCAATTCTCCCCTGACGTAGGGTGAAGTTCGAGCATCTGGAGTTGCACAATAGATTAATCCCATAGAAGACAATACTGCATCTCTTATGGAGTTTTCCCAATCAAGCGTACCAATTTGTAGTTCTGAGTGTCCAACCCATGCTTTGATTCCAGTGACTTGTATATCATTCAAAAGATTGTTGACTATCTTTGCATCAGTTCTTGAATATGATATGAAAAAATGATGCTTTTTCTCTGGCATTTGTCTTAGCCCTCAACTGAGTCCATAATCTCATGAATTATTTGTTGGTCTTCTTCACTGTAGCTCTCAAAATTTCGAGGCAAGTCGTCATAGTTAATATGAATCCCCCACCGCCCAAGTCTGAATGTCTGCTGATAGACAGCCTCAAAATCAAATACGATGCTATCTTCACGCGCGAGTGGAATTGCCAATTCAGATGGTAGTGCTTGATTAACATCACGAATGTAAACGCTCATCGTCTCAGGATAACCGTTTCGACAATCAGTCAGCGCGATGTAGTAAGGATGCGAATCGTCGCCATAGGGATAGATGGGCATATGAGGCAACGGCGATGCACTCTCATGAAGATAATCGAGTTCTATCAAGGATGTCCCACTCCGAATGGCGGTTAGCCGATTTTTACGATACCCATCTTCGCCTGTTCCTCCACGCTTATTACTGGCTGAGAGTAATTCAATACGTGTGACTGGCTTACCAGAAATTTCGTGGTCGGCGATTTCATAAATTACAGCAGACGGGATTGTAATTTCTTCTTCAAGAAATGGATTAATCGCAATCACCCGAACGGGCGAGTTATCGCTTGCTTGCTCTGAATGATTATCTGTTATATTTGTCCGAAAAATAGATACATCAGGTCGCGGACTACGCCTTTCTTTTGGTGTATCTGGCACGCTATCATCTGTCCAAATTTGTAAAGATTGCTCTGGACGGGCGATGTAATTCATCGGTAATTTAGCATTCAAGGCATTGATTGTATCCCCAATTAAACTAGCATGAATTGCTGTCCAAATGGTTGCGTGACCTGACTTTGGATTTTGTGCCATGCTATGTAAATGAGCATTGATACCCTTGTATGGATTTTCGAGTGTTTGCTTAGCCATCATGCTTGCTCACATCATATCTTTTGCCATGCACATACATCGCCATAGGCTCAGAATAGTTCTGGTCGAAGATGTCATCCATGCTCATTCCTTCAAATATTAACATTAACTCTGCGCCATCATCCTCACAAAATTGTTGAGCCTCTTTTAATTCTTTGAATCCACGAAAATTTACTTTTTCATCAATGATAAAAACTGTATAACTCATGATTCACATCCTGAAATTACCGTATCGTGGTGTGCCTTGATTGACCCAATCTACATTATACGACATGGCAATACCCATCGCTAAGGCTTGGCGAGTATCGCGTGGGTCAAGCAAACCATCATCCCACAAACGCGCTGTACCATAATAGGGGTCACTCTGTTCCTCAAACATCAAGCGCACACCTGTTTTCATCATCTCAATTTGCTGTGGGTCAGGGTTAATACCTTTGCGTTTCATACTCGCTTCTTGAATAATGCCCAGCACACCAGCCGCTTGCTCTGCACCCATCACAGCCGTTCGACTCGTCGCCCATGCAAATATCAAACGTGGGTCATAAGGACGACCACACATCGCATAGTATCCAGCCCCATATGCGCCCCCAATCAGCACACTGAACTGTGGCACATTGCTGTTGGCAACAGCATTAATCATCTTACTCCCATGCTTGATGATGCCCTCACGTTCTGCCTTTGAACCGACCATGAAGCCTGTGATATTCTGTAGATAGATAATTGGTCTGCGCCGATGGTTACACAGTTGAATATACTGTGCTGCTTTATTAGCACTTTCACTGAATAACACGCCGTTGTTAGCAATAATTCCGACAGGGAAGCCTTCGATATAAGCATCAACACAGACAAGCGTGCTGCCATAATCTGGCTTAAACGGCATGATGCGACTACCATCAACCAATCGCGCGATGATTTCGTGCATATCCAAGGGCTTGCGGATGGTGTCGATTGGCACAATACCGAGTAACTCATCAGGGTCATAATGCGGTGGCTCAGGGTCACGCAAGTCAGCATCAATTGTTTTACTCCAATTGAGATTGCCGACAATTTCTCGCCCGATACGAATCGCATCGGCATCATCTTGAGCAACATAATCAGCTAAGCCAGATACGCTGGCGTGCATCTCAGTACCACCGAGTGTTTCTTCGTCAATTTCTTCGCCTGTTGCCATCTTGACCAGTGGCGGACCTCCCAGAAAAGCGAGCGCTTGGTCTTTGACGAACACTGTGTAATCGCTCAATCCAGGGATATATGCGCCTCCTGCTGTGCTATTGCCGAAAACGAGCGCAATCTGTGGTAAACCAAGTGCACTCATCTGAGCCTGATTCGCAAATCCGCGTCCCCCTTTAACAAAAAGTTCGGCTTGATGTGGTAAATTCGCACCACCTGATTCCACGAGATAAATCGTTGGTAGACCATTTTCACGAGCAATATCTTGAGCGCGTTGACCCTTATCCACTGAAATAGGATAAGTTGTCCCCCCTTTGATAGCAGGATTATTAGCACTAATCAGACATTCAACGCCATTAACATAGCCAATCCCTGTGATGATACCTGCCCCTGGACTATCGTCGTCATACATCCCAAAGGCTGCTAGTGTCGATAATTCTAAGAATGGTGAGTCAGGGTCAAGCAATAATTCGACTCGTTCGCGTGCAGGGATTTTGCCTCTATCAATCATGCGTTGTGTGCCACGTTTGCCTGCTTTACGCACCGCTTGCTGACGTTCCGCGAGAATTTTCATCAAATCGGTATTATGGGCATATTGTTCTTGATAATTAGGGGAGTTACTACGAATCTTGCTTTCAAAACGATACATCAGGTGATGTCCTCGATAGTTTAATTAAATATCAATTTGATTATTGATTTCATTTTACTGTTTCTACAAGGTAAGGGCAATAAGTTGTGAATAGCTTGCCATTTTACTGTAACTGTAACCCCCAATCATTGGGGATTTGTGCGATTGTCAGCAAACGATGATAGGAGTATGATTAAAAGAACATGAGTAATCAGAGTATCATTCATCGCAAACTAAGGGGTTGTAATCATGGTATTCAAGAGTTACATCAATCCTGACGAACGTCGGGAGGCGGATGCTCAGCTACCAAAATTAATGGTAGAAGGCTTGCTTCTCGGTGGCTCAGGCTTGGGGGTTCTTGCATTAATCTTCGAGATTGCTGCCGATGCGTTCAGTGTCGCAGCCTACCAAACATTGTTGGCAATTCATGGTGCAGAGGGACATCATGAAATTGCTATGTATGCTTTCATTGTCTTGTCGGTGCTTCTATTTTTAGGGATTGTGCCAGCCTATAAAGCGGGCGCTTATCTACGCCCGAATGCTGGCGGTAGTGGTCCTCTTGTTGAAGCAATTGGTCCTCCTAGAATGCGTTGGCTCTCATGGATTGGGACGAGTCTCTTCTTTCTCGACGCGGTGCTGACGATCATCATCAGTTCCATTTCAGCAGCCGATGTCACCATGCTCATTTATCCTGAATTTGCTGAATACAGGATAATTCTGGCAGAAGTCTATGCTTTCTTTATCATGGTTGTCTTAGTTTCGCTTGGACCAAAACGTGCTGTGCCTCTCTTCTTGATAGGGGGTGGCGCATTTACGATATTCACCATTGGTGCATTGACAATGGTCGGGACAGCTGCTGCAGGGAATGCCGATTGGGTCTTTTTAGGTGACCAAATCGTAGCCAAATTGCAAGCACAAGGTGTCGTAGAGCATGTCGAACGTGCTGTGAGTGATGCTCCTGCTATGGGAACGGTGGTTTTCTTCCAACTATTCTTCAGGTCGATGTCGAGTGCGATGCTCGGTTTCTCTGGTTACGAAGTGATTCCTGCCAGTGGTAAACACGCTGCCCGACCCAAATGGAAAGTTATCAATACAGCACTAACCATCGCTGCTGTCTTCTTGATTGGGACAGGTATCATCCAATTGTTTGCTGCGTCTCAGTGGAAAATTCCTGCAACGGAAGGTTATAGCACGCTTCTGATTGAGTATGAGATGATTGCCTCGCAGACGTTTGGTGAAGGCATCACGGAAGATGACATCATCATTACGCCAGATGATGAAGCCCAAGCATTACGGACATTCAATAACTTATCGCCTGAACGCCTTCATGCCTTAGAAGAATCATTACTAGGCGAAGACTTTGTTGAGCAAGCCTCCGAAGCAGAGCTAGAAGAACAGGCTTTACTAGCTCTAGCAGAAGTCGCTGCCTTTACACGAGTTCAACAAGATAAAACAGGCGCATTCGGCACAAACTTCTTGCTGATAGCAGGGGTTCTATTGGCGATTATTTTGCTACTCGCACAAGGTGGTGGCTACGTTGGGGGTGCTGCTGTTGCTGCCAATGCTGCTCAACTCGGACGCTTGCCAAGTTTCTTCCAAGATGACCGTGTGGGTATTGCTGTCATTTGGGGTGCTGCCGCGATTCTCATCCCCATCATTCGTGAAGTTGTCATTGTAGAAGCATACTACGCCTTTGGCTTTGTAACAGCCTTCATGATTACCAGCACAACTGTTGTTTTTGTGCGTAATGATGTACTGGAAGACCGAGGCATTGGCGTTGACTCAGATGAAGCAAAATCACTCAAGTTTGCTGGCATTCGTGGCATGATTGCCAGTTACTTCATGTTTTTTGTTTTAGTTGCGACAAAAACAGATGCTCTTTTTGTCATCGCCACTGCTGGCGCGATTATTACACTAATTCAGTGGATGATTGCTAATGGTGGCTTGCAAGCCAAACCGCGTAAACCAGCCACTGACCCTGTAGATGTAATGGAAATTCGTCCTGTCTATGCTGACGGAGTCACACGCGCCCATGACGAAGCACGCCAACGTGCCGTTGCTGATGCCATTCATGATATGTATCACGATGGTGCATTCGTTAAATTCAATGTCGATGTTGAGCGTATCGTTGCGCTGACAAGTTATCTCTTCAAAGTAGATCGCTCATACTTTAACTTGGAGTACGGTCATGACCATCATGAACGCTTTGAAGAACCAAGCATTGAGCTAGAACAAACCTATCAAAATGCCTATGGTATGCACCAATACATCTTTGATCGCATTGAGCATTATTCACACTATGGTATTTTCACCTTCATTGATAAATACCATGCCAATTGGATTAACCCAAATCGTGGGCGTGATGGGGCTACAGTACAACAAGCGATGCTCGATATTCTGTTCCCGATGACAGCACATGATGAAATTTGGGAAGAATATCAAACCTTTGACTGGGAAAAATTACCAGAAGAAGTGTGGCAATTTAGCCGTGAACGCTATCGCTGGGCAAAAGACCAATGGCCTAACCTCAGTGACCGCATCACCACAGTCTGGACATTGCAGGATTTCGGCTTAATTCCTGAAGAAGTTGATGTAGAAATGGTGATTTCAGTATCGAGTGAGAACAAGCTGCGCCGTGTTGGGATTCATACACATGGTTTGGAAGCAGGCACTGACCCTGATGAACTTGAACACAATTACGACATCATCGAAGATGAAGAAATTGATAATCCACAAGATGATGCCGATAGTACAGATGAGTAAGTAAATGTTAGGGTGGGATGGTCAACGTGCCATCCCATTTTGCATCATTGGTTGTTGTATGGGAGCGTGACTCGGAAGGTTGCGCCTTCTCCCAAAATGCTCTTAAGGTCAATTTTGCCTTCGTGGGCTTCGACCAAAGATTTTACAATAGCAAGTCCTAAGCCTGTGCCTTCGATACTATCAGTTTCGGGTCGTCGCACACGATAAAATCGTTCAAAAACCTTTGTCTGGTCTTCTGCACCAATGCCCATGCCATTATCTTTGACAAAAATACGCACCATATTTTGCTTAACTTCTGAATAAACTTTGACATTGCCTTCTGGATTAGAATATTTGACTGCATTGCTGATTAAATTGTTGAAGATTTGCTCTAGTCGTCTTGGGTCAGCGTGGATGATAGGCAATGCGCTATCGACATCTAATTCAATCGTGATTTGTTTTTTATCTGCTTGTGGTCTGATGTTAGAAATTGATCGCTTCAAGACATCCAATAAGCTCACATCTTCTAACTCTAGCTCTAGCCCTGCTTCAATACGTGCAATATCCAGTAAATCATCAATCAATTGACGCATGTTGTAAAAAGCAATATTCAGACCATCAACATAGTGTAATGACTTCTTATCAAAGTCATTAATCATCTTGAGTAAGTCGATGTAACCACGCATGACAGCGAGTGGTTGCTTCAAATCATGAGAGACCGTCGCAACAAGCTCTGTTTTGAGCCGTTCAGTTTCTTTAAAATAGGTAATATCTTGCATCACAATCACCCGACCAATGCCCTGATGATGCTCAATCCTGACATGATAGGTACGCCCATTGGGTAAATCGAGTTCTGTTGTCACAGTGTCGTCAGTTTCAACAGCTTCTTGATACGCAATCTGCAATTTAGCATGAACAATGCTATCCGTGAGCAATTTGCCTACAAAATTCTCTTCTGTTGAGAGTTGAAAAGCGAGGATAGAGGCAGAGTTAATCATCTCAATGCGGTGGTCAAGCCCAACCAAAATGACATTATCACCAATATTCCGCAAAATATAGGATAAGCGTTCGCGTTCAAGACGAGTTTCTGTGAAGAGACGGGCATTATCAACCGCCACGCCAGCACGATTAGCTAATCGCTTAGTGAAATCAAGATGGTCATCAGTGAAACCGTTAAGTGTTTTACTGAGGAGTGTCAACACACCAATAACACGTTCTTCGCGTTTGATAGGCACAGTCATCTGAGTTGACATGCCATCAGCTAGTGCGAAGTAATCGCTATCCACGCTTACATCAGGCACAATTTCAGATAATCCCCGACGTGCGACCCGTAACATGATACCGCCACGTTCTTTTGGCAGGTCTTCATCAAGGGTCAGCGTTTCGGATTTAAAGCCATACTGTGACATAATTCGCAAGTTATCATTGCTGTGATTATAAAGTGCAAGTGCTGCTGCATCAGCATTCGTAAACCTTAATGCCCAATCTTTCATCATGGTGAAGACATAACTGAGTTCAATAGTTTCGCTCAGTTCTTCATCGATGCGACTAAAAATTTCAGCTTCACGCTCCACATCCGCAACTCGTTGTGATAAGACCGCTTGCGAGAAGAGCATATCAAGCAATGTCGTGACAATAGGACTTAATGCCGTAATGCGTTTAACTTCTTCAGCATCAAGTGCATGTTGTGGCTCATGATAAAGTGCCAGCAAGCCGACGAAATTATCTCCCATTTTTAATGGCACGAGTGTCGCCATATCATGACGAATTAAAGAGACAAGGCTCTTAAGACGGTCATCCTCTGGCATAGTCGTATAAGATTGAATATTGCTAGCGACTAAGTTCGCAATGATGGAGTCTTCATCAGCGTTGAAGACATTGATGTAAATATCGGGGTCAGGACCAAATTGTTTAGGATAACGCGCTGCATACTGCAAAGTAGCATTTTCATTGTCGTGCTTGAGTAAAATACCATGAGTGCAACCAACATAGTCAACAACTAACTTGATAATTGACGCAGGGGTGCGTGTATCAGGTGTTAATTGTTGATAACTGCTCAAAAATGCTTGAACAGGGTCACGATGCTGTGTGATTTCGTCTTGGCTTGTTGTTGATGAAGTAGTCTCAGTCATAAATCGCCGCTACGCTACATTCCATATTATTTCGTCAATTATACGTCGAATACGGGTAAATGAAAATAAATTCACACGACAAACAAACATTAAACAATTAAGATACTCGTCATTTGGCATGGTTGCTTGCTATCGTGCAAGCGTCTATAATGTGCCTAGAACGATGAACACAGGAGTCAAGCCTGATGGATTTCAAAGATATTTCTGCACGCATGAAAAAGGTACGCCAAGATGACGAAGCCGAAGAGCAACGTCCTTACGATTACGGTGAGTCCTACCGTATTCGCAACAAAATGCTTGGGGTCTTAATTCGTGATGCACGTCTCAATGCGGCACGAACTGTCGAAGATTGCGCTCGCTTGCTCAATGTTGATATGCAAACTATCGAAGCATGGGAATATGGCGATACTGCGCCAACCCTACCTCAATTAGAATTGTTAGCATATTATCTCGATGTGCCAGTCAGTCATTTCTGGTCTACTAAAACCATTGAAACTGATAAAAATGAAAAATTGGCAGCCCAAAAAGAATACATGGCACTCCGCAATCGTATGATTGGCGCAATGCTTGTTCAAGCACGAGAAGGCGAATCGCTAACACAAGAGGAAGTCGCCGAACGCGCTCAAATTTCTGTAGAAACCATCCAAGCCTACGAAGTCGGTGATTTGGCAATTCCAATGCACGAATTGTCTGTGCTTGCAAACATCGTTAACAAAAATATGGATTATTTCCTCGAAACCAGCAGTTATGTCGGTGAACTCCTGCGGATGCGCGAAGAATGGCAACACTTTGCTGACCTCGACCCAGAGGTTCGTCAGTTCGCTGCGAATCCGCTCAATATTGGCTTTATTAAAATTGCGATTACCTTTAGTCAAATGTCTGCAGACCAATTACGCACGGCTGCTGAAGGTATGCTAGAAATTGCAATGTAAATCATTCGGAGGATAATAAGCACGCTTAACAAGTGCGACCATTATGTCAACAGCAGATACACTCAAAGAGCAAGGCATTCAGCAATTCACGCAACATGATTATGAAGCGGCGAATCGAACCTTCCAACAAGCAAAAGATGCTTACGAAGAAGCAGGTAACTACGATATGGTTGCCGAAATGAAAGTGAATATTGGCTTGGTGCATCGTTCACTCGGTGAAAATCAACAAGCACTCGACCTAATGCAAGAAGCATTAACACACTTCAAAAATACCGATGACAAAATGCGGATGGCGCAAGTATTCGGTAATCTTGGAGGCGTATACCAAGCCCTCAACGATAAAGAGCAAACAGAACTATCGTATCGTCAGGCAGCCAATCTCTTCAATGAAATGGGTGAAGAAAAACTCTATTCTGATACACTGATGGCACTTGGTGCGTTCCAAATGCGCGATGGACAACTCGTCGCAGGGGCAGCTACTTATCAGGTTGCATTAGAAAACCGCGAAAATCTCACAGGAACACAGAAAATTATCCGCTCACTCACCAATTTTATTAGTCGCGTTAGTGGTGGCTCGTAGGCAAGTTCCACCATGTCACAATCTACAACCACAGTGAATCGGGTTCGTCCCGATTTGCTGATTGCTATTTTCCTCTGTTTATTCAGCCTTTATCTCGCAAGCTATAGTGGACGCATCGAGAGCAGTG
Source organism: Chloroflexota bacterium (assembly GCA_039200705.1). Taxonomy (GTDB): domain Bacteria; phylum Chloroflexota; class Anaerolineae; order Aggregatilineales; family Phototrophicaceae; genus JAUZRW01. The sequence goes on from JBCCSC010000007.1 coordinate 110,125, forward strand.
ATTCTTTGCGTGTGTTTGATGCCACCAATAGCCTTGTTAATTTTGGTGATGTTGAACTAGAAGAATCCCTTTGGCAATCACCACCACGTAACTTTGCGCTAGATGATACAACACCTTATGGCATCTACAATAATACTCAGCCTCTAATGCCATATCTGACAGCGATACCCTATGCGCTTGCCAAATTGATACCTAATGTTGGGCAAGTTCACGCAACATGGCTTCTGAATATGGTCATGATGGCTCTCAGTGGGTGTTTGATGTATGTGCTAGGGATTTTACTTGGCTACAAGCAGAAAATATCTGTCATGGGTGCATTGCTCTTTGGGCTAGGGACTATCGCGTGGGCATATAGCAAAACACTCTTTCGTGACCCTGTAACATTATTTTTCTTGCTGGTTATTTTTGTATTGCTTGAACTATGGCGACGCAATCGTTTGAATATCTTGTGGGTTGTATTTGCAGTTGTGTTGTTCATCCTCGCAGAAGGGGTCAAGTCATCGGTCATTGTTGCTCTGCCAGCCTTACTGATTTGGATTCTGCCTCAGATTAATTTGTCTTCTCGTGTAGGTCGCATCCTCGATAGCATATTTTTTCTCAGTCTTATACTACTTTTTGGTGCATCACTCTGGCAACCACTTTTTGACCTATTGGCGATAATACCATCTCAATTTTTCTTCATTGATACACAAACTGCCCGCGTTGCGATTCATAGTTATCTGTTTAGTATCGGTGGTAGCGTTTGGGCGACATCTCCTATTGTGTTACTCGGCATTGTCGGAACAGGATTGCTCATCAAGCAAGGTAAACGTCGCATCGTTTGGAGTGTATTCATCATGCTTGTTGGCTATGCTACAGGGCACGCACTTCTGACCCAAGTCCACTGGTTCGGAGGCTTATCTTTACCGCCACGCTTCATGCTCCCGACAATACCATTCCTGATGCTACTTGTCTTACCTGTACTAGAGTCGGCATTGGGTAGTAAAAATCGTTTGATTGTGACTATTGTGTCACTTATTGCGCTCTTCAGTATTGCTGTGCAAGCGATTTTCGCTGTCTCATTAGTAGATGCTTACGTAGAATTGCTCCCTGCTGAAGCCAATGGCTTGGTTGAATGGTTACCAGGGCTGAACCAACCGCAATATTTACGTTGGCTTGTACTTCCTCAATCATGGAATAGTCTCGGCTGGGATATTGCATGGACACGCATCACTGGCGATTGGATTGGGCTGGGCTTTCTTGGATTAGCATCGCTAGCATGGGTGTCGATAATCTTACAAAAATATCGTTGGCTGGTGATTGGTCTTACTGTATTAGGCATTTTTGGTTTGAGTGCTTATGGGTTATCACAATTACATCAGCACGATACGGTCTACTGGGCGAACACCCCTGAATTGTTCGAGGTCTTATTCATTTTGGAGTCAGAAGCCGAGGATGGTGAACCTGTTTTCTTGGCAGGCTCTGCCGATGTGACCTATGAACGCTTCATGCTGAATTACAATACCTCATCGAATTTTCGTCCTGTTGTACTCGGTTTCCAACAAGGGGAACGTACCAGCCTAGAAGACACACCCACAGTCATATCAACATTCAACCGCGATAGACTAGACGTGACCACTCTGCGCTACATTGACCAAATTGCAAGCAATCACGAGCGTATTTGGTGGCTAGCACATAATAGTGATTTCACGCCTTGGGCGATTCGTCCCGAAGAGCAATATCTATTTGCGAATTACTATCTGATCAATGAATATGAGACAGGTAATCCTACGGTGCGCTTATTAGAATTCAGCACAGTTCAAGCCCCTGACCGTCACGATTTCCGCTTGCCTGAATACTCTAGTTCATTTCGCTTTGGGGAAAATATCACATTAGCTGGCTATGCTTTACCATCAGGACAAACCTTCACCGCAGGGGATGTTGTGCCGATAACATTCTATTGGCAGACTGACGCGCTAATAGATGTAGACTACACTATCGCAACCTTCTTGGTGAACACAGGCGTTGTGGTGCTAGAAGGCATTGATTCACCGCCTGATGGTGGTTTTACACCGACGACGGCATGGCAACCTAACCAATTAATCCCTGAAAACCGTGCCATCCTTCTCCCCGATGATGCACCTGTTGGCACATATCAGATTTGGTTGCGTCTATATGTCACGGGCACAGGGGGTGCTGAACAACTCACAGTTGAAGGTGGAGAAATGTTTGAAGATACCACCGCGATTCTGCCGATTACAATTGAGGTCATGGCTGACTAATCCAATGTTCATCATTCATCGCTACATTCCGTATTCGCTTTACCCGTTAACCGACATAAAATGGTTATAGGTCATCTGTGCGCTTTTGGTGTACCATGACCTATGCTGACTATCAGTACACTTTCAGGATAATCTATGTCATCAGAGTTCGTAGCAAGCAATACTTATAACAGCGACCACAGTGGACCTGTTAAATTTATTTGGTCGCATGTGCGCCGTCATTGGATTTTTATCGTCACCTTGCTCTTTGGAGCATTTTGTAACGCAGCACTTGCCTCGATTGTGCCTGTCTTTACAGGGTGGGCGTTTAACTCCCTCGAAGAATTTCAACAAGATTTAATCACAGGCGAAGAAGCCCTCAGCTTTACACTACTCATGGTTGGGGCAGTTATTGCTTCGCAAATTATTCGTGCTTTCTTGCAATTCATGCGGAACTTTTCAGCAGAGATTTTTTCGCAACGTATTGAACGTGATGTGCGCGATGAACTCTACGGCAGTTTGCTCGGTAAAGGCATGGATTTTCATGATATGCAACCTGTCGGCGACATTATGGCGCGTGTGACAAATGATGTGCGCGAATTGAATTACATGTTTAACCCAGGCTTTAACCTGATTGTTGGCTCAAGTTTTTTCATTATTTTGCCCTTAATTGTATCACCGCTGATTCATCCACAACTGATACTTGTGCCTTTACTGTTCACGATAACCCATATGCTGGTGCAGGTGCAACTCGTGCGTGATGTGCATCCAATTGCTCAGCAAGTCCGTCAGAGTTTCGGCAAGATGAACAGTCGCCTAGCAGAAGCTCTTGAAGGCTTGCAAGTTGTCAAAGGTACAGCCCAAGAAGATAACGAAGCGGCTTACTTTAAATCACTTGCTGTCACTGTGCGCGATTACTACATTGAACAGGGCGAAATTGAGGCGCGTTATCTATCGACCTTGCTTTGGGGCTTGGCATTTGTAGGGGCATTAGTTCATGCAATGCTGTTATACAATGCTGGTGCAATCCAAATCGGTGATGTTATCGCATTCATTGGGCAGATTTACATGTTCGGCTTTCCTGTATTCGCGTCACTCTTTTCACTATCGCGGATTGCATCAGGCTACGCAGGTGCGAAACGTATCCTCGAAATCATTACCGCCGAAACAACGATGGATCAAAATACCGCAGGGTATGAGGCTGATGTCAAAGGCGAAATTACCTTTGAAAATGTAACATTTGGCTATCAAGAACGTCCTGTTTTGCGTGATGTCTCATTTAGTGTCAAATCAGGTCAAACAGTAGCGATTGTTGGTCAAACAGGTGCAGGGAAGAGTACGATCACTAAATTGATTAACCGCACCTACGACACAACAGAGGGGCGTGTCCTCGTAGACGGGATTGATGTAAAAGAATGGAAACTAGAGTCCTTGCGCTCACAGATTGGTAACATCGAACAAGATATTTTCTTGTTTAGTCGTACCATCGCCGAGAATATTTCCTTTGCTGATGATGACGCAACACAAGATGAAATTATCGATGCAGCTAGAAAAGCGCAAGCACATGATTTCATTCAGTCTTTTCCTGAAGGCTACGAAACCGTCATCGGTCAACGGGGGGTGACATTATCAGGAGGACAACGGCAACGCTTGGCTCTCGCGCGTGCCTTCCAAAGCGATCCACCGATTCTAATTTTGGACGACAGTACCAGTGCGATTGATAGTGCCACCGAAGATAAAATCCAAAAAGCGATTTGGACAGCAGCCGAAGGGCGCACAACTATTCTCATTACGCATCGCCTATCACAAATTCGTTGGGCAGACCATATTGTTGTGATTAAAAATGGTGAGGTTGTCGCACAGGGTAGCCATGACGACTTACTCGAAACATCGCAAGCCTATCGGCGTATTTTTGCGCGTTACGATGAACCGACAGAAACAGCACAGTCAGTAGAAACGGAGTAAACGCCAATGGGTTTCTTTGGAGGACTTGAAGGCGATAAGTATGATCGTCAGTATAGTGATGCTTATCTCGCCAAACGCATCTGGGATTACGCCTCGAAATTTGGTCGCAATGTGGGCTACATCGTGGCAGCAGTTGCGATTCTGTCAGTGGTAGTATCGATACGTCCAATCCTGATTTCAGAAGGTATTGATGCGCTCGAAAATGCTCAAAATGCCTTGATGCTGATTCTGTTTGGTTTGTTTTTGTCGGCTATCTTTGAATATGCTGCAAACTGGGTGCGTCGTCGCCTGCTTAGTAAAGTGATTGGGAATATCGTCGCGAATATGCGTGATGATTCTTTCACCGCAGCCGTCGGACGTGACCTTGCATTTTATGATCGTAACAAAACAGGCAAGATTGTCAGCCGTATTACCAGCGATACGCAAGAATTCGGCGATGTTCTACTCTTCACAAGTGATGTAGTTTCGCAAATTATCTCGATTGTCTTTTTGCTGGCAATTCTGTTGCAACGCTCGGTTTTTCTGACATTTTTACTTATCGTGACAATCCCTGTCTATGCAGTCGCTGCCTATGGCTTCCGTGCTTTAGCGCGTCGTGTAACAAGACAAGGCTCACGCGCAATGGCAGTCGTCAACGACCAAATTCAGGAGAGTGTGACAGGCATTTCTGTTGCGAAGAATTTCCGTCGTGAAGCAATGATTTACGATGAATTTGTCGAAGTGAATATGCTCTCCTACAACACCAATCTCAAACGCAGTGCTGTCATTGCGAGTATCATCCCAACAATGAATATCCTTTCTGGCTTCTCGATTGCGATTATCCTTTACTTTGGGGCTGTCTCAGTTGTGGATGCCGTCATCACCGCAGGGACATGGTATTTGTTCATTCAAGGGGTAGACCGCTTCTTATTCCCAATTATCAATCTCGTCTCGTTCTGGAGTCAATTCCAGCAAGGCTTGGCATCTGCTGAACGGGTCTTTGCCTTGATTGATGCCGATAACACTGTTCAACAAACAGATAACCAAAATGGCAGTGACATCAAAGGGCATATTGAATTCAAAAATGTTTGGTTCGCTTATGATGCTGATCAGTGGGTGATGCAAGATTTTGACCTCGACATCAAACAAGGCGAAAGTGTCGCCTTTGTCGGTCATACAGGTGCGGGCAAGAGTACCGTCGCTAAGCTCGTCACACGCTTCTACGAATTCCAAAAAGGTGATATCCAAATTGATAGGCAAGATATTCGTACCTTCGATTTGCAAACCTACCGCGCACGCTTGGGTATCGTACCCCAACAACCGTTCTTGTTCAGTGGCACAATCCGCGAGAATATCCGTTATGCGCGTCCTGATGTTACCGATGCCGAAATCGAAGAACTCGCACAGAGCATCGGTGGTGGTGAATGGTTGGAAACTTTACCTGATGGCTTAGATAGTGATGTTGGCGAACGTGGCGCACGCCTCAGTATGGGGCAACGTCAATTAGTCAGCCTTTTGCGTGTGATGATTCAAAATCCTGCAATTTTCATCTTGGATGAAGCAACAGCCAGCATTGACCCCTTCACCGAGATGCAAATCCAAGAAGCAATTGACCTAATCCTAGAAAAATCGACCTCTATCTTGATTGCTCACCGTCTCAGTACTGTTCGTAGTGCAGACCGCATTATCGTCTTGCGAGAAGGTGAAATTATTGAGCAAGGCAGTCACGAGAGCCTAATGGAACAAGATGGTCATTACGCCGAACTTTACAACACCTATTTCCGTCATCAATCCTTATCGTACATCGAAAGTGCGCGTGATATTCTCTCCAAAGATGACGAGCCTGAAGGTGTTGTTGGCGACTAAGACATCTCTAAATGCTTCATCCTGTAAGTCTTTGAGCTATGTCTGCGCCCGTGCGGGACGACACACAGGTCGTCCCCTACAATGATTTATTGGACAGGGCACTAAACCACACCGAAATAAATATTTGCAAGCACGATTTTGATGTCGTGCTTTTTTGTTGCAGATGGATTTGTTACTTTTTGCCCTTTTGTCCCGATAGTGTAGATAGATGGTCATAAATTGAAGAAAGGTAATTGATGACTGAGACACAATCGGATGATTTGCTAGTTGAAGCAGCACTAAATGACCCTGATGCGTTCGCTATTTTATATCGTCGCTACTTACAACGAGTATATAGCTATTTGCTTAGTAAGGTGGGTAATAAACAAGATGCACAAAATTTAACAACTCAGACTTTTATGGCTGCGCTTGATGGCATAGCTAGCTATCAGCCTCAAGGGAACTTCGGCGCATGGCTAATTGGCATCGCGCGACATAAAGTTGCTGACCACTTTCGCAAACAGAGAAGGATCATTTCAATTGATGATGTTCCAACATTGAGAGAGATGACAATGCCCTTAGATGAAATCGTTAATCAACAACTGCAACTCGAAGCAGTTATCGACTTGCTGAACAAAATTAATTCTGACCGTGCCGAAGCAATTCAATTGCGCTTTTTTGCCAATCTCAAAATGCAGGAAATTGCTCTCATCATGCAGAAAAGTGAAGATGCTGTCAAAATGCTCGTTTCGCGCGGATTAGATGACTTACGCCAGATGCTGAACTTAATGGAGAAAACCTCATGACAAACACGCTTCCCGAACAATTAACCCAACTGCAAGAAACGATCCAAGCTGATGCCCAATTTGCTGACCAACTAGAAGAGCAATTAAGAATGCACCATGCAAATCGCCAAGAAGTGAATAATTCCGAGATGGTGACTATTGATGCACAATTCAATCGCATTGCATCAATGGTTGCGACACTTGTAATCATGATTTTGGTGCTTGCAATGCTCCCGCCTGTCCAAACACTTGCTATGAATATTCTCAACGGTTTGTTCAATCGCGCTGATACAAATGAAATGACTGTTACACGACCACAAACTGACTCAGCCTCACGCGAATCGGAGGATATACCCATAGAGCAACTCGCATCAGTTGCAAATTTTGATTTACAATTCCCGAATGCAATTCCATCAATTTACACCCTCAGAGATAGTGGTTACTTTGAAGACCGTAATACCGTAACACTATCTTATGATGCACCTGGACGTGGCTTGATAATTACACAGCAACCTTTAGCTAGTGTCGATTATGGCTTACTCACGGACGGTGGCTCTGGTATTGGAGTCGATGCACCAATTACACCTGTGATGGTAGGTGATTTCGCTGGTGAATATGTGATTGGTGCATGGATTGTTGAAGACCAGCAAATAAATGAAGATGGTACAGTCACGACTCAGGTTATATGGAACGAAACAGTATCCATGCGAACACTGCGCTGGATTGAAGGCGATGTGATATTTGAAATTCGGGCAATGGGTGGCTCAGAAGGGCATCGTTATATCGGGCTTGAAGAAATGATTGAAATTGCACTCAGCATGGAATAAAAGCAAATTCTCATTAGATAAGAGAAACTCACGAGGCACAACCATTTATCGCTTGTGCCTCTTTGTTTTGAAACGTTTATCGTTCGCTATGCGTATCTGATAGTAGGGTGTATTTGCCTGTCATTTTTTGCAAACTCAACTATACTAAATAGCATCCCATCACACTCAGGGAAACATTGAACCGTCGTGCATTGATAGAATGGAACTATGGAAGAACAAAATAGCGAATTCCAAAAGAAACTGAACGACTGGTTATACAAAGTCGGCGATTATCTGACCATTTTAGGTCAGCGCATACTAGAGCTTTTACAAAAATTTTGGTCATGGTACAAATCCATCAATTGGCCTGATATTCCTCTGACAGCCTTTCAACTCCTTGTGCTGTTTTACGTGATTTTTGGTAGTATCTTCATGGTATCAACACCAATCCTCGAAGCCAGCGATGAACTGTGGCATTTTGGGATGGTGGAGTACCTGCGCGAGAACAATGGGCAATTGCCCGTCTACGATGTCTCTGACCCTGACCTCATCTACGAAAATAATCGTGATACCATCTATCGACAAGAAGGCAGTCAACCGCCTCTTTATTATTACACGATGGCACTTCTATCATCTCCCTTTGATATATCCGATGCTGAACAATACCGTATCCCGAATCCGCATGTACGGGCAGGTGAGCCAGGTAGTTTCGCCAATAAGAATCTCGTCTTACACCCTGTCGATGGTGTGCCACTGACAGGAACACCACTAGCGATTTATATCATGCGTTTATTCGGTATTGCGATGGGTGTTGTAACGATTTGGGCTGTCTGGCAATCAGGTGAACTCATTGCGCCGCATCGCCCTGTTGTTGGTTTGCTGGCAGGTGTTCTGACCGCATTTAATCCGATGTTCTTGTTCATTTCAGCATCGGTCAATAACGATACAATGGTCATCATGCTCAATAGTGTCGTCATACTTTTGGCTCTCCAAACCTTACGCGAAGGCTTTGACCTCCGTCGGAGTTTGCTCTTAGCGATTTTGCTCGGTCTGGCAACCCTCACTAAACTGAGTGCTTTGGTGCTTGTCCCTGTGATTGCAGTAGCTGGCTTGTGGGTCGCGCGTCGAGACAAAGACTTATCAGGTGTACTGGTTCTCGGTGGTGCGATGTTAATCGCATGGGGGACGATTGCAGGCTGGTGGTATTTCCGCAACCTTGACCTCTACGGCGAATTATTCGGCACACAAACGATGGCAATGGTGGCTGGTGTCCGCGAAGACCCCTACACTTTCTTCACCTTCTTGGGCGAATTTGAGGGCTTCCGACAAGGCTACTGGGGTGTCTTTGGTGCATTTAATATCATCACCAGTCCTTTAGTCTATGCGATTGCTGATTTTATCGTATTTGTTGGGATTTTCGGTGTCATTTTTCTCGTCTCACAATTGGTTTCTATCCAAGATTTTAGCTTTGCCCGACGTGAAATTTCCCTTGTCCTATTCTTACTTGGGATTGTCCTGATTGGCATTATCGCCTATCTCAACTGGACATCCATGACTTATGCCTCGCAAGGTCGCTTACTATTTCCATTCTTTGCAGCGATTAGCCCTCTGTTAGCAGTCGGTCTAATTGAAATTTTATGGTGGGTGCTATTCTTACTCAGTCCACCAGACCGTTCTTATGTTCGCGCAGGGGATGCTGTTCCTGAACCAATCTTACGTGAGAGTTTGCAATGGCCTGTGCGGATTGCTGGCTTCATTGTGTTGTTAATCCCAATACTGACAATCCTGCCACAATATCGCGCACCACGTCCGATAGAACTAGCCGATATTCCTGATGATGCCAATCGTATCTTTGCTGAATACGATAATATTCGTCTAATTGGCTACGATGCAGTCGACCGTCGCTACCTCCCAGGTGAACGAGTTCGTTTCACGCTGTATTGGGAAGTTATCGAACCCACTGAGGATGACTTGACGATGGCTATTGCACTCGTTAGCCCCTTCGGTGACGAAATCAGCACGCGCACGATCTCAACTTATCCTGGTGGAGGCACGCTTCGCACATCGACATGGGAAGCTGGTGACATCTATGCTGATACCTATGAACTGACACTGCTCAGAAATGTCCATTCACGCTATCCATTTGATTTATCAATTAATTGGTACGATGAAATTCCAGAAGCCCGTGTCACAGCGACAAATGAAAATGACAGCACAATCAATGTCTTGCTGGATATTGGCGCAGTGATTCGACCCAATTTACCTGTGTCCTTCTCCGACCTTGACCTGCTCCAAGATGAAGAAGCCAATACCCGTACTTTTGGACGCATCATTCGTTTAGAAGGTTTTGCTCATACACCTCCTGAACTTGAAGAAAATAACGGTGCTGCATTCATCGTGGATGCACTGTGGGAATCACAATCGTCTATCGAAACCGATTACATTGCTTTCCTGCATGTCTATAACAGCGATGGCGAGCTTGTGACACAATATGATTTCCAATATCAATTACCTACACGCTATTGGACATTCAACGAGAATTTCCGTTTGATTTATCCAGTTACAGCACCAGAAAACGGATTTGCGCCTGATACCTACACTATTAATGTTGGCTGGTACGAAAAAGATAATCCTGAAATTCGTTTGAATATCGAGGAAGCAACTGAGGAAGACCCTGCAATCTCCACGTATCAGATGTTTGAATTTACGGTGAATAATGCAGGAGAAATCATCTTACCTGAACTTGAGATTGACAATCCGACAGACGATTTACCAGATGTTCCGCTTGCGCCAACAGAAGAGGACACACCCGAAGCAGAGCTAACTCAGCAAGCAGACGATACGGAATCCGATGAACCAGAGACAACAGCCGAATCTGAGGATGAGGAATAGTGTAAACGAGGGCGTGCTAGAAACGCCCTTTTTTATTCTTGAATGTTGAATGAGGCGTGGTCGTCGGCTGGATTGCCCATTACATCGAGTACATTAGCATTGATGTAACGCGGACCTTGTGCATCGCCCAGTTGATATAAAAATACTTTCAGTTCACTAGTTTCTGGTGGAATGTCGTACCACTGCCAAGTGAGTAATCTATCACCAGTGCACCAGTGACGACCTTGCCAAAACGTTGTATCCGCCTGTCCTAACTTATTGCCATCGGCATCATGTGGTTGCACACTCCATTGGTAGTTCAAATCAGGATTTGCATCAGGTAACTGCCATTCCAAGACGATAGAACCCATCCCAATGCCATAGCCTGTCAATTGAATATCTCCCTCAAACAAGAAAGGCTCAATAGCTGTGATGTCAACACCTTGCCACTCAGGAGCACTAGCCCAATGATGAATTCTATAGCCAATGCCTCCGTCACGCTCTGGTATAAAAAGTGGATTCTCTGTCAGATAAAGTCCACCGACTGCATTTTCTGGCATATTGGGGGCTTGCAACACGGCAAATTCACCTTCAGGGAAAACAGCATAACCATCTTCGATGAGTGTCCGTACACAGCTTGAGGTATCATCTAACATCACATCCCATACCACAGATTCATGATGCAAATCCCATGCCATCCCATCGCTGAGGACAAGCACATCATCGTAGTCTGCTAATTCACGTTCGACATCGTGCAGATAATGAATCGGTGTCGTAAAACTCGGATAAATCATGTCACGACTATCAACAAAGCGTAGCGCACCGCGCCAATAGATAACTTGCGTCAATAAGATAAAAGCGAAAGCTGTTAGGATAATGGTGCTACCCAACGACTTCAGAGGCACAATCGCACTGATTTGGGCGACTCCGATACCAATCAGTAACATCAATGCAGGGATACTCGCAATAAAATAGTGTGGATAAACCCCTGCCCATTGTGGAATCAAAGCAAGCGCAGGCAGATACGCCCATAATAGTAGGAGAGGTAAGCTCAATCGCCATTGCTTGCGTACTAGTAAACCTGTACCTAGTAGTAGCAATCCACCCAGAATCAGCCAAATTCCTGATGGTGTTACACTGGCGTTCATCTCGGATTGAGCATCAGGGGCAAGCCATGTTTCCATGCCGAAACCCGTTGCTAAAAAGCCGAGATACCGCAACGAAAGCGTTGAAAAATCAGATTCATCATTTGCGAGTGTACTCACCGCTTCTGGATTCGCTTGCTCAGGATTCGCAAGGGCTGTTTGATAGAAGCCAATCGCGTAAGGAGTCATCACTAGAACGCACAAAATAACACTGGCTGCAATTGCACGCCATGAAATATTCTGCCAACGGACTAACCCAATCGCTCCGTAAATTGGGAGCAATGCCCATGATGCAAAATGAATCTGAAAGCCAAAGAGCAGAATCGGCAATGTCAATGCTTGTGCCCACTCATGAGTGCTGAGCCACTTACTTTTCTGCTGACGATTAATCTCCCAAAAGCCGTATAATCCGAGCAAAATGCCGAGCAAAACGAATGGTGTATGAAAATCTTGCGCCCATATCTTGCGACTATACAACACTGCCCAAGGACTGACCGCATAAGCAAGTCCTGTTACTAAAGCCACTGTACGCCCAAAATAGCGATGAGCAATCATCCACAATAAACCAACACCAATGACATTCAATGCCATCACGAAGTAAATTGCTGTCATCGGATTGCTATTGATAAAAAACGGAATTGCCATCACATAGACACTGGTCGGCGGATTTGGAATCCCCACACTCGAATTGATGCCTGTCAGATGAAATTTTTCACCATTTGCTATCTCTTGTGCAAGCGACGAGAGCATCGCATCATCATGGAAAAATTCAACAATCCCTGCATTGCCAAAGCGCATCACACTCGCAATGAAGATAATCAGCAATAAGACCAACCAATCCCGACGTTCAAATGGTGTTATGGCTGGCATGATTGTTCCTCTAAATCAAGCAAAATCTGATTGTTCGCTACAGGCTCACCATTAAGTGTTACCGATAAACGTGTCACTGTTTCGCGGATATACAATCCGACTGCAATCTCTGAAATACTATCGTTCAATGGTAAGGATTGGCTATCATACAAAGTTTGACCAATATCCCAGAACCACGCAGGGTAATTGCCATCAAAAGGTAGCGCATCGCCTGATGCGATAAGCTCTCCGTTTTCGTCTAAGCCTTGTACCATTACCACTAAATTCTCACGGGGAGCATTGTCCAACTGCCATCCGAGGGTGATGTCATAGCTTGTATCAGTTTGTTCAATAGTGGCGCATAATAAAGTGGCAAAACTAGAACCAATTTTGTAGGGTGTGTCCCATGTTGGATTGATGACATCAGATGGTGTGTCAATGCGGATGATAGGCTCTAAAATCAGGCGGTCTGAACCATCAGCTAGGAGCAATGTGCCCTCATTATTGACCAATTGCACCATAATTTGCCCCACATAAGGTGGAATGTCTGTGTCAAATAATCGCAAGGTATACGGGTCAGTCGCATAGCGGTCAGCTTGCATCGTCGAAAATTCGCCAGCCGCAGGTTGTAGATTACTACTCGTTGCGAAGGCTTGGTCTTGACTTAAACTCACCAATTGCACAATCGGACGATAATTATCGCTGATTGCTTCAGGCACATGCCAATATAGGTCAATATTGAGTGTGCTATCTCGTGAGATAGTATTATCGTGCAACGTGTAGCCAAGTAGGGTAATTTGCTCGCCGAACATCGCATCCACACGATTTGCCATATTACGCGGTTCAGTTGGTGCTGATTGTGTCGAAAGCCAATTATTTGGCTGAATCAATCTGTCATTCAACAGCGCAATGCTAACAATCAATACAATAAGTCCGATAGCAACTCGGACAGATAATGTACTATCATCACTATTATCTTTCGCACGGTCAAACTTGCCGAAGTAATATAGTCCAATACAAATGATGACACTAATCCAACTGATGACCGTCGCAATCAATTGAACAGGTGTGCCTACATAATTCAATTCAACAATGTGTTCACCTGCGGGCAAATCAATTGTAATCAAGCCAACTTGTTCATCAGGATAAATTTCCGCACGCTCACCATTAACAGTGGCTTGCCATCCTGGGAAATAATACTGACGGAAACGCACCGCACGCGCTTCGTCTGTTGTCACACGCAGACGATTATCCGTGATATTTTCTTCTGTCAAACCTTGCCAATTCGTCGCGGCAATATCACGCCCAAACACCCGCAGATGAAACGGCTCATCAATATAGCGCAGGGCATTAGTCGGCGCATCAAGGAAAATTCGCTCACCCCAAATCGGATTGAATTCATTGTAAGAGACTGTCCCCCATGTGCGTGCACTCTGCTCTTGCAGAAACTCATCATAAGCACTGATGTTGGGATAATTCACGCGGTCATCATAAGGTGCGCTGATGGGAAGCACTTGTGAAATTACTAATAAAAGTGCAATCACGGTTGCATGAATTTGATACTTCTGAGGGATGAGCAATAGACTTGCACTACCCAATAGAGCGACCAAAATTGCACCCATTCGCAATAAACGGGCAGGGAAGCGCAAATTCTCAAACGCAGGAATTAGTAACCACACATCAAACGACACATCCAAGAGCATGTAAACGGTGAAGCCTAAGCCAGCTACACACGCAATCAATAACCCATAACGACGCTTCCAGATGAGTGCCCCAATACCGAATAGACTCAGCACGCCTCCGACAAGACCCAATGTGCGTGGAAAGACCAAATATTGGTCTGTACGGTCAATCAGAGGGGGTAAAGTGAAGATTTCACCAATTGGCAAAAATTGCTCACGTAAAAACGGAATAGTTTCCTGCAAACCTTCTGAAATTTGTACATATTGCAATTCAAGTAAAGTTGGCATCAAGAAAATCGTCGATAAACCAATGCCAAGCAAGAAGCCTGAGCCGATAAAGCCCCAGCGTCTAAAAATTGCCTTGTAGTCTGTCTTAGCAAAATAAATCGGTGCGAAGAAAGCCAATGGTGCAGCGTACAATGTCGTGATGTACATCATTGGCGTATGTGTCATGATGAGAGCTGCATAGGGTAGAGCAATCGCTAAAATGCGTCTCAATGATGGCGTTTCACTATTTTTCAACACCCCAATGAGCAGATAAGGCATGAAGGATGCTGCCACAATCTGTGCAAGACTGCCTTGCCACCAAACCTCGTATAAGCGTGATGGTGCGAATGCCCACAACGCTGTTGCCACAATTGCAATGTGCATCGGGAAAAATCGACGTGCCAGCAGATACATCCCCAAACTGCCAAATGACCATGCAACTGTTTGTACGACATTGTATGCCGTAACAATATGCAGACCAGTAACTTCTAGCAGAGCCGTGATATACGCTGAGAGTGGGGCATAAAAATTGAAAATAGGATAGCCATACCCCAAGTGAAAATAACTAATCCAGCGCGGATAAATTACACCCTCTTGTAAAGATAGTGTGATGGCATGAATCCGTTGCACATGCACGCCAACATCTGCCCCTGCGACGATACCATCGCCCAGTGTTGGTAAAGCTGTGATGATTGGTAATAGAAGGGCGATTAAGATGCCCCAATCAAGTTTGGATTGTGTCTGCATAGGCTCTCACAAGTTAGAGTTAAGTCGCGTGCAACTATAGCAATCGCGCCCAACAGTGACAATCCTCGATTGAAGGCAGTAGGGGGAATAAAAATGAGAGTGATAACTAAAGCACTCTCATGAAGTTAACTTATTGGTTACGTGTCACAAATTGTGAACTGACGTAGCCTTCGTCACCATTATAGTTGATGACAATCCAATCACCTTCATCACGGATGATGGCATACCATGTGCCTGTTGTGATGACACCAATTACATCAGTATCAGTGTTATTGCCAGCACGAACATTCAAGCGAGTTGTCGCTTGCACCGCAGGGAAATCAGGCGCAGTCGCTATCGGTGCTTCTTCAGCAGGGACAGATGCTGTGCCATTCGCTTTCCAATCTGTAATCAGTGGACGCAAGGTATCCAGCGATTGTGTTCCATATTGTTGACTTGGCTCAATGTGCGAATTTTCCATGAATTCGTTCCATGTGCCGACTAAGATGACATTCGCGCCAGAATTGACCGCACCATTGAAGCTCGTCGCCAAGAATTGACCTCCATTACGGTTACGAACAGATGTTGGATTCGGACGACCATCACGCGCAGCGATGCGATCTTCATCCCATCCTGGGTGAATTGTCGGAATATATAGTGAACCACCTGCATTAATCATGTTGCTTCGTTGCGAACTATAAGTACCACTACGACCATTAGCCCATGCTAGATTAAACGCATACATGCCATCCATCGCACCACCATAGATACAGCAACCGTTCAAGCCTTCTGCAATCCAGATGGTGTTGCGGTCAGGGTCAACTTGATTGCGGACATCTTGCCATTGCGCTGTTGTTAGTCCTAAATTCTGCTGGAAGGCAAAGAAGATAACAGGCTTACCTTGATAGCGTAAATACGCAGGGTGATTTGCACGGTCATAGACTAAATAGTTGAGTGAATTTACTAGCGATTCGATAGTGAAGTTACGGTCAAAGGCATCAAAAGCAGCCCCAACTTGGAAACCACGTTCCGCAGCACGGTCCAACATATTGTTGAGGACAGGGGTTGTCGTGACACCATCATCGACACCATACCAACTAACGACAAAACCATCAATCCCTGCACTCTGGGCTTGGTCAATGTGGGTTGCTGCTACACCAGGGTCACGCGAGTCGTAATTGCCAATGGCAGGATAATCTGTCAGGACATCAGCTTGCCATTCCCAACTTTGTTGACCTGCCCAGAACCCCATATAAAATGCCCAAGCACGTCTTTCTTCTTGTGCGCTCACACTAAAAACACTGCTTGAGAGAAGCGCAAGTATACTCACAACACTAACGATAACTAAACGACGAAATTGCATTATTCCATTCCTATAATTCATACGATTACTGTACAAAGACTATGTGCTTTGGGATATTCATCGTAATGAAATAACGAAACCGTTAGAATGAGATAAAAGTATGCAGGGGCAGATAGTACTACCGTGAGGATTTTGTTATAAGGAGCATAGATTCCATGCTCCTCAGCTTATTTTATTCACAGTTGGGGTTTAATACCCCTTAGCTTTTTACGATTTTGCTTTATCTTCTGTTTGTGTTTTAACATTTACCCATTTCTTTAGTATTACTCGCCGTAAGGTCTCACTCCACTCTAATTGATCCTGATTTGATGAATACCACTCTATAATCGGCATGTTAGCTCTTTTGCTACAAGCCAGAAGAAGTCTATTTACAATTTGATTAAATGCAGAGCTAGCCATTCTATTCATACCTGCTACATGATATTCATGCGTTAAAAATTCACGATGTCTGTAGATAGAAGCAATCACATCTAACTGTCCCCACGTCAAAATTGCAATAGAACATCTGTATGATGCACTATGCAAAGCTAATCTCTCAGATTCTGTCAAATCTTCTTGCTTCAGTTTGGTTTGTAATTTTTCGTATTCATCTCTTAACCTTTGCAGAATGTTAGGATCGTTAGAATTATCTTCTATTTTTACAACAAGCCACGAAATCATATGCCTATAATTTTGGTGACTTAGATTTGATGTATACGAGAACGACATCTAATTCTCCTAATTTGTTCATAGCTTGAGGTTAGTAACTATCAGCTTGCTATGATTTTTGTTTTACAATATCTGAACCCAAAGCGCGAATTGGCAAAATACCTCATGGTTTGCTACGAGGAAAGTCAATTTTCGATTTCGACTGCCATCGCAACGGCTTCACCACCACCGAGGCACAATGCAGCGATACCCTTTGTCAAACCTCGGTCTTGCAAAGCATGAATCAGTGTAATCAACACGCGTGACCCACTCGACCCCAATGGATGACCCAAAGCAATTGCACCACCATTGACGTTGATTTTCTCTAATGGGATCGGATAGCCATCGCGTTCCAAACCACGCATATCAGCGAGTACCTGAGCAGCAAAGGCTTCGTTAAATTCATAGAGGTCAACTTCGTCATGCGTCCAGCCAGCCCGTTCCAATGCGACAGGCACAGCTTTGACAGGTGCGTAAAAGATCCATTGTGGGTCAAGTGCTGCTTGCCCATAACCGACAATCCGCGCTACGACATCATGTCCCTTTTTCTCAGCATAATCACGACTAGCAACAACGACTGCTGATGCACCATCGTTTAAGCCTGGGGCATTCCCTGCGGTGACCTGACCATCGGCTTCAAAGGCAGGGCGTAATTTGCCAAGTGCTTCCAGACTCGTTTCAGGGCGGATAGGTTCATCACGGTCTACAACAATCTCACCTTTGCGTGTTGTAATGGTTACAGGCACAATCTCTTTCGCAAAGCGACCTGCTTCAGTAGCTTCATGTGCTAATCGATGACTGCGTAACGCAAATTCATCCATTTCTTCACGAGAGACTTCCAACTGCTTGCCGATAAATTCAGCAGCATTGCCCATCAACCAATTATTGAATGTATCTGTCAAGCCATCAATTTCGATAGCATCCTCAAATTCAACAGCACCATATTTTTTGCCTGTGCGTAAGCGCGAAAAATGAGGCGCATTACTCATACTTTCGACACCGCCAGCCAAAAATAAATCACCATCTTCAGCTTTAATTGCCGAGGATGCCAACATGATACTTTTCAAGCCACTCCCACAAACTTTATTGATAGCCACACCACCAACATGCTCAGGCACACCAGCGTTTATACTAATTTGGCGAGGTAGAGCTTGCCCGACTCCTGCACTGACGACATTGCCGACAATCACTTCGTTAACATCATTGACATCAATGCCACTGCGTTCAATTGCTCCTTTGAACGCTACTTGACCCAGTTCAGATGCACTCAAACTGGATAATGCACCCATTAACTTGCCCTGTGGTGTTCGTGCACTAGCGAGAATCACAGGCTCACGCTGATGTTTATCTGCCATAAAAATTTTGTCCTTTAAATGTGTGTGTGAAATGATGATAAACTCATCGTTTGATTTTTACTGATGATTATAAAATTGCTGATGATGTGCTTCAAGGTGATACAATGGTACGGGTCACAAAACGAAAGATTATCAGCATAATTGCAATTGTGACTGAACGATTGTCATATTTCTTATAGATTCACTTTAAAATGAACAAACGACTCATAAGCAATGGCTAAGGATACAGCTTTCATGCGACCATTATTCGCAATAAGTTTTTTGCTGATGATAGGCACACTAGTCACATCAGCGCAAGATAACACCAACACACCAACTATCGAAGACTTACAAGAAACAGCAAGTCAGCTTTATATTGACCAAACGAGTACAGCCGATGCATCCGAAGATGAGATAACGCCTGATGGCACACCAACACCTGATGAATTTGCCTTGCAAGCAACACAACTCGTACAAACAGCAACCGCAGGGGCAATCGGTAACGCAACAGTTGACCCCAATCCACCGACTGAAACACTTGATAGCTTTGAACTCAGAGCAACAGAGATTGTAATGACAGCAACGGCTGAGGTCTTAGCATTAACAGCGACAGCCGAAGCCAATGGCGAAACACCTGTCTCGCAACTTGATAATAATGCGGATGGCGTTGCCCAACCTATGAATGTAACTTTACTCGCAGTGGGCTTAGTTGTTGTTGTATTGGTGCTAATCGCTGGTGCATTTGTCTATCTATCGTCGCGCAATGACCAAAATCAGTAGGATTAACTATGCTTTCAGAGACATTGCTCAATCAACATCTTTCACAGCCTTTTCGGTATTTTGAGTCAGTTGATAGCACCAATAATATTGCTCAATCATGGTTGCGTGATGGTGCGGATGTGTTAAGTGTTGTTATAGCGGATGAGCAACGCAAGGGACGCGGAAGGCGTGGACGTATTTGGTATACACCGCCTAATGTTGCTCTAGCGGTCTCCGTTATCCTCAAGCCAACGACACAAGTTGCGCCACGCATCAGCATGGTAGGTGCACTAGCTGTCTATGATACGTGCCAGTATCTTAATATCAATGAGGTTGGCATCAAATGGCCCAACGATGTACAAATTGCTGGCAAAAAAGTGTCAGGCATCCTACCAGAAGCTGTTTGGCAGGATGACCATCTGTTAGGTGTTGCTCTAGGAATGGGTGTCAATGTACGGAATCAACTTGATGGTGACCTAAGCGATACTGCAACGACACTATCATTAGAAACATCGCAACCGCTTAATCGTGCGAAATTAATAGCATATCTGTTGGAGCGTGTTGCGTATTGGTATAGCCTCGTTCAAAAAGATGACTTAGTTCTGGCATGGAAAGCACGCCTCAACACAATCGGACAAACAGTGACAATCACAGGGGATAACATCAACATCGTAGGGCAAGCAGTGGATATTGACCCTGATGGTGCGTTGCTCATCGAAAAAATGGATGGTAGCATTCAGCGCGTACTAGCAGGTGATGTCAGTCTGCGACCCGCGCAATAATGCACAATGATTAAAGGGTAATCAACGATGGGTGTCAAACTCGATTGGGATATTGAAGCTGAAAAAGGCAAACGCAATGAACATCGTGAAGATAGTGAACAACGCAAACGTCGCTACGGTGGTGTCTTTCGTTTATTCCTGACAGTTGCCATCTTCGCCTCTATCTTAGGAAGCATTGCGTATTTGGTATTCCAACGCTACGAACAAGTTACACAATACACCGAACAATTATTGGTCGATACTGTTCAAGCAGAAGTTGCATCTCTGCGCGGTGGGGATTTAATTGCTTTTGAAGAACGTCAACGGAGCGCGACAGACGATTGGAGCAGTGTCCAACGCGAGGTCTATAATGCCTATCAAACACTCAAAGTTGAATCCTCTGTAGTGCTATCAGGAAACGTGACCAACATTGAAATTGATGGTCAGCGTGCGCGTGTCCAAGTCGAAGAAATCATTGATGGTGTGCCATTCGTGCAAACCTGGTTCTATTGGCGATACGAAGATGGTTGGTTTCATGTCCCCCCTGATTACACTTTTTGGGGTGAGAATGACAGTATCGAAACCGATAACTACATCATCCGTTATGGTAGTGTGGATGTAACTACGGCTCAACAAATCGAAAATTCACTAGAGCGTTGGTTGTCGGATACCTGCTCCCTATTTGATTGTAGTACCATACCTCTGATTACAGTGGATATTCTTCCTGCACCAAATGCCGATGTGCGCTGGGCAGATAATGAACAAAACGCATGGCAGATGGTCGTTCCGTCTCCTTATACAGAGCGTGCCCGTGCCGATATTCCATTTGATACACAATTGCAAATTGATACAGCAACATTGCTTGCACAACGAATTGTGTCGCAAGCATCGAATAACACTCAAGCTCTGCCAACATCAGATGCCAGCTACCTACAAGAGACTACTACAGCATGGCTTGTTGGACGTTTCGTACAACTCAATCCTGAAACACATTTCATCCAGAGCCTTGTCGATAATTATGGTGCTGAGACTGTTACGCGCATTTTGCAGAACGTACAAGCAACATCGTCACTCAGTCTTGTAGCCAGTGTCACAGGCGTAGCGACTATTCCTGAGTTACAAGTTGATTGGCGTGATTACGTTCTCTGGCGACTAAACTTAGAAGATAGTCTTATCTCAAATAATGATGAGACCGCGTGGGTAAGTCTCTACGATTTCACTGATTTGAGCGTTCGTGACCAAGCCTATCAACGCTTTACAAGCAATTTTGTTGCTAGTTCACGCACAGTAGAATCAGCGACAATCGCTACATCAGAGGCGGGCTTGCCTCAGCTAGTGGCGTTAGTCAATGTTACACGAGGCTTTGAATCAGGTCAGGAAGTTGTTGTTTTCAATTTAATTAATGGCAATTGGCTACGCGCAAATTGAACTCGTGTTACAATCTATTCGTGATGATTTATGCCTAAAGGAGTGTCGTGATGAGCGATTTTGATGATTTACGCGGTCTTCTCGATGATGACGATGATGACTTAGATGATTATAGTGATATATCGTTTGATGATATTGTTGATGACGATGATGAGTTCGCTTATGGGCAAGAAATTGGTGCTACCGATCAATTTGCACCTGTTGCCCCTGCGGAACCAGGTCCTATCAATAAATTTTTATCAGCACTCAAACCACAACAACGCTTGATTGTTGCTGCAATGATTTTCGGTAATGTGCTTGTATTGTCGATTGGCGTTTTGCTAGCAACAGGGCGACTTGGTTAAACTATTTCCTCTCAAATTAATTTGTTAGATGTAAGGACACGCTTCTGCGTGTCCACTAAAAACTTGCTTTTACTCTGTTGGTTGTAATATCATTGTCGATGTGGCTCTCGCTTCAACATCATCATTGAACCACAACATCGGATTGTATTGGATATTACGCCATTGATCGACCATATCCCCAAAATATTCACTCAGTGGATGCCCACTTTGACCCGTCGTATGGATTGATACATTATTGCTGTAATCACTGAAATCCAAAATCATCCGCATAGACGGCAATGCGCTGACCGTTACACCTGTATCGCTAGTATGACTCCAACTCGTTGCATTCACAATCGCTGTGCCACCACTGGTTTCAACGCTGGTGATATTCACAGTATCTTCGATCAAGCCAATACCACTCAAGCCCAATGGATTGCTGACAAAGGTTGCTGTGTGTAGTGCACCCCAATGCCATTCATCACGATTATCGCCTAATGTTTCCTGCACATCTGCATATGCCGATGCAAAAGCCATCTGCATAATTGCATCACGTCCTTCGATTTCATCTGTGCTGATGTTATCCCACCAAGCATTATCTGGCATATCCATCAATAGGACTGTCGTTGCCATGTTCTGGTCACTACCACTGGCTGACCGTTCGATAACATCTAGTTCATCAGCAAAAATCGCTTGTGATAAATCGCGCCAGAATACCCCAAAGAGAGCCGCTTGTGGACTATCCATATGCATCTGATAATCCCAATCCAGCATCCAATCACGCACTTCATTGAGTATCTCATCGCCCATGTCAATATCTGCTAGATAAGGTGCAATCGCCTCTGCAAATAGAGATTTGTTATCGCCATGAATCGCCTGAAAAGACTCAACATCGTGTAACTCAGTCGCTTCGAGTAATTCATTGATACGTGCACCACGATAACCAGTCGCCCAATCAAAATCGAGGACATAATTCGCGGTCTCGCCGAATTCATCACCGAGTTCTTCACGAAGATAATCATAATACGCTTGTGGAACAAGTGCTTGATTCGCACTGCTGATATAACCGCGTTCAGGATTTAACACACTAGGAATATAGTCGTAGGGGATGTAGCCAATCCATTCGTATTGGTCAGTTGTCCCATCGACAGGCATCAAGCCACTGTGACCTTCCGCACGAATTGGGAAACGTCCTTGTGTTTGATAGCCAATATTGCCTTCAGCATCGGCATAGACGATATTCTGGGCAGGAATATCCCAGAAACGAATCGCTTCACGGAATTCATCCCAATTTTGAGCGCGGTTCAACATCAAAATAGACTGAATAATTGTGCCTGTTTCATCAGCAGTCCAACGCAAAGCCAGTGGGTCATCATTGTTGAATCCGAGTAGTTCGCCCGTTTCTTCATCAACCTGATTATCATTGATAATTGCGCCAAGATGTGTCACACGCACTTGAATGGTTGTTTCGCCACCATCTCCATAGCGGATGACTTCTTCGCGCAATTCGGCATCACGCCACTCGCCGTTCCACATATATTGTAGAGGGTTATCAGGGTTGAATTCCATTGCGTATAAATCCAGCACATCCGAACCGACATTCGTCACGCCCCAACCAATGTTTTGATTATGTCCAATCACGATTCCAGGTGAGGATGCAAAAGCAAAACCACGATTATCATATGGACATTCATCAGTCATTGGCTCACAATGCAGACCAATTTCATACCAAATCGACGGATTCTGTATGCCTAAGTGCGGGTCATCTGCTAGTAAAGGCATTCCACTGACTGTTCGCTCGCCCGAAACGACCCAATTGTTACTGCCAAGTCCATCACCATTACCAAAGATGGATAGAGCATCAGGATTATAATTACCAGCCAATTGTGTGTTGATGCCTCTGATACCAGCCGTATCCTGTGATGGACTAGATTCAAAAGTTTCGCCAGCTTCGGGTAAATCTTCTTCCCAAATGATGGGTTGCATGTTTTCATAATCAAAATCAGGTTGATACAATGCTGCCATCTCTTCGCCAAATTCACCTGCAATTGCACTGTAAATCAACTCATTACTACGATTTGCACCACTCAAATCCCACGCCATTGCCTTCGTCCAGACAATCGTATCAAGCGGTGTCCAAGGCTGAATCTCAAAATCAACGCCTGTCAGACCGAGCACATTGTATTCAAAGGCTAAGTCACTCAAGGGACGATTCATGATGTAGGCATTGACACCATCAGCAAAGGACTCTAACTCGTCAATAACATCATCAGGCATTGCTTCTAAATCGCGTACACTGGCTTCTTCCCAGCCAATCGTGCGGATGAAAATATCTGTGCCTGTCAAGCTATCCGTTTGTCCTGTCAATTCTTGAATGCGACCTTTGCCTGTGTGTCGCCAAAATTCCATCTGCCACCAACGGTCTTGCGCTTGAACATAACCTTGTGCAAAGCGCAAATCATGCAAATTACTCGCATAAACATGAGGTACACCGAATTCATCACGAATCACAGTGACTTCATCATTTAAACCATCAAGTTCTAAGGTCGCATTGTGGTCAGGGAGTGGTCCGCGTGTCCAGTCGTTGATGACAAATGCGCCAATACCGACTAACACAAGCACCACAATCAATAACCCAATCAGGGCATTGCGGAGAAATTTCTTCATGTAAAAAACCTTTTTCAAAAATATTGTTTAATATTGGTGAGAAATTTTACACGATGTCTATTCGTTCTGCGAGGGATAGCTCTTTGAAGAAAAACTCGACACAAAGACGCAAAAGCGCAAAGATTTGAAAGTTAAAGACTGTTAATTACTCGCTTAACACCACTTTTGATTGTTCTGTCACCAAAATTGATAACTAAGCCAAGTCGTAATCTTAGTAGACGTAAGTAGGTGAGTGTTTGAGCTTCATAAATAGCGTTGTATTTTTCAACAGCTTTACACTCGATAATAATGGTATCTTCAACAAGTAAATCCACGCGCAACTGATTTGCTAACGCACGACCCTTATACAGAATTGGGACTAATTTTTGTCTTGCAACTGTGATTCCTCTATCTTCAAGCTCATAAGCGAGAGATTCTTCATACACACTTTCCAATAGACCAGGACCACCTAATGTTCTATGAACTTCAATTGCAGCACCAATAATCTTATGGCTCAATTCGTTTTCATATTTCATGTTGATAACTCCAAGTTTAATGATTTTCTTGCCCTTTTTCTTTGTATCTTCGTGGCTTTGCGTCAAGTTTTTGACTTTACTCGCCTAAAGCCTCTAATTCAGTTTCGATGCTCTCAATATACGTTTGTGCCTGTTCCGCATAGATGCCATCAGGCTCTAGCTCAAGATACTGCTCAAAATCAGCTTGGGCATCTTCCCGACGTGCCATCGTGTAGAACAACACGCCACGCTGAAAGTAGGCAGGTGAATAACTTGGGTCAAGTTCAATCGCTGTATTGAAATCCTCTTCGACTCTATCCCACTCGTAAATTAGAAAAATAATCTCACCATGTATGGTATAAAGTTCAGCAAGCTCAGTTACACTAAAGTCATTTGCTTCTGCGATTCTTATTGCTTCATCAATATCGGCAATTGCACTGTCGTAATCGAAAGCAATCGCATATAGCTGAGATCTGAATGCGAGTATTCGAGAATGTATAGTAAACTCATCAAAAAGAGGATTGAGTAATTCTAATGCTGAATCTAAATCTCCAGATTGAACATAAGACCATGCTAGATTTCGGGGAATTTGATAATTTTCGTCATTTATAGCACATTCAAAATACTGAATTGCATCTTGATAACGGGCTTCTATTAATGCGATATTGCCTAGGATACGGCTTATTTGAATATCACATTTCTCACTAGGATTTTCATATTCATTCAAAATTTGCCTAGCTACATCATACTCACCTAAAGCATATGCAATATGTGCGGAAGTCCATTCGATTTCCTTGGATTCAATCGTATTCACCATAGCATGATTTGATAGTAGTAACGACACCATTGCTATTTCAGAATTGCGAGAATAGCTCGTGACCCAACCAAAGTCTAAATAAATTATGTCATAATCCAAATTTGCGTCTACTTCAACAAAAATTATGTTAATTCCATGAACCAGAAGTTCAGTTTCTAACTCTTCTAGAAACTCCTCTATCTGTATACGGTACGTCTCATTAATGTCATAAATTGAGTATGGAATTTCGATAGTCGTCTCCTGCCCATTGCTCACACCAAACCCAAAAATGAGCAAAAGTGTTGTTATCATGAGTGTTCGTAACGTAGAGTACATAGAGCCTCAAATATCGCTAATCGGCAAATTTCATCAAAATTGAGCTAAATAGTTCAATTGTAAGGTCGCAAACTTTCTTAAATCTGCTATAATATTAGCAGTTAATCAGAAGAATTAATGTGACGATTTCTCTACGCTATGTGAACAACATGCAAGCACATCGGTATCCTAGGAATAAACATTAGATAACAGTGTTTACGCCAGATGATACCAACCTCACCAAGAGGCGTGACAATCTGTTGTTTATATAGCGTCATTCATTTGAATTGGAAAGGAACTGTACAAGCGAGAGCTTGTATTTGCCTATGACAGACAACGATAACAGCAACGATAACGTGGGGCTTGTCCGCACGATCAACATCAATGAAGAGATGCGAGGCTCGTTTCTCGATTACGCCATGAGTGTCATCGTTAGCCGTGCACTCCCCGATGCACGTGATGGACTCAAGCCTGTGCATCGACGCATTTTGTATGCTATGTACGATATGGGCTTACGCGCCAATACCTCCCATAAGAAAAGTGCACGTATCGTCGGTGAGGTGCTTGGTAAATACCATCCACATGGTGATACGGCTGTCTACGATGCAATGGTGCGGATGGCACAAACCTTTAGTCTGCGTTATCCATTAGTCAATGGACAAGGGAACTTCGGTAGTCAAGATGGTGATGGTGCAGCGGCTATGCGTTACACCGAAGCTAAGATGGCAAACATCACCGAAGAATTGCTTTCCGACATCAATATGAATACGGTTGATTTTGTCGATAACTACGACGGTTCAACCCAAGAACCCTCAGTCTTGCCTGCCCGTTTGCCAAATCTGTTACTCAATGGCGCAACAGGTATCGCCGTCGGGATGGCGACCAATATCCCACCGCATAACTTGCGCGAACTGATTGATGCGATTATCTTCTTAATTGATAATTACGAACGCATGGATGACATCACCGTTGATGATATGATGCAGTTCGTCAAAGGACCTGATTTTCCAACAGGTGCAACTATTATTGTCGGCGATGACCTCAAAGAAGCCTATGCAACAGGCAAAGGGCGTGTGGCGATTCGTTCCACTGCCGAAATCGAAGAAACCAAAGAAGAATCCTTCCGCATTGTTGTCACCGAAATTCCATATCAAGTCAGCAAATCAGGCATCATTGAACGCATCGTCAGCCTAGTGCGTGATGGTCGCATTGATGCTATTCGTGATTTGCGTGACGAGAGTGATCGTGAAGGCTTACGCTTAGTCATCGAACTCAAAAAGTATGCCCAACCAGGCAAAGTCCTCAATCAACTCTACAAATACACACAACTGCAATCCTTTTACAGTATGCAAATGTTGGCGTTGGTCAATAACGAACCACGCAACCTGAGTCTCAAGCGTGCGCTCCAAATTTACATCGAACATCGCTACGATGTGATTGTTCGTCGTAGTAATCATGAACTTGATAAACTCCGTGCGCGAGCGCATGTCCTGTCTGGATTGATTAAAGCAGTCTCCAATATTGACCTCGTGATTTCAACCATCCGTAGTGCGCCCGATGTCGAAACAGCACGCGCCAATCTACAAGTGCGCTTTGAACTCAGCGAAGTCCAAGCTAGCGCAATTCTTGATATGCAGTTGCGTCGTTTAGCGGCTCTGGAACGTCAAAAATTGCAAGATGAATTTGATGAAGTTCAATCACGCATCGAATATTTAGAAGACTTGCTCGCTAGCCCACAAAAAATCTTGCAACTGATTCGTGATGATGTCACTGAAATTGCCGAAGACTATGGTGATGAACGTCGTACCAAAGTCGAATATGGCAATGCTGACTTTGACGAAGCAGATTTAGTACGCGAAGAACAAGTGGTTATCTCGCTGACACAACGTGGCTATATCAAACGAGTGCCTGCACGGATGTACAATCCACAACGTCGTGGTGGTAAAGGTGTCATCGGTATGCAAACCAAAGAAGAAGATGCGCTCTTCGATTTGTTTGCCTCTAGCAGTCTCGATACCCTATTATTCTTTAGTAACAAAGGCAAAGTCTACTCCGAGAAAGCCTATGCTATTCCTGAAACAGGACGTGCTAGTCGCGGAACGCTAATTCATTCGGTGTTGAATCTCGAAGCGGATGAATACATCACAGCGATTCAACCTGTCGCTAATTTTGATATGCCTGACCACTACTTCATCCTTTGTACCCGTGATGGACGCATTAAGCGCGTAGAATTAGAACATTTCGCAGAAGTGCGTCCGAGTGGTTTGATTGCGATGTCGCTACATGGTGATGACCAAGTGGGTTGGGTCAAGTATACCAATGGCACACAAGATGTCGTGATGGTCACACGAACAGGGCAGAGCATTCGCTTTGATGAGAATGATGTGCGTGTAATGGGACGCACGGCTACAGGTGTTAATGGCATCAAACTCGTCGCTGATGATGTCATCACAGGTATGGATGTCATCGACCCTGAGGAACACACCCATATCCTTGTTGTTTCACGCAATGGTTATGGTAAACGCACTCCTATTGCTAGTTATAGTCGCCAAAATCGCTATGGGTCAGGTGCGACAACGCTTAAGCGCACCCCCAAAACAGGTGATTTAGTCGCTATGCGTGCTATCAAAGAGAGCGACGGTATCATGATTATCTCCCTCAATGGGATTGTCATCCGCACCGATGTTGAATCCATCCGTGAGAGCAAGCGTAGCACACAAGGCGTTACCATCATGAATCTACAAGAAGGCGATGAAGTTGTTGGTATTGCCATCTTGCGCGATGAAGATGATGAAGAGGAAAACGACGAACTTGAGGGAACACCTGTTGATGCAAACGGCGCATCAGCAGAACCATCTAATGACGAGGCTGATGAATAAATAATACAACTCTCAATGAGCTAACAAAAAAGAGCGGACACATGATCCGCTCTTTTGCATTCTTTTAGGTTCAATATAGCGATTTATTCTTCGCCAGCGTCTTCACCCTCACCAGCGTCTTCGCCTTCACCGTCTTCGCTAGCAGCTTCGGCAGCTTCAAGCATTGCGGTCATTTCAGCAGCGCGTGCAGCCGATGGTTGGACGACTTTCGCAATCATTTCTTCTGGGTCATTGATAACGGTGATGCCTTCGCGCAATGGCAAATCTTTCACAGAAATCGTATCACCGATGGTATCTAAGTCACTGACATCCACTGTGATTTTGTTCAACAAGTTCGATGGCAACATTTCAAGCTGAATGCTGTTCGGACCTGTGAGCATAATACCTTTACGGGATGCAACCAATGGACTTTGACCAATGATTTCGATACGTACATCTGCACGAATTTTCTTATTCATATCTGGTGCGAGAAAATCAACATGCAGAATGTCGCCTTTGATGACACGACGTTGAACTTCACGCGCCAGTACAGGAATCGTATTGCCACCATCTACCTCGAGGTCAATAACATTTGTACCACCCGCATCGCGGAGTGTAGTTTCCAATTCACGATAATCCATCGTCAATTTTTGTGGTTCAATGTTCGGACCGTATACTGTAGCAGGCACTTTGCCTGCGTTACGTAATTGGCTTACCTTTTTACCCTTGAGGGTACGAGGTTCTGCCTTCAAACTGAAATCAGCCATGATAGAACTCCTTCATGAAATCTCGCCCCCACTGGGATTCAAAGCAGTAGGGTACTTATCTTTTCATTACAAATTCAGAACTTAGCCATTCTAATAGGATGACCAAAACACGTCAATATGACGCATGACAACAAAAATGCTCACTCGTTTTTGGAGTGAGCGACCTTGTTGAGCGAGTGACGGGACTCGAACCCGTGACATTTAGCTTGGGAAGCTAACGTTCTACCACTGAACTACACTCGCATCGTATCCAGAATTATAGATTTTGCACTAGCACCTGTCAACCCAAAGTCAAATGACCCATTGCCGATAAATCCTATGTAAACTGAGGAAAATGTGCTTGGTCAGTGTATATAAAAAACAGTAAAACGTAGTCTAACCGTTGGCAAAAAAGTCCCACTTGTGTATCACATCTTTTGCAAAGCGTGCTATAATGCCCAACTTGTAATGATTTCGTTGTGTGAAGCGTATTTACTCATGACGAATCCATTGTCGATAAGGTTGAAGGAAATCATGCGGTGACAATCTCTAATCGCGTACAAGTTGGCATTCTTGGTCTGCTTGTGACAGGAATCGCCCTCTGCTTCATTGTCACCCAATTGAATTTAGAACTCTTTGTAGAGTCGTGGCGCACTGCCAATTATTGGTATGTGTTGCCCTGTTTGATATTGCTCTTTCTAGGACTCATCACACGAGCATTTCGTTGGCGTGTGTTGTTGGATAATAAATTGCCGTTCAACCGCACGTTCAGCATCATGAATGTTGCCTACCTCGTGAATGGTGTCTTGCCCTTGCGTATCGGTGAAGTGGCGCGTGTTTATCTTGTGTCAAGGACTAAAAAAACAATCCCAATGCCTCTAACTGCCAGCACAATCATCATCGAACGCATCTTAGATTTGTTTGCTGTAGTCGTGATGGTCTTTTTCGCGCTGATGCTCGGACCTGTCCCTGATGAAATTCGCTCAGCCAGTTTTATCGCTGCGCTATTTGCTATTGCTGGATTCTCTATCTTGATTTTGCTAGCACGCAAACGAGAGTGGGCAAGTCATCTGTTTACAAGTGTTCAATCGTATATCCCTATTGTAAAACGCTACGAAATTCTGAGTAAATGGTTTGACCAATTTTTGGATGGCTTACAACCTTTAACGCAACCACAAGCATTATTTGCATCATTAGCATGGACAGCCTTGAGTTGGGTGGTATCCATCGCGGCAGGGTACATTTTGATGTTTGCTTTTTTTGATGAAGGCAGTATCGCTGCTACGATGCTCTACATTGCAGCCGCAGCCTTTGCAATTGCCTTGCCAGCCGTCCCAGGAAATATCGGCACATATGAAGCCTCGATTTTGTTGGCATTAACAGCAATGGGCTACGAACAATCCAGCACAGCTGTTGCCTTTGCGGTGATGGTTCATGCCGTCAATGTTTTTGTGCATGTCACCACAGGTGTTGTTGGCTTCATGCAAGAAGGTATTTCTATTGGACAACTCTCGCAAGGTGTCCGTAGTATGCAAAGTACGACAGAAACAGGATAACGCTATGACTGAACAGATTACGCAACGCAAATTGCGGATTCTGATATTTTTACATTATTACTTCCCACATCGCACAGGCTTGACCATTCATGTACAACAAGTCGCCGAAGAACTTGTGCGTCGTGGACATGAAGTTACGGTGATTACGACACGCTATAGCAATGAGTTACCTCGTGATGAAGATATGCACAATGGTGTACGAGTTATTCGCTTGTGGGCACCTATTAAAGTTTCGCGTGGGATGCTAACACCAGCCTTGCCTTGGGCAGCCTATCTCGCCATGCGCCAAGCGGATATTGTCAGCGTCCATACGCCAACGCCTGAAATGGGCTTGGTAGGATTAATTGCCAAAGTCGCAGGGGTCAATGTAGTAGCCACGCATCATGGTGATTTAGTCTTACCAGATGGTGCAATCAATCGACTCATTCAAGGCGGTATGTTCATGATGTACAAATACATGGCATCTAACGCTGCTCAATTGATTGGCTACAGTCAAGATTATGCTGACCATTCTTATTACCTCAAACCCTTCGCTGATAAAACCATTGTCAATTATCCACCGATTACTATGCCTAAACCCGACCCCCAAGCTGTGGTAGAGCTACGCAAAAAATGGCAGGTCAACGGTGCACCCATCATCGGTTATAGCGGACGCTTTGTTCAAGAAAAACGCCCTGAACTGGCGATTAAAGCTCTGGAAATTATCAATCAGTGGTGTCCAGATGTGCGTCTCGTCTTTGCAGGGGAATACGATATTCCTTATGAAGATACATGGCAACAACAACAACACATTATTGAACAATACGGCGATCAGTTAATTTTCTTGGGATTGCTCAAAAGTCGTCAAGATATGGCGAATTTTTACGCTGCCTGTGATGTTGTGATTTTGCCCTCAGATACAGAATGTTTCGCTCTCGTTCAAGTCGAAGCGATGCTCAGTGGCACACCAATGGTCATGACCAATATCCCAGGTGGACGTGTACCTGTTCAAGCAACAGGCATGGGACGATTAGCAACACAGGGTGATGCACACTCGATTGGCGAACAAGTCGTTGAAATTCTCAAAAATCCTGAGCAATACCACAAATCGCGTGAAGAAATTCAGGATGTATTTTCATTTCAAGAAACAGTTGACCGTTACGAGCAAATTTTCCTCAAACATGCGAGGGACGCATGACTGTTCCACAAGAAACAATCGACCTCATGACACGCAACGAAGCTGATATGGCATTCAAAAAGCGTGTTCAAACTATTTTTGATTGGGTTGAACCAACAACCGATAAAGTCATCCTTGATATGCCCTGTGGACGCGGTTTTTATCTCAATATGTTTGATTATGCTACCGACGCGACGATTATCGGTGCCGAACTCGAATGGGATGTGATTCTCAAAGCAAAAACCAACATTGCCCATACCGATATTTCTCTGCAACGAGCAAATCTCTACAAGCTGCCATACGCTGATAATACCTTTGATGCGGTTATCCTTTCCGAGATTTTAGAGCATGTCGAAGATGATGTGGCTGGCTTACGCGAGGCATATCGTGTCCTCAAGCCTGATGGTGTCGTAGTGATTACTGTGCCCCATGCTAATTATCCCTTTTGGTGGGATCCAATTAATAAAACGCTAGAAACACTCTTTAATACACACATTCAGCATGGCATGTTTGCTGGCATTTGGGCGAACCATGTGCGCCTATACACGCAAACGGAATTGCGGAATAGTGTGCAGATGGCAGGCTTCACTGTTGAAGAAGAACGCTCGTTCACGCATCATAGTTTTCCCTTTATTCATAACTTAGTCTATGGTGTTGGTAAACCACTCCTCGAAGCAGGTGCATTGCCTGACGACATGGCAAAGGCTGCCAATCGCATCACCTTCGAGGAAAATCAGGGTAGTTTGCTAAATCCTATTAATCTCGGGCTGAAAGTCTTTAATTATTTTGACCGACCAAATAAAATCAATGAGCCAGCCAACCGTACAACCGTCAACCTTGCCATAAAGGGACGCAAACCCAATGTCACAGCAGATTGACCCCCATGCTGACAATCAAGCACAAGCTGATGATCTGACTCCTGAACAATCATCGCCCGATAACAGACGTGCGGTGGAAGAGTTAACTCTTGCAGAATTACTTGCGAATTGGGTGCGTCGTCCACGCCAAACAACAGAAGCCTTCCTGAATGTTGTTCGGAGTGATGCAACATCCTCATACATGCTGAACGTTGACTCCGATGTAGAACAGCTTGATGAACAACAATCAGAGCGTCGAGCAATCCATGTGATTCGTAATTTTCTGCTGAATAATCGGCTTTTTTGGTATGGTTTAGCATTCGTATTTGCTTTGGTCGGCAACACAATTTTAGCAGGTGACATCGGTGCACGTCGCACTGAGGATGTGCAACTCGTCGCAGGAACGCCATATTTAGTCTTAGCTGTTGTTATTTGGATTATTGCTGATGTGATTTTCAATCAATCCTCAATCCGTGAATGGTGGCAGAATCGACGGTCAGCACAAAAACGTAAAGACTCATCGCAATCTGATGATGAAAGACAAACAGAACGCATCATATATCCTCGCCTCGTTGACCGCATTCCACTCTGGCGATTTCCGCTAGCTCTGATTGCTGTTATCGCTAGCACCGTGACTTACATCTACACACAAGGCAATACGTTTAGAACCATTGCCTTTATCGCATGGATTGTAAGTATCATCACTTGGTCAATCGTATTTTCACCTATTGGCTTTAACTTACTGGATTGGCTACGTGATAAACTTCAGCAATCGCAAACAGTGGACTGGCAATCTTATACATGGGTCATCATGTCACTTGTGGTGATTATCAGTGTTGCGACGTGGTTTCGCTTCTATCAACTCGATATCCATCCGCTAGAAATGACCGATGACCATGTTGAGAAAATCCTAGATGCAGGGCGTGTTCGTGATGGTGGACGCGATATTTTCTTTGCGAATAACGGTGGACGTGAACCACTGCAAATGTACCTGATTGCACTTGTCTCACAGTTGCCAAATTTTGGCATCAATCACGACACCATCAAATTTGTCTCTGCCACAGAAAGTTTGCTCACGATTCCAGCACTTTTCTGGATGGGTTACGCACTCCTCGAAGGCGAATCCAAACGCCGACGCTTACTCGTTGGTTTGATACTCGCAGGCTTAGTTGCAGTTAGTTATTGGCATGTCGTCATTACACGGCAGGGCTTACGCATCCCTTTGACTGCACTTGTCGTCTCACTCCAACTAATTTATCTGATGCGTGCTGTTCGCCATAACCGACGCTCTGATTACATTATCTCAGGCTTAATTTTGGGCTTTGGCTTATACACCTACCAAGCGGTGCGGATGCTACCTGTTGTTATTGTTGTGGCTATTGGTTTCGCTATCATTTTCAATGCCAAAACATGGCGAGACCGTCTGCATTATGTGTTGAATTTATCGGTTCTAGTGGCGATGTCCTTCATCGTATTTATCCCCATGTTCCGATATTCAGTTGATTTCTCTGAATTATTTTGGCGACGTACTACAGGGCGTTTACTCGGCGATGATGTTATTCAAGAAATTGGTGACGATGGACAAGTCTACTATCGTGATGCCACAGTCGAAGAACGCTTTGATGCTTTTACTAGCAATATTCCACAATTAACACAAAATATCCGTAACGTCTTGCTGATGTTCAACTGGGAAGGTGATGTCGCAACCATTAGTGGTGTCTCTAATCGTCCTGCAATGGATGTCTGGGCAAGTAGTTTGCTCATTGTGGGCTTAGGGGCATGGACAATTTTCGCTATTCGCAAACGAGATACTGTCTATTGGTTGATTCCTGTTGTCACTTTTTTGATGCTCTTACCATCGGCACTCTCGATTGCTGCACCACACGAAAATCCGAGTCATACACGCACTAGTGGCGCAATCCCAACCGTGTATTTAATCGCATCGCTTCCATTGGCTCTAATACTTGAACGCTTATTAGACGGTTTGCGGGGCTGGCGTGGTAAAGCACTCGCAACAGGTCTTGCCATAGTTGTGATTGGTGCGTCATTCAATGCCAATCGCTATCTCTATTTTGAGGTTTATCCTGAACGTTACCAAGCCTCATTTAACCCTTATTCCGAAGCAGGGCGTTATCTCTATGGCTATGTCCTGACAGGTGGCGCATACGGCAATTCTTTCTTGATTGGCTATGAACATTGGTGGAGTCATCGCGCAATCGGTTTAGAAGGTGGCTTAGAAGAATTTTGGACAGGGGGTGTTTTCCCCTATGTTAATGGTCAATATTCCACGACACCGATTATTCAAGCTATCCTTGCCAATTTAGACCAAACAGGGACAATGCAATTTCGCTCTGATGCTGACTTGCTATTTTTCTATTCACCTAATGATACAGATACCGATATGGCTCTGCGTGACTTATTCCCGAATGGGATTGCTGTCGAACGCCAAACCTATAATCCTAATGAAAGTTTTATGGTGTATGAAGTATCTGCATTGGGTGTCGATGGCTTACAAGCATTCTTAGTGGAAAATGCTATCAATGAGTGAGGAAAATACACACTCACAGTGTAAATGTTAATGGCACGATACAATCACACGCTGACGTTGAGAATTGAGGATTCGGCATTATGGATAATTCGCCGAAAAATACAACACAACACGACTCATCTAATAGAAGTTCACATTCTAGCATAGCACTTATTCTATTGATGTTTGTGGTCGTCTTAGGAGGCTATTTTCGCTTCTTAGGACTAAATTGGGATGACTATTCTGCTTTGCATCCTGATGAACGCTACTTGACTCTGAATCTATTGCCACAAATTGGTGGTGGCTTACAATTCACAGATGATGCTGACCATTTCCCAGCCCATGCTATTTTAGTTACGCCTTCCAATCAACTTATTCAGTCCGAATTTGATGTTCAAATCAATGATGCTTTGACCGTTGGTGCAATTCGAGGCGAGCAGAGTACAGATGTTGCCAAATGGTGGGTCGGTGAAAATCGGGTGGTGCGCTTCCCGAATGCAGATACAGCCCATCAAGCCCTCATACGCGGTGATATTGATGTGTTGCTAGTAGAAGAACTAGTGTCCCAACGTTATGTTTCAACCAATACAGTTGCCTTAGCATCGCTCACTTCAACGCGCGTTCAACAAATTCGTTGTGAAGCACTCCATCCTGATACCGATGGTATCGGTGGTTACTTCGATACCTATTGTTCGCCCCTCAATCCACATAATGCCTTTGCTGGCTCATACGCCTACGGTACATTTCCATTATTTTTAGCGCATTTTTCAGCAGATATTTTTGAAGCATTATTTTTACCAGACGGTGACTTGCTTTCATTCCAAGAAGGTGTACTAGTCTGGCGATTTTGGTCAGCCTTTTTTGATGTTGGCGCAATCATTGTGTTATTCTTCATTGGCTCACGGATGCACAATCGCTGGGTAGGGCTGATGGCGGCTGCTATGTATGCTTGTGCGCCACTAGCTATCCAAAAAGCGCACTTTGGTACAGTCAATGCTATTACGGCATTTTTTGTGACTTTAGCGATGTGGGCAGCCTTGCATGTCCAAGATAAAGGTAAATTCGCGCATTATACTATCTTCGGCATTGCCTTTGGTGCAGCTTTGGCTGGTCGTATTAATGTCATCCCCTTGGCTGGCTTGGTCGTCTTAGCAGGGATGGTCAATGCGATGCCTGCCCTAGACCCGCGTATCGAATGGTCAGAACGACAACGCATCCTCTTACGCAATGTGATAGGTGTTTTCATTGCAGGGGCAGCAACTGTTCTCACATTCCGCTTGCTGAATCCTTATGCTTTTACAGGACCGACTTTCTTCCACATTATCCCGAATATGCGCTGGATTGCGGATGCTCAAGGTAGTAGTTTTGCTGTCAGTGGCGCATCCGACGCACCACCGAATTTTCAGTGGTTAGCCCGTTCTTCATTTTTATATCCTCTTCGCGATATGCTTTTCTGGGGCATGGGGATTGGCATGGGTGTCATGGCATGGTTTGGCTTTACATGGTCAGGTGTGCGTTTATTACGTGGTGCTCCAATGGCAATGCGGAATATTTTGCCTTTTGCGTGGGTAGCCGTCTACTTTGCATGGATTGGCGACCTTTGGGTGATGACCATGCGTTACTATTTACCGCTTTATAGTTCATTAGCCTTGTTCGCAGCATGGGCATTATATGAACTCTATCGTCGTTCCCAACAAAATGATACCTCACTCACCCATGCTTTGCTGATTAGTTTCGGTATCTTTTTCAGTATTGTGCCGATGGTTCATGCCACATCGACAGGTATCACACCAACATCTGTTGCATCGGCTCTGATTGCTGTTGGACTGATTGCAGTGGCGATTATTCCCAACCTCAAATTCCGTGCGACAGCTTTAGCAAGTTTTGTGATTGGTTTCACCGTTATCTGGGGTTTGATGTTCAGCAACATTTATCAGCATCAACTAACTCGTGTGCAAGCGGCACGTTGGGCGAGTGAATTCATCTCTGGTGATTTTTCAATGCAAATTGAAGGCGCACCCGAAGGAACACCACTGGTCAATATTGGTATTTTCAATCGTTTAGGCGATAGTGCACAACAACCCGAAGATTTAATCGGTTTTTCATCGCGTTTAGAAGAGAATTTGCCATATCTGGTCGATTTCGTAGCTCCTGCTTCTGGAACAGTATCGAGTGTTTACGCGCCTCATCTTGTAGACCCACTCTATGATGCCGATGCTGAAACACTCTATATTTCAGTAGCGCGTGCTGGAACGCTGGAATTACTCGCAGAAGCCACTCTAACGGAGAATTTCACAGCCGATGAGCATCCGCTTGGTGCATCCTATAATATTGAATTCGATACTCCGATCGAATTAGTCGAAGGTGAAACTTACACTTTTAAAGTGGAAGCACTTACTGGCTCAATTGTCACCGCAGGGGAAGTCATTCTTACTGAAGGCACATGGGATGACCGCATTACCACTGCACCTTACTGTCAGTTGCCAGATGATCTCACTTGGGCAGATGATGTACCATCGGGTTTTGTTGGCATTGATAATTGCAACGGACAAACCTTAGCACGTTCGCTGTTGCAATCTTACGACCTGCTGATGTCCTATCCTGTTGATGATAGCATCAAGCAAGATAGCCTCATGGACGGTTTAGAAGTCGGTGATTACATTGCTATCACCAGTAACCGCTTCTACGATACCGAAACGCGCAATCCGATGCGCTTCCCGATGACCACAGCGTACTATGATGCACTCTTCAGTGGTGAACTCGGCTTTGAATTGGTCATGACATTTGATGAAACTTACGAGCTAGGGGCGTTGCGTGTCAGTGACCAGTATTTGCCGACCTATGGCTCATCCTCGTGGCTTAATGAACTTGAAGCTGATGAAGCCTTTCATGTTTATGACCATCCTGCGGTGTTTATCTTCCGCAAAACAGATGATTACGACCATGCTCACACCGAATTGATACTGAATACACCACTCAACCGCATTGACCAATTAGGTTTCGGCTCAACGCCCATTGGTGGACAAGTGGCAGGAGTAGTCTATTGGTCGTCACTCGAAGCGGATGAAGCTCCAACAGCCCTGCATCAACCACGCGATGTCTTTGAAATCAATACCACTAATGGCACATGGTCAGACCGTTTTGATAGCGATAGCCTTCTCAATACGAATCAGCCAATTGGTGTACTTGTGTGGTGGCTGGTCGTGATTCTGATTGGCTTAGTCACTTTCCCGATATTGTTTAGTGCTTTCCCGAATTTAGCTGATAGAGGCTATGGCTTCTCCAAAATCGTTGGCATGTTACTCATCGGTTGGATTGCGTGGTTTGCTGGTAATTTCCGTGTGCCCCTTTGGTCACAAGGCGGCTTACTAATTGTACTGATTTTTGTCGCTGGATTTAGTGCGTCGCTTGCATACACCCGTCGTGAACAACTGATAGAGTACCTACAAAACCACTGGAAACGCCTACTGACGATTGAAATCATTGGCACAGTGATGTTTGTTGCCTTCGTTTTCGTGCGCCTCAGCAATCCTGACCTCTGGCATCATCCAATGGGTGGCGAAAAACCAATGGATTTTGCCTACTTCAATGCCGTCCTACGCACAACAGTCTTCCCTGTCTACGACCCGTGGTATGCAGGGGGCAATATCAATTATTACTACTTCGGCTATGTGATTGTGGGTGTGCCGACACTCTTGCTCAAGATTGTCCCTGCCTTTGCCTATAATCTCATTGTGCCGACAATCTTCTCAGTTGCAGGAGTAGGGGCATTTTCTGCTGCCTTCAACATCGTTGAGTCTTGGTCAACACGCCATGTCGAAACCTACGCAGACGACAAGGTGACAGTCATTCGTCGCATTGGTAATCCCTATGTCGCTGGCATCGCATCGCTATTGCTCTGTGTTGTGCTAGGCAATCTCGATACACCGCGCGTCCTGATTGAAGAAGGCATTGCACCACTCGGTGGATACACCCGTCCGACAGGTCTAGAAGATTATCTCGTAGAGCAATACATCACAGAAAATGGTATCGCACCTGATGCCGAAGCACGCCAAGCTATCAACGAACGTGCCCAACGCGGTAACATCCTTGATGAAATTGCCTATGAATTTGATATTCGTGCAGAACTACTCAGTTCATTCAGCCGAGGTGTCGGGCGGATTCTCTCTGGTGAACAAATTCGTCTCTATTCCAACCGTTGGTATTGGGCACCGACGCGCGTCATCATGGAAACGCCAGGTGTAGGGGGCAATGCCATTGCCGAAATGCCTTTCTTCACCTTTGTTTATGGTGATTTACACGCCCACATGATTAGTATGCCCTTGATGCTCTTTGCGATAGCCTTTGTTTTCCACGAAGTCGCAGTCGGACGACGTGATGAACGCACGATGCTCGGTAAATTCCTAGCGATTTTCTTGGGGGCTTTGGCTATCGGCATGATGCGGGCGACCAACACATGGGATTGGCCTTCCTTCATGTTATTGGCTGTGATTGGTCTCGGCTACGCGTGGTGGCGACATTGGCAACATAGCTTCCAAACGCAAGCTATCCTGCGTTCATTGCTCTATGCAACGCCATTCGCTATCGTGACAGGCTTGCTCGGCGTGTGGTTGATGGCTGGTCGCAATGCTGACCCCTTCCTTGCATCAAATATGTTGATTACATTGGCATCAGGTCTGCCTTTCCAAATCATCCTGATTGTCTTAATGACGCTTGGCTTAGGCGTAACCTTATGGTTTGGTGTGCCTTTGGTCACGGATGGTATTCATCGTCAATCTATCGTGCATATGTTGTTCTATGTCGGCGGATTCATTGCGATTGCGTCCTTTGTTGTTGCGCCTTATAACCACTGGTTCGGTTCAACCTACAATAGTGTCTCATTGTGGGAAGGCGGACAAACACCCCTCTGGATTTACTTCCATATTCACGGCTTATTCTTGTTCTTGATTGTGTCACTCCTTATTTGGGAAACTGCGCGTTGGATGCGTGATGTGCATGTGCGCCAATTGCGAGGTCGTCAAACTGAGTTGCTGATTGGTGCAGGTGTTGTCGGACTATTATTGCTAGCTTCGATTGTACTTGGATTCATGGGCAATCAAGTTGCAATGATAGCCATTCCGCTCATTATCTGGATAGCCATTCTTTTCTTCCGTCCAGAACAATCCGTAGCGATGCAATTTGTACTGGTGCTTGCTGGTTTTGCGCTGTCGCTGACACTGGGTGTCGAAATTGTTGTGCTGGCTGGTGATATTGGTCGCCAAAACACAGTCTTCAAGTTTTACATTCAAGCATGGCTGATTTTCAGCGTCGCAGGTGGCGCAGCCTTCGCATGGTTGATTCAACGCGCTGACCTCTGGCGATTGCGCTTACAGATGATTTGGTTTATCCCCTTGATGTTCATGGTGGCTGCTGCTTCAATGTTCACCGTGTCATCGGTTCGTGCGCGGATGCTAGACCGCTTTGTGCCAACACTGTCACCGACACTCAACGGCTTAGATTACATGGAACAAGCTCAATACTATCTGCCTGAAACAGGGAGCGTGATTTCTCTCGAAAATGACTATCACATCATTCGCTGGTTACAAGAAGAAGTCGAAGGCACACCTGTCATCATCGAAGGACGTGGTGCAGCGAGTGAATATCATTACAACGCGCGGATTGCGATTAATACAGGCTTGCCAACAGTCTTAGGCTGGAATTGGCATCAACGTCAACAACGGACGTTGCCACCCTTACCGAGTCTCGTGCAACAACGCGAATCCAACATCAAGTACTTCTACGAATCACAAGATATATACTCTGTTGTGAACTTGATGCGCTACTATGATATTCAATACATCATCATGAGCGATATGGAACTCACACTCTATCCGCAAGGACTAGAAAAATTTGATCGTATGCTGGAAATGGGCATCATCTCAGTTGCGTATGAACGAGGCGTGGCACAGGTTTATCAAATCAATCATGATGCGGTAGATGACTACCTCGCTGACCAGATGGTTTTTGATGAAGCGATTGGCTTGAATTTAGATGTGTTGCCTGCATTTGTACCATCAAACAGTGTGACAGGGCATGTGCCCAATGAAACCATCAGTGTCGATGATGCTTTAGACGCGCTATCTCAACAAGATATGTCGTACATTACAGTCACCAATCCACCACGAATTTTGCAATACCAACCTGATGTCTATGACCGCATCTTGCGTCTGGAAGCACTCGGCGTACTGGAACGTATCGATGATAGTGAAGCCCGTCGCACTTATCGGGTTAACCAAGATGTTGTCCAACAGCTACAAAGTGAGGAACGCTAATGCTCGTTGAATGGATTTTACGCGAAGGCTGGATGTTGCCGATGTGGTGGCTTCTTGTCATGCTAGCAGGGCTATCAGCACTGCCATTTGCATTGCGCTTTTTCAATGGCTTACCAGACCGAGGCTACACACTATCACGCGCTCTTGGCATGTTACTAGTTGCTCTCATCTATTGGTTGTTGGCGAGTTATGGCTTCATCGGTAATTCTACAGGGGGCATGGTCTTTGCTTGGGTCATTGTGCTGAGTCTTGGCTTAGTAGCGTATTTCACGGGTGATAATCGCGTTAATTGGCGAGATTACTGGCGCGAGAATCGTTCAGTTATCATCGTCGCAGAATTGCTCTTCGTGACCTTACTCGCTGTGATGATGGTCTATCGCGCTTACCAAAACGATACCTTCTTTACTGAAAAACCAATGGAAATGGCATTTATCAGTGGCATCATGCGGAGTGAAACCTTCCCCCCGAATGACCCTTGGATGGCAGGCTATGCCATTAGCTATTATTATTTCGGCTATGTCATGACCGCTATGCTGACCATGCTTTCGGGCATCAATAGTGGCTATGGCTTCAGCATGATGATTGCAACTACTTTTGCCCTTGCTGGTCTGACAATTTTCGGTGTTGGCTATAACTTAGCACGGTCGCGCACAATTGATTTGTCAAACGGTAAAGGGCGCACGCCAGCCCTGTTGACAGGCTTATTGGCATTTGTTTTTGTGCTGGTCATGAGCAACTTTCAGTTTGCACTGGTCGAAACACCCTTCCGCACAGCCAATATGCCAGCTTCCTATTTTGAATGGTGGGGGATGCAGGGCTTCGCCGACATGGGGTCGATTAGCTATATCCCTCAAGATAATGCGCCTCTGCTCACGACCTCTATCACACATCCTGACCAATGGTATCAAGGAGGCTTTGGCTGGTGGTGGCATACCAGTCGCATCCTGACAGATTATAATTTCGATGGCTCATATGCTGTCATCCAACCAATCAATGAAGTGCCAGCCTTTAGCTTTATCCTCATGGATTTGCACCCGCATGTTTTATCATTGCCCTTTGTGGTGCTGGCGATTGGCATGGCACTTAATATCGTGTTGCTCGGACAAAAACCCTCCAATTATCACACTGTTCTCTATGGTTTGATTGCTGGTGCATTGTTCTTTCTCAATACGTGGGATGGACCCTTGTTCTTAGTGTTAATTGTTGGTGCAGAAGCCTTACGGCGCGTCATATACCGCGATGGTAGTTTGCTAACTGATGATTGGTTAGCACTGTTCCGCTTTGGTGCATCCTTGCTAGCAGTCACCTTCATTACATATCTGCCATTTTTTATCAGTTTCCGTTCTCAAGCAGGCGGACTTGTTCCTAATTTGATGACACCGACAGCCTTCCAGCATTATTTCTTGATGTTTGGACCGATGCTTTTGCTCATTGGGGGCTTCTTATTGCGTGAAGTTTGGATTGGAACACAGCAAAAGCGCATGAATTGGAGCTTAGGATTTGCTGTCT
Source organism: Chloroflexota bacterium (assembly GCA_039200705.1). Taxonomy (GTDB): domain Bacteria; phylum Chloroflexota; class Anaerolineae; order Aggregatilineales; family Phototrophicaceae; genus JAUZRW01. The sequence goes on from JBCCSC010000007.1 coordinate 153,732, forward strand.
CAGGCGGAATCCTAGGGCTTCTCGTTTTTGTGATGGTGATGTTCATCATCATCGGTGCACTTTTGCCACAGACACGTAACTTTGTGACGACATTCATTCAGGCAAATGGTGGTATGGATGTTGTTCTTCCTGAGATTCTCAATCGCCAATTATCGACAGTTGCCTTGCCTATCTTACTGTTTATCATCTTAGCAACTATTGTTGCTCGCTTGTTCCCAACAGCACACAGCAAAACAGATGATGATACCAACCTTGTGACGTATCCGCTTGCAACAGGTTTTGCCCTTTTAGTGATGGCTGCTGCTTTCGGTGTCACCCTCGTCCCTGAATTTGTCTACTTGCGTGATAATTTTGGCACACGCATCAACACGATATTCAAGTTTTACTACCAAGCATGGATTCTGCTAGGGATTGTCGCATCCTACAGTGTCTATACGATTTTGCTACATCCTGTGCGCGATGATAACAGTCGTTTTGCACTCGGCTTAGGCTATGCACCGATTGTGCTGATTGTCCTCATCATGACTGTGCCGTATCTCCCATTTGGGATGTATACCCGTGCCATTTTGGAAGAAAATCGCCATCGTTTCCCTGCTGAACAACAAGCAACCTTAAGCCTTGATGGGCGTAGTGGAGGCATCAATGCTGATTACTTCGCTGCACTCCAATGTTTAGCCAATACTGTGCAAGGTGATGATGTCGTTGTCGTTGAGGCTACTCGTGATACGTATAACTCACAATATGGACGTGTTGGCGCATTCTATGGTATCCCGACATTACATAATTGGTCGAACCATCAACGCCAATGGCGCGGTGAAACCTATGACGATGTTGCTGGCAATCGTGAATTTGATATTCAAACACTCTACAGTGACCTGCGATGGGAGATTGCCGTACCCATCATTGAACAATACGGAATTGACTATATCATGTACGGCACAACCGAACGTCGCCAATATGGTGACCTCGGTGAAGATAAATTCCGTGATAACTTGACAGCTATCTGTGAGTTTGGTGATGCGCGTGTCTACGTTGTTGGCGAAACACTCATCCGTCGCTTTGAGTAATTGCACGCCAATCCGTGTATGTAGTGTGAAGCATCTATCCGTAAATTCATTTTCGTAGGGGCGTAGTTGTGTCTGCGCCCGCTCGGGATGACACATAGGTCATCCCCTACAATCATTTTCGGATAAGCTCTAAGTGTTTCTTATTTTTAGAGGACAGGCAAAAGCCAGTTCCTAAGACACAGATGAACTTGTAGGGACACCATTCTTGGTGTCCGCGAACATTTCGTGATTAAGTGAAAATAATCCGCCCACATCAGGCATGGACAAGAAATAATGCAAGCTGTGAATAACGATGTACCACTTTCAAATGATGACACGCAAACACTAACCATCTCCGCAGAGGTGATTGCTTATAGTGTTTTGCTGATTGTTGCGATAGTCTTGCGCTTGGCAAGTTTAGGCACTGTCCCGATGACAGATGTCGAAGCGACACAAGCCTTATCTGCCTATACAGACGTGAATACAGCGTCACAAGCACTTGCTCAAGAAGCATCTAGTGTCATAATGTATTGGCTACAGCGCATCAGCTTTACAGTGTTCGGTGGCACAGAATTTGCCTCACGCTTACCAAGTGTCATCGGTGGTATCGTATTGATTCTCACCCCCTTGTTGTTTCGCAAACGCTTCGGGCGCGAAATGACCTTCTTGATGAGCCTTATTCTAGCATTTTCGCCGATTGCCTTCACTGCAACACGTCTATCCAGTGATGTCATCTGGACAACAGTGTTTGCAGTCACAGTCTTAGCGTCAGTCTGGCAATATTGGGATAATCCCTCGCGTGATAATGCGCTTTGGCTAGCAACATCGCTCACACTGATGGTCTTGCTGAGTGGCTCAACAGGGATTCTGCTCCTGCTGATTTGGATATTTGCAGTCATCCTGACCATTTTCTGGGTGATTTATACCGCGCCTGATGAACGTGATACCCCAGGTGATGATGTCCTTCAACAAGTGAATGATTTCCTGACCAGTCTGCCAATTGTGCCGATGTTAGCCTTATCTGCTGGCTTGACCTTTGTCATTGCTACAGGCTTCTTGTTTAACACGGCTGGTTTGAATATCGTCGCCGAATCATTGCGAGTAGCATTCGCTGGTTTTGTTCAACCCAGTACAGTCCAAGCCCCCAATTTTTGGGCAGTCATGGCTTTGTTTATCTATGACCCCATTCTGATTATTCTCGGCGTGATGAGTCTCTTCCTGATGCTCGGTAGTCAATCCGATTCACTCATTGACCGCTTTATCATGTCATGGTTACTAATAGGCTTTGTTGTGTTGTTTGTCTATCGTGGCTCACATCCTGCACAAGCCCTCATCTTGGTTGTGCCTCTGACCTACCTTGTCGCGCGTTTAGTCAGCGAATTACTGATGAACTACATGCCATCGTTCTTGAATGTAGAGTCGTACACCTCCAATGACCCCAATCACTATATTTGGATAAAATGGGTCGTTGCATTAATTGCCTTCGCTGGCTTGATTATGCTCAGTCTCTATCTCGAAACTGTTGGACGCGCTTTACTGACTTATTCAGGCAATTTTATCGGCACAGACCGTGACACAGTCTTAGTCTATGCACGCATTGGTTGGTTTGCCATCATGGTCGTGCTGATGATTGTGTTGTATTTCATGTTTGCGAGTATGTTTGGTAATCGCAATGTGCTACAAGGTTATGGTTTAGGGGCGTTCGTCTTCATGCTGATGATGGGCATCGGCACAGGCTGGAACACATCAGTGGTCAATATCAGCAATCCTGCCGAATTATGGTACACAACAGGCATTGCCAATGATGCCTCACTGTTACGTCAAGCACTTTTTGATGTTTCTCGACGCGATACACGCGGATTCCCATCAATTAATATGGTGATTGTCCGTGATGAAGACGCTGGTATTACAGGTGACGGTTTGGTGGCATGGCTCGTGCGTGATTTTAACAATGCCCGTTTCGTCGATACCATTGCTGATGCCCGTCAAGAAGAGATTATTCTGCTACCTGAATTAGAAGAAAATCCTGATTTAGGGGGCAGTTATGTCGGACAACGCTTCTTGATTCGCCAATATCCTGTTGGTGCATTGCCACCCCTAGAATGGGTGAGTTGGTACACGCAACGCGAAACTCGAACATATCAATTACCACAAGATGCAACCGTACTCTGGTTACGTATTGATGTTTATGATGGCATTCCAGCCGACCAACGTCCGTAAGTTGTGAGGATTTTTGCGCGTGATGGTGTACATAAGGATAGAACCATCACACGAAGGCACATTATGACGACACAAAGTGACTCACAAGAACAGATACTAGCATGGATTCAAGTCGCTCTCACAGGTGAACAATCCGCCTATGCTAATATCTATCAACACTTTTCTGCGGGTGTGTATCGCCTGTGCTATGGCTTGGTACTCAACAAACAAGATGCTGAAGATGTCGTCCAAGAATCCTTTGTGTATGCTTTCAAGAATCTGCACAAATACAATGCCGATAAAGCCTCATTCAAAACGTGGCTTTATACCATAGCAGTCAGTCGTTGTCGCAATACCTATCGACGCAAACGCTTTCCGACCGTTGATTTTTCTGAGATTCTGCAAGTGCAATTAGCTGCGCCCAATGCCGAAACACCTGAAGCTGCAATGGCACGTCGTGAATCAAGTGATGCCATCCAAAAAGCCTTAGTAGAACTCTCGCCAACCTTACGCGAAGCAGTTATTCTGCGCTACGGACATGGACTGACCTATCGTGAAATCGCGGACATTATGGATTGTCCGCCAAAAACTGCTGAAAGCCGTGTGCGTCTTGCACACAATAAACTTAAGGATGTACTTCGACCTATCGGACGCGGACTCTTAGAAGACCTGTTACAAATTTAGGGTGATATAAAAGCTGATGTTGATTAAGTACCTACAATATCGTTATGTCAAAGCACGGATGATGGCGTACCTCGATGGCGAGTTATCGCTACAAACACGTCGCTTTATCGCACGCCAAATTGATGAAAACCCCTTATGTTATCGGGAATACATCAGTGCGAAGCAAACCCATCAAGAGCTAAAACAATCTTTGCCAACATTTGGGACTGCTCAAGATAGTCAACTCAATGCGATTTGGGCAACCATTCAGCAAGAGATGACACAACCTGCACCTATATCTACACCGCAAAGAACGAGACTTCAACCAAGCTATCGTTTGAGCTATAGTGTCGCCTTGCTCGTTTTAGGGATTATCTTACTTGCACCATTTGCGATTGATGTCAGTCGTTCACAGCCCGTGCCTATCGCGCAACCTTTACCTGATGATACCTTAGAAATTACGCTACCAGCATCAACACCCGAAGCTGATAGTCAAATGATTGCCTTCGCAGTCGAGACATATGCACAAATAGGGGCAACATCGCGCCCAAACATTCCATTACAGAATACCCCTGCGCCCCAAACACCGCGCAGTTAATACATGCCAATAGTGTTGCTAACAGTTGAGGATTTATGGTAACCAACATGCAATCTGATAATACAAATAATCATGGTCTGAGTCGTTTATTCTCGCGCCAATTGACCATCAATTGGGAAGTTATCGCTGTTGTCATTATCTTGGTGGCAGCAATCTTCACCCGTTTTCATGACCTCGGCGCACGCGCCATGAGTCATGACGAAAGTCTGCATACCCGTTTTTCGTACAACCTCTCGGAAGATGGTAATTTTCAACATACGCCACTCATGCACGGACCTATTTTGTTCCATGCAACAGCACTCTCATACACACTATTTGGCGATAATGACTTCACATCGCGTATTTACACCTCAATTCTAGGGGTACTCTTAGTGATGTCGCCGTTGTTATTCAGGCGATGGCTGGGGCGATGGGGCACGATTCTAGCGATGCTGATGTTGCTGATTTCACCTGTCACACTCTACTATGGACGTTATATCCGCCATGATATGCCTTCAATCCTATCAGCACTCGTGATGGTATGGGGTATCATGATGTATCTGAGTGGTCCCGACAACCAACAGCGCAGACCCCATTGGCTTTACATCATCGCTATCGGCATGATATGGAACTTAGGCAGTAAAGAGACAGCTTTCATCTACATTGCCATTATCGGAATTTTCTTGTTCCTCTATTGGGTCACGCGCCTCATACAGTATTTTAGTCGGGGCGAGATACGTGGTAAGCCGATTTTCTACACAGGTATGATAGGTGTGTTTGTCGGTGGCGTGATGTCTCTCGGCATGTATATTATCCTCGACATTATCAAATTTGATATGCTCGGCGGTAACGAAACGACGCGCTTTGGTGCACTACCGATTGACCAACAAACAATTTTCTGGCTCTGGACACTGATAATCATCAGTAGCATGGTCTTAGTCGTTCTCTCAACGCTAGTTTGGTCATTCCGTGATCGTCTGAACAAAATCCCTTGGGGTGAAGCACTCGCCGTTATCGGGATTGCCGTCACGATTTGCTACACATTTGTCGTCATCGAAGAAGTCTCGCATGTCGAAGCACCACCGAGTTCCGAAACTGTCCAACCAGCAAATCCCGATGCACAAGGCATAGAAATCGCAACAGATACCATTAGCTGGACACCTATGATTTTGGTCTGGGTTGCGACAGGTGCAGGGTTTATCTTCTTGATTGCTACCCGTCGTAAAGATGGCTACAACGACGTTGATAACAAAGATAAATATGGTCGTGGCTTCTGGGGAACGATGGATTTATTCCCTGAATTCGACCTGATTATTATCATCGGTACCCTGATTCTGCCTTGGGCAACGGCGTTTATCCCCTATCTGATGGGTGGTACGGCTTCTGACTATGCCATGATTGCCACTAATTCAGGTGTCTCCGATACAATCATCCAATACATCCCAAGTATTGCAACACCCACACAGGTCGGGCAAATTCTACTGGGTTTGATGGCATTCTTGCCTCTGATTGCACTCTCTTGGGCACTAGGCTTGATGTGGAACTGGCGACGCTGGCTGGTCACCTCAGCGATTTTCCATGTGATATTTGCTTTCTTCTTCACGACAATTTTCACCAATATGGTCGGACTCGCAACAGGCATGGTCTACAGCCTCGGCTACTGGCTGGAACAACAAGGTGTACGTCGTGGTAGTCAGCCACAATATTACTACCTGCTGATTATCATGCCGTTCTATGAATTTTTGCCTGTGATTGGTAGCGTCTTTGCGATGTTCGGTGGTTTGAATGTTTTCTGGTCGTGGCGCAAAAAAGATAATGCAGCGCGTATCGAACTCAAACGTCGTGACCGTCTCGCAATGATGGAAGAAATGCGTAGTGACCAATCCGACGCTACATCTGCCGAAGATGAAGATAATCCTGATATTGTCGCTACCATTGAGCAAGAAGTTGATGAATCACATTATCTAACATCCCAAAGTGTTAGTTCACTAGTGCAAGCACGCGCAGCACAAGTCATCGCAGATAGTCCAATTTTCTGGGGCTTGCTCATCTTTGCGATTGTTGGTGGTATTCTATTCGTGCTGTCAGGCTTTAGTCTCTTCCTAGCACCGATGCCACTGTTCGTGATTCCTGCCTTGCTTTATGCCGTTTACCTCCATCGACAAGCACGGACGGATGTCGAACGTATGCTGGAAGATGGCTTCCTGCCAGAAGAAATTGTGCCAGCATCGGATGATGTCATCAATGAACACACGCCATTGGTGCGCTTGCATCAAATTCGTGACCAAGCCCGTCTGACAGATTTCCCATTCTTGATTTTCTTCTCATGGTTAGCAGTTCTGAATCTAGTTGGTTACAGCCTCGCTGGTGAGAAAATGCCTTGGCTAGCAACCCATTTGACAATGCCACTCATTTTCCTAACAGCATGGTATATGGGACGCATTGTCAGCAAAATTGATTGGCGCAAATTTGCGTCGCGTGGCTGGATGATTTCCTTGGTAATCTTGCTCTTTATCGTGGCTTTATTCCAATCCTTCCGACCTCTATTCATTGGTGTTCGTCCGTTTTCAGGTCTATCACAAGCCGAACTCAATGTGACCTATAGTTGGCTGGCATCGGTTGTGATGGCGGGTGGCTCACTATCAGCGATTTTCTATCTGACAGAATCAATCGGCTGGAAGCATGTGCGTCGTATTACAGCAGTTGCAATCTTCGGGATTCTCTCTGTATTGACCTTTCGCTCTGCTTTGCTGGCATCCTTTGTCAACTATGACTACGCCACTGAATACCTCGTCTACGCTCATGCTGCCCCAGGAGTGAATTGGGTACTAGATGATATTGAAGAAATTAGCCTTGCTACGACCGATGGCTATGATGTTAATCTCGTCTACGATAATGAAGTCTCATGGCCTTATAGCTGGTACTTCCGTAACTATACCAATGCTCGCTATGTTGGTGATAACCCAACTCGTCGCGATATTGATGATGCAACTGTTGTCTTAGTCGGTGCTGCCAACCGTAGCAAAGTCGAACCTCTCGTTGAAGATCGTTTTGTGCGTTTCGACCACATCCGTTTGTGGTGGCCTATGCAAGATTACTTCAACTTGAATACAACACGGCTCGATAATCTCTTCGACCCTACCAGTGTAACCTCTGCACAATTGCGACAAGGCATCTTTGAAATTTGGTGGAATCGAGACTACACAACCTATGGTTTAGCAACAGGTGGTGATTATTCCGTCACAAACTGGCCTGTCTCAGATAGAATGCACCTCTATGTGCGTCGGGATGTGGCGGCTCAAATTTGGTCATATGGTGTTGGCGAAGGTGGTGTCGTTAATCCGCTCGAATCAGGTGAAGTCAATCAGTGTTCTGCCAATTGGCAACCTGTGGAAGCTATCTCAGTCTTGCAATCACCCGAAGGCTTAATCAGCCCAATCGGTATCGATATTGGCACTGATGGTCGCGTTTATGTTGCTGAACAAGGCTTGTTTGATGCAGGTAACATTAGCGGTCATCGCATCTCGGTCTTTGACCAAAATGGCATTTTCCTCGAAACGATTGGGCAACGAGGCAATCTCCCACCATCTGATGGACAAGTTTATCTCGAACGCCCGAATAGCGTCGAAGTTCTAGATGATGGTAGCCTTGTTGTTGTCGATACATGGAACTACCGTATGCAATACCTCGACCCTAACTTGAATCCTCTCACTGTCTGGGGGCAACCAGGTGAGTTTGGGGCTGATGCACCGCTTGACCCTGTTGATGGTCTCTGGGGACCGCGCGACATTGAAGTTGATGCTAATGGACAAATCTTTGTCTCAGATACAGGGAATAAACGCATCCGTGTCTATCAAGTTATTGACGGACAACGTGTCCATATCCGCGATATTGGTACAGCAGGCAGTGGTGAAGGGCAGTTAGACGAACCGAGTGGTCTCGCTGTTCATCCAAATGGCAATCTATATATCGCTGATACATGGAATCGTCGTATTTCAGTCTTCACGACAGATGGCTTTTTCCTCGATACATTCAGTGTGCGTGGTTGGTACGAAGAACAAGGCAATCGCCCCTACCTAGCCGTTGACCCTGAGCGTGAATTGCTCTATGTCACTGACCCTGATGCTGGACGTGTCCTCGTATATACAACAGGAGGTGATTGCGTCGGCTCATTTGGTGAATCCGCAGGGAGTAACCCAACACTTGGGCAATTCGTTGTGACAGCAGGCATTGAGGTTGATGCCAACGGCAACGTCTATGTCGTCGATAATCGTCTCGGACGGGTTTTGGTCTTCCCACCCTTTGAATATACACCTGCTGATGACACTACCGATACATCCGAGGAAAATATCATCATCGTCCAACCTGAATCTTCAGAAGAACTTCTCGGTGACCTTGTTTTCCCAGAAGAAACTGTCGAAGCAGACGATGTAGCAGAGTAATGTATGTTGCCCCATGCACTTATCTTGTGTGGGGCATGGCACTCTAGCGTTACTTTTGCGTAAGAATGAACGTTTATGAGCCATCAAACAAGCGAATAGCTTGACATTGCTTAATTTAGCATGTTAAACTTAGAGTGTATATGAAGGCGCGAAAAGTGGGTTTTACCCCACTTTTTGTTTTATACAGTCAAAGTAACCAAAATCAAAATCCCCATGAGGTATTGGGAGAACACCACCCATGTTTAATGATTTACAAAAAGCATTCAACGAGATCGCCGATAGCCGTGCGCTACCAGCCGATGTTGTGCTCGAAGCACTCCAAAGTGCGCTCGTATCAGCATATCGTCGTGATTCAGGTGCAAGTTCAGCACAAGGTATCGAAGCACGCATCGACCCTGCAACGGGACGGGCACGTATCTTCGTTGAAAAAGAAGTCACAGACGAAATCTTCAGCCCAAATACAGAAGTCACACTCGAAAAAGCACGCTTCTATGACCCCGAAGCCCAAATGGGTGATACAGTCATGGTGCAGGTTGAACACACCACTAAGAAATTCGGGCGTATTGCGGCTCAAACAGCGAAACAAGTTATCCTACAGAAAATTCGTGAAGCTGAACGCAACGCACTCTATGATGAATACATCGAACGCGAAGGTGACTTAATCTTTGGTACTGTCCAAAGTATGAATTCACAAGTTGTTACCTTGCGACTTGGTGAACGTGCCGAAGCTATCTTGCCACGCTCACAACAAATCCCACGCGAACGCTACCGCACACACGAGAAATTGCGTGTCTACATCATGGAAGTCAAGCGCACCAATAAAGGTCCGCAAATTGTGACCAGCCGTAGTCACCGTAATATGCTTCGTCGCTTGCTCGAATACGAAGTGCCAGAAATCGGCAATGGACAAGTTGAAATTAAAAGCATCGCGCGTGAAGCTGGCTATCGCTCCAAAGTAGCAGTCGCTGCTTTGCAAGAAGGCGTTGACCCCGTCGGTGCCTGTGTCGGGATGCGTGGTATTCGTATTCAGAACATTGTAAAAGAGCTTCACGACGAAAAAATTGATGTCATCGAATGGAATGATGATGTTGAGGCATTCATCAATAAAGCCCTCAGTCCAGCCCGTGTTAACGGAGTCTACTTAGACGATGACCCCCATAGTGGGCGCACCGCTGTCGTTGTCGTTCCTGATGACCAATTATCATTGGCTATTGGGCGCGAAGGGCAGAATGCACGTCTAGCTGCTAAATTGACAGGCTGGCGCATCGACATCAAGAGTGTCACAGAAACAGTTGTCGGCGCACTCCAAAATCTGGATGTTCCACCACTCGATGCACTTACGACTAGTCATGCAAGCCTCATTGATGATGTGCGAGCTATTCTCGAAAAACGAGATGCCAACAAAGCCGTCATGCCAGAAGAATTCAAAACGCTGGGCAAATTTGCGAATTTGGTTGAAAAACGTCTGCAACGGATGCGTGATGACATGCGCCGTGAAGAACGCGAACAAATCAATGCTGTTCGTGTGACTTTGCCACAACCACTCTTCGAGTTGCCTCTCGAAGCACTCGGCATGGATGATGACATCAACGAAGCCTTAGTCGAATTGGCAACAGTTGGTGAGGTTATGCTTGCAACTCTCGCTGACGAATTAACACTCGAACGCTTACTGCGTAAATTATCAGGTGATCCTATTCTAGAAGTGCAATCTGCATTAGATGACTTCATGGAACAAGTCGATGACTTTGAAGCCTATGTCGCAGAATATAATGCACCACCTGTCGAAACAGAAGTAGCTGTTGAGCCAGATGTGAGCGAAGAAGCTCTTCCTGAACCTGTTGCAGAAGTCATCGAAGAAATCGAAGAAGCAGTGGAAGAAGCCATTGTTGAACAAGAGTTTGACGATTCGCCTATGCCAGAACTCGACGAGGTAGAAAACGAAGAACCTGTTCTGATGGATGCTTTTGGTGGTATCATCCGTGAAGACGAAGAGCCTATCGAAGAAGAAATTGCCGAACCTGAACCTGAACCCGTCGCCGAAGTAGGGGATTTGGTCGATTTCGATGTTGATGACGAACTCTTTGAAGATTACGAAGCACCGAAGAAAGATAAGAAGAAAGACCGTCGCAAGCGTCGTCGTCTAGTGTATGATGAAGACACGGGTGAAGTCGTAGCGAAACGTCGTCGCAAATCAAGTCGCCGTCGTAGTGACTGGCAAGATGATTTAGATTTCTAGGGTTATTAAAGTACAGAGTAAAGCGAAATGGTATCACGAAATAAGCACGTCACAGGTTTAGACACAAACAAATTTGGCATGATTGAACCGTCAATCTTTGCATCGTATGATTCGTTTGAAGATGATGACCCCGCCCAAGAGCGTCGGCGAGAAGAACGTCGTAAACGTAAAAACGAAAAACGACGGGAAAAGATGATGCCCGAAGAAGGCGACCCAGATGTTTTACTCGAAGCACCCAAGAAAGCGAAGCGCAAAAAGCGTAAAAAAGAACGCCCTGAACATTGGTATGACGACAGTGCCGAAAACGATAACGTATTTGATGAAGCACTGGAATACAACGATAACGATGACTGGTATGACGAGTAGGATTCATGAAAACAATGAGTCGTAAACAAAAACACATCCCACAACGGACTTGTGTCGTATGCCGTCAAAAGTTTGACAAGCGTCAACTCGTGCGCTTGGTTCGTACATCTGATGGGGTTCTTGTAGACCCCACAGGTAAGCAAGATGGACGTGGTGCTTATCTTTGCGATAGTGCTGACTGTCGCCAAAAAGCCACGTCAACAGCAATCCTAAATCATGCGTTGAAAACGACCCTCACCGATGAGGATCGCCAACGCTTGCGTGATATCGCATCATGAGTGCGGTATCACAGATGATGGAAAGGTGATTTGATGCAAATTCGCTAAATTCACCTGCCATCGAAACAATATGTGTAAATGTAAGAGCTAAAGGTGAATACATGGCGAAAGAGCAACAAGTTATTCTGATTCCAGATTACCTCACAGTACGCGAACTCTCTGAGCGTATTGAAAAAAGCCCAATTGATGTGATGAAAAAATTAATCTCCAACGGGATTATGGCATCCATCAATCAAGAAGTGGATTTTGAAACGGCTGCCCTCATCACATCTGAATTCGGTATTGAAGTGCGTTCCGAAACAGCAGTCGCCGAAGAAAAAGCAGAAGAAGAACGCGCCGAAGAACTCGAACGTAAGTGGGAAGCGATGTATGCTGGTGAAAATCCAGAAGATCTCGTAGACCGTCCGCCTGTCATTACAATTCTTGGGCATGTTGACCATGGTAAAACGACCCTACTCGATACCATCCGCAAAGCGAATGTCGCAGATGGTGAAGCAGGGGGGATCACTCAACATATCGGTGCGTATCAAGTTATGCACGATGGCAAGAAAATTACCTTCCTCGATACCCCAGGTCACGAAGCCTTTACTGCGATGCGTGCGCGTGGAGCACAGGGTGCTGATATTGCCATTCTCGTCGTCGCGGCGGATGATGGTGTGATGCCAACTACCCGCGAAGCCTTACAACATGCGCGTGCAGCTAATGTGCCAATGGTTGTAGCCATCACCAAAGTGGATAAGAACAATGCCAATCCTGAACTCGTGAAACAACAACTCGCAGAAGTTGAAGTTATCACTGATGAATGGGGTGGCGATACCATGATGATTCCTGTCGCCGCGCTAGAAGGCGATGGTATCCCTGATTTGCTCGAAGCCCTCAATCTTGTCGCTGATGACAACGAATTTGTCGCTAATCCAAACGGTACAACGCGCGGTATCATCATCGAAGCCGAAGTTGATAAATTCCGAGGTACACTCGCAACGGTTCTTGTCATGAACGGTACACTATCAGTAGGTGATAGTATTGTCGCTGGGACAAGCTACGGACGTATCAAGGCGATGTTCGATGAACAGGGCAATCAAATCAAAAAAGCCCCACCATCAACGCCTGTTGTCATTCTTGGTTTGAACGAACCACCAGCACCAGGTGACCGCTTTGAACGAGTCAAAAACGATAAAACAGCGCGTGGTATCGCGGAAGACCGCATTGAAGAACAAAATGAACGGTCACGTCAACCACAACAAGCACTATCACTGGAAGATATTTTCGCGCAATTCCAAGCAGGTCAAGCGAAGAGCCTCAACATGATTGTCAAAACCGATGTACAAGGCTCATTGCAACCGATTCTTGATGGTCTGGAAAAAATCTCAGGCGATAATCGCGAAGGTATCAAAGTTCGCGTCCTCGCATCCGATGTGGGTGTCGTCAGCGAAAGTGATGTGATGCTAGCGAGTGCAGGGGATGCCGAATCTGATAAAGCGATTATCGTTGCGTTCAATGCAGGGGTTTCCAACTCAGCTAAGAATCAAGCGCAAGTTCATGGCATCGAAATTCGTGAATACAACATCATCTATAAACTCTTTGAAGATGTCGAAATGGCTCTTGAAGGGATGCTCGAACCAACCTACGAAGCAAAACGCATTGGTGAAGCAGAAGTCCGTCAAATCTTCAATATCTCGCGTGTTGGTAAAATTGCAGGGAGCTACATGCGCGATGGCGAAGCACGCCGTAAATCAAAAGCGCGTGTCTATCGCAACAACAACCTGATTGCTGATGAACTCGATATTGATGCACTCAAACGCTTCACGGATGATGTCTCAGAGGTTCGTTCTGGCTTTGAGTTTGGTGTCAGCTTCCGAGGCTTTAATAATCTTGAAGAAGGCGATGTCATCGAATTCTTCGTGATGGAACGCACCAACTAAGGTCAATCTAATCCGCATAGACTATACTAACGGGCATATCATGATGGTATGTCCGTTCGTATTTTAAAGAACACTATAAAGGAGCATTATGTCCATTAAGCAAGATCGCGTTCAAGAACGTATCCGCGTTATCCTCAGTGAACTATTGTTACGAGAAGTCTCTGACCCTCGTTTACAAGGCGTGACAGTCACTGAAGTCTCCATTGACAATGAGTTGATGTATGCCACGATTTATGTCAACGCACTAGGTGATGAATCTCGTGAAGAAGAAGTGATGGAAGCACTTAAACGTGCCAATGGCTATCTGCGCCGAGAAGTTGGACAACGTATCAACACACGCAACACGCCTGAACTACATTTCAAATGGGATACAACCCTCGAATATGGTGAACGCATCAACCAACTGTTAGATAGCCTCGATATTCCAGATGATGAGGCTGACGATGACGCATAGACCCCCTGAATGGGAAAAAGCGATTCAAGCGATTAAAACAGCCGAATCAATCCTCGTCGTGACACACCTGCGACCTGATGGTGATGCAATGGGGTCAATGTTGGGCTTAGGCAAAGCCTTCAAGCAATTAGGCAAAGATGTCACTCTAGCGGTTGATTTAGGCACACCTGAATTTTTCTCGTGGATGCCTGATAGCGACACAATCTTAGCATCATTAGATAGGGGCACATGGGATTTGATGATTTCCACTGATGCCAGTGATGAAGACCGTTCTGGCGATGTTGGAGCATATGGACGTTCCAATAGTCAAACTGTCATCAATCTTGACCATCATACGACCAATACCGATTTTGGTGATATTCATATCATTGATGATAGTGCAGCGAGTGCCAGCCAGATTGTCTTTTCTCTGCTCGAAAAAATGCAGATTAAGTGGCATCACGATTTAGCCCAATGTCTGCTGACAGGCTTAGTCACAGATACACTTGGTTTACGCACCAAGAACACCACACCTAAGGAACTCGCCATTGCACAACAATTGATGACTTATGGCGCATCCTTACACGATGTTTCTGCTCGCACATTAGGGGTCATGAGTGTGCAAGAATTGCTCGTCTGGCAGAAAATCTTCCCAACGATTCAAATTCATGGTGAAATTGCCGAAGCCAATATCTATCGTGATGATATTGTGTCCGCTGGCATGGATTACTTCGATACAGGCAGTATCGTCGGCTTCTTACGCAAAGTCACCGAAGTGCGAATTGCAGTTGTGTATCGTGAAGACCCCGATAACATGGTCAAAATTAGCTTACGCTCCGACCCAGGTTATGATGTTTCCGCAGTAGCCTTTGAACTTGGCGGTGGCGGACATCCACAAGCATCAGGGGCAGATTTTAACAGCACAATCGCGGAATGTCGCGCTGTTGTGATGCCACTCTTGCAAGATGCGTTGGCGAAAGGGTCATCAGAACGTGACTAAGCAGGTCTTTGGCTTCCTCAATATCGATAAACCTGCTGGCTTAACCAGTCATGATGTTGTTGCACGGGTGCGTCGCTTGTGTCGCAACAGTGTTGGCAAAACCAAAGTCGGACATGCTGGTACACTCGATCCAATGGCAACAGGAGTGCTAGTGATATGCCTTGGCTATGCCACGCGCCTTAGCGAATATGCCATGCAGTCAACCAAGACTTACCGCGCAAAAGTTCATCTTGGCATCGAAACGGATACCTACGATGCCGAAGGTGAGGTACTAACACAAAAAGATGCCTCACACATCACATTAGACGATGTCAGAAATGCGATTCAACCCAATATCGGTGATATTCAACAACTGCCTCCGATGTATAGTGCTATCAAAAAAGATGGTAAAAAACTCTACGAACTCGCGCGGGAAGGCATCGAAATTGAGCGAGAAGCACGCGCTGTCACCATCTATGATATTAAAATTGTGTCATGGCAATCACCCGTCATAGAACTCGATGTCACCTGTGGCTCTGGCACATACATCCGCAGTCTTGCACACGATATTGGCGCATTTCTACACGTTGGTGCACACTTATCAGGGCTAATCCGTACTCAAAGTGGTAGCTTCACAGTTGAGGATGCCCTTGATTTACAAGCCTTGCTGGAAGATGAAACATGGCAATCTAAAATTATCAATCCAACGCAAGCCCTCACAGATTGGCAACAAGTGCATCTATCGAATCACGAAGCGAGTGAAATCCAGCTTGGGCGCACCATCCCTAAAAATGATACACTCACAGACGATTATGTGATGGGTATCATGCCAGATGGTCACTTGCTAACTGTCCTCGAAAACCGCAATACAGTCTGGAAACCACATAAAGTATTTTTACCGCAATCCTGATACAATATGCACCGATTGCTCGTCACCACAGGGATAGATACCGCACCATGATTCATGTTCGTCAACTTAGTGAGATCACCCTCGAACAACCCTCAATGGTGACAATTGGTGTGTTTGATGGTGTGCATCGTGGGCATCAAGAATTGATTCGTCATCTAGTAGCAGAAGCCCATAGTAACAATCGAAAAGCAGTCGTTCTGACCTTTCACCCCCATCCTGATGTTGTTCTGCAGGGCATCACCGAACGCTACTACTTGACCACACCAGACCAACGTGCAACCTTACTCGGTGAAATGGGTGTCGATGTTGTTGTAACACACGCCTTTGATGAGACTGTCCGCGATATGCGCGCCGAAGAATTTGTGGATACCCTCATCTCCTCATTACAAATGACCTGCTTGCGTGTTGGATCAGATTTTGCACTCGGCTACGAACGCGAAGGTGATGTTGACTATCTCGCACAACTCGGACAAGAAAAAGGCTACGAACTGCGTCCAATCGAATTGCTCAAACTCAATGCCGATGAAGATCGCATCTCTAGTTCAATGGTTAGGTCAGTTTTGCGCGAAGGTAATGTGACAAAAGCAAGTGACCTGCTCGGACGACCTTATAGTGTCACAGGAACAGTTATTCAAGGCGACCAGCGTGGACGACAAATTGGCTTCCCAACAGCTAACATGCAAATTTGGGAACAACAATTGTTACCAACCACAGGAGTCTATGCAGGGTGGGCAACACTAGGTGATGAGCGTTTCATGGCAGTCACCAATTTAGGGATGCGCCCCACATTCGATGGTCAGTCCCTCAGCTTAGAACCGCATTTGCTAGATTTTGACCGTAATATCTATGGACAACAACTAACGCTGACCTTTGAGCATCGCCTTCGTGCCGAACAAAAATTTGATGGTCTGCAAGCACTCATTGACCAGCTACAAAAAGATGTTGCAACAGGGCGCAATTTACTATCGATAGGGTGAGGAGTCAATAATGGCGACCTGGATAATGCACCTGCGATTAGCCGATAAATTGCTGCAATATGGTTTCCAGATTGAGCTAAAAACCTTCTATCTGGGTAGCCTCGCGCCAGATTTTCCAATTCCTAATGACCCACAAAAGAAGCAATCACATTTCCGCGATGACATCAATAACAGAATGCAACCTGAAGATTTCTATGAGGCTTATCTACACAATCAACAGCATAATTCGATGACAGAGGCATTTTTACTTGGTTATTATGCTCACCTACTCGCTGATGTTGAATGGATAGGCAATGTGTGGCGACCTTTCAAACATCAATTTTCTGACATTGCCAAACAAATAGAAGCAGATACACAATTCGCTTATGACTTTAAGCGATTACAATATTTTGGGCATGACATACTATATCTGCACGAAAGTCCTGATTATCCAGCGTGGAATATAGTCAAAACAGCAGAAACAGTCACCACAGGCTTGCCATTTTTACCTGATGAAGATTATCTCACTTGGCTAAAATCAGATGTGACTACTAATTATGATGATTCTGACTTACTCCGACGCGCACAACATCACGATTTTCCTTGCTTGAGCAAATTTGACCTGCAAACATGGCTAGACTGCACAACAGGCGTTCTAATAGAGATGTTCAAAGGGAAAGATGTACCGTGTCCTAATCCTCGTTCGCTTTGGGGAGGATATATCCAACCTTACGCATGAAACGTTCGTCACTGCGCCAGTTCTTGAGGACTTTCACTCGCAAATCGAGGTGCACTTGCCGACCAATCATCTTTTCAAGGTCTTGCCGTGCCGATGATCCGATTTTCTTAATCATCTTGCCACCTTTGCCGATGATGATGCCTTTTTGCGAGTCTTTTTCGACATAAATCACCGCGTAAATTTCGGTTACATGGTCAAGGTCTTTGTAATCTGCAATTTCGACAGCAACCGAATGAGGCACTTCTTTTTCTGTATTGAGGATAATCTTCTCGCGTACTGTTTCTCCAGCGATGAAACGCATATTCATATCGCTCACTTGGTCAAGTGGATAATATCGAGGACCTTCAGGAATATAGTCCGCAATCTCATTGATGAGAGTATCAACGCCCATTTCTTTGAGCGCACTCACTCGGACAGTCTTTTGCGCGTCAAGTAATGCTTCAAATGGACTAAAATCAGGATTATCGCCAGCTAAATCTATCTTATTGAAGACAAGAACTACAGGCGTATCACCACGTGCTGATTGAATAGTTTCAGCAATGTATTCGTCAGGCTTTTGCGGAGGCTCGCTCACATCCAATATCCATAAGATAACATCAGCATCCGATAGCGTTTGCTCTGCAACAGTCATCATATATTCGCCGAGTGTGTTACGGGGCGCGTGTAGTCCAGGGGTATCCGTGAATAAAACTTGCATCTTCTCCGTTGAATAAATCCCCAATTGTATCCGTCGAGTGGTTTGAGGCTTGGGAGTCGCAATCGCAATTTTTTGTCCTAGAATCGCATTAATCAGGGTTGATTTACCCACATTCGGGCGACCAACAACAGCAACCACACCTGATCGATGGTCATCTGACCATGTTCCGTTAAATACAGAGTCTAGACTCATTTGACTGCCTTTTTCCAATCTTTCACTGTCGGGAAGATATTTGCATGTTTGGCGAGGCGTTCAGGGACATTCTCAGCAATCGGTGTGATGATAGCATCCACTTTGCATAGTGGGGTGGTTGCTGTGTCATCCGCATAAACCAGAATATCGAAGGGATACATTAAATCCAATTCTTTGAGAAAGGCTTGCGTGTCGTCACCACTTTTGTTGTGCCCGATGACATCCGAGCGTGGATACAAATTGCTCTTATGTAACAGAAAATTCCACGCATCCTCACCCGTTTTGAACTCGCCATAATCTAAGGCAACAAGGGCAGGAACAACACTCAAATGTGGTTTGCCGAGATATACAATCCCATAGCGAACTATAAATTCACCGTCGTGAAGGGTCTCGTAACCGTCGATAGGTGCGTGAGCAAGTAGATGATAATCGTCAACCGAGATGATAACCCCCCTAAATGTGTCACCAATCGGCTGACGGTCAGGTATGCGAGGTGCAGGCATCAGTGGGCTTGTTGAGGTTTATAAACGTTGACTTCGCCAGCTTCATCTAAATGTTCATCTGGCACATTTTCGACCTCATCTTCATTGTGATGCTCATCATCATGATGATGTCCGTGATAATTGGGTTGGTTGATGTCGTCGAAATCTTCATAAGGACGTTCAACAATCACCCAGCCACCAACGCCAGCGACCAATAAGCCGAAACCAGCCATCACAAATAAGCCAATTAAGCCACTATCTGCATTTTCCCACACAACACCAATCCCAGCCGCGACCACCATTGTCGTAATACCTAAGCCACCCAGCATAGATAAAATGGTCAAAACGCTTTCGTTGGATGTTTGTTCTGTGGTTTGTATGTCTTGTTCAGATGCCACTAGAATAACCCTTCCCAGATGTTAAACTATACTCAATTCTAATACTGTTTAATGTTACTACATGACACGTTTGCTTGTATTGTAAGGATTCATAATATGTCATTGAAACGTGTATATATTGTACGTCATGGTGAAACTGATTACAACGTTCAGCATCGTTGGCAAGGTCAACTAGATGTCCCACTCAACAAAGTCGGCAAGCAACAAGCAAAGTCTCTAGCAACTTATTTTGCATTACAACCACTGGATGCAATTTACGCCAGTGACCTCAAACGTACAATGGATACTGTTCGCCCCCTTGCTAAAAAACGACAACTCACCATCGTTCCTGATAAACGATTGCGCGAGATTCATTTAGGCATGTTCCAAGGTCTAAAGCGTAACGAAATCCACGATGCCTATCCGCGCGAAGCGATGCGTTGGGATAACGACGATACCTTTGTCGTGCCTCATGGCGAATCACGGTCACAAGTCCAAGACCGAATGCTTACTATCTGGCAAGAGGTCATTCAGCAAATAGATAAACAGCATGTCATGCTTGTCTCACATGGTGGGTCAATGCGCTTGCTCATGCGTCGTATCTTCCCCGACTCATTAGAACAATTCCATTTTGCAAATACTTCCATCACTGTTCTTGACCGTGATGAACAAAATCAGTGGCACATCACAGCCCTCAATACATTGCCTCATCTGGATGACTGAGACAAACATGACATTCATCATGGGCTAATCTCACTTTAAAATTTACAAGGATTAGGTATCATAGCCCTAATTAGGCTCTGTTTTGTGAACATTTTCTCAAATAAAGTTGAACAAGTGCAGAGCAACAATAACAGACGCTATTTTTAATCCAAGAGAGGAACAACCTTAATATGACAACACCAATTCGCGTAGCGGTAACAGGTGGGGCAGGTCAAATTGCGTATAGCTTATTATTCCGTATCGGCAACGGAGAAGTCTTTGGTGCTGACCAACCTGTAATTTTACAGGTACTCGAAATTACACCAGCCATGCAAGCTCTCGAAGGCGTTTTGATGGAATTGCAAGATTCCGCGCAACCCCTAGTTCACGATATTATTGCAACAGATGATGCTAATGTCGCTTTCAAAGATGCTAATTGGGCGATTCTCGTCGGTGGTAAACCGCGTGGTCCTGGCATGGTGCGTAAAGATTTGATTGCTGCTAACGGACCTATCTTCGTTGGACAAGGACAAGCTATCAATAACAACGCTGCTGACGGTATTCGCATTGTCACCGTCGCAAACCCATGTAATTCCAACACACTCGTTGCTAAGAGTAACGCACCTGATGTTCCAGCAGACCGTTGGTTTGCGATGACACGTCTTGACGAAAATCGTGCTAAAGCACAAATCGCCAACAAAGCAGGTGTCACCAGCGCAGAAGTCACCAATGTCGGCATTTGGGGTAATCATAGTGCGACCCAATTCCCGAACTTTGAAGATGCCCTCATCAATGGCACACCAGCAACCGAAGTCATCAAGGACCGTGACTGGTTTGAAAATGACTTCCTAACGACTGTTCAACAACGTGGTAAAGCTATCATCGAAGCGCGTGGCAAGAGTTCTGCTGCGTCTGCTGCCAACGCTGCCCTCGATACTATTCGCTCTATTATCACCCCTACACCAGAAGGTGATTGGTTCAGCGCAGCGATTTATAGTGCTGGTAATCCATATGGTATCGACGAAAACTTGATGTACAGTTTCCCACTCCGTAGTGATGGCTCAACTGTCAGCATCGTCGAAGGGCTTGACCTCAGCGACTATGCAGTTGGCAAAGCAAAAGCTAGCGAAGAAGAACTGCAAGGCGAACGCGAAGCCGTCGCAGAATTACTCTAATTAGAGACCACTTGGAAGTTAACCATTAGGGCAGGTTACAGAACACGCTCTTGCATAAATTTGGTGAAATCAAGTGTAAGGGAGAGTTTCAAACTCTCCCAAATTACAATGTTCGGGCTATTTGAATAGTTTCACTAAAGAAGTATGTCTTCCCCATTTGCCTCTATTAATAATCTCTCTTTTGTTTGTTCTCCGCTATAATGCTCCAAACTCACACAATCGAAAGCATTCATCATGACGAATGTCGAAATCATCCGTATAGTAGCGGCGGTTGCCAGCATATTATTTGGTGTAGTCGCGCTGATTATCCCCAAACGCACCGCAGAAGCTGCCCATCTCAAAGTCGATACTCCTGAAGGGCAAGCAGAAATTCGTGCTTCATGGGGTGGATTATTCATTGGCTTAGGCGTGGCAGTCATTTATCTCGGTTCAGATGTTGCCTATTCTGTCTTTGGGATTGCCTATGCGATTACAGCACTCGTGCGTGCTATCAACTGGGCAATTGACCGTAGCCTCGTCAATCGCACATCTGCCATCATCATGGGTTTTGAAGTCATCTCAGCCATTATCTTTGCGCTCCCTGCGGAGTTGTTTTGATGCTCTATCCGCGCGTTCGACATTTTGATAGTGGCATGGCGATGGTGGTCACTGATTTACACGGTGAAGGGGATGCCTTTGACCAAGTGATACACACATTTTTTGATTTACTGGAAGCAGGTCAAGCAGACCGCTTGATTATCTGTGGTGATTTGATTCACATTCGCCGACCTGTCGAAGACCATAGTCTACGCATGGTCAAAGAAATCATCAAATGGCAAGAAAAACTTGGTGAGGATACTATTCTGATGCTGATGGGCAATCACGAGATGCCTCACATCTATAACATCACACTCGCCAAAGGACATGAAGAATATACCGCGCCCTTTGAACATGCTCTCACACAATCAGGTGACCGTGACATAGTTCACAAATTTTTCCGTAGTTTGCCTCTTTACATCACAACCGAAGCAGGGGTACTGATTTCTCATGCAGGGGCAACGGCTGCTGTCACCAAAGACTACGAAGCCCAAAATATCCTGACCTTTGACCATGATGCGCTCATTCAGTTAGCTGATGACCGCATACTCAACAATCTTGACATCGAAGTCCTCAAACATGACCGTGAATATGTCCAACAAGCCATCGAATACACAGCTATCACAGGCTTGGATGACCCTCGCTTTCATCATCTCTTACGTGGACAAGTGCTATCTCATGACGAGGAAGAATTCCAATTTCTATGGGATGT
Organism: Chloroflexota bacterium; assembly: GCA_039200705.1. Lineage (GTDB taxonomy): Bacteria > Chloroflexota > Anaerolineae > Aggregatilineales > Phototrophicaceae > JAUZRW01. Next base: position 176,391 of record JBCCSC010000007.1, read on the forward strand.
GTTATTCGCACGGAATGAGCAACAATGGGGGAATGATACATATCAGGTGATTGCTCAACACTTTTTGAGAGCGATTGCCGATGCAACAGGTCAAAACCTAAACGTGATTCTCGCAGGGCATATCAGCACACGAGGCGCATATCATATCGTCTGTGATGAACATCTGCGCTTGTCTTCATTTGCTCATGCTCATCCACACGAATCAGGGCAATATTTATTGCTCGATTGTGCTGAACTAGTCAACCAAGCATCGGATTTAGTGCCACATCTCAGACCATTATTTCCCTGAATCAAAAAATGGACGGAATGCCCGTCCACTTTGTTTTAGACTTCGGTGAAGTCGTTTTTGCCTTTTTCATCTTTGCTGATGTCGGGCATCACAATCCATAGTGCGATGTAAGCCAACAGACCAGGACCACCTGCTAAAGTTAATACGACGAAGGCAATCCGCACAAGAGTCACATCCACATCGAAATATTGGGCGAGTCCCCAAGATACCCCTGCAACTTGACCATCTGCTTCTGACCGAACTAAACGCTTTTCCATTTGTATCTTTCTCCTCTTTGATTTGGGTTTGATAGAGACGTATCACACTGACACGTCTTGATTGATGATTTAATTCACTTAACCAACGAACATGCTGGGTTGTTGGTCATCATTTTTAGCTTTGCCACTGTAAACAACTGTTTCAGATTCTGGCAGTACCAAAGCAAGGACGATGTAAATAATGATGCCAGGTCCGCCCAAGAATGTGAACAATACAAATGCTAAACGAACCAATGCAGGGTCTACGTCAAAGTATTCAGCAAGCCCACCTGCAACCCCTGCAACACGTTTATCTGTGGTTGATTTTGTCAGTGTTTTGTTTTCCATTTTAGATACTCTCCTAAGCGATAATTTGTTTGTTTTCTCACTCACTTATACGATACCATCTCAGAATATGTTTTACGTAAAAAGTCACTTTTACCACTTGTTTATAGTTGTGACTGTTCGCGTTGTAAATCATCAACTTTTGTAGACATTTCTAGGAGTACATTGTAAATAATTGGACATAAATGTGCTCCCTCAATCATCCAGCCTAGCATCCAGCGAAAATCAGGCGTGAACTGTGGATAATCTCGGCAACTCGTCGGGCGATGCTTATAAACTGTACATAAATTGCCATCAAAGAATCGACAAGGCTTATCAGCGAAAATACCAATAATATCAGGGTCATCATGTGCTTGAATCGCAACGCTAGCCTGAATCTCACTGATAGGAATATCAATTCCATTCGCAAGACGCTCTAAATCATCTTTTCCCAATTGCACATCGAGATTTTTGCAACAATTACCACACGTTTTGCAATCAATCGCATCAACAATCGGTTGAGCTATACTATCCGCCAGCGCATCAATCATTTCATCGGATAAATCATCATCATCTTGTAACTGATACAACATCACCTCAAACATATCACGATGTTGCTGGGCAAGGCTCGGTAAAATAGTTAAGTCGGTGACAAGTGCCATCACTCAACCTCATCATAGGTTAGGTCAAGCTGTTGCAAACGCTCAGGACTCCAAAAACTATGATTAGCTTTAACCTGTAATTGATTCCCCACGCGCTTCAGGACATCTACTTTATTATTCGCCGAAAGCAACACATTTTCTTCGCCATCATGTAACCAACGCACAATGCCATCAGCCAATGTGTTCATTGCTGTTGTGACAGAACTCACGCCATCAGGGAAATACCGAATGCTAATCGTTGGCGCAAACCCAAACTGATTTTCGTAGCGGTCTTGCATTGCAGGGGGCAACGGCTGAGCATGAGCAAGGTACACATTGCCTCGTGCATAGAGCATGTTCGTACCTTCCAATGGCGAGATACTCTTCGGCGCAAAGATTCGCTCTAAGACCGCTTCAACGGGCAAATCAGTTTGCAGATATAAAATATAGCTTTCGGTCATGTGCTTTTGTCCTTAGCTGGGTAACTGCGACCCAACAAAATCTTGATAACCATTGGTAAAATCATCAATCTTCGTGCGCGACTTGCCTGCTAATTGCACCATACTCGGCAGATAAACACCCTCGCCTGTGCCAATCGCAACCTTGTCGTCAATAACACCAATCTCACCAACCGCTAAGTCACCTTCACCAACTGACCCTGCATGAATTTTGAGTTGTGTGCCATTCCATTGTGTGAATGTACCAGGCCAAGGCGTAAAAGCACGCACCAAGCGTTCAATTTCTCTTGCTGATTGCTCCCAATCAATATTGCCTTCTGCTTTATCAATCTGAGGCGCATAGGTGATGCCATCGTCAGGTTGTGCTTGTGGCTCAAGCTCCCCTGAAAAATATTTAGGCAATGTCTCAATGAGTAACTCACCACCGATTTGTGCCAATTTATCATGCAAAGATTGTCCCGTTTCATTGTCTGCTATTGGGATAGAACGTTTACTCAGCATCGGACCTGTATCCAAGCCAGCATCCATCACCATTATGGTAATCCCTGTTTCATCATCACCTGCCCGAATCGCTGCATGAATCGGTGCAGCACCACGCCAACGGGGGAGCAAAGACGCATGAACATTAATTGATCCATACGCTGGAATATCCAATAATTCTTGTGGCAAAATCTGCCCGAAGGCTGCCACCACATAAGCATCGGCATCCCATTCTCTTAGGCGGTCAATAGCAGTGGCTCGCCGTATTTTAAGCGGTTGAAAAACAGGAATATCATGCTTGAGAGCCAGTTCTTTAATCGGTGACATGCGAACTTTATCCCCACGACCTGCTGGACGGTCAGGCTGTGTCACAACACCAGTCACCTCATGATGTTCAATCAAGGCTTTCAAAGTTGGAACTGCAAAATCAGGCGTTCCCATGAAAACGATTTTTGCCATAGTGTCAGTTGCTCTTTTCGATTTTTGCGTGGTAGACTAAAACTTAATTCTAACAATAACTTTTTGAATGTTCTATGTTAACAAAAACGTGGATAGTTGCGCCATCTGCACCGAAGAAGATTTTAAAGCAATATACAGGCATGAGTCCCATTATTGCACAATTACTCTACAATCGTGGGATTCAAACCGCCGAAGAAGCCCATCACTTTCTCTATGATAGAGATGTTGCCTCCGTCGCGGGTGACCCACGCAATATGAAAGATATGCAAAAAGGGATTACTCGCATTCGCAAAGCCATCAAATCAGGCGAACCGATTGTGGTGTATGGTGATTTTGATGCCGATGGGGTCACATCAACCACCCTCATGATGGATGTGCTGACCAAACTCAAAGCGAATGTTTCGGCATATATCCCACATCGCGTTGATGAAGGCTACGGCTTAAATTCTCCTGCATTACAAGAACTCGCTGATAATGGCGCAAAAGTCGTTATCACTGTTGATTGTGGAATTCGTGCAGTCGATGAAGTGCGTGATGCTAACGCGGCTGGTCTAACGATGATTATCACTGACCATCATTCTATCGGTCCTGAAATCCCACCAGCTTATGCTGTCATCAATCCGCAACAAGTCGATTGTGCTGGTGATAAAAATCTAGCAGGGGTCGGAGTTGCCTTCATGACAGCCCGTGCGCTCTTGTTGGATGCGCTCGAAAAAAATGGCAATAAACCTAAACATCGCAAAATCTACAAAGAGATGCTCGATGATTTGCTGGATTTAGTCGCTATTGGCACCGTTGCCGATATTATGCCCCTCAATACACCGATTAATCGTGCGATTGTTCGGCATGGCTTGAATATCATCAATCAAGGTAAACGCCCAGGCATACGTGCTTTGATGGATGTGGCTGGCTTAAAACTAGGGCGGGTCACAGCCATGGGGATTGGTTTTGGCTTAGGACCGCGCATTAACGCTGCAGGTCGTCTGGATAGTGCTCTTGAAGCCTATAAGTTGCTATCTGCACCTGATGAAGACGATGCAAAAAAATATGCTGACCGTTTGCAAAATCTCAACTCGGAACGGCAACGCCTGACTCGTGAGTCGCAAGCACGTATCCGCGCGAATTTAGAAGAACATACCAACCTTGAACAAGCCAATCTGCTCTTTGCAGTCGATGAAGATGTTGTTCCAGGGATAGTCGGCTTAGTGGCAGGTCGTCTAACCGAAGAATTTTATCGTCCTACCGTTGTTGTCGAAAAAGGGCATGATGAATGCCATGCCTCATGTCGGAGTATTCCTGATTTTCACATCACACAAGCATTAGATGAATGTGCTGATATTCTCGTGCGTCATGGTGGACATGCGATGGCAGCAGGCTTGACTGTTCTGCCCGAAAATTTGCCGATTCTACAAAAACGTCTTGAAGACAAAGCACACGAAATCTTAGAAGGAATGACCCTTACCCCCACAATCAGCGTCGATATGGAACTCACCATGCGCGAGGCAACAATTGCACTCGCCAAAGAACTCAATGTGCTTGAACCTACAGGGCACGCCAATGAACAAGCAGTTTTTATGTCACGCAATTTAGAAGTAGTCGAGATAAAAACAGTGGGTGCAAATAAAGATCACCTCAAACTCAAACTCAAGGGAGATGGTGAACCCCCAATTGATGCCATCGGTTTCCGTTTAGGCGAATGGGCGTATGATTTACCAAGTCATATTGATGTCGTCTACAACCTTGAAATTAATGAGTGGCAAGGTCGTCGAAACTTGCAACTCAACCTGCGTGATATTCGCCCAGCAGAAGAAAGTGCTGCTGTATGAGGCGATTTTTGCTGATAGTCGTGTTGTTTATCTCAGTAACGGTGCAAGCGCAACAATCCAACCAAAGCCAAGATAATCCTTTCGGCATTGTTGAAGGCTTTTGGTTTCCTGATTTAACCTGTGATTTAGGAGTTGGCTGGGAACGCATCATCTTTGATTGGTCACAACATCAGCCCAATAGCCCTGATGATTGGTTCACCCTCAATGTCGATGACCGTTGGCTTAAAGCTGCCGATGCTTGTGACCGTGAAGTAGTTGCTTTGCTCAAAAACACGCCAGCATGGGCAACGGATGGATTAGCTGGTGTCGGCGTTCCGCGTGGACTCGATTTACCAGTAGACGACCCTGACAATCTCTGGGCGAATTTTGTCCGCCGAGCAGTCGATTATTACGCTAGTCGTGGAGTCAATCACTTCATTATCTGGAACGAACCTGATATTGATGCTGAAACCTATGGCTACGAATTTGAAGGCGACCTCGAAGATTACTTCCAGATGTTGCGTGTCGCACACATCGTCGCCAAAGAGACAAACCCTGCCTCAGTGCTTCATCTGGCTGGCACAACCTACTGGCATGATGTCAACGAGGGTCGCCAACCTTACATGACGCGCCTTGTAGACCGCATCTTGCAAGACCCCGACGCACCGAATCATAATTACTATTTCGATGTGCTGAGTCTACATATCTATTTCCGTACCGAATCAGTCTATGATATTGTTTCCGAAATGCGTCAAATGTTGGATAATAACGGACTGACCGAACAACAAATCTGGATTAACGAAACCAATGCCGCGCCGACAATTGACCCTGCTTGGATGGTTGAACGCCCTGTTTTTAACTTAGATTTACAAGACCAAGCTAATTTTCTTGTGCAATCTGTGGTTTTAAGCTTGTCCGCAGGTGTAGACCGTATCGCAGTCTACAAACTTTATGACCAGCAATTACCACAAGGCGCAGAATCATTCGGCATTCTTAGTCCACCTGATGCTACTCCACGTCCTGCTTTTGATACATGGCGCATGATAAACGAACGCTTCAATGATGTGACATCTGCCCGATTTGCTCAGACTCCCTCTATCGACCTCGTGCAACTCATTCATGGGATAGAGCAACAGAGCATCGTCGTATGGTCACGCACAGAAAATATGGCAATGCTTGAAGTTAGCGCAACCAGTGATAAAGCGTATTTGCTAGATGCCTACGGTAATATCACAATCCTTCGCCCCATTGATGGTCTCTATACACTTGAATTGCATCCTGCGCGTTGCGAAGAAGGTGAAGGTTGCTTCTTAGGGGGTGCAGTGGCAATATTAATACAACCTGATCGACCAACAAACATCCGTGATATAACGGATGATGCGATAAACTTTGATTTTGACTAGGAGTTCATGTTGTCCGAGAATAACAAGAAGCAAGTACCTGGTGAGATACAATTCTCATACGGGGGACAAGCTGTAATTGAAGGGGTGCTGATGCGTGGCGCAAATGATTTTGCCGTCGCCGTCCGTGACCCAGAAGGACAGATTCAAGTCCATAAAGAACCACTCAATAAATACCTCTATCGCGGTTTCGTGGCACGCACGCCATTTTTGCGCGGTGTTGTCGGCTTATGGGATGCAATGGGCTTAGGCACAAAGGCACTCATGTGGTCGGCTGATGTAGCACTCGGCGAAGAGGAAGAAACAACCTTCGGTGGTGCAGTGGGCTTTGCAACAGTTGCTGTATCATTATTAATTGGCATTGGACTATTTTTCTTATTTCCAACAACAGCTTCGACAGCGATTGGTGGTTGGCTAGGATTAACTAATTCTTCCAACGATGCTATTGTCGAAACAGTCGATGGTGAGGAAGTAGTAGTCGAAGAAGGCGAGGCTCAATCAGCCTTTATTTTCTACGAAGCACTCCCAATTGGTTGGCAAGCGACTATCATCAACCTCATCGAAAATCTCATTCAATTGGCGATGCTTGTCGGTTATATTTGGCTCATCTCCCAGATGGAAGATGTCAAGCGATTATTCAGCTATCATGGCGCGGAACACAAAACCATTAATGCCTACGAAGCTGGCGACGAACTCACGCCCGAAATTGTTGCTACCTATCCCATTGAGCATCCTCGTTGTGGGACAGCATTCTTACTAACCGTTGTTTTTGTCAGTGTGATTGTTTTCTCACTGCTAGGTCGTCCACCATTTTTCTGGTTAATTCTCTCACGGATTATTCTCATTCCTGTGATTGCTGGTATCAGCTATGAAGTGCTACGCTGGACAGCCGCCAATATTGATAAGCCTTGGGTTCGTATGATTGTCACGCCGAATCTCATGTTGCAACACCTCACCACGCGCGAACCTGACCTCAATATGATTGAAGTTGCAATTGTCTCATTCCAGCATGTCCTAGCTTCCGAAGGCTTACTATCCAATGACGACGTAGTGATTCCTGAACCGCGTCCCGAAGCAGCTTACGCCCCAGGTGGCGATTAATTAGCAGTTTTCGTACCATGAACAATATACATCGGGTCATGTCGGCTCGATGTTTTTGTTTCCGCAACAATCGCCCAATCACCCGATAACTCAAAATAACGTGTCACCAGCACGATATGTTGTTTATCTGTCATGTTGAGCCAAATCGCCACAGCCTTAGTCGGAAAGCACCGATTGCTAAATGACACAATGAACTGTCCTGCTGGCTTGAGCACACGACGCACTTCGGTAAAAACTGCTATAGGATTCGTCAAATACTGCACACTGACAGCACAGAGCACGGCATCAAATTGTTCATTTTGGTAAGGCAGTTGCGGATTGTCATTCAAACTTTGGACAATATATTCATCCAATTGCGGATTATCTGCCATTTCTTCGCCATTCATGCCTAAGCCATAAACGCGCTGAGGATTCAAATTATCAGGCAAATGACTACGCCAGCTACTCATCATATCGAGGATGACAGCATCCTGTGGCAACACTTGTTCATAATATTGGCGCAATGCTGTAATCGCACCATCATCAATATGAACCACTTTGCGCGGAAAACTATAGAAATTGTGGTCGCTACTCTCGTCACGACGTTGAAAATAAGCTGGAGGAAAATGCTGTGACATCGTTATCTATCCCAAAACAGAAAGTCACATCTAGCATCTCAAATATTTTTAAGGAGTTGATGAATGCTTGCATCAAGTTTTGCTAAGAAAATCACTGATTACGGGAACTAAAGATGCTCCTTGTTCTTCTTGGACATAATGTCCTGTTTTCTTAAATATTATCGTTTGGGCATCAGGGAATGCTTCACGCCATCGTTTGAAATAAGATTTGCCTAATACAGGGTCTTTCATGCCCCATGCCAGCAACATCGGAATACTGGCTAACTTATCACGTTGTGCCCACAAACTGTCATACCACGCATGAGAGTTGAGCAATTCTTTTGCATAGACCCAGATAGCCTGTTGTGAAATAGGATTTGCTACAGGCTGTCGATAATGGTCGTAAATAGCATCTGTGAGCTTAGACCGTTCCCCAAATGCAGATGGAAAAATAACATTCAACTCAAAATTAAAGCGTAAAAATAAAAGTTTGCCTAATACACTACTGAACAAACGTCCAGCTAATGCAAGGCGTACATCATTCTTGAGCGACCATAACCATGTATTGAATAGCACCAATCTCTGAATCTTTTCAGGATGCTCAATAGCATAGGATAGTCCAATCGGACCACCAAAATCATGAACAACGAGTGTAAAAATATCTAATTCTAATTGGTCGATGAACAGGGCAATATTTTTTGCTTGGTCTTCTGGTTTGTAGCTGTAATTGTCTGGTTTATCTGATAGACCAAATCCGAGATGGTCGAGGGCAATAATCCGATAGTTGTCACGTAACCCCATGATGAGATGCCGATATAAATATGACCATGTCGGTGTGCCATGAATCATAACAATCGCGTCACCATCGCCTTCATCAACATAGTGGATACAACCATCAGCCACATCCATATAGTGTGATTCAAAAGGGTAGGTGGTGCGGTCAAGCCAATCTGGAGACATTGCTCAGCTATCTATTTCTTGATGTCTAACTATTTTCATCAGTAGCAGATTCATCTTGATTATCGCTTTGTTGTGCGGTCTGAATTGCTTGGTTCATTTTGATAGCATCGTCATAATCAGGATGTTGCGGATGATTCAGCACAGGCGCAATTAATTGGATAACTTGCTCATACGCACCCCGTTCAAATTGTGGTACAGCCGTCACAAATGCCATATGATACTTGAGCCACTTTTCCAATCTCTGAAAACGGTCATCGTTGGCGAATTCACCACTTGCTACATTGGTGCGCTCGATCGCTTGTGTGATTTCGGGCAAAGTTTCGTTGAACAATGCGGTATAGAGTTGATTGTAAGTTTGGTCAGCATTCAGTCGTTGATTGACCTGCACGCGCAAATCATACAATTCATCAAAGGCTTGCAACACAAAATCAGGATATGACTCAATCTGTGTCAAGAAATCATTGGCAGCAACTGCATCCTCCCAGATAGTCGCTTTCACTCGTGCAATGATGTCATTACCAGCCGTAATATACTCCTGATAGCTACGAATCATCTCTTCAAATTCGTCGAATTGTTGTAATAACTCAGTCAATGAAGCATCTTTATCTGCAAAGTGCGTTTTAGCATAAGTGCAGATGTCTTGTACTTTGTTCATGTCACGCGCTTCATGGAAAGCCATATCAGCATCATGTGCCATAGCTTTTAAGCGTGACCGCATCGCTTTGAGGGTTGCCTGTCGTGCTTCATCAACACCATCTGCCCACTGATACAACTGATACGCCCCGACATATTCATCCCATGCGCCTAATACATCACTCTGGACAAGTTCAAGTGATTTGCTGGCGCGTTCCTCAGCTTTTTCACGATTCCGTAATTGCGTCGTTGCCTCTGATTTTGCCTGTTCTAGTGTGGTTTTCTGTTCAGCCAATAAAAACTTTTCGACATTATCGCCGAGGTCAAGTTCTTCAACTGCTTCTTGTGGCTCATGAGCATCCAGATAGCGTTGTGCTGTTGCGATGGCATTAGTCGCTAATTGTGATGCCCAATTGCGAGCTAGGGTTGTGATTTCATCGCGTGCAGAACCAATCGTAACCATCGTCTGATAATGCAAGCGGATAGTCTCATCAACATTTTCTGTCGCCGTAAAGCGCGGCACAATAAATTCGACAGGCAATTGCTCTAAATTATTGAGCGCATTGCTATATTTTTGACTTTCTAACGCCATCGGATAAATTGCCATCGCTGTTTGCTTATTGCTGTGTAGGCGTTCAATCCGTTGGACAAGTTGCTCTAACTCGGTATTTTTCTCGTAATCAGCTTGCGCGGATAACACCAAATCACGGACTTTGTCATAATATTGGCGCATCATAAAATCGGGTGCAGGGGGTTCAGCACTGACTTCTAGCGTCTTCGCTTGCTCAATAATCTCACCACTGTGCGATACAACTCCACGAATCAGTAACGCCTCGTTTTTTTGCTTAGCACGCGCTTCCACTCGTTCCCGATAATCATTCAACTCAAGCGATTCTTCACCGTCCGTTGCATCTGACCATTGCTCAAGAAAGGTTTTCGCTCGACCACTGTCAAATGTCAGTAAATCAGCTTGGAGTGCTGTATTCAGCCAGTTCCGTGCTTCACGCAGTGTTTCACTTCGTTGCCAGTCGGCGATGTGCGTCTGCAATTGTTCAAGATGCTCTGTTGCATCTTTGACTGCGTCATTTTCGAGGGCTGTGCGTAGCTGGTCAAGCAGATTAAGGGCAATATCTTTACGAGATAGGGGCGTGTTCGGGATTGTCACAGGCACTTCATCCATGTGTATTGATTATCATCTGAATTTATTACACATATTGTAACGCACAAAACTAGATTTGCACCTGATTAGAATTTTGAAATTATTGATATTTGATAGGGTTTGGTTCTGTTGAAAAACTTTCAATCGAAAAATTAATGTTGCATATATTCAAATCACTTATTTTTTTAGTAGTTAATATGAATTCTTTAGTAGTGATAGGCTTAATGTTATTTATAACTATTACTAGTGTTTTATTGTCTTTCATCCGAAAATTTTTCACACTGGTAGCCCACTCATAACCACCACCATTCATCTGGATAAATATCTTAGGTGCGTCATCCAACGTCGTTGGTTCTATTACTATGTCATCAAGTGAAATATTAGCACAGGATATTTGCATTCTTAATTGAATCTCGAATATAGGTATTTTGCTCAAATTCAAAACATTTATC
>JBCCSC010000008.1:0-163478 GCA_039200705.1 Chloroflexota bacterium
CTATGAAGCGATTATATGAAATTTTAACCTTGAATGTCAAGCAAAGTAGGGCATTTGCAAACTGAAATCAAACTGCTTTTTTCGACATTTTTACAGTTGAGTGATAATTGCTATACAGATTGAGGTAGATGTTACAAAATTTTAACCAAATTATCCCAATTGTTGAATTTGGGATAACTTTCCTATTGAATCATCAAATTGACCTTCTTAACTATCGCAATGTGCATTTCGTGTAAAATATATGTAGGAAGATAAAACTAGGACAAAATCTAAAGTATGACCGCAACAATACTCTACATAGAAGACAATCCACTCAATATGCGTCTTGTACGAAAGCTCGTAAAAAGTTTCGGTTACGACATGATTGAAGCAGTGGATGGCATAACAGGCTTGGAGATGGTCAAATCAGAGCGTCCTGACCTCGTTTTAGTTGATGTTAACCTCCCTGGAATAGATGGTCTCGAAGTTGCATCTACAATTAAAGCCTCGCCTGAACTTGCCTCTATCCCTACAATTGCTTTAACAGCAAATGCCATGCACGGTGACCGTGAGCGATGCCTCGCGGCTGGTTGTGATGGTTACATCGCAAAACCAATTGCTCGACAAGAGTTAAAAAATACGATTGTTCGTTTTCTCCCTGATGATTCGCAGATTGTTACCACCTAATTCTTAGCGTGACTAAAATCTCATAGAAGACTAGGCTTCTATAGCGCATAACATCTATTCCTGCGGTATACTAGTGACATTAACCTAATCTTATTAAGGAGACTGGTTGTGCGTCGTCTTATATTTGTATGTGTTTTAGCATGTCTAGTTGCGATCTTACCCTTTGGTTCATCAGCCCAGACCCAACTACCCTCTGTTGATCCTGCAACGGTCACTGGCAATATTTCTATGAATGGTAGCCCTGTTCTTAGCCCTGTTACCACAAATATTCTGACGATTTTTGCGCTTGAAGGTTATTCAGGCACGGCAACAGTCAACACAGATGGTACAGATACGGCTTTTCAACAATTGTGCAGTGGCGAAATTGATATTGTGCTAGCAGACCGAGGTATCTCACCACAAGAAGTGGATGCTTGTACATCAGCTAATCGCCCACCAATTGGATTCCGTGTCGCAACGAGTGCTGTTATTGTTGCGGTATCGAATCAAAATACCTTTGCTAACAACTTGACTACACCCCAACTACAACAAATTTTTAGCACAGCTTTATCATGGTCAGAAGTGAATCCCAATTGGACAACAGATGCGATTCAACGTTCAGGATCACCGACTGATTCCACGCAGTTTGATTTATTTGCCTCTGCTGTGTTCGGTGGTGACCGCAATGCGCTTATCACAGCGATTGGTGCACAATATAACGCTGACCAAGGCGGACGACTACAAACCATTGCAACCTCAACCAGTGCCATTGGCTTCTTTGATGCCACCTACGCGCTGGATAATTCCAACTTGCTACAAGGTGTAACCATTGATGGCGTTGCACCATCTGCAATCACCATTGCAGATACGACTTATCCTCTGTCACGCCCATTGACACTGTACACAACATCTCAAGATTTCACTCAAGACCCACAAGTAGCGAGTTTTATCAACTATTACCTCACCAACATCGAAAATGAAATTACTGCTGCAGGTTTATTCCGTGCGCCAGCAGGAGCATTAGAAACATCCCGTAATCGTTGGTTATCGGCATCAGGTCAAACAGGAATTAGTGCGCCTCCACCCGTCGCAACCGAAGAAGTTAGTGCCAATCCGCTTGATAATCCACCGAGTGATGTAGTCGATATTGCTGCAACTGCGACAGCCTTAGCGCAGGGTGTCTTCGGAACACCGAGTGGACAACCAACACCCATTCCTGCTTTGCCACCGACAGCAACACCGATACCGCAATTAGCAGTGGATGTACAAAATAGTCTCATTCAGTCACGGCTTGATTTAGAGCTTGTCGCACAAGAACTTGCTGGGGATGACCGTCCTATTGGATGGAGTGGTAGCCTTGATATTGAAAATCCACAATTGCCAGTTTTCATTCGGCTTGATTTGGAAGTGCTTGCAGCAGGTATCTATGGCATCGAAAATCGCCCTGATGATTGGTTTGGTGCTGTCCGAAGCACACAAGATGCGATTGCACGCGATATTCGTCACGACCTCGAATTACTAGCAGATGATGTTTTTGGGAATTCCCGTCCAACTGATTGGGTCGGTGGCTTACCCATTGCACGTTGTGACCGTTCGACACAGGCTCTAGCGGTACTACTGGAAAGAAATGGCTTATACAGTATCACTTCAAATCCAGAATCACCGACTTACTGCCAAGATGTGACAACAGAACTATCGAGTTTTACAGAAGTAAACCTGCTTTCGACTTCGCCTGTTTCTGTCGGACCATCAGGGGTAGAAGTCCCTGCTGATGTTACCATTGAAACAACGATTGCCGTTGCTTTCTATAATACCAGTGCCACACGTCGTGCAGGTGTTGTTCCATCAGGTACAGGCATAGAGCCGATTGCGCGTAGCTATCTCGGATTTTCTAATATGACCTTGATTCGTGGGACAGATTTCCTGCTGTTCGTGGAATGGCAAAACACAAGCCTTACACAAGCCGAATGGCGCGAGTTGCCAGATGTCGCCGACTTAGAAGTAGAAACAACCTGCACCACAGATTGGTGTGTACCGTAGAGCAAGAGTAACCAAGTTTATGGGCTGATACATATCAGCCCATTTTTTATGTGTTGAGTGAAGTAGGTCCGAAGCCATCCGCTAAGAGATCATGCAGAGGCTTATCAATTGTGACATCACCATCGAAAGTGATACATACGACTTGAAGACTCGGTGAAAATTCATACAACATCTGCCGACAAATACCACAAGGCGACCCGCCGTTCTTCGTTGCGACAATCACCTTAGAAAAATCGCGCACACCTTCGCTCACAGCTTTGACTAGGGCAGTCCGTTCAGCACAGATTGATGCAGGATATGACGCATTTTCGACATTACATCCCGTGAATAATTGTTCGCCATCACTCGCAACGAGGACCGCCCCCACAGCATAGTCTGAATAGGGGATATAGGCTTGTTGACTGGCTTCAATAGCAAGGGATTTATAAATCTCTAGTTTATTGCTCACGACGCATCTGCCAATTCTGCTGGTGTTTCATCATTTTCGGATACATCAGTATCAGCATTATCGTCTTCAGTCACAGGTGGTTTGACTTTAACCAACACCTTACGGATACGTCGCCCTTCAATTGAGCGAATAGTGAGATGTAATTCATCAGTATCAATCGCTTCACCGACGATAGGCACACGCCCAATTTGCAAGAAGATATACCCACCGAGTGTATCACTATCATCCGAGTTAATGGATGTGCCAAGCAACTCATTGACATCATCGACATCCATCCCAGCATCAATCACAAACTCATCGTCATTTTGCTGAATGTATTCATTTTCTTCGTTGAGGTCATATTCATCACGAATATCACCAACGATTTCTTCCATGATATTTTCGATAGTGACCAAGCCCGATGTCCCACCGTATTCATCGACCACAATTGCCATGTGGATGTTACGGGCTTGCATATCGCGCAGAAGATTATCAGCCGTGCGCGTTTCAGGCACATAATAAGCCGAGCGCACGAGGTCTTTAGCTGTATGACCTTGTAAACCTCCATTGCCCCACATATTGAGCAAATCTTTGGCATAGAGCAAGCCAATGATATTATCGACATTATCTTCGTAGACTGGCATCCGTGAGTAGCCTGTCCGCATGAATTGGTCGAGTGCAATGTCTAAAGTGGTTGTCATCTCAACGGCTTCAATATCAATGCGAGGAATCATGATTTCACGAGCATAAGTTTCATCCAATTGAAGAATAGAGAAAATCATTTCACGTTCTTCATCTTCAATCGTGCCACCTGAATTCCCTGCATTGACGAGTGTCATAATTTCTTCTTCGGTGACCGTGTTGACCAGTTTATCGCTCCCAAAGAGGCGTGCCAAAAGATAGCTCAAGCCTAAGAAGATAATTGTTATGGGTATCAGCAAGAGATTAATTAGACGCAATGGTGCTGTAAAAATTGGTACAAGCGCATTGGCGTAAGCACTACCAATGGACTCAGGTACGACAGTCCCCAGCATTAAAGCTAAAAAGCCAATCCCAAACACACTCAATATAGCGATTGGTTGTTCCAAAATGGGTGTTTGAGGTGCAATCAACCATGCGACACTAATGACGATTACCCCTGTGAGTAAGAGGGTATTGGTGAGGATGTAGGTGATATAGAGTTGTGATTTGTTATCCAACAATGTCAATGCTGTTTGTGCGGAAGAACGCCCACTCTCAGCGTGTTCGCGCAAGTCACTTTCTCTAGCATTTTGCAAAGCGGCATAACCAACAGTTATCAGCGCATCTATCAAAATGAGACTTGCAATACTTATCAACATACTACCTGCGTCCACAGTTTACCTTTTCTCCTTACCCATACTGAGCCAACACAAAAAGCCGTACAGAGAATGCTCCGTCGGCTTGGATTGTTTGCTATTTAGTTAGACTCTCGGGATTTATCGTTCACTAGATTCTTTGACGATAGTCATATAACGTTTTCGACAGTGTACCATAGTCAGTGTCAGCAGTGCAATAGAATTTTGCGCGCCATAATAAAATGATAACACCTGATTGTGACCAGAAACCAAGAGAGCGACCCATCTGAGTCGCTCTGCTAAAAATCACTTATGGCACGCTGAAACTCACGACATAAGGTTGTTGCACCATTTGCCCATCTTTGCTCAAGCGCAATCGCACTTGATATGATCCAGGGTCTAAGAACCCTTGGAATAACTGTCCATTATTGACTTGGTTATAGCCTGCGTTACCCATCGGAGTCCAATCAGGGAAGTTACCACCAATAATATCAAGATGCCAAAAATCAGCTTGGCTACCATCGAATTGTACAGTACCTGTTATCGTAATCGGATTACCGACTGTCGTGCCGTTCTGTGGTGAGGTGATGACGGCTGTCACAATAGATGAACCAAAGTTGCCACCACCGCCATCAAATGCACCATCCCAGCAATCAATCGTTGGCAGGAAGGCATAACCATTTTGTTGCGCGTATTGTTCAGCACGCACTCTATCATTGTGTGATGTATTCGGTGGTGCGATGAAAGACAGTTCTAGTGCACCTGCTGTCACCGCTTGCCCTTGTAAATTCTGCGGTACACGACAATACAACGGGGCTGGTGGAGGCAAATCACCAGGTTGTAGATTAAACTGAATACTCGCTGCAACCGCTGGATTCAGTCGGTAAGCCAATGTACGATAAATATCTGGGCTAATTTCCGTTACGTCAGAGGCTTGCGGTGAACGCGCTAATACTTGTTGTGGGGCAATCAAATTGCCAGCACCATCAGGTACAAGTGCAGGACTATCCAATAGCCATTCGTTTACTGTGCGCGGACACCCTGTTGAGCCATCACGAATAGACCGTATATCACACATTTGTGTAAGCGTAATCCCTTGTGGGGGGTTCGGAATATCAGGCAATAATTGCCCATCTGTGCGGAAAACATCAATTGCACCTGGTTGGGTGTAGATACTACTTATGACACTATTCCAAATTGGTGCAGCCCCTGTCAAACCAGAGGAATTCACCATTGGATCACCATTGTTATTGCCGACCCACACACCCACTACGACATTGCGCGTATAGCCGATTGTCCAGTTATCCTTAATGTCGTTGGTTGTCCCTGTTTTGACGGCTGTGCCAATCTCAGGAGTATAAAGAGAACTATTTGACCCCATTGCAGGTGTACGAGAGACATTATCACTCATAATGTCAGTCATAGTGAAGGCAATGCGTGGGTCAAGCGCAGGTATACCAAAACCACGTCGGTCAACTGTATTCGTAGTGAATGTGCCACTACCTTGCGGACAGCCACCTTCATATTGATAAACGATATTATCGTTGCTATCAATCACACACAGAATAGATGTGGGTTCAACATATGTGCCGACATTGGCGAAAACACCATAGGCATTGGTCAACTCAAGCAAACTGACTTCACCACCACCCAGTGTCAACGAAACACCATAGCGTGATGGGTCAGTCAAGGTACTCACACCCACACGGTTCATCATGTTCAGTAGGTAATCGACACCCGTTAACTGCACTGCTTGCACCGCAGGAATGTTGTAACTATTGGCAAGCGCACGACGAATCGTCATCGGACCGTGAAATGTGCCATCATAATTGCGTGGTACGTAATTCGGTTGCCCAATCTGCCGAACTTCGATACGTGTATCCCAGAGCACATCGCCCGTAGTCATGCCGAGTTCCATCGCAGCCGCATAGGTAAAAGGCTTCATCGTACTACCAGGTTGACGCAGAGCAATCGCCACATTGACGTTGCCATCAATCGCATCATTGTTGTAGTCAATGCTACCAACCATGCTGATAATTTGTCCTGTTAGCGGTTGAATCACCACGACGGAGGCATTGCTGACATTGCGGTTGGTCAAATTAGCAACTTGTGTTCGTGCAGCACCCAGCGCAATATTATTGATGCTTTGGTCAAGTGTTGTATACACACGGAAGCCACCTGTCGTCAGGTCTTCGGGGCTAAAGCCGATTTCCGTCATGAGGTCTTCAAACTCATTCTGAGCATAAATCGTAAAATGCGGTGCTTCGAGATTATTCGCATCGGGTGCAACAAAGGTTAAACCTTGTGCTAGAGTAGCCGAACGCTCCTCTGCGGTGATGTAGCCTTCTTCCAGCATTTCATCTAATACCAATCGCCAGCGTGCAAATAAGCGCGATTGCACTTCTGGGTCAGGGTTGAGTGGGTCAAGATTCGCGGGTGCTTGTGGCAAGCTAGCCAGTAAAGCTGCTTCACCTAAGGTCAAATCACCAACATCCTTGCCAAAGAAGGTCTGGGCAGCAGCTTGTGCACCATATGCGAGATTACCATAGTAAATCTCGTTCAGATACAAACGCATAATGTCTTCTTTGCTACGCCGTTGCGTCAGGAATAGCGCAAGGATAATCTCTTCTGCTTTACGAGTCGCACTTACTTCGGCACGATACTCAAAATCAAAGAGAATATTCTTCACCACCTGTTGCGTAATCGTACTACCACCAGGGACACGTTCACCTCCTGCACCAATAAAGCTAAAAAATGCGACAGTCGTGGCTGGTACATCAATGCCCATATTCGTCCAGAAGGTATCATCCTCAATTGAAACAGACGCATTCACAAGGTCTTCTGGGAAGTCTTCATAGCGCACAATATCACGACGACCTTCATTGAAGGCTTCATATAGCGGATTGCCATAACGGTCAAAGTAGAAGGTGCTTTCAAATGCGCGATAACCATCGACACGGTCAACTTCAGTTCCCCATTCTTGCTCGATACGAGGGATAAATACTGCTGCAGCACCTGCTGTCAACAGTGTAAAGCCACCACAAAACGTTACCATCAAGCCCAGAAACATGAAAACACAACCTGACGGCAAGCCCATAATGCGATTCCGCCGACGTGGACGACGAGGCAGACTCTTCTGAGATTGCCCTTTAGTTTTCATCGGTGGAGCAGGTACATACTGCCCTTGGGCAGTTTGTGGTGCAGGTGGTGTTTTAGGGCGTTGATAACGACTATCTGCCAGATTTGGATTAGCAGCCGTCATCTGTGGCGGATTATTCGACGGTGCTTTTGGCATATTGACCATCGTTTGTTGTGAATGTGATGAGTCAGGCACAGCAGGCATCATATCAGGATTAGGGTCTAGCCCACCCGTTCCTGCTAAAGTCACATTTGGGTCTTCCGTGCCAGGCTCACGAAAATGAGGCATGGTCGGCATAGAATTGGATTTTGGTTGTGTTTCAGATGGAGGCACAGCATCCAAACTCATGCTTTGGGTCACATCGTCCGAGCGCGATTGTCGCTCAGTGAATTCATTTTGTGTATCATCGTTCATTTCTGGTAAATCGTGATTCTCGGGCATACCAGTAAACTCTCCCAATTAAAGCGTCTGTTGTTATTCTATCACTCTAACACAGTCACACAAATACAGTGATAGATGACTATCCCTTGTCTACCTGACGATTACACTACGGTAGCTTCAAGTCTCATATATAATGATACAAGAGAATGCTTACATCGACATTTTGATATAAACAATTTAGGAGGGTCTGTGAGACATTTTTTGAAATATTGCAGTGTTATTTTAGTCTTTATTGTCATTGCAGTAAGTGTCTCTGCTCAAGATAACAGCATTGTCACAGATGCAACCCAACAACTACAAGGGCTAGCAGGTCAATTTTGGGAACGTATCCAACTGGCTACCGAAGATAGCTTGCTACAGGTAGTGCTCATCATTGGTGGGGCAATTATGCTATTGATTGGTTGGCGCATCTATAATTTTGTCATTTTGATTGCTGGCGCACTATCAGGCGCATTATTAGCTGTGGCTTTGGTTGGCTCAGAGAGTCTACTGATTACAATTTTCGCAATGCTGATAGGTAGTGCAATTGGTGGTTTCTTAGCAATCTATCTCTATTATCTCGCTGTCTTCGCAATCGGTGCTTATGTTGGTGTGCTACTGACATTGCAAATTTTGAGTGCACTCACACTCAACATCGACCCACTCCTAGCAATGATTTTTGGTGCAATT
The DNA here is from genome assembly GCA_039200705.1 of Chloroflexota bacterium. Classification (GTDB taxonomy): domain Bacteria; phylum Chloroflexota; class Anaerolineae; order Aggregatilineales; family Phototrophicaceae; genus JAUZRW01. The sequence goes on from JBCCSC010000008.1 coordinate 8,678, forward strand.
ATGGGTGGACTTATTATGTTGGGCTTATCATTTGAGCTACTCGTGGTCATCTCTTCAATTGTAGGTGGACAGTTATTGTCACTAGGTCTAGGGTTAGATGGCTTCTGGACATTAGGTTTCATTGCCTTTGGCGTTATCTGGCAGATTACACTAGCAAAAGTTACAGGCTACAAAGTGCGCCGTCGCCCAACAAGACGCTTACTGTTCCGCGACACATAATGTAAAGAAATTAAAACAGACCATTTTGACCCTTTATGACCTGTGAAATAGTGATAATATGAGAATGTTATGCAAAAGTGGCGCAATATCGCGTCGTGGAGATGGTTATTGTGTTGTAATAGCTATAACGGTTTAATTGAAATCACTGTGCGAAATCGATACAATGACAGTATCTAATATGGTCTTTTAAATAAGACTCAGTCTCGCACTTTTGGGAGCTTGCTATGTCCGCAATTAAAGATACACGCACCATGACAATTGTTGATTTGCCACTAATTCGGCGATTAACAGCAAATGGCACAGTACTCGATAGTGAAATGGGTTTGACGCGCGATGCACGTGGACCAAATAGTTTGCTATTGAGCAGTTTGCTCTTCCCAAGAGGTGTTTACACATTAGTATCTCGCACTGAACATCATCAAGTAGTCGGACAATTTCGCTATCGTCCAGAAGATTTGAACGCACATATCGTCTATATTGCACCAGCCTTAGACGAAGACATCGAAGATACAGTCTGGTTGAATATCTTAGATGCTATGGCGCGTGAAGCAGGTAAGCACGGAGCACACTCTCTGATTGCAGAAGTCGAAACAAGCAGTCATCTGTTTGAGACATTACGAACAGCCCGTTTCTCGACTTATTCTCGACAAATTATCTGGCGACATGACGCTGTCCAAATTACCGAACAACCGACAATTACACTACATGCTGAACACAATAACGATGATATAGGCATCACATCACTGATAAACAACACTGTACCTCCTATCTTGCAACAGGTTGCTACACCGCCAAGTGATATGAATGGTTTGGTATATCGTCGGAATGGACGTGTTGAGGCATACATCGGTATCTCAGAAGGAGGTAACGGCGTGTACTTGCTACCGTTTATCCATCCTGATGTTAGTAGTGATGCACAAGACATCATCACTGCAGCTATCGCTCAAATTAATCGTAGTGCAAAAGTGCCAATTTATGTCTGTGTACGTAGTTACCAAGATTGGCTCAACTACACACTACAAGACCTCAACTTTGAAGAATGGGTCGAGCAAGCAGTCATGGTCAAGCAAATTGTCGCAGGTGTTCGTCACCCAGGATTTGCTAAAATGGCAATTCCGAGTAAGTTAAAAGTAAGTTCCAACATGCCTAATTATTGGTTTGTTGCGATTGAAGATTGCAATAGCAAGGAAATTTAAACACATATATGGAACGACGCATCACAGATGATATAGAACAACTCAAGCGCGTATTACCCTCTTATGTGATACAAGCCCTTGAGGACTACGGAGACACACAAAATCTGTTAGAAGTCGTGATGGATTTAGGACGTGTCCCAACGGCTCGTTACGTCAGTGGCGAGATCGTACTTTCTGATGAAGAAGTTACCCGCGATGACCTCGAATGGGTACTCCTCCAAATTGGTGAATTTGACGCAGACAATCGTGCAGGTATCGAACGAACCCTGCACCGTATATCAGGTATTCGTAATCGTCGGCGCGATGTCGTCGGTTTAACATGCCGTGTCGGGCGTGCAGTTTACGGTACAATCGACATTATTGAAGACCTTGTTACCAGTGGACAAAGCCTCTTGATGCTAGGTCCTCCTGGTGTTGGTAAAACAACCATGTTGCGCGAGGCTGCGCGTGTACTTGCCGAAGATAAACGAGTGGTGATTGTCGATACCAGCAACGAAATCGGTGGTGATGGCGATGTGCCTCATCCTGCTGTTGGACGTGCTCGGCGTATGCAAGTTGACCATCCTGAACGACAACACGAGGTCATGATTGAAGCAGTTGAAAATCACAATCCAGAGGTCATCATCATTGATGAAATCGGACGTGAACTCGAAGCGATGGCAGCCCGCACAATCGCTGAACGTGGTGTGCAACTTGTAGCAACAGCACACGGTAATACACTCGAAAACCTCATGCTGAATCCGACATTATCTGATTTGGTGGGTGGTATTCAATCGGTAACACTATCCGATGATGAAGCCCGTCGGCGTGGAACACAAAAAGTTGTTCTCGAACGTCGGAGTCCACCAACATTTGATATTCTGGTCGAACTACAAACACGCGATAGAATGGCAGTTCATGAAGACATTGCAGCCGCTGTTGATTCCATGTTGCGGACAAAATCGCCAACGGTTGAAGTGCGCTATCGTGACCAAGATGGCAACATCAGCAAAGAAGAGCAACGGGTAGAACTTGACCCACGCATGGCAAATCAGCCTGACCGCCCACCACAACAAGTGCGGATGATACGTGGTAATCGTCGCTCAGATGCTGATACCATCAAGCAAGAAGTACAACGGGTTCAAGCACGCGCTGACTTACCAGAAATGAAAGTCTATGCCTATGGTGTGGCACGTAACCGCTTACACCAAGCGGCTAAACGCTTAAATGTGCCCTTACAGGTCATTGATGATTTCGGTCAAGCCGATGCTGTGGTCACACTCAAGAATTACTATCGTCGCCGACCCAAAGTGATTACCGATGCGGAACGTCGCGGAATGCCGATTTACGTGCTACGCGCAAACACCGTCTCGCAAATGGAAAACTTCCTCACGGATGTATATCGTCTTGAGGAGGGCGATTCCAACGACCCTTTTGAGTCGGCTGTGCTTGAGGCAGAACGCGCAATTATGCGGATTCGTTCTGGTGAGGACATGGTTGCCCTCAACCCACAAGCACAAAAAATTCGCAAGCAACAACACGATATAGCACGTCAAGCGAAAATACTGAGCAAAAGCTACGGCAAAGCGCACAATCGCCATGTCCGATATTTTGCTCAGTAATCCACATACCATGCAGAGAGACTTGCACAAGCAGGTCTCTTTTTCTGCGAAACTATCTGAATATTCGGGAAACAGTGTTAAATATGATTATTTGGGCGGGTCTAAGACCGCGCCCTTACACACGAAAGTCATGACAGTGTAAGAGATAGTTTCAAACTCTCCCATAAAATCGTAATTTTCAGATGACTTATAACTTGGCTAAAATCTCAGGTAGACCCTTCACAGCTTGCCCACGATGACTGATAAGATTTTTCTCGTCACTATCTAATTCAGCAAAAGATTTATCAAATCCGTCTGGTTGGAAAACCGCATCATAGCCAAAGCCCTGACCTGCATCACGTTCTTCTGTCCGAATAATGCCTTCGCATGTCCCATCAGTGGTGTAGCTTTCATCAGTGTCTGGATTATAAATCGCAATCACACAACGGAAGCGTGCGCTACGGTCATTTTCAGCCACATTGTTCATTTCTTTGAGTAGATATTGTCGCCGACCTGCATCATCAAATTCAGGTTTGCCATAGCGTGCGCTATAAACACCTGGACGACCATCAAGCGCGTCAACTTCTAAACCGCTATCATCTGCTAAGGCGATTTTGCCACTGGCTTTAGCATAGGCTTCTGCTTTCAGGAGTGCGTTTGCCTCAAACGTCGTACCTGTTTCTTCGACATCCATTTTGCCTAAGCCAATATCACGCAAGCCAATTATGCTCACATCAATATCTGCTAACAATCGCTGGTATTCTTTAACTTTACCTTGGTTCTGTGTCGCAATTAAAATTTCCATTGAAAACTATTCCTTATTGAGGTCATCATACGCAAAGCATAATCACTGGATGGGATAGTGACAAGTCTACAAGGATTTTTTGCGAACCCCTAATCATTAGGGGGTGTAGTCGATTGACAAGATAAATCGCTTTGGTCTATACTTTGATTAGATAATTAGATAATCGTCTAAACATCTAAATGGATAGTAATCGATGAACAATACATTTAAGGCTCTTGCAGACCCTACAAGACGCGAAATATTGCGAATGTTGAGCGAAAAAAATCTCAGCGCAGGGGATATTGCCAAAGCCTTTAAAATCAGCAAGCCAAGCATCTCACATCACCTGAATATTCTCAAAAATGCAGAACTTATCAGTGGTGAACGTGATGGTCAAAACATTATCTATAGTGTCAACGCATCGGTAATGCAGGAACTCATCCAAGAATTGATGGAAATGTTCCAAATTGGTGAGGAGGATGACTCATGAATGATAATATACAACGGAATGGCAATATCGCCATGTTGATAGCAATTAGTGTGATGGTGATTATCAGTATGGTGCTGTATCCATCATTACCAGACGAATTACCACGTCAATGGGGCATGGATGGCTCAGTCAATAGCACTTGGTCGAAAAATATAGCCGTATTAGTCGCGCCAGCATTGGGTCTCTTCATCTGGGTTTTGACTCTCATTATTCCCAAGATTGACCCTCATCGTGAGTCATACGAAAAATTTGGTGCGTTCTATATGCGCTTCCGAGTGACACTTGTATTGTTCTTTGTTGGCTTACACATTGTCACACTCACACAATATAACAATCCAGAGGCAGTTATCCGCTTAATTATTGTCGGTTTGGGTATGTTGTTTATGGTCTTAGGCAATGAACTCGGACGTGTGCGGAAAACGTGGTTCTTCGGCATCCGCACCCCTTGGACAATATCTGATGAGCGCGTGTGGAAGAAAACACATCGTGTCGGTGGACGCTGGTTTGTCGGTGTAGGATTTGTTTCTATTGTACTGGCGTTAATCTTACCGCTAGAGCCAATGTTCCTTATTGTCATTGGTGGCATCGTCGCTGTTTCGCTTGGCTTGTCAGCGTACTCGTATATGCTCTATCGCCGATACAATGGCTAAGGTCAAAACTGAGTAACTGTAGGTTCATTAGATTCGCATTAATCAGGTACAATACTGCCATTACTGTCTGAGTGAATGGGATAGCCTATGTACCATCGCAATATATTGAGCCTACTGCTTGCAACTTTCTTGATTTTACCAAGCCTTGCACAAGAAAATGAAGTACCACTCATTGCCTTCTTCAATGACCAAATTTATCGCCTCGAAGAAACAACACTCGTCCCGTATGATGCTTGTATGCCTGATGAAGAATTTGCTGGCCCACTCGTCCCATCCCCTGATGGTACACAATTTTTAATTCCAACCTTCCCACCTATTGTCTCTGAGGCATTCACTGTTTTTGGTAGCTTTGGTGATATTCAATATAGCCCTAATATCTGGCTCTGTGATACAACAACTGATAGCTTAGAGCGCATTATTGCTCAAGAAGGTGGTGACGAACCTTTCGATGATGAATTGCCTCCGATTGATAGTGTGCGTGGACAAATTGTCTGGTCGCCTGATGGCTCACAATTAGCATGGACAGAACTCAGTTTTGAAGATGATACACAATCTGTGGTTAAACTCGACCTCGAAACAGGTGACGAGGCGGACTTTATTATTGATGTACCGCTTGCACCCTTTCCTGCACCAGCAGAAGTCATCGCATGGGTTGATGAAGGCTTAGTGCTATGGGTCTCTGAATTTGACGAAGAAACATTCTTTAACATCGAAACACTCACATTAGTCGATATGGACTCAGAATCTATCATTGCTTCTTATGAAATTCTCAATGGTGGCGAGAGCGACGATTTCTATACACAACGTGAATTAGTCCTCACACCCGATGGTGCAAAGTATGCGCTCGACTTTGAACAAGCAGGTTGGGTTCTGGTTGATATAACAACAGGTGAATCTGAACCCTTATCAGGTCGCCTTGCGATGGCAAACCCAATGAACCCTGACTCACTTGAAGTACAATACGAAATTGATTTTGAGTTCAATTATAATTGGCAAGTCACGAACTCTTATACTATGGCGGATGAGTTTTTTGCTTATCCGCCACAACGAATTGCGCTATCCCCTGATGGTACACAGATTGCCTATGCAGATAGTACACTACATATTCTCAATGCTGATGGTAGCGAAATTGATGTCAGTAACAGCGATGGCTTCGCCGATGATTTTGCAGCTACTATTATCTGGGGACAAGATCCACTCATCTTTGTCGATTTACCAGAAACCGAGCTTGCACCTCCAACCATGTGCGACGGTGCGCCACCGATTCAGGTGATTGCAGGGGATTCAGCGCGTGTGATTTCAGCAACAATTCCCAATCGTATTCGTAGTGAAGCATCGACAAGTGGCGATATTGTTGGCTTAATTCCTGCTGGTGATGAATTTATCGTGCGTGACGGTCCTACTTGTGCAGAGGGCTACACATGGTTTTTGATTGACTATCGTGGTACAGTCGGCTGGACAGTTGAAGGTCGGGGAAATCAGTATTTCATTGAACCTATCTCTGACTTCCCCTGAGTAATCTACTCAACTCGCGTTTGTGCTTGGGGCTGTAGGTCTGCATTGGTAGACCAATTACCACCTGTATCGACAGCCCAAACCGCAAATTGATAACTATTGCCCGATGTGCCTGTATAGATGCCTTCTGTGCGTTGTGTTTCTAGCCAAGGTGTCCATGCACCATCGTTAATCTGTACCCAGACCACATAGCGTTCAATGGTACCGTTATCATCTGCCCCCCAAGAGACAAAAAATGTGCTGGTACTAATTTCTGGTAACTCATCAAAGAAGGTCGTCGGCGCAATATCGTCATCTTCTGGTGCAACCGTCGGATTGAAAATAGGACCTGGTGTCGGCGGTGGCACAGTGACAATGCTAGATACTTCCTCCGCTTGAACAACAGGCGTTTCATCAATTTGAGGCACATCACCTTCGAGACGTTCCACGAGAATTACAGGCTCACCCGCAATTGCGCTGATGTCATTCGGCTCTAGTTCAGGGAAACTGTCAGGTACGGCAGCACGCAAGGACAAAGTATAATTTCCATTTTGTGGGGCAATAGTCGTTGTGCGGTCTAAAGTGTAAAGTGTTGCGTTATTACCACCTGCTGGAATAATTGCTGTGTTGGCTTCAAATCGACGATTCCATACAACAAGAATGCGTTCGTTGGTCGCAGGTCTGCGAAATTCAAAGATGGAATTGCCCTCTTCACGAATATCGGTGACATACTCGAATGATTCTGCACCAAATACTTGCGCCATCAAATTGAAGGCTTCGGCTGCTGGACGAGGTGTACCAGGATTCGGATGTTGACTAAAGCAGATAGACTCGCTGGTATTTCGGAATAAGCCAAAAGCATCGCCAAAACAGGCTTGTCCTGATGCACATAAATCTCCGTTATTCGGCGGAAAGTTTGTACCCGCAGGTTGGTCACCACAATCGTCATATAACTGATGGAAAAAGACTACTGACGCACCCTCTGACCAAGCATATATGGTACTCTGGATAAAATACCACGCTTGCTGGTCAGCCGTGCCAAGTCGAATACGTTGCTCAGGCGCATTAGCCCACACAGGACCAGGATAATCATCCCAAACACTGATACCTGTTTCATTCACAAAAATAGGACGGTCAAGTCCATAGGCTATCAAGGTTTGCTTGGCAAAGAGCGTCAACCAACCCGAACGCCAAGGATAACTGTAACTATGTACTGCAACAGCATCCATGAACCAATTGTTACTCCGCGCCAGAGGGTCACTTTCATAGATAGCTAATACGCGAGCAAGCCAATTATCAGGTGTAGAGTAAAGCAATCCGCCAAACATCACATCAGCAGTGGGGTCTGCTTGATGAGCAGATAAATAAGCGACTTTGAGCAAGCGTGCATAAGCATTAATCCCACCACGCCAGAACTGCGCGAGGTCGGGTTCGTTCCAGACTTCCCAGATGGTGACACCTTGCCCACTTGTCCATCCTTCTTGTTGTGCCAGAACACCACCAGGTTTATAACGTTGCACTGCTTGATACACAAAATTTGCCCAAGGATTCTCAGGATTGATAGCTTTGCCTTGTCCTGGGGTATCTGTGCCATCAGCAAAAATAGGATTATTCAAACCAGCAATGCTATCGCCTTCTGCAAAGAACAGTGGACGGTCTAATAAAATCGCATTGATGTTCAGACCATAGCGCACATCGTTGATGATTAACTCATCATAATCTGACCAATCCCACTGATTCGGGGCAGTTTCGACAGCATTCCAATATAAAGGCCAGCGTGTCCATCCTGCACCCAGTAAGAGTGCATTCTGATAGCGTGTGTCATCTTGTTCAATTTGTGCTGAACTAATGAATGTAATCCCTAAACGGTCTGACCGTGTGAATTGTCGTCCTGTGTACGTTGTATTCTCAGGCACAGGTGTTGGTGGACTTTGAGCATCACTTGTGGGTGGGATACTAATACTGAACAAAGCAACACAAATCAATAAAATACCAATAATCAACCCATTACGCATAATACAATCCTGAATGTCGTCTAGCTTGTAGTCTAATGCGGTCTCATTGTACTAGGAAATCGTAGTTTGGCACGGTATTATCAACTTAATTTTTCTCATCAAGGATACACACATGGCAGATTTACATGATATTCAGCAACGTCACATCAACTTAATGCAACTGACAGCAGAAACTATTGGGCATGTACTCAAAAATGTGAGCATGGAACAGGCAACAACCTTGCGCGATGGTCCTGAAGGCTGGACAATTCTCGAAATTTTAGGGCATTTACGGGATTTCGATATCATCTTCCGTGAACGTGCCGAAATGATGCTCACACAAAACCATCCGCCACTCCCTGCCTACGACCATGAACAAATGGCAATTGATAAAGCTTACAACGATGAAGACTTCGCCTATGTCTTCGATGAATTTATGTATTCACGTAATAAAACCAAAGCCCTTTTTGAAAACTTAACATCCGAACAATGGCAACGCTCAGGCATTCATCCTGAACGAGGCGATTTTTCAATGACGGATGCCCTTATTCAAGTTTCGCATCATGACATCGTACATATTGAACAGATGACGCGCATGTTGGAGCAAGAAATTCCAGGGTCAGGCGCATTACCATCAGACAATTTGACAGATGATACCTTTTAAAACCGAATTGATACAATATTGTGATTTGTTAGCACTTAAGTCTATAATATAAGTAACATTATGGTTGCTTTTCATAGGATTACCACACTATTTTATTCTGCTGGTAAGCTAAGCAAACATCTATTTATCTTTCATAGCCGTACCAATACACATCGCATCGCACGATGCACCGCTCCGATTTCATTGGCGGATGATAGTGTGTTCGTACTAAGGAGAAAATTCTCATGTCCCCTGATTTCGCCTCTCGTATGATTGGCATTGTTGTGTTCAGCATTATTGGTATACGCCTCGGTGTTGATTCTGCTGACTTATTGAGTCTTGACCCACAATCTGGTGGTTTCTTGATGGGTCTAGTTGGTTTCCTATTTGGAATTATCTTAACGCCTTGGATTACAGTGCGTCCTGTGCGTGCTTTGCGACGAGCCATTAGCGAAATGCCAATTGAACGCCTGATGATGTCCTTAATTGGTTTGATATTGGGCTTATTCATTGCACTACTCGTTGCTTATCCATTATCTCTCATTGAATTACCTCTTGGCTCTTATATTCCAACGATTCTGGTTGTCTTGTTTGGCTATCTCGGCTTGACTATTTTTAGTGTCCGCGCCAAAGAAATTAACGATGCAATGCAATTTCGCTTCGGGAAACAACAATCGCGCTTACCAGGTTTAGCCTCACGCAAGTTGCTACTCGATACCAGCGTTTTGATTGATGGACGCATCACAGATATTGCTGAAACAGGCTTCGTCGGTGGCACATTGATTGTGCCCCGTTTTGTACTCAGTGAATTGCATCGTGTTGCTGATTCATCTGACCCTCTACGACGCAAACGTGGACGACGTGGCTTGAGTATGCTCAATAAATTACAACAGAATGAGGTCATTCCGCTACGCATCGTTGAAGATGATTTTGAGGATATCCAACAAGTGGATGATAAATTGGTTGCCCTTGCGATGCAATTATCAGGCTTAGTTGTGACCAATGACTTCAATCTCAACCAAGTCGCAGAAGCGCAAGGTGTTACTGTACTCAATATTAATGCTTTAGCAAATGCCGTGCGTTCGATTTATATCCCTGGTGAAACCTTTGCAATTCGTATCTTCCAAGAAGGGCGTGATGAGGGGCAAGGTGTTGGCTATCTTGATGATGGCACAATGGTCGTGGTCGAAAACGGTAAAAACTATATGGATCGCACCATTCCAGTCGAAGTGACGAAGCTCATCAACCGTGAAACAGGACGCATGATTTTTGCAATACCTGAATCCGAAGCCATGCGCTAAGAGCTTTCTTGGGAGGCAAACTTGTATATTTTATGCAAAATTTGTCTCCTAAACGCCCACATTTTCGCAACTGATGATAGAATACAAACGGATTAACAACAAACAACTAGGGAAGGACAATTATGCAAACACGCTTACTCACACTCATTATCATCTTAACAATGGTACTGGTTGCCTGTGAAACAACCGATAGCTCAACCGATGCTCTCTCAGCACAGAATCAACAACCTGCTATTGTTGGTTTCCAAACAACTGATTTAGATACGGCTGCTGATGCTATTCTGACGACAACGGCTGGCGCGGCGGTTACCACGGGTAACGTACCCCTCGCTGTCACCATCCAACGTGCCGATGCGCTTTTAGATTGCTTGCAAGAGACGGGTGCTGTTTCTGGTTTGACCTATGCCGAAGAAAATTTTGACATTGTGCCACAAGTCGGCGCATCATTGATTGTCAATAAAACCCGTGTTCAACGCAATGTACTAAGTTGTGTAACGGACACAGGCTTCAGCGCACAAGCAATCGACCTTGAACCATGTGCAGCTTACGGTGAATTTACCTTAAATGGCGAAGAGTTCTGGTTTGCTTATGTTGGCGCAGGTAGCGGTCTCTGCACAGGCTTTAGCGCACATTATAGTAGCCTCAATGCGACGATTCTTGGTCAATATCTTGCCCCACAACAGTAGATAAACTCTACAGAGGTGACTGCTCAAGTCGCCTCTTTTTTGTTCTGCCCCATGAATAAATCCCATACAGCAATCACCGTCACGGAAGCAAAAATTATATAAAACACATAAGTCGGAAAGATATAACGTGGCAATGCTTGTAAGATAAAATGAAGCAATGTTGTATAGGCAATAAAGCCAATCAACACCAATGAGATACGCCACTGATGACGAGTCAACCATATCCCAATCAACCCACCAACTAACGCGCCATAATGCCAAATATAAATCAATAGCTTAGGCACAAAAGATTCTGCTGTGACCATGCGTTGCAAACTATCAATGCTGAATCCACTTTGTACCCAATCTTGTGCGAGTGCTTTGAGGCTTTCGCCATCAAATGCGAGTGTGCCATGAGGTTGCAAATATGCGCCAATTAATTCGCGTGTTCTGAGTGCAACATAAGCTGTCGGGTCGCTGGTAATAATCTCTGTGGATTGTTCTTGTGCAGTTTGGTCGCCGAGTAAGGCATCGTTTTCGGATGGACTACCATCCTCTTCTGTAGCCCCACGCCATAATGTCGGGAAAAATTGATTGCTAACAATGATAAAACGTTCATATCGGGCAAGGTTATAGACTGTCCATGTCGAGATTACCAGACCATAACTCACTAGGATAACACAAGCAATTTGTAAGCCTTTTTTCCAGTAAGGTCGCCCTGCGACTAAAATGACATGCCCCACAACCCCAATCGGAAATAAAATGCCAACCGCACGGGTTAAGGTCGCTAATCCGAGCAAAATACCAATGATAACTGCAATAGACCAATGACTAGTTTCTAGTTGATTCACAATCCAACGACAGTAACACCAAATCCCTGCACTCGTCAGGGTAATATAAAGTGTTTCGGTCATGATGTTCAGAGGCTCAATAATCCACACGATAGATATTGCCATCGCCAATCCAGCAACGAAACCAACACGCACATCATGAGTCAGTAAGCGACCTAAATCATAGGCAAAATAACAGACCATCACACTCATGATGATTTGCGTGAAGCGAATTGCACCTAAGGCTGGCAGAAAGCCAAAAATCGTTTGTATCGCCCCATTAAAGATGAGATAGAGAGGCGCAACACCTAAATTATTAGCAGCGTAAGGATAACCAAGTGCAAATCCAGTCGGCTCTGAACTGAACAAGCCTTGTCCATTGACGAGATACCAAAATTCATCACCCCCTGTGCTCGGTAAAGCTGTCCAGCCATTGAGGATAAGCACAATTAGGCGAATGAATAATGCCAGTCCAAGGACTATCCATAACAGTCGCTGACTTGATTTACTCTCGACCATTGGCAATCTCCTCATAGTCAAAGGCGTAAATCTCATAAAGGACACGACTCTCATTGCTGAGGTTAGTCACATAATCAAAGCGCGTATCAACTTCTCTTTGTTGAAATAAACCATCCAATGTAGGGCGTGCAGCAGGCATAATTAGATAATCAATCTCATAGCGTTCGGCAATCGCTATCACATCTTCACGGTTGGATGTTAGTGGGGTCATCACAGATGAAATACCAAAGTAACTCATCGGGAAGGGGTCTTGCGACATCACACGGATTTCGTCATCTCCTGTGTTATCAGGTAGAGCTTGAATGGTATCTGTCAGACGTTCCATTGATCTATAAAAATTATTCGCGTTTTGTGTTTCGAGGCGTACTACATCAAAACTATTAGCTGCCATCAATCCCACAATTAGCCCAATAGCAATCATGCGCCACTGGTCTTTGACAAATAACTTATCAATAGCAATAACTGCTAATGGCAACAATAAGGGCACAATCGTCAAATAGGCTTTCTCGAAACTACCACTTTGACTTTTCAATGGCAACAATATCGGATATGCAATCAAAATGCCTAATACCCATAATATGACAGGTGTGGTTACTAACCAGTGTTGTTTATCTCGTTCCCATAGCAATATCAAAATACCGAGTCCTACCAATACAGGCAATGCAACATCCAACGAAATAATGATTTGCTTGAATGCTGCAATCAGTTCAAAGAGGCGTTTGTTGATATGTTCACTAATTGTTCTACGCTCTAGCATACTATCGAGGGTGAGAGGCATGTTGTAGGCATAATGGTCTTTAGCATCTACCATGAAGAACATTACATCACTTTCGGGTGAGCCAAGTGACCCTGTAACTTGCTGATTGCGTATCAGCCAAGGCGATGCGGTCACTATAAAAACAATCGGCACAAGAATAATCTGCCACAATTGCCTACGTGAGGTGAATTTCCGCTCCCATAATAGATAAACAACACCACACGATATAACCAATGGCAAAATCAAAATAGAATCGTTACGTGTTAGATAAGCTAAGCCACCTAGTACACCACTGACAGCATAAGCCCACCATTTATTGTGTTTGACACCATGAATGAACGCGATGATACTCGCAGGAATCAGGAGCATATTGATAATCGTGCTGTCGGTGCGTAGCGAATTCCACACAATGTCAGGGATACTGATAGCAAAGCACGCTGCAATCAGTGCCAAATTATCAGATAATCCATATTGCTTCGTTGCTAGATAAGCAACAATTGGCAGAAGCGACCCTGCAATGATGAAAAACACTAAAGCATTTTGTGCGCCTTCCCCAAATAATGCCATACCAAATGCTGCGACAATCCCTGCAACAGGCATCCAATGGTCAGTGGGATGCTCAATAGTGTCGGGCAAGCTACTGTAGTGCCAAACATAATCAATGGTGAAACCTTCACCAGTTAGTAGGCGTGTGCCAAGATTATAATAATGATTCTGGTCATTCAGTCCAGGGTTTTGGATGAGGGGTAACAGTGCGAGGCGTAGTCCAAAACTTGCAAGCACAATCCCTAATAATATCCAATGATGACGCGACATAACATATCATCCGCAGTAAATCAGTTTAGAACGGCATTATAGCAAGTGTCGGAGGCATGTCTATGTTGAGGAAGTTTAGCGTCGTCTAACGAACGTCTGCTATAACAAAGGCATAATCACTATCAATCTAAACATAGGGAAATTATGCGCTATATCCGAACCTTCTTCAAAGCCTTGCAAATGACAATGCGTGGCGAAACCATCACACCTGCTCCTGCACGCTATCCCAACTTGCAACGATGGTTAGATACATCACAGGAAAAACTAAAACAATTAGACCATATCGCTCACAAAAACGGATTTGACGAAGCTACCCAAAAAGCTATCATACTTGAACTTGATGGGCGTTCATGGTCTGTTCACCTGATTTTGTCGTCTGTAAAATTTCATCTGGAAACAGAATTTCCATCTTTGATGAACAGCGTCATCGAGCATAATCTGACGACACTCTATGCACTCCATTTTGATGATAAATATCGTGTCAGCCGTTTAGCCGAATCCGATGAAATTCCACCAGCGATACGACCCGCTCTGCGTGATTTTGCAACGCAATTTATTAACATTCCGCCAAGCACCGACCCTTAATCAAGTGTTTTATACAGAATTTGATAAGGTTCATCGCCTGAACTGAATTGAAACCCTTTATGCAAAATATGCCAGCCATGTCGCTTATAGAATCGTTGAGCATCACGGTTGGCAACTTGTGTTGAAAGCAGTAAATTGTGGCGTGTCTGCTTAGAGATAATAGTGTCATGCAATTGTGCACCAATTTTGCGATTGCGATAGGCTTTCAGCACGTTGAGTTGTGTTAGCACCCATGCATCTTGTAAAGCAGGATGTTCGCGTCCGACATAGGTTGCAACACGGTCATGCCACCACTGTCCAGCCAATGAAAATGACCCAAATGCTACACCGACAATTTTCTTGTCCAGTTTTGCCAATAAGCCAACATAACCTGGGCGTATCATATGCGAACGGAAGAAATGCTCTTGATAATCGAGTTCACCTGCGATGTATTCATTGTAGATACGCACTGCATCTAAAATATAAGGGGATGATGAATTGAGTGGCAGCAACTCAAGAGGCATGAGGTATTACTCTGTGCATAATGCAGTAATTAGGGCGATTTTTCTGAAACGAAAACCCCTGATGTAAATACGTCCAATGACGTTTTTCGTAAAATTCACGCGCCTTGATATTATCAACTTGTGTAGAAAGTAAAACATTCGGGAAGGGTTGTTGCTCCAAAACCTTGTCATGCAGAGCACTTCCAATATTGTGTTTACGATAAGGTTGCAAAACAGCTAATTCAGTCAAAACCCATGCGTTTGCTAAAGCATGATGATTTTTGCCGACATGCGTACTCACTTTATCGTGCCACCATTGCCCTGCTTGTGATGCTGTTCCGAAGGCAATACCGACAACCTGCCCTCTAACTAAAGCAACATAGCCTACAAAATAGTGCATCCGAGCATATTTTCTGAAGAAAGTCGTACTATCTTCAAGATTACGCCCCCAAACGGTGCAATAAACATCCACCGCTTTGTGCAAATAGGGCGAATAATAATCAAATTCAGCAAGTTCAAACGTCATATAAATTCCAAAATAGTAAATTCCATCCTGCGTTACAGGCTTGTATCTTGAGTGCAATTCATCCAACAGGCACAATAGATGCCTATTGATAATCCATGAGAGATAACACTTATGCCACAATCGTTAAGTCATCGAATCACATATTGTCTATTGCTGACAGTCTTTGTCATCTTGGGCACACTCTTTGCATGGCGATTACCTGATTGGCAAGCCCCCGATGAACCAGCCCACTATAATTATATATCACAGGTGGCAGCAGGTGTATTCTTACCTGTCATCGAAATGGGCGATTGGGATAATGATTATTTAGAGACGCTCAAGGCACAAGATTTCGCAGAACCCTTACTAGATAATCTCGATAGTATACAATACGAAGATCATCAACCACCACTTTATTATTGGCTAGCGACACCAATTTTCTTGTTGACCGATGGTAATCTATTTGCTGTGCGAATGGTATCAGTGGTAATGACTTTATTTACCGTTGCTCTCAGTTATGCGATTACCTTGCATCTTTTCCCGAATCATCCTCATCGTGCGCTTGCTGTGATGGCATTAGTTGCTTTTTTACCCCAGAATATTCATATGCTGTCAAGTATCAATAATGATGCCCTCGCAGGGTTGATGATTGCGCTGACGACATTGCTCTGTGTGCGCTACCTACAACACAAAAACACACCTGCTTGGTGGCTTGGCTTAGCTGTTGGCATTATCTTCATCACTAAAACAACAGGCTACTTTATGGCAGGAGTCGTCACCATTGTGATTGTGATGCGCTGGCTACAAACACAAAATCGTGAGATGAGAAAGCTAATCAATGAATTTCTCGCTTATGGTATTCCAGTAGGGATTTTCGCTGTGATTTATTGGGGACGCAATATCTTGACCTATAGCTTCCCTGATTTTCTTGGCTTACAAGCACATGATGAAGTTGTCGTCGGGCAATTGCGTCGTGTTGAGCATATCGCAGACATTGGCAACACAGCGTATTGGAATGAATTGTTCTATACGACAGTTAATAGCTTTTGGGGACAATTTGGCTGGATGGAAGCTCGTCTAGCAGATGCACTACCGATTATCTTTCAGTTAATTATCGGACTCGTCATCGTCGGCTTAGTCGGATTACTGGTGTATTTTGTCACAGAGGCACGCCAATCGGAGCATGAGTCACAATCTACATGGGCAATTTGGATCATGCTAGGATTTATCATGTTCTTTGCGCTTGCTCAATACGCCTACTACAACGTCACCTTTGTACAATTTCAGGGACGCTATCTGTTTGTGGCGATTATCCCTTTTGCCATTGGACTTGTGACAGGCGTTGATACATGGCGAGGATTAATTTTTAAGCAAAACATGCTCTCTCAATGGATAGTCGTGGCGATATTCGTTAGCTTTGCGGTGCTAGATTTGTATCTCATCTGGCGTGTGATTCCGTGTGCTGTGGGGTGCTAAAACAAAAACGCAGTGATGAACATTCACCACTGCGCTTGAAATTGTTATGTATTCTGCTAATTATTCAACGTCTGTGCCGTGAATATCAGTTGGCATTTCGACGCTATCATCAGCTTGTGCTTCTTCGCGTTTGCGGAACATCCATGCTTGTTGTTCTTCAACACTCACATCGTCAATGCTGAGTTCAATGTGTTGTTGTTCTGGGTCAACACCAACAATACGCACGAGAACATCATCACCTTCACGGAACATATCGCGTGGGGTGGATGCGCCAAGTGTTTCCATACGGCTCGTGTGGACGAGACCTTGTGCACCACCAGGAGCAGCGACGAAGACACCGAAATCAACTACGTTGGTGACAACACCTTCCATCAACTGACCCGCTTGGTAAGTATCAGTGAATGATTTCCATGGGTCTGGCAAAATTGCCTTACGGTTGAGGGCAATACGTTCACGTTCAACATCAATGCTATCAACGCGCACTTCAACTTCGTCACCAACTGATAACACGTCAGATGGGTGATTAACGTGGCGATGGTCAATGTTGGAAATGTGGATCATACCATCCACGCCACCAATATCAACGAATGCACCGAAGTCTGTCAAGTTCACAACGCGACCCATCAGGACTTGTCCGACTTCAATTTCTGCCAAGCGTTCACTACGGGCTGCACGACGGGCTGCACGTTCTGACAGAATCAGGCGATTGCGTTTGGTTTCAACTTGAATGACCTTCAATTGGAGTTTCTTGCCAATCAATTCGTCTTTGATTTCACGCATACGTCCACTAGAGGTTGCAGGTGGGACACTTTCAATGTGTGAATTCGGCACAAAACCTGTCAAGCGACCAAAACGAACCAACAAACCACCTTTGTTACCGTCGATGACACGCGCTTCGGTCACTTCGTCGGCTTCCATCAGTTTGTTAGCGATGCTCCAATCTTCAAGTTCGAGAGCTTTATTGATTGAAACAATCAGTTCGCCTTCGCCATTGTAGGGTTGCAAGACATAGGTTTGGACTTCTTTACCAGGTTGTAAATCAGCGATAACTTCTTCACTGAGGCGTTCGAGGTCTTTACGGGTGACAACCGCATCGCGCTTGAGACCAACATCTAAGATAATTTGGTCTTGCTTGGCTTCAAGGATGATGCCTTCTAAAATTTGCCCTCGGCTTGGGGATTCATACATGTAGGAATCGAGCAAATCCTCAAATGAGAGATTTTCGTTTTCCATTGCTTGGTTTTCAGTTACCATGGGTCTCCTTAAAAAGAGTGAATACTAGTCAGCTCCGAAAATCCCCGCCGACAATGGGGATGCTACCGATAAAACATAAAACAATGTTCAACCATCTCAGGTGACCATCTACAACTGTGTTATCGAATTGTGCCAGAAATAGAAAGGAGGGGAGAAAATACTGCTTCGGTGCAATTACAGATGTTGTTATATGCTATAATTGTGAATAAACCTCTCACCACTACGTTCTTGTCTGCACATTACTTTGTGTATATTATCACAAGCGAATATCTGTTTCAATAGGCTGTTCTTATCTTTAACGAACCTCTATGAAACGATTAAACCTACGATTACACTAGCAGAAATAACGATAACACTTTAAATCTTACACATATAGTGCAACGAAAATATCAAATCAATCTTACAGAATTATCTGAATTTCATCAGAGAAAATATTTGCATTTCACGAATCAATCTTACAGAATTATTCAATACACACTGTCGAAGGACTTCCTATGCAATTCTCAGTCAGCTTGCCAGAATGGGCAGAACAACGCCTCGAAACAATGCGCGGACAAATCTATGAAACCCTAGAAGCACGCATGAAACCTGTCATTGAATTTTCACGCCTAAATTTTGAGCACGATACAGGCGGTCCTTTTGCAGCAGGTATCTATGAGCGTGAGTCGGGTAAGTTACTGGTGATTGGGGTGAATCGTGTCGTGCCAACGAACATGTCATCGGCACACGCAGAAGTCGTTGCAATCAGCGTGGCACAAAATATGCTCCAAACATTTGACCTCGGCGGTAAAAGCTTACCTGCCTATCAACTCGTGGTGAATTGGCGACCATGTGCCATGTGCTATGGGGCAATTCCTTGGTCAGGCATTCGCTCACTCGTGATTGCTGGGAGTGGTAAGGAACTCGAAGATCTGACAGGCTTTGACGAAGGACCGATTCATCCTGATTGGAAAGCTGAACTCGAAAAACGAGGCATTGATGTCACAGAAAATATCATGAATGACGAAGCCATCGCTGTTTTCCGTGACTTTGCTAATAGCGACAGATTAGTTTACAACGGACGACTCGGCGATGATGATTAATCTAAATTCCATTCTGAGCGCAAAATACCCATATAAATCAGGTCGTCATATTGCCCATTGCTGTAAACATGCTCACGCAAGCGACCTTCTTCTGTGAAACCGACACGTTCGTAGGCTTGCACGGCGCGTGCATTACTCGCATGGACTTTTAACCAGACTTTACGAAAATTGTGATAACGAAAAGCATAATCAACGAGCAATGTCAGAGCATCGCGCCCGTAGCCTTTGCCCCAATAATGTTGGTCACCAATTGTGATACCAAGTTCTGTTGTCCTTGCTAGGTTATCTTCGTTGAATAAAGCACATATGCCGATAAATGTATCATTCGCTTCAATCGCAAAATCTTTACCATTACGCCCACCACTCGCAACACGCTGGTCGAATTCAGCCTCTAAGCGAGCAAGGGATTGTGGCATGGGTGGGTCACCACCGCCTGCTAATTCAACCGCTAAGTCGTTATTGAACTGATGCAATAGACCTAAATCATCACGTTCTAGCGCACGTAATCGGATACGTTCTCCCGTTAGCATAGCGTATTTCCCTTCTATTTTTGAATAATGATAAAGCAATAATGATGAGCCTGACAAACAGACCGATAAATTTCCCCTTTTCTACAACATAGTTCATCTGCAAAATGAAGTACTATGAATTGACCAATCAATCATAAGGAAAACACAATGAGCGACTTAGCAACGCAAGCCGAATCACTGTATAAAGAGGGTGATTATGAAGCCGTCGTTAAAATGATGTCTACTGCTATCGAAGAAGACCGCCAAGCAGACTATTTCTATTGGCGTGGTATGGCATTGATTGAACTAGATGAAACAACTGATGCTTTCGGTGATATGAGCAAAGCAGTTCAACTCGAAAAACGCAACGCACGGTATCTTGTCGGGCGTGGACGCGCTTTTTACATGAAAGGTGATACTAAAAACGCTCTCAGCGATTGGAAACGTGCTATCAAGCTCGATCCTAACAATGCTGATGCCTATGCCGAACGTGGTGAATATTTCAGCAGTCACAATCAGGTCGAAAAAGCACTTGCTGACTTTGATAAAGCCCTTGAGCTAGATGATACTTTAGGTGAAGCCTATTATGGGCGTGGTATTATCTACAGTGATAAAGATGAGTACGAAGCATCGGTAGCGGACTACAATAAAGCACTCGAATTGCTTGGCGATGATGCCGACGTTTACACCAGCCGAGGCGCATCAAGATTTTATCTCGATGATTGGCAAGGGGCGAAAGAAGACTTCTCGAAAGCACTCGAATTAGATGAAGAAAATGTTCGTGCGATGAATAATCGTGCTGTTGTCGAATTCTGCCTCGAAGAATACGAAGAAGCCCGTGCCGATTACGAAGCTGCATTAGAATTTTTGCCAACAGAACGTTTGCTTCTGGGTGGGATGGCAGTCACCCTACATGCAATTGATGAAAATGATGAACGAGCCGTTGAAGCATGGCGCGGACTCATCCAGCTTGACCCAGGCTACAAAGATGCTCAATACGCAGGGCAAGAATTATTATGGCCTGAACCACTCGTCAACGAAGCTGATAAAATCATTGCCAAGTTATAAGTGAAAAACTCATAAGGAATAGCATGTCAAATCTGGAGGACTATAAATCAGAGGCGCGTCTCGCAATGGAAAATGCCGATTACGGGTCGGCTATTCGTGCGCTGACCGAAGCAATTGATTTAGAACGTGATAACATCACACTCTATTTCACACGCGGGCTAGCATACTTTATGCGCCAAGATTATGACCTTGCCATCGAAGATTTGACGGCTGTTCTTTCAGTTGAACATACAAATGCCGATGCAATGCTGACACGCGCTCATGCCTATTATCACACACAACAATGGGATGAAGCACAACAAGATTATTCTGAGTACATTGCCTTAGTTACGCCCTCAGATACGATTGCATACGAGAGGCGTGCAGGCGCATTGACGCAATTGGGTGATATCCAAGGAGCATTGGCTGATTATCAACGTGCTATCGACATCAACGATACAGTAGGCAAATTCTATTACAGTCGCGCAACCTTGAACTACGCACTCGGTGACTTTGATACAACTATTACAGAGGCAACTACTGCCATTGAACAAGATTTTATCGCCCCCGAAGTTTATGAAGTGCGTGGCAGTGCCTATGCTAAAAAACAACAATGGGATGATGCCATTAATGATTACACCCAAGCGATAGAATATGACCGTCTGAGTGCTTCAAGTTATTACAATCGCGGAGCAGTGCATTATCAACTTGGCAAGTATGGCTCAGCAATTAGTGATTTCAGTCATGCACTCAAAATCGAAGGTGACGATATTACAACACTCTATGCAAGGGCAATCGCTTATATTGATAATAATGAACTCCGCAACGCTCGTCGTGATTTGACAACACTCTTACGTCAAAAACCTGACTATGCTCCTGCATTACATAAGCGTGGCAAATTGTACGCCATGCAAAATAAGTACGAAAAAGCCTTAGATGACCTAGAGCAAGCTATCACACTCGCGCCGACAATACCTGAATTTTTGGTTAGTCTAGGTGAATTAGAAATTGAACTAGAAGCCTATGAGAATGCTATCGGCTATTTTAAGCGGGCGATGCTAAATTCAAACAATCAAGCAACACATCTTTATCAGAGAGCTATCGCAGGTTTATCCTTAGCATACTATCTCAATGCACAAGATGACCAAGCCTATGCCTACTACAATCAGTTAGTCGCACTAGACTTAGCTTATGGCGATATCAATACATGGCGTGAGAATTTTCAGTGGTCAAATTTACTCTTGGATGCAACAACAGAGATGATTGCCCATATCGAATCACAATTAGATGATTAACTTGGCAACCACGTCTCTAAGAATAAAACGCCATCAACCCACTCACCATTGACCAAAATCTCCCAATGTAGATGCGGACCATTGCTCCGTCCAGAATTACCACTCATCCCAATCAGTTGACCTTGTTCAACACTATCACCAACTTCTACAGTCATTTGTGATAGGTGGGCATAACCACTATAGACTCCCCAACCATGATCTATCAAGATATACTGTCCACGAATGTCTAAATCGCCCGCAAACGTAATAACACCATCCATCATCGTGCTGATAGGTGTTCCAACAGGCGCACTTTGATCCCAACCTGTATGGCGTGTCTGCACAGCCTGATTCAATATCCGATATTGCCCAAAGCTAGAGCTATAGCCTGTATCAATCGGTAATGACCAAACATTGTCTGTCCAATAGAATTCTTGTGATGGATTAGTGACGAGGGTATCAATACGAGCATATTCATTGCGTTCCACAGCAGGGTCTATCAGATAGCCTAATGAGGCAGGAACATCAAATAATTGTCGAATATATCCACTTGATTCTACTGTGATGAGGTCAGCAAAGCTGATATTTGTACCATCTACTTGTTTAATCAATACCGATAAAGGATAGTCACGCGGTTGAGCATCAATATCGGCGACAACCATTGCATACCATCCGTCATTTCCTTGATAAAAAGGATATTCTCGATTGCGAAATAGCACACGACCTTCCTGGATATTATCGCCTGTTAAACGCAACAAGCCCACTTGCCCCTGTAGCAGTGATGGAAATAAGCGTTGCAGGGTCAAACCTGTATTATCAGCTTCAGCGATGACAGCAGGGCGCGTTAATGGTATTGGCGTTGGTGAAGGAGTTGGTTCACTGGTGCTCTCTTGAGCAATACTCGGCAAGGTTAACAATAAAGATAAACAAGTCAACATCACAATTTGAGACAATCTAGGCATCATGACAATTTCAGAGTAATCCTCTCACGAATAAATCGCCACGATTGTAGCATATTGTCTTAGTTGCAACATGCCGTTTCACCTACGCCCTCTCTTTGTTGGATAAGCTGCGTTATCATAAAAAAGATAATTGGTTTGTAGTTAGATAATGTGAGATGTCAAAAAACTTCATTGTAGGTAAACGTCGCCGTAAAATCGAAGACCAAATCGTTGCACAATTCAGAAAAGTCGATTTCAAGCAAAAACATCACGCCTATCTCGAAGATGATGTGTTCTGGGATTTTGTATTTTCTTGGTATGAGCTGGTCAAATACTATGAAACTGTGCGAGATACTACCCTTGGCGCACATATGCTGGATTTGTATCGTGAATGTGGACAAGTCTTCCGAGAAGTTGCTAATAATCCTAAATTGCATGAGCGTCGCCGAGATAAAGCAAATGATGCACTCTATCAGATGACATACTATCTTGACCGTATCTTGCGACAGATAGAACGCAATGGTATTGAAATTGAAGCTGAAGAAAAACGAGCAATTGGCGATTTATCATGGACTCAAAACAATACAACATCCAAAGATAGCAACTGATGACACTTAGCTTTCAATATCATGTCAATGACCATCTTACGCTAGAGTTACAGTCACCATTTCATACACGGGATGTCTTCGACCTTGTGCTTGCGAATCGTGATTTTATCGGTGAGCATCTCAGTTGGGCACGACAAATCAATACCCTCAATGATATGACGCGCTACCTCAGGCGTGACTTGATGGGAATGGCACATGAACGCCGTTGGGCATGGCTGATTCGATATGATGGCAAGATTGTAGGGCGCATTGGATTATTTATTACTGTTCCTGCCTTGCAAGAATGCGAACTCTATTATTTTCTGGATGAACACTATACAGGCAAAGGTATCATCACGCAGGTAGCACGTATTGTTGTTGATTTTGCTGTGAATGTTTTGCATCTCAAGCATATTTTGATTGGTTTCAGCCCTCAAAATCCGAAGAGTGGGGCTGTTGCGGAACGTTTAGGCTTTCAATACGAATATACTATGCGCGATATTGAGCTACATGGCAAGGAATGGCGCAGTTTGCACTTTTGGGGGATATTAGCTAAAGATTGGCAACCGATGACAAAGACTAGTTTTGATTACACCATCATACCTCATATAACATTGCGTTTGTATCAACCCTTTCAATCGTCTGATAAATATCGTGTGTTGCGACAAAATCAAGCAGAATTTAGTCAATGGTTCTGGTGGGCATCGGATAGCTTCACATTAGCAAAAGAGCGCGATATTGCGCGTAAAATGCTCAAACGCTATGCGAAAGCATCTGCAATGGCTATCACAATTTGGCAAGATAATCAGTTGGTAGGTCATGCGTCACTATCTATTGATAGCAAAAATAATGGAGGGAGTATCGGCTACTGGCTGGATAGTAAAGCACGCGGACAAGGTATTATTACGCAAACCGCACACGCCTTGATGGATACTGCCTTTAAGCAATTTGGCGTTGAACGGATGAAAATCCTTGCAGCGACCCACAATACAGGGAGTCGCGCTGTCGCTGAACGCATCGGAATGCAATTAGAGTTACAAAAACAAGACGAAACCTTAATTCGAGGCCGTTTCGTCAATCACATACAATATAGATTATTACGCTCCGAATGGATAGAAAAAGAACACGCATGATTTATCACCTCACATCACCCATTGAATGGCAAATGGCACAACAAGCAGGGCATTATTCAGCGCCATCATTGGATAGCGAAGGCTTCATTCATTGCTCCAGCAAAGAACAAGTCGTGACAGTTGCAAATACCTTCTACAGCCATACGGTTGAATTAGTTCTATTATGTATCGAAGAAGATAAATTAGATGCAATGCTAAAATGGGAAGCCCCTGCTCATCCTGATGGCACACCTGTAGATGAAAGCGACACACAACAATTTCCGCATGTTTATGGCATTATCAATTTAGAATCCGTCGTTGCTTTTTGGCAAATGCCTAAAGAGGGTGATACCTATCAGCTACCAGCCGAACTATAACTCTATGGCTGGAAATTAGTCTCTTTTGTTGTCGCTTGTCTGACGAATAATAGAATACTACAACACAGCCCTAATAATGCACCACTGAGCATCCAGTAAGGGAGTCGCATAAGCATCGCCCATATCATCGCTGGCGGAAAATCAGGATACAAGTGTCCGTGCCAGCTTGATTTGAAGAACATCAATAATGCTGTCGTCACAACCGACAATCCACCGAACACCGCCCCCAAGAATACCACCGCAGTGCTCCAAGCACGGTGTGTAAATTCACGACCACCAAATCGCTTGAGCAATGCAGAGCCAAGATAGATGAGTGTCGCGCCTGTACCTAATAACGCAACAATGAGTGTGTCGCGATTTTCAAGGCTCATCCAAAATAGGAGTATTAGCCCGTATCCAATCATCAGGAAACGGGCTTTATTTTTTAGTGTTGGAACAATGATTGTCATGCTTTAGCGATGCGCTTGCGTTGGCGATTCTTACGCAACTTGAGTGGCTCAAAGTGGAAAATCATCGCTTGATGTGGCTCGACATCTACGAAAAGCCCATTATTAGCAATTTCATCACCGTTTTCATCAATGTAGGTGCGATGCAAGCTATCGAGCAACACCCAATCTTGTCCGCGCAAAACATCTGCCCATGCACCGAGGTCAATAGCACCCTGCGACCATTCATTAGACATATTCAATACGATTAAGCGCATATCATCTCCCTTGCGCCAACCATAAGTCACAAGATTGTAATCGCCCATGCAACCTTCACAAGCGGCATAGCAATTGAATAATCGCCATTCACCCGTGTGATAAATATCATCCGATGCTTCTTGGAGCAAGCGTTGATAGAAAGACCGCAAAGCAGGGTAATCACGCTCATGCGGTTGACGTGTAATATGCACAGGTAACTTCACCACCCGACCAGAAAATTGCCCATCATGGAGCAATGTCGCACCTGGTAAGGTCGAAATCAAGACAGCAGCAGGGCGACTTTGTGAAATACCAATGGAATCAGCAGCGCGTGGCTCATCGTGATTTTCGATGAAGCGAATTTGTCGTTTGAGATAATCTATATCAGCAAACAAATGTGAGCGAATCCCATTGACATCCCCACGCACAATACGGTCATAGAGTGTCTTGTCATAAGTATAATCAAAGCCTTGTTGCAACAGTTGATAATTCATGTTCCAGTAGGCTTCTGCGATGAAGATGAAGTATGGACTTTTCTGCTTCACACGCGGAATGACATCGTCCCAAAAGTCTTTAGCGGGGGCTTGCATATCAGGATGTAACCATCCCCATGAATGCTTAAAGACATCATTGGTCATTAGCATTGCCATATCACAACGCACACCATCAGCCATCGTAGCAATATCGCGCAAAGTTTTGACAGCCGCGTTACGATACCCGTGACTATAAGCGTTTAGTTGTGCGGTATCAATCCAACCAGGGAAGTATGGGTCGCGTCCATGTGCGATGATGGTTTTAGTACGCTTAGCGATTCTGATTTCAAAGAATTCCCCTTTGGCTTTTTCGAGCCATAGTGGTTCTGCTTGCATATAAAACTCAGGATGTTCCATCAACCACAAGTGGTCAAGCCCTGTGTGGTTAGGTACAAAATCAAGAATGAGCTTTAGCCCACGCTTGTGTAATTGTCGGCGGAAGATGGCTAAACCATCACGCCCACCAAGTGCTTCTTCAACATCGTAAGCGGCAATCGCATAAGCTGAACCAGCGACATCATCTTCGGTAATATCGGGCAATGCACCCCGATATTCGTGAATGTAATTAAGCGCACTTGACCGAGTAGATTTTCCACGATACCAAACACCCATCAGCCAAATAGCATCAATGTGGTAGCTGGCAAGTTGGTCAATCACTTCTTCAGGAATATTCTGGAGTGTAATCGGACGATTATATGTTTGACTCAGAGTCGTGAGCCAAACCCATGTATTAATTTCATAGATACGAGGATTGTGAGATTGCATTGTCATAGAGCGATAAGCTCCTCAAGACTGTTGATAAGATAATAACGAAACATAATGATTCGTAATGATGCTAGACTTTTTAACACCAAAGTTCAAGACAAGGTATGGAAACGTTTCTAAATATCATGATATTTGTACAATCAGATAACAATCTGCACAGTTACTTTTCAAAATTGTAAGGTCTTCTGTATAATATCTGTTGACTATAGTCAGTGACGATTATAGGCAAACACCCTCGGACGTTAGTTTTTTGTGAGAATAGTTTATGACCGAACGGAACAAGCAACCGAGAAAACGCCATAACAAAGCCCGCGAACGGATTGAAAAGCGTAAGCAACGTCGGGATACAATCAGTAATCTTGCTTCAGAAGGCTTGGAAAAACTTCCTGAAGTTGATTTTGCTAAACCGAGTAGTGCTGTCGCTAGAACCCTCAATGTGATACAAGATACACTGTGGTATCTACGCAAAGATTTACCACTCGCATTGATTGCAAAAGCTGTTGGTGGATTTATTGTTATTTTGGCTGGATTTTTCTTTTTAACAACAATTTTTAGCAGAGAAATTGGTCCCAGCATTTCAACGATGGGCATTGGCTTATCAGGACAAACAGTTGAAGAAGCAACTAAAACGCTCTTCACATACTGGAACGAAGAAGCAACGATTAATATTCTGGTTGAAGGCACAGTATTCGAGCAAGTTAGCCCTGTTGATATTGGCTTATCATTAGATGCAACTGCTACCGCAGAACTTGCAAAATCGGCTGGATTGTCTGGTTTCCCATTCGGTAAAGAAATTGAACCTATCATCACAGCAGACTATGGCGATGTTCAGAGCTATGTCATCGGCATTGGTAACGAAATTTACGTTGCCCCACGAGAAGCAGGGTACAAATGGGAAGATGGTCAACTCATCAGTATGCAAGGTAGTCCCAGCCGAGAGATTGATTCCAATAACAGCATCCAACGCATTTTCGATAACCCTCTGACAGTGGTTTTAGATGGCACGGTTGAGCTTGTGACGACTGCGACGCAACCCAATGTTGTCGAAGCTGACCCTTACTATGAAGATGCACTTGCTTTTGTGACCAGTGATTTTGTCCTAGAAGGCTACGACCCCTTCCGTGATGAGGTCGAATATTGGCGAACATCACGCCAAGAACTTGCAGATTGGTTAGTGGTGACAGAAAATGGTTTATCACTGCAACGAGATAATATGGAAGACTTCGTTACACTGGTGAATCAAGGCTTGGATGTCGAAAATTGGTCACGTTATCTTGACCTCAATGAAACCGCCGAAGCAGTCAATGATATTTTGATACGTGGTGAAGAAGAGGCTGATGTACGAATTCGCTATGCTGATTCAACCTATACAATTCAGAGTGGTGATTGGGGTCTGCGCTTGAGCCGTCGTTTGGGCTTACCTTTCTTCAATATTTTATCTGCTAACCCCAGCACGGATCTTGATAATCTCTTAGCAGGGCAAGATATTGCCGTACCATCGCGTGATTTGGTCATTCCGATGGAGGTCGTTTCAGATCGCCGTATCGTCGTTGACCTTGCTTCACGTTATCTAGTCGCCTTTGAAAATGATGAAATTGTCTATGATTGGCCTATTTCGATTGGACAGACTAGTGCGCCAACCTTCCCAGGTGTCTATCAGATATTGAGCAAAGTCGATGTTGCTACTGGCAGTAGTTTCTCACTTTGTAATGAAAATTCCTGTGGACAATGGGAAATGGATAATTTTATGGGTATTTACGAAGTCAGTGAAGGCTTGACGAATGGATTTCATGGGACTGTGCGCTTGCCGAATGGTGGCACATTAACGCGAGGTAGTTCGCAACTGGCATCAACATTTGGCTGTGTGATGTCCGACGATGTGCAAGCCGAGTTACTTTACAATTGGGCAGAAACAGGTATTGTCGTCGAATTGATAGATACCGATTTCCCACCAGAAAGCGAACTCGGACGGCGTGCCCTGGAATTTATTCGCAATCAAGCATAATGAAACGATATAAGATTTATAGTTTTGCTTAACACTTGGGAAAAAATTCACAACTAATTTGTGAAAACATCACAAAAAGTCCTTGACTTTTCGTTATAAATCTTATATTCTTCTAATCATAGAGTATGTGGAGCAACCCAAACTAGTTTTTTAAAAATATTTTTTTCCTCGCTCCACATCGCATACAATCGCCTCACAAATTGTGGGGCGTTTTCATTTTAATGCAAATCTTGCTATCCTTATCTTCACATCAATTACCTCATGATTCAGGAAAAGCGTCATGCCAAAAATTAAAAAACCCTATGGCTTATGGTCAAGTCCAATTTCACCCGAAATGCTTGGCGATAAACTTAAATTCACAGATGTCCAGTGGGATACAGCGAGTAACACCATCGTTTGGGCAGAGCGACGGGGCAAACGCACTGTGCTTGTCGCCAAATCAGGACAAGATGCCATGCGTGACCTAACGGATAGTCGCTTCTCACCAAGTGGGCGTGTCGGGTATGGCGGTGGGGCATTCACAGTTCATGATGGCATTGTTTATTTTGTCGATAAAGGACGATTGTATCGCTTGTCATTGGCTGGTGGCTTACCGAAAGCGATTACTCCCCAATTCGGTGGTGCATCCTCGCCTAGAGTCTCGCCTGATGGTAAATGGATCGTTTTTGTACACACCTACGAACATGATGATGTCCTTGCCATTGTGGATAGTGAAGGCAAATATTTTCCTCAAAAAATAGCTTCGGGCGATGATTTTGTGATGCAACCTGCATGGTCACCAGAAGGTAACCAAATTGCTTATATTGCGTGGAATCATCCACAAATGCCTTGGAATGGCACAGAATTACGCCTCATCACACTTAATCTTGAGGGCGCAGTCCCTTACCCAATAGAAGAAAAGACACTCACTGGCAATACAGAAATTGCTATTGCCCAACCCGAATTTTCTCCTAATGGGCAGTATCTATCCTATATCAGTGATGAATCAGGCTGGTTACATCTCTATTTGATGAATCGCGCAACAGGTGAACATCAACAGATTACCACAGGCGAGATTGAACACGGCATCCCACAGTGGATACAAGGGAATCATACTCATGCGTGGACAGCCGATAGCAGTAATATCGCTTACATTCGTCACAAAAATGCTTTTTACAGTGTATGGTCATACAATGTCAAAAATCAGACGCATCACGATTCGGGCTTAGGCGAATTCGGCTACACACACTGGGATTTCATCAGTGTCAAACCTGATAGTTATGGCGATATTGTTGCAGTCACATCATCATCAGTGATTGCACCGCACATTGTGACCTATGGCGAAGATGGACTACAGGTCATGCGTCGTTCTATCACTGAGTCATTAAACTCCGAACAATTATCCTCAGTAGAAGCGATAGAGTGGGTCGGACATGATGGTGAAGTGGTTCATGGGTTATATTTTGCACCGCAAAGTGATACATTTGAAGGCATTGGCTTACCTCCTCTGATGGTCATGATACACGGTGGACCAACATCCCAACGCAATGCAACATTTGATATGGAAGTCCAATATTTCACCTCACGCGGATTCGCTGTCTTGCAAGTCAATCATCGGGGTAGCACAGGCTACGGCAAAGCCTACATGAACAAACATCAAGGCAACTGGGGTGTATACGATGTCCAAGATAGCATCACAGGCGCACAACATCTCATAGATAAAGGCTTAATCAATGGCGATAAAGTCGTCATTATGGGAGGTAGTGCAGGTGGTTACACAGCATTGCAAGCTCTGGTTGATGCACCGAACTTCTTCAAAGCAGGTGTAGTTTCTTACGGTATTGCCAACCAATTTTCTCTCGTAATGGACACACACAAATTTGAAGAACGTTATAGCGATTGGCTACTTGGGGAATTGCCAGCCTCCGCTGAAAAATATCGAGATCGTTCACCTTTGTTCCATGCTCACAAAATTCAAGATGCCTTGTTAATCTTCCAAGGAACAGATGATACAGTCGTACCCAAAAACCAATCAGATGCCATTGTATCCGCCCTTCAGCGCAATGGTGTACCGCATGAATATGTTATCTATGAAGGCGAAGGACATGGCTTCCGTGACCCTGCTAATATCGTTGATTTCTACAATAGAACCCTGAAGTTCCTAAAGCAGTACGTAATTTATAGCTAAAACAAAAGGCAGATGCTTATCGTCATCTGCCCCAAGTGTTTGATTGATTTATTTGCTCTATTGCTGGAAGAGCGCGTCGTATTCGGCTGGGCTTAGGTCAGTTTTATCATTTTCAACAACATAATGACCAAATTCAGTAATTCGTTCGACCAAATCACGCGGGAATACACCCTGCCGTATCTGCTGGTCAATGTAGATAGCACCGTGCCCTGCTAATGGAATAGCGACCATCATCCGCAATTTGTGCAGATGAATGTTGGTTTTTGGTGCATCCTCTGGCGTAAGGAGATTATTGGTAATCACATAATCATCCGTGTTAATAGCCTCATCAATCGCCGTTTGTAAAACATCCGCAAAGTCAGGCTTATTTAGCTCATCATCGTCTAAATTAACACGGTCATGGATTGTCATCTCTAAATCAAAAGCCATAGAACGTTCAGCTTTTGTCTTTGATTGAACAAAGCGCATAAAATTGGTTAGAAAAGTAGCATCCATAGTTTAGTTCCTCGACCACACAAATTCGTGCTAAGTTTAGTTTAGCTTAATCTTGCAGACTAAGCGATAGGTGATTAGTGGGAATATGCACCAAGTTTGTTTCGTTTTTGCACGCCGATTTAAAATTAGCGCATCGGAATAGCAATAGAATCTGCTACACTGTTACATAACCAGTTGTCAACATTCGGTTATTCTATGACACAACAAACGCGCATCGCCCAATACACACACCAAATTGACCGTTTATCGCGTCGTATTAAGCAAATCGAGCAAGAAAGTGATCGTCTCAGCAATTTACGAGTTCTACTGGTATTTGGTGGTGGTATTCCACTAGCGATTTTACTGTTTACCAATTATAGTGTGTTCTTCTGGACATTATTGGCTGTCGTCTTAGGTGGATTTGCCTTTCTCATCAGTAGACATCGGCGCATCCAACAAAGTTTGAGGAAACATCGTGTGTGGCGCACGATTAAACAGGAACATCGTGCACGGATGCTGCTTGATTGGAAACGGATTCCTGACCCTACATTGGATTTAGATTATCATCCCCTAGAGACTGACTTTGACCTACGTGAGTTACATCGCCTATTGAACACGGCATCATCACAAACAGGGATGTTACGTTTGCGACAATGGTTGCTTGATACCGAACCACATCTGGCAACGATTAACCAACGTCAAAAATTGGTTCAAGAGTTAAAAACTCGTCCAACCTTCCGCGATAAATTGACACTTTACGCGCGCTTGTCTCCTGCACAAGTTAAGCAACAACTCAATACGCAGTGGCTAAGGAATTGGCTCACATCTGATGTTGATTTAGGTCAAGTGGATTTATGGCTGAGGATTCTGAGCGTGCTGGCTATCGCTAATGTGATTGCGGCAGTTTTATCGCAGTTAGATATTATCTCTAGCACCATTGTTGGGGGCTTATGGGGAATTTACGCTCTAGCTTATATCAGCCGAGCAGGACTCATCAGCAAACTGAGTGGTGATAGTCAAGTTTTGTATGAAGTTTTCCAACGCCTAGATGCTATCATGGGACATCTGGAACGTTACCCATACAATAATATGCCACAAACGCGAAAATTGGTTGCGCCAATTTTAGAAGCAAAACCTTCAAAGCACATTCAACGTTTACTCGGCACAATTGCAGCCAGTAGCCTACGCGGTAATCCGCTCATCTGGTTCTTTCTGAATGCAATTATGCCTTGGGATATGTTCTTCTTACGTCGTTTACATCACCAGAAACAACAATTAGCTGAGTATTTGCCTCAGTGGTTACATATTTGGTATGAGCTAGAAGCATTAAATTCACTTGCAACCTTTGCCCATCTCAATCCTGATGCAACGATGCCTGAACTAGATGATTCAACAGTCTTGCGCGTCAATTCTATTGGGCATCCTTTATTGTCATCAGCCAGTCGTATCACCAATGATTTTGACATAAATGCTGTGGGTGATGTCGCTATTCTGACAGGAAGCAATATGTCAGGGAAAAGTTCATTCTTACGAACACTCGGTGTCAACTTATCTCTCGCCTATGCAGGTGGTGTAGTCATTGCAGATGATTTCAATGCGGGCTTGTTCCGTTTGTTTAGTTGCATTCGTGTTACCGATTCACTTGATGATGGTATCTCATACTTTTATGCTGAGGTCAAACGTCTACACGCCTTGCTAGAAGAACTTGAAGCTGACCATGACTTACCTTTGTTCTTTGTGATTGATGAAATTTTCAGAGGTACGAACAATCGAGAACGCCTAATTGGTAGTCGCTCATATATCAATGCACTTGTAGGGGCAAATGGTATTGGTTTGATAGCGACACACGATTTAGAGTTGACTCAACTCGCTGACGATAATCCGCATATTCGGAACTTACATTTCCGCGAACATATTGCCGATGGGCGTATGGTCTTCGATTATGTGCTTCGTGAAGGCGCATCTCCCACGACCAATGCCCTACAAATTATGGCACTCGAAGGCTTACCTATTGACGAAGATGACCTCACACAACGCTTACAGTCATCATAATTGCAACGAATAAGAATATAGGAATCCTATGGCACGCAAGAAAAATAGCAACAAACCTGGTAAGCCACGTAACAAGCGCAATGACCGTCCGCGTGGACGACGTAGCAAAGGTAAACAACATCATCCGCAACAATCAAAACAAGCAGATGACAACACCTTTGAACTCAAACTGAAAGCGATGGCAAACGGTGGCTTCGCCCTAGGGACGCACAACAAACGCACAACATTTATTCCATATACAATTCCTGGTGAAATTGTTCGAGCGAGGTTAACTGAGCAAAAGAAGCATGTCGATTTTGCAACAGGCGTTGAACTCATCCAAGCATCAGGTGATAGAGTCTTCCCTGAGTGCAGTCATTTTGGACAGAATCAATGTTGGTCGTGCCAATGGCAACATATCACTTATGATGCACAATTGTTGCTCAAACAAGATGTGCTAGCTGACCAATTATATCGCGTTGGTAAGTTTGAAGACCGTATCGTCGAACGAGTTCTCAAGCCTGTGATTCCATCAGAACAACAATGGGAATACAACTACAATGCGACACTCATCCGCAATAAAAAAGGTCAATTCGGCTATTACAAAATAGATGGGCGCGAAATTCAGCCTATTTCTCACTGTCCTGTGTTACATCCAGAACTACAAGCTCTTTATTCGATGATTGATATTGATTTTGCGGATGTCGAGCGTATGCAATTATGGGTTGGTAGCGACAATCGCACGATGATTGTCCTAGAAATGAGTAGCGAAGATATGCCTCAACTCAACGCCGATCTCCCCACGAGCGTTAATGTCGTTCTACCAGATAATGAGCCTGTCAACTTAGTTGGTGAATCAGCACTATTTTATGAGGTTGCAGAACGTCTCTTCCGTGTGACAGTTGGTGGCAGTTTCAGAGCGAATGTTGCTCAAATTAAACCACTCATCGGCACAATTCTGGAGATGCTTAATCTCAGTGACAATGACTCAGTGTTGGATTTGTACGCAGGGGTTGGTATCTACAGTGCCTTTCTTGCTCCTCGTGCTGGTTTAGTCACACTCGTCGAAAGTTATCCACCGACTGCGACAGATGCCGAAGAAAATCTCAAAGATTTTGAAAATGTCGATATTGTTGAAGGCAGTGTCGAAGATGTGCTAGCGTCACTGATTGAAGCCAATGAAATCTATGAAGTGGCGGTTCTTGACCCACCAAGTAGTGGGTTAAGTAGAGAGGTGATTGGACAAATTTCAGAATTGAATATCAAGCGATTAGCTTATGTAAGCAGTGACCCTGCAACTCTCGCACGCGATGCACGTCAATTGGTACAACAAGGCTATGAGTTACAACGTATTCAACCCATTGATTTTGCACCGCAGACATATTATCTTGATGCGGTTGCACTGTTCACCAAATAAAAAAGACGATAACTCAGTATCGTCTTAGAT
This sequence comes from Chloroflexota bacterium, assembly GCA_039200705.1. Taxonomy (GTDB): domain Bacteria; phylum Chloroflexota; class Anaerolineae; order Aggregatilineales; family Phototrophicaceae; genus JAUZRW01. The sequence goes on from JBCCSC010000008.1 coordinate 43,952, forward strand.
TACCAGTTGTAAGAATGTCACTTAGCGATTGACGAAACGATAGCCTACACCACGCGATGTGATGATATATTCTGGCTGTTGTGCGTTGACTTCGAGTTTCTGGCGTAGATAGTGAATATAGAGTTTCAAACTATCAATCGCATCGCCATATTCTTCGCCCCATGCTTGTGTTACAAGTTCCGTGCGTGTCACAACACGTCCTGCATTACGCACGAGAATCGCAAGCAAATTAAATTCTTTAGGGGTCAAGTGCTTAAGTTCATTTCGTACCCACACTTCCCGATTCATAAAATTGATACGGAATTCGCCATCATCGAAGACAAGTTCTTCGCTCATATTTGGGCGTGGACTGCGACGCAAATGTGCGCGGACACGAGCAACAAGCTCATCATTGTCATAAGGTTTGGTGATGTAATCATCCGCACCCATTTCGAGACCATGGACGACATCTTTGACATCACTGCGAGCAGTCAAGAAGACAATCGGCACATCAGACATTTCCCGTAGGCGTTTACAAATTTCCCAACCATCCATGTCAGGCATCATAATATCAAGTAAGACAAGGTCAGGTTGATGACGATACGCTTTGCGTAGTCCTTCTTCTGCACGATAGGCTTTAATTGTTTCAAACCCTCGTTTTTCTAATAACATTGCGATGAGGTGAACTGTTGCTTCCTCGTCGTCAATGATTAAGATTTTTTCTGGCATTATGTAGCTCCTGTGCGTTTATTGATACGCAAAGCAAACAAACTATTACAAATTACAAACTAACTTTATCACGGGTCGATATATCCGCGCAAGCAATTATTGAAGACTTTTGTAAGTTTTTAGTATGTAATCGGTATAATTATCATTGTATTGTTTGTATATTGACACAATATCGTATGAAATTACAAATATTAGTTATCATACTGTCAAATTAACGAGAACCATCTGCTAGGAGTGAATGTTGCAACAATTTCTATCTAAAGAATCCTCTTTCAAATTAGGTCAGTGGCAAATAGAGCTAAGTGCTATCCTCAAACAAATGCTTCTTTACGCTATCATTGTGACAATCATTTGGTGGATTGTTGGACTTACTCGACCTATTGGTATAGACGATACTCGGTGGGGTGATCAACGTTTTATATTTTTAGCTGGGCTTGATGGTGTTATCAACCCATACAGTGTTGAGGGTTATATTAATCCACCTTGGGCATATGTTTTTCTGTTACCCTTTAGCCTTTTACCTGTCGAAGTTGCCGTACTCATGCAAGGTATTTTGTATCATTGTGTGTTAATGGCAATTGGTTTTATGTACGCGCCATCAAAGTCTACTGACAGAGATAAACTGTTTATAGGCTTAGCCTTGCTCACATCACCATTTTTTGCAGATATAGCAGTTGAATTGAATATAGACTGGATCCCTGCTATTGGTTTATTAGTCCCACCCTCACTTAGTCCGATATTTATTCTTGCAAAACCACAAAATGCACTAGGATATTATTTATCACTCGAATGGAAACCGTTGATGCGTGCGATTTTAGTTGGCTCGGCAGTGATAGTGATGTCATTTTTTATATGGGGGTTTGATTGGATTAATGAGTTACTTCTTAGTATTCAAAATACCCCACCAGGGGGTCTCAATTTCAATGCTGCACCTATGAGTCATATTGGTATTTTGCCATCTATTACGATTGGTCTCATCTTAGCAATAGGACTAATATACAATATCCACTTTAGCACCACATCAAAGTCTGCTCAACGACAACAACGTGATTTAACACTGTATGCGGTTGTGTGTGGATTTTTCTTATTACCATATCTTGCAGGATACAGTTTAGCTCTAATTTATGCACTTTTAGTCGCTAAAGTACCTCGTATTATGCTCGCACTCAATATCATTCTATGGATTGGTATCATCATTCTTCTAATACCATTCTTTATTTCTTAATTCTCATGACATTTTTTGCTATTATTGTTTGAGTATTGTTCGCATTAATCAATTCTGACCTGTGTTATCGGAGGAAGCCACATTATGGAAACGACAAATTCACGCCCTAATTTGCTATGGGGTGTCACGATTGGGGCATTATTTACCCCACTGATGATTGCAATCTTTTATATCGGCGAACGTTTTGCTGATTTACCATTCTTACCGCTAAATTTCTTTGATGCTGTCGCGCGTATCTTACCAGGACCACTGATTACATTTGGTATTGATACGATGGTAGATTTACTAATTGCTACTGGCTTCGGTGCTGATTTGGATTCGGCTGCTAAAACTGCTGAGCAACTCTTGGGCTTAGGACTTTTCTTTGGCTTAAGTGTGGTCGTCTCTGGACTTTTCTTTTTGATTCTTAACTTGGTGAATTACAAGAAAGTCAGCTATATTCCTGGTGTTGTTTTCGCATTGGCGTTTGCGATTCCTATTATGATGCTGGCGATTCCACGCAGTGTTGCATCATCGGCAGCCCCTGAGATGAAAGTAATCTGGTCATTGCTAGTTTTCATCGGATTTGGGACAGCAATCGGCTGGGCATACAATGCAATGGCATTCCCTGCAATTGCCGTGAAGTCAAAAACAGGTGAAGCAACCGCAGAAGGCATTAATCGTCGTGAATTTATCGTGCGAGCAGGTGGTGCAAGTGCAACCCTGACAGTTGTCGGGGCTGGCTTGGGTGCATTATTAGGACCTAGTAATTCAGATGGTGTCAGTAGTGGTGATGTCAATCTCGCAAATACCAATGTTGATCTTAACAATTTACCGAATGCAGATTCGCCAGTGATTCCTGCACCTGGTACACGCGCTGAATTGACTGCTGTCGCTGACCATTATCGTATTGATATTCTCTCAGGTGGTTTACCATCTATCCCAGAAGATTACACCTTACCGATTTCTGGTTTGGTTGAAAATGAGGTGGAATGGACACTGGAAGAAATTATGGATTTACCAAGTCAATCCGAGTTCATCACTATGTCCTGCATCTCAAATCGCATCGCAGGTAGTCTGATTAGTACAACCAAGTGGACAGGTGTTTCATTTAGAGAAATTCTGGATATTGTCCAACCGACTGAAGAAGCAAGTGCTATACGCATTATTGGCTACGACGATTTCGATGAGTATGTCGATTTAGACTTAATCCGTAATGATGACCGTATCATGCTAGCATACCACTTTAACGACCAACCACTACCGCTACGCAACGGTTTCCCATTACGAATCCATATCCCGAATCGCTATGGTATGAAGCAACCAAAATGGATACACACCATTGAGTTTGTGAGTGAGTGGGAACCAGGATACTGGGTACGTCGTGGCTGGTCGCAAGAAGCTATCGTCAACCAAACATCTGTCATTGACACAGTTGCCAGTAGCGAAACCTTCGTCAATGATGCTGGTACAACTATGGTACCAATTGGTGGTATTGCATGGGCAGGTGACCGCGAAATCGTCAACGTTGAGGTTCGTATCAATGAAGGTGAATGGCAAACAGCCGAAATACGCGAACCACTCTCAGTACGGGCATGGACAATCTGGCGTTATGACTGGGAATTCGAGGCAGGTTCACACACTGTAGAAGTACGTAGCTATGAAGCATCTGGTGAAGCTCAAAGCGACCCAATCCTGCAACCAACGCAACGTCGTGGCACACGTCCAGATGGCGCAACAGGTATCCACGCTGAAGAATTTACACTGGCATCAACCGAAAGTGCCGATGCACTGCCAGCAAATTAAAATCGTAAATACATGATGATAAATAGGGTGGCAAATGTTGCCCTATTTTGATTCATCGAAGTTGATTATGCTATCTGACCAATTCGCACTACCAGAAAGCTATTGTTATGCAGATTGGTCTTCTGACCTCTGATTTGACACCACATCACGGCTGGGGGAATTATAGTCTCAACTTGATTGAGAGTTTATCTAATTTAGGACATGACTTAACTATTTTGAGTGCTAGTAATAGCGAACCGCTCAACCATTCAGCGCATCATTGTGTCTTGCCAACTGTTGCACCACAAGAGCCTAACTTTATATTTAGACTAATGTTCTCTCAACCCAAAGTGAGTAAGCTACTAGCCCATTGTGACATCATTCATAGCACAATCGAATTTTATGCCCCACTCTTACAATGGATTTCAACGAAACGTCCTACATTCATGACAGTCCATGGGAGTTATGTGTTCCTACCTGTCATGAGGCGGTTTCCAGTGGACTGGCTCTACAAAAAAGCATTCGAGAATACCTATATTATCAGTGTGAGCCACTACACAAATGAAGTTGTCAAAGAGGTTGTTCCACAAGCGAAGGCAAGTGTTGTGATGAATGCCATTGATGCTACTCAATTTGCAGATATTGAGCACAAAATATCCACGCATCCTATTGTGGTGACACTCGGCGGCGTAAAAGGGCGTAAAGGCACACATCATCTCATCGAAGCTATTGCTAAAGTCCGTGACCATATCCCTGATGTACAGTGTCATGTTTTCGGGACAGTCACCGCAGAACCCGATTATGTTGCCTTTGTGCGCCAACAGATTGCTGACCTCAACTTAGAAAATACTGTCTATCTTCACGGTTTCGTTGAAGATGACATAGTGCATGACTGGTACGCAAAAGCAGATGTATTCGTCTTACCCTCTATTAGCGCAGGATATAAATTTGAAGGCTTTGGTTTAGCCACAATGGAAGCAAGTGCATCGGGCTTGCCTGTCATCGGCACATATGGCTGTGGCGCAGAAGATGTCATTGAACATGGCAAAACTGGTTTACTCGTCTCACAAGATAACATCTCAGTAGAATTATCTGATGCGATTCTTGAGCTACTCAATAATCGTGACAAAGCACGGCAAATGGGGCTTGCTGGTCGCCAAAAAGCACAATCACGAACATGGCAGAATATCGCAGAAGAAATAACGGATTTGTATGAGACAGCCCTTAAGTAGAAGAGGTGAGCATCATAACTCACCTCATCGAAATTTAAATTATTCTTCGTCAGATGTGTCAGTATCAACTGGCGATGTGACCTGAGAGACACTAGGGATACCATCACCAACGTATTCTGGACAATTGCGGTCAATCACAATCGGTGTTCCTGGTTGAACGAGGCGTGCTTGGGTGATGTCGTTAGCATCTAACAAACATTGACGGTCAACATTGTAGAACGCTGCAATACCATCGATGGTTTCGCGTGGTTGTACCACATGAATCTCACCGCCACCCCCTTGACCTAATAGCACGGATGGGTCAAAGTCGTCATCATCCCCGAAAGCTGGCACATTATATGGAATGTTTACTGTTTCCCCGACAACGAGGTCATCATCCGAGTCTAATTCGTTGGCAACTTCAAGTGCCACTTGAGCAATGTCAAATGATTCTGCAATACTTTCTAATGTATCACCTTCTGCAACCACATACAGCGACCCCGTTACATCAACACCAATTGCAGGGAAAACACCATACGCTGGAGCATCGGCAGGGATGAAGATAACTGTACCAGCCGTGAGTGAACTTGGGTCATCAATATTGTTGAAAATGAGTAAGGCTTGCAAAGAAACATCGAGTTCCTGAGCAACCAAATCAAGCGAGTCACGAGGTTGAATCACATACTGACCAGCCCCACCACCTTGACCAAGGCTTGCTTCACTCACGGGACTACCATCGACATTGGTCAATGCAGGAACAGTATCATAAGGTGGCGCACCATCAGGAATTTCAAGGCATTGATTAATCTGTAAAACATAAGGCGACTCAAGTCCATTGACCGAAGCGATTGATAAGGGCGCAACATCCAAGTTAAAACCAATCAAATCAATGGAATCGTTGCGTTGTACACGATACCCTTCACATTCATCTTTGAAAGTGACGACTTCTCTCGGAATAGCAACCTCTTGGAAAACTTGGTCCCGCGCATCATCACCGTATAATGGACACTCGACTGTAATGAGCAAGGTATCACCTGGGCGGATTGTACGCGCATCTGTGATGTCATTTGTATCTGCAAGGCAACTTGGACTAACATCGAACAATGCGCCAATACCATCAAGCGTATCAGCAGGGCGAACGGTGTACTCTACATCCTCGGTAATCGGTAATGAAAAATCATCGTCTTGAGCAAACACTGTTAAACCAGTCACAAAAACGATGATAATAAGTATTGACCCTATATATCGCATAAAGCATCCTTTGGTCGAATTGAATCACATCACTAAGAATAGCATACAATAGCCTTTTGCACGTCTAATTTTTGTGAGCTATCATTAAGCTATTGTACATCATAAGATGGCAAGCTGAGGGGATATTGTGGGAAAGCGATTACAATTTGGGGCATATATCACACTCAAAGCTATTGGTGATAGCAGTCATGGAGCAACCTATGTAGCGATGCACCAAACAACAGGTAAAATGGTCGCGTTGCGTATTCTGACAGTTACCCATAGAAACGTCGCTCAAGCCATAGATGACTGTTTAAAAGTATTGGACGATATTGCCAATCTAAAGTTACCGAACGCCGTGCAAATATTGGATTTTGGTACTGAAGGAGATGTTCTCTACATCGCCATGACAGTTCTCAACGGTGGAACATTGCACCAGCGAATTGAACAACGTATCGTCAATGCAACACCACCACAATTTCCATCGCCTGATGACATCCTCAAAACGACAGAACGCCTTGCTGTAGCTCTTGACGCTCTCCATCAAATGGGGATGGTGCATGGTCAAATTCAACCGCACAATATTTTGTTCAATGAACAAGGCGAAGCATTCTTAACAGATATTGGTCTAACGAGGATTTTTAAAATTGTGTATAACCTCGATAGCACCAATTCATTCAACATGACCCGCTACAGCCCGCCTGAATTATGGTCAGGGGAACGTCCAAATTCTGCAACTGACCAATACGCGCTTGCTTGTATTGTGTATCAACTGTTCACAGGGCGTGTCCCTTTTGATGGTAAATCTATCTTTCAATTGATGGAAGCGCATAAAAACAACGTTGCTGTGCCACCGCACTATATCCGCAAGGGGCTACCAAGTGACTTAGAAACTGTTTTTTGGCAAGCACTCGCCAAAATGCCTGAGCATCGTTACCTCAATCTACGCTCATTCTATTTAGATTTACAACGATGTTTTGCCGATTATCCATCGCAAACGACTGATTTCTTCACATTTTTACTCACTTAATCACGCCTATCTTGGAAACCAAGCTCAGTTATCTATACCACTAGAATAATCCACATTATCCTCAGATTGTGCCAGCGTGGAACTTGCCACCAGTAACATAGTTAACGCTATTAAGAATATTTTAATTGTCAAAGTGTTGATTCCTTAATTGTTTTATCTGCAATATTTAGTTTACTATAGTCATGGAGTTGTGAACAGCAAGTGTCTGACTGACGGAGAGAGATCGTCAGCTAAGCGTTATCCATAGTGATTATTGTCTCATTATCATCGAACGTTGTTATCAACAGGTAGGAAAAATCTGAGCATGACCATTATCTTCAAACAAGCACCACTGAAACAATTCAAAGATACTTTCATTAAGCACTTTCGTTCATTGACCGCAGCTTACGGTCTTGTCATTATCATGCACTTAATCGCTTATCTCGCTACAGGAGAGCAATTTGCGATTATCGAATTTCTGAACACCTTTGCTCATTTACTTTGGTTACCTGCTTTTGTCATATTACCATTGTGTTTCGTACTTAAAGAGTGGCGCATTGGCTTGATGCTTATCCCTGCGGTGATTGCTTTCCTGCTCATTTGGGGCGATATGCTAGTTCCTAATAATCCCCCGCAAGCAAGTGATGAAGATACACAGTTCCGCGTAGCAACCTACAATATGCTAGCCTTTAATCGTGTTAACTTTGATTATATTGAGATATTGCGTGATGTGGATGCAGACCTAGTAGCTTTGCAGGAACTAGATTTTCTACAAGCGCGGATGCTCACAGACAATCTCTCTGACTTGTATCCATATATGGCGTTTCATGCTGGTGGTCCTGCTGGTCAGGGTATCATGAGTAAATATCCCATTTTGGAAGATGATTACTGGCAGTATGACTTTCTCAATGCCAAGTTAGGGCATCAGCGCGTAGTCATTGAATTAGCTGATGGTCAAGAAGTCGTTATCTATAATGCCCATCCAACACATCCTGGTATTCAAGGACCTTTATTCACAACAGAATATCGCACACGCGAAATTGTGGATTTGCTTAATCGCACATCACAAGAAACCTTACCAACAATTTTAATGGGTGACTTTAACACCCCTGATTTTTCATCGGATTACATGCGCCTGACCAATCAATTCAATGATGCGTATCGTATCGCTGGTGATGGTCTCGGTTGGACATTCCCACGTATTGCGGGCTTACCCTCAGCATTCATCCGTATAGATTACATCTTCCTTGATGATAATATTCAAGCACAAGATGCAGGTCTCTGGCGTGATTTTAGCGGCAGTGACCACAACTTACTCTACGCCGATCTCTTCATTGAGGTACAAAACTAATTGTTAACATACATGATGCTCTCAGCATGGTAGGATAAGTTTCGTTATCATCCAACATCACTGAGAGTATCAGCGCATGTCAGAAACATCGTCATTCAACCCATTACGCTTTATCATGAATGTTATCCATATGCTGTTTCGCGCTATCGTCGGAGCATATGGTTTAAATGTCACTTTGCATGTGATAGCTATTTTTCTGATAGGTGAGGAGTGGGTCATTGTCGAATTTTTCAACACCTTTGCCCATTTGCTCTGGCTACCAACAGTAGTTTTAGTGCCTTTATGCCTACTGTTAAAAGAATGGCGTTTAGTTATTCTGTTGTTATCAGGATTTATCGCTTTCTTCGTCGTTTGGGGAGATATGCTACTCCCAAAATCGTCTCCACAAACGCCTGAAAATACTATTGAATTAACGGTTGCCACCAATAATCTGAGTGCCTTACAAGTACAACTCAATGACGAATTTAGTGCCTATGCAGACATTGAAGCAGATATTGTGGCATTGCAAGAAGTTGATCAACGCCATGTTGAACAACTTACGACCTTATCACCAGAGCAATTCCCACATCGCGCTATCCATCCCAACGGTACATCAGGGCAAGGAATTTTAAGTGCCTATCCGATTATTGAAGATGACTATTTCGCGCGTGGTTTCACAGGACAGTCATTTGGACATCAGCGCGTTGTATTGCAAATAGCAGAGTCGCAACGCTTGGTCGTGTACAGTGTCCATCCTTTTCATCCTGGCATTGGTGTTGCCTTTTTCGATTCCACAATGCGCCAAACTGAAATCACTGCAATTTTAGACCAAGTGATGCAAGAGACTGCTCCTATTATCTTGATGGGAGACTTTAACACCTCTGATTTTTCACAAGATTATCGGATGATAACCAGCACATATAGCGATGCCTTTCGTATGGCAGGATATGGCTTAGGTTGGACATTTCCTCGCGTTAGTTCAATTGATACGACATTTCTACGCCTTGATTACATCTTTTTGAGTGATCAACTCGGCGCACAATCAGCACAAGTTTGGCGAGGCGACTTAGGTAGCGACCATAATCTGCTGTATGCTGATATTTTTGTGCTTAACGAATAAGGGAAAAAAGAGCCACCCAATCGTTCGGTGGCTAACTATTATCCTTACTCAGTATCAATAACTTCAAATATAGCTTCAATCTCGACGGCATATCCTAAGGGTAACGAGCCAAAACCGAGTGCACTCCGCGCATGGAAACCGCGCCCTTCCTTGCCAAATACATCCCAGAACAATTCTGATGCACCGTTGATAACCAAATGTTGCTCCGTGAAATCAGGCATACTGTTGACACATCCGAGCACTTTGACGACACGCAAATTATTGAGTGTGCCTGTCAATGTATAGGCAGCTTGCAACAATTGAATCGCACAAATTCGCGCCGCTTCTTTGCCTTCTTCTGTAGTGAAGGTATCGCCTAATTTGCCTTGATACCCGCGTGAGACATGCCCCGACGTATAAATAATATTGCCAGCCCGCGAAGCAGGTGCGAGATTATTCGGAGGCGTATAATCGTTTAAATCTATACCAAGTGATGTGACCTTTTCATCAGGTGTCATGGTTTCTCCTCATTTGCTTGTTGATAAATACAATTTAATCTTAACCGATTCTCATCCATTCGTCGCATGTTGATAACGGCAAAAATAGAATGCTTATGTTAGTATTCAAAGCGCACTGATAATTGAATAGCAAAAGGTTATTTTGATGCGATTAGCAATTATTTCAGATATTCATGGCAATCTCACAGCCTTTGAAGCTGTTTTGGATGACTTAAAGTCAGTTGGTAATATTGATCTCATTTGGTGTTTGGGGGATTTCGCAGCATGGGGACCACGCCCTGCCGAATGTGTTGCCAAACTCCGTGAACTTCATGAATCATATGGCAAAGATAAATTTAAAGTCATCGGTGGTAACACTGATCGTTATCTCGTGACAGGCAAACGCCCTGAGACTCCTTCAGCGAAAGATGAGGCAGGCTTCGCTAAACGTCAGACTAGTTTCAAGCAACGAGACGACCTACTGAATTGGGCATTAGCACAATTCTCTTGGGATGACTATGAATTCGTGAGCAAAACTATCGGACGAGAATTACGCACACACATCGAAGGCTATGGTGATGTCATAGGCTATCACGCCATCCCTGGTGATGATGACTCGCCATCTCTCAACCCTGATACACCACAAGAAGAAGCTGAGGACGCACTCCTTGACCGTGCAGGACGCTTAGCGATTGGGGGACACACTCACAAAGTAATGGAGAGACAATTAGGGAAATGGCGTGCGATTAATGCAGGCAGTGTCGGGCTATCCTTTAGTGACCTCAACTTTGCTGAATGGGCTATCATCACCTTTGATAAAGGAGAGGCTGAGGTTGACTTTCGCAAAGTAGGGTATGACTTGAGTGCTGTTCAAGCGGATTTAGCGACGGTCAATTATCCACACCCTGAGTGGTTGATGCGTTTTATGAAATGATGCTAAAAACTCGTTATAATTGTTTTATCCTAGACGCGGTGTAAGTATCACTGCGTTTTTATTTTGTACTTACTGCTTTACACACATTTTTAGGGAGAAGATTTATGGATTTACAGAATGTCATCGCACTTGTGACAGGTGGGGCATCAGGCTTGGGTGAAGCGACAGCCCGTCGTTTAATTGCAGGTGGCGCAAAAGTCGTCATTGCTGACCTTAACGAAGAAAAAGGACAATCACTTGCCTATGAGTTTGAAGGTAATGGGATATTCCTCAAAACTAATGTAGCAGATGAAGAGGCTGTGCAAACTGTTGTCGATAAAACAATCGATACATTTGGTACGCTGAACGTACTCGTCAATTGTGCTGGTATTGGCGAAGCAATTAAAACGGCTCATGCTGAACGTGGTCCTCATCCCCTAGATCGCTTTAAGCGTGTGATTGATGTCAATCTCATTGGAACATTCAATGCGATTCGTTTGGGTGCGTTTGCAATGCTCAATAACGATCCTAACGAAAATGGCGAACGCGGTGTCATCATCAACACAGCTTCAGTAGCTGCCTATGACGGACAAATCGGACAAGCTGCCTATAGTGCCAGTAAAGGTGGCATCGTTGGCATGACCCTACCTATTGCGCGTGACCTCGCACGAGATGGCATCCGTGTCGTGACGATTGCTCCAGGTTTATTTGATACACCTCTGCTAGCTGGCTTACCTGAAAAAGCACGAATTTCGTTGGGTCAGCAAGTGCCGTTTCCATCACGTTTAGGGCAACCAGTCGAATATGCTCATCTGGCGCAACATATTATCGAAAATGTGATGCTCAATGGCGAAACCATCCGCTTGGATGGATCGATTCGCATGGCACCACGCTAAAATGCTTTCTGAGATAGTGTAGGATTATGAGTGCCTACACTATTTTCCTAGTTTTATTGTCGTCTACGGCAAGGTGGTAATAAAAACAAAAAAGTTGAGTGGTATTTGATGCGTAGCAAATTTGAGGCTGTTGATATTATGTATATGCGTGCTCATATGTTTAGAATTTTCAAAATTTTTGGAGGCAATAAACTAAATCATCCCTAATAAGTATGAATTGCAGTCTATGATACACAACTAGATACTGTAATCCACGCTATAATACAGACAAATATACTTATTGAGTTTGCGATTTATTGCTTATGAAAAAACAATTACGGGGTATCAAGCGCACGACCTTTTTGTATGACTTTGATTTGTATCGTGTCAAAGTGCCATTGCACAACGCACCAAAACACGCATTGAGTGTGATTGATATGATACCCAAAGATGCCACCCAGACTATCGTTTTTGTACATGGCTATGCTGGTGCAGCCGAATCATTTGAACACCAGATTAACCATTTTGTCAGTAACTTCCGCGTAGTTGTTCCTGATTTGCGCGGGCATGGTCAGAGTGATGCGCCTTACACACAATACGATATGCCAGAGATTATTGCTGATTTGGAAACGCTAGTTGAGCACCTCAAGTTGCCAGAGCAATTTATCCTTGTGGGGCATTCGTTTGGTGGTTCAATCTGTGTGGAATATGCCAATAAATATCCTGAGCGTGTCGATAAACTCATATTGATAGCCTCGGCTGGTGAATACCCACTGCCAAAAGCCGTTAAATATTTCTCACGCATTCCAACTCGTCCGTTTCGTCCTTTATGGCGATACCGTCCCCGTTGGGATGCCGAATTGCATGTTATGAAGCGCATGGCATTCAACAATCTGCTTATATGGCAAGGATGGAATCTCTTACGCAATCTGCAAGTGGATACACTCGTGCTGACAGGGGAACGCGATAATTTGTTTCCGCGTTATGCCTTCGACGATGTCGGTAACATGATTCCGAATGCACAGGTCTATGATGTTGGTGCATCCAAGCATCAAGTACAGCTTGAACGGTATCAAGCCGTGAATCGGGCAATTGAAGGTTTCATTCAAGAAAAACGCTCATCATGGCGCGACCAAAAACAAGGACAAGGTGACTCTCAACCTTGGCTCAGAAATTATAGCGAAAACACCCCTGCCTCAATTCCAATTCCAGAACGTCCATTTCATCATTTTTTAGAGAGTGCTGCCGATTGGCGACCTAAAAATACAGCGATTGTCTTCTATGGACAAACACTGACCTACGAGCAACTCAACCGCAAAGTCAATCAGTTAGCACATGGCTTGCTTGAAATGGGCATTGAGCAAGGTGATCGTCTGATGCTGGTCTTGCCTAATTGTCCGCAGATGGTGATTGCGTATTATGCCATCATGAAAATTGGGGCTGTTGCAGTCTTGCCGAATCCTGATGCAGATGCCCAACGTATTGCTCATCAACTGACCATCACTCAAGCGAAAGTTCTGATTACACTAACGGCTTATCATGAACTTGCCTCGACTTTGAAAGGTGCTGGCGTTCAATCCGTTATTTTTGTGGATATTCGACATACCCTAGAAGAAAGTGTCTATAAACGTATCTTGCAGGATGTTGTGGATGATTTGCGCGAGAATCCTACTCAGGATGTTGGCACGCTGATGGATACTCTCATTGCAAATCAAGCAAGCCATAATCCTGATATTGATGTCCCCTATGATGCCTTAGCAAACATCAATTTCACCAGTGGTACAACCGATTTACCGAAAGGTGTATGCCTGACGCATCATAATTTGGTGGCAAACTCACTGCAAAATCGGCATTGGATTCCTGACCTCAAGTATGGGGATGAGACGATTCTCTGTGCCTTGCCGTTCTTGCATAGCTATGGTCTGACAACAGGTATGAATGTGCCTGTCACGATTGCAGCACGCATGGTCTTGTTATCTGTTTTTGACTTACAACAAGTCCTAGAGCATATCAAGAAATATAAACCGACCTTGATGCCAGGTGTTCCCTCAATGTATACAGCGATTAACCAAGCTCCAAATGTCCGAAGCTATGGTTTATCGAGCATCAAAGCCTGTATTAGTGGGGCAGCACCACTCCCGATTGAAGTACAAGAAGCCTTTGAAAAACTCACACGCGGACGACTGGTCGAAGGCTATGGCTTAACCGAAGCAAGTCCTGCCACACATGCCAATCCTCTCTATGGCTTACGAAAGGTAGGGTCAATTGGAATTCCGATGCCCAATACGGATGCCAAAATTGTCGATTTAGTGACAGGCGATGTGTTGCCAGCAGGTCAAATAGGGGAACTTGCTGTTAAAGGACCACAGGTGATGACAGGCTATTGGGGTACCGACCACGAAGATGAAGCTGAGTCTATCCTGAGGGATGGTTGGCTCTATACAGGCGATGTAGCAGTTATGGATCATGATGGATATTTTCGGATTATTAGTCGCAAACGCGATACTATCATGACGGGGACTTATAGTGTTTATCCGCGTGATGTGGAAGAAGTCCTCTATGAGAACAATAAAGTGCTAGAAGCTGCAGTTGTTGGTGTGGGTCAAGAAGATGGTGAGCAGAAAATCAAAGCCTTTGTGGTACCACGTCCGAACACAACACTCACCAAAGAAGAATTAATTGCCCTCTGCAAGCGCAGATTAGATGAATACGCTGTACCTTGGGAAATCGAATTCCGTGAGATTTTGCCTAAGTCCTTTGTCGGTAAAGTTTTGAGACGCTTATTAGTTGAAGATAAATCAGACCCATCGTAAGATTTAACATTCGCTTGAGATTCTCGTAATGCCTATTTGTTGCACTATAAGTCAATGACTATGTATTGGAGAATAACTGATGAAACGTTTCGTGTCTTTACTTGTATTGATTGTAGTTGCAATTGCTAGTGTGCCGAGTTTTTTAGGACAAACTCAAGATTCTAATTGTCAAATTCCTGAAAATTATAGTGAAGCGGCTGGCGAAAATGTTACAAGTCAAATTCGTGTTTTTGCTTTTCTAGGCAATGATGGTATTTGGGATAGTGATGCTGATACCATCAGTTTGACGTTTGCCCAAATGGTTTCAATTCGTGAATATTATGAAGATGCCCGCGAGACCCTCCCTGACTGCGCTCAAGCCTTGAATACAGCTTATCTGCGTGTCACGACAGCGATGACTGATGTACTTGCCTATAATTGGGCATTACAAGCAAATGAAGACCGTCGTAATTACTTCATTGCTCAAACAAATGAAGCAAAAGAAAAGCTCAATGAAGAATGGGCGACTTTATCGGACTTGGACAATAATTCTGTTTTTGAGACTGAATAGATTCAAGCATTGGTGGAGGGTTATTATATGCCCTCCACTAGATGAGATTGACTAAGCTATTTGCTGTGACGGAAGACTAGAATATCGCCTTCTTGCACGATGTATTCTTTGCTTTCGAGGCGCATTTTACCTGCGGCTTTTGCTTCTTTTTCCCCGCCGAGAGCCATCAAATCAGCATATGGAATCACTTCTGCGCGAATGAACCCTTTTTGAATATCAGTGTGGATTGCCCCTGCTGCTTCAAAGGCTGTCGCGCCTGCTGGAATTGTCCATGCGCGGACTTCACTTTCACCTGCTGTGAGAAAATCTTGCACACCGAGTAAATCATAAGACAAGCGAATGACTTTATCAGCACTTAACTCGGTAATGCCATATTCTTCCATGAACATATCTGCATCTTCGGGGTCAAGTTGTGCGAGTTCCGCTTCGAGTGCTGCCTGAATGCCAACATGATTCGCTTTGTCGTAGCTATAGTTGATTTGGTCATCCCCTGTAGTACGCTCGTCGCCAAGATTAATCACAATCAGCACAGGCTTGAGTGACAAAAAGCCAAATCCACCCATCATCTTGATTTCGCGCTCACTAAAATCGAGGTCACGCAGCGGTTTTTCGTTTTCAAGATGTGTTTTGAGACGTTCCATGAGTGGTTTTTCATCCAACAGATTTTCATCAGCACGCTTGCCTTTCATGTTGATTTCGCTCTCAATGCGTTCGAGGCGTTTTTCAACGGCTGCTAAATCTAGAAATAGAAATTCACTATCAATGATGTCTAAATCGCGTTGAGGGTCAACACTTTCGTAGGGATGCGGAACAACATCACTCTCGAAAGCACGCACCACATGCACAAAACCATCGACTTGTTGTAATTCACTGCGTAGAGGACCTTCTAAACCACCTTCACCGATGCCTTTATCCAAGCCTCCAACATCGGTATAGGTAATAGTTGCATTGGTTTTCTTTTTTGAGCTATAAAGTGCTTCAAGTTTGTCGAGGCGTTCATCGGGAACTTTAACCACCGATGTATTAACCTCGAACATACCACTGCTGACAGCACTTGTTTCAAATTCGCCACCTGTGAGCGCATTAAAAAGTGTGGTTTTGCCACTATTGGGCAAGCCAATGATGCCTAATCGCATGAAATCTCCTGTTGAACTATCGTGAAAAAAGCGAGCTTCTGCCCGCTTGCCAAGATCGACTGTATGTTAAGTCACTTACCACGACAGTAACTATAAACCAAAAGTGTTAACTACTCAATTTCTTGCGTACAAAACCAATGAATGGTTTGGCAAGTTTGCTACTATCCACTGTCATTTGTTTAAGGAAGTTGTGATTTGCTTCTTCAAAATCGTGGAGCAAGCGTTCTAACTCGCGGATTTGTGCAGGTGCAGGTTCATTTTTGAACAATACGATAGCCGTTGTATAGTGACGCGCCATATATATCAACCACATACCACTCGTGAGTTTACGTGTGACTGGCTCAATGAAGGCGCGTTCTTCTAATTTTTTACTGAACTCATTGAGAGTGGGTGAGATAATTTCGGCAGAAAGGTCAAAATTGCCGAGTGTTTCAATGATTGTTCCACTCTTATGATGGTAAATGGATAAACCAATTGCTTTACCTGTTGTAGCGTGTCTGATAGCGATGGTTGACATATCATTATCTTGCTTTGGCTTGGATTGTCCATCTAAAACCTGTAGAGCCATTTCAAGTTGATTGTTGTATCGTTCGTATAAGATGTTGAATTGTTCGTTACTTAATTGACCTGAGCCAAATTCTGCTAGTAAATTACGGATTTTTCGTTGAATATCGGCTTGAAATTCACGAACGCCTTGATTGTTCATGTGCATAAGTCCTTCTTGCTGTCATTATGGGTCTATCATAACATGCACTCGCTAGATAACATCTCAATTTTTCATGACTATCGACTGAATATACATTTGGCGGTACTTTTGTCATGGGAGCATTATCCATTTAACATTTGCCAGTTAGCACGCAAACTAGCATAATAATCAGGATTAGTTATTTTATTGCCTGACCAAAGGGAGCTTTTACCGTTGTTTAAATTACGCCTTGCTACAATTATCGCTATGATGATGCTTGTTGTAGCATGTTCACCGACATCTGAACCATCCACTACTACAGATAACACATCAGGAGTACCTACCACAACTGATAATGACCCTGCCAATGAAGGGTTAGTCGCTCGTGTCAACGGCGTGGGTATTACGCAAGAGGATTATGATGAAGCGTTTGCCCGTCGCGTCGATACGTCGAATGCTGCTGATGATAATGCCCTTGCGCGACAAATTCTGAATGAATTGATAGAGCAAGAACTGATTACACAAAATGCGTCTAGTCTTGGTGTCGAAATTACCGAAGCGGATGTTGAAGCTGAAATCGCCACGCAAAAAGATATTGCTGGTAGCGAAGAAGCATGGTTACAATCGCTCGAAGCCAATAATTATTCACAAGAGGCATGGTTTGAAGCCCAGCGCGATGCCTTGATTACGCTCAATGTACGAAATGTGTTGCTTGAACCATACTTAGGCGAAATTGAACAAGTCAATGCACGCCATATTTTGGTTCGCACAGAAGAAACCGCCAATACTGTCCTAGACCGTCTGGAATCGGGCGAAGGCTTTGCGACCCTTGCTGCGGAATATTCACTGGATGTAACGACAGCAGATGCAGGGGGCAATCTTGGTTGGTTTGCGAGAAATGAATTATACTATCCTAGTCTGGAAAATCGCGCATTTGACCTCGAACCTGGGGCAATCTCTTATGTGACGACTGCTCTGGGCTACCATGTTATCCAAACGATGGCAAAAGAAATCCGAGAAGTAGAACTAGAGCGTTTGCCTCTACTCAGTGAGAATATTTTCAACACATGGCTGGATACACAATACAGAAACGCAACCATTGAAATTTACATTCAATGGTAAGATTGATTAGGCTTATTGATAATCGCTAACGAAGGGGAAGTATATGGACTTCGATTTCGGCACTGGTGCAGATAGAAATTATAACTTAGCAAGTTTGGGACTGATTGTTGCATCATTTTTTGTATGTATTATTACCTTACTTATGCTCCTATTGGGTGGTGGTGGCGGTGATGAAGTTGCTGCGTTGCCAACGGCGCGTAGCCTCCCAACAGAGACAACCACGCCAACTCCAACTATCACGCGGACACCTCTGCCTGCAACATTTACGCCGACCTTCACCCCAACTAGTACCGTGCCACCCACAACCACAGGTGAACCGTCATTGACACCATCTGTCACCCCATCGCCAACAGCAACCATTACCACAACGGTGCTACCGAGTAATACACCAACAGATACACCAACACCGCTACCGACACTTGGCACACCAGAAGCATCGCCGTCGCCATTTTTGTTTGTGCCACAACTTGAACCACAATTTACCTCGAATCTGAACGGTAACTGTGCATTCCAAGGTATTGCTGGGCAAATTCTGAATGCAACAGGGGATGCTGCAACACCGCTCAATGTCGAAATTGTTATCAGTGGTGGTGGTATTCAAGAACAAACAGCACAAGCAAACACCAATACTCTCTACGGTGCTGGTGGTTATGAAATACAAGTGGATACGGCTGTTTCAGCACAAACGTATTTTGTGCAGGTACGGTCACCATTAGGGACAACACTATCTGAGATTATTGCAGTTACTTTCCCTGGTACGTGTGAAGGTAATCTTGCAATCGTGACCTTCCAACAGACTCGTGCGAATCCATAAGATGACCATGCTGTTTATAACTGTAACCTTGATAGGGCGAGTCAGCACTCGCCCTATTGTGATGATAGACAAAATATCATGAGCAACGAACAAGAGAACAATATCCGTCGATTTGGGCGCAAAAATCAGAAAGACCGCTTGCCAAAAACTGGTTCACTCTTCCCATTAGAGGAAGATGATTCGATTGAGTCGGATGAGCGTGTTGAAGCATCTGATAAAATCGAAGCACCACCGCCTGAATTTGACATCAATAGCCTTAACCTGCCTGATACAGATACTGAGGCATTGGCAATGCTATCATCCCTGCGTGATGAGGTCAAAGCACCTGTTATCACGCCAGAGCTTGACCGCTATCCGCCTGTTGCTCCTGTAACACTACCAACTGAAGTCTCATCTGAAAGTAAAGTCGTTGTAATCAACGAAACGCCACCTCTACTTGCCTTTGTCTATAATATGTTCTCGATTTTGTTTTTGATTGCGACTGCATTAGTGTTTGTCTGGTTTGCTTTTGTCTGGGATGATCCTCAATCGGTTTGGAATCCTTTTCCACCGCCGACCCCGTTTGTAGTAGCGACTGTATTGCCCAATCAAGCCAGCATGGATACTGAAACACTCCCTACGCCTGATGCTGAGGGGCAAATTTTTGTCGTAATTACTGATACACCAGTTCCTACCGAAGCGAGTTCCCCATCGCCATTTCCGTTTGTAAGTGACTCTGTACTATATGTACCGAATACCAATGAATTAGGGTGTAACTGGTGGAGTATTGCAGGGACAGTCACAGATTTGGATAGTAATCCCATTGCGGGCTACCGTATTAAAATTATCGGCGAGGATGTTGATGAGACTGTCTTCAGTGGGGCATCACAAGCCTTTGGGGCGGGTGGCTTCGAGCTACCTCTGATTGGCACACCGCAAGAGGCGAGTTTTACCGTGCAACTCCTCACAGCAGAAGATGCACCTCTATCAGAAGAAATTGAACTCACGACACGCGCTGATTGTGATGTGAATGTCGCTGTTATTAATTTTGTACAAAATCGCTAAACTAACGATAATCTTTAGTTGGTATGCTACATAGAAGCAAGTAATTATTTTGAGATAAGGATATTGTATGCGTAAATTTGCATGGTTAACGACAGGGTTGATGCTAGTTTTATTAGGGATTAGTGTGTTCCTATCTGTGAATGTAGCACCTGTGAGTGCAATTGGTGAAGTAACCCCAACACCTGTTCCTGTTGAACCTGAACCAGAAGATGATGTTGATGTCGAAGACCTGATTGAGGATGCTATCGAAGATTTGCAAAATGGCGAATTTCGTTCTGCATTGGCGAAAATGGATAGTGCCATCGAAGCCGACCCTGATAATGCGTTAGCGTTCTTCATACGAGGATTCTCGAATTTTCAGTTAGGGTTTACCGATGACTCACTAGATGATTTCAGTAGTGCGATTGACATTGAACCTTGGCAAACGGATTACTATCTCTTTCGTGGCGATGTCTATCGTGCAGATGGGTCACTGACAGATGCGCTACTTGATTATGATATAGCAATTGATATTAACCCCTTTTCGTTGGATGCCTTCTTACGTCGCTCAATTGCCAATTATGAACTAGGCGATTCAACCGCAGGTGATGTCGATGATTTGATTGCGCGTGCTTTGCAAGACCTCAGTGCTGGGGATACAACCTCGGCATTAGCATTCTTAGATGAAGCGATTAATACAGGCGACACATTACGCTCTATTGGTGATGCGTACTACATCCGTGCTATTGCAAACGACTCATTAGGGGACGATGATGCTGTTCTTGATGATTACAATAGCGCACTAGAGATTAACTCTGATTTACATATTGTGCATCTAGCACGCGGTATCTACTATCGTGAGAATGATGATATTGTGGCAGCAGGGGAAGATTTCTTCCAACGGATGACTTTGCATCGTGGCGAAACTGTTGAACAAGATGTAACCATTGGTGACGAACTCGAAGTTGAAATGACCTATCGTCGTGTGGTCGAATTAAGTTTTGATGGTGAAGAAGGTCAAGTGATTACTATCTCGGCGAGTGACCAAGCAGATACCATCGTTGACCCACTCATCACCTTACTCGGACCTGATGGCACACCGATTGCTGGTGATGACGATTTCGGCACAGATTTGAATTCATTGATAGAAGACTTTGAGTTGCCAGAAGATGGTACATACACCTTACTGGTCAGCCACGCAGAAGGTGGCGCACAAATTGGTTTCAACGGCATCATTGATGTTGAAATTGAAGAAGAGTAGACCATACCATAATCAAATCAATTAGAGGGCGTGCGATGAGTACGTCCTTTTTGATTAGCGCAACATATCTACATGTTTGAGGAGACTATCGCAACACTTTTGAACATAGTCTTCATCGACACTCTCATCTACCCACAGATTAACAATACGCCGACTAAAAGCATCTGCACCATCACATGTATCGGAAGGCTTAAAAAATTGATTTGGTGACCAATACAGATTCGAGACATGAAAGCCATCTCTACGAATTGCTTCACTAAATGTAATTTGTTGCTCTGGATTGTTAATCAGCAGCGAAAAACGCCAGCAGACTCCACTTTGCTGAAAATCAGTGAGTACTTGCCATGCTGAATGGTGTCCTAGACGGTCAGCATAGATATTGGCGAGTTTCAAACGATGTGATAGCGCGTGAGGTAAATTATTCCATGCGCTATTGAGGTCAACATCAGGATTTGTGGAACGTATATACAGAGGTTCAAAGGCTTGTCGCAGATGTAAGAACGCTTCTGAGACTTGTTGTGGTGTGCGAGCATTGACGCGCAACAATCCGACTAAAGCATGATGTAAGTTCCGTGCACTCAGGCTCAGCTGAAGACGTGTATTGTCATCCAACTGTGGATACTTAAAGGGAGTTTCAGCGATTTTGCATAAAGTTTCAGTCAAATCAGGCTTCCGTGAAACCAGTACGCCGTTCCCTACATGGATGATTTTTGTACGATTGAAGCTATACACACTTACATCACCGACGCTACCAGCATAACGCCCGTCAGAGAATTGTGCGCCGAGGGCTTGTGTAGGGTCTTCAATCAAGAGTATATCATTTGCTCGACACCAATCAGCAATAGAGTCAATATCAACCAAGTGTCCTAGCAAGTGAATCACGACGACAGCAACCGTATTCGATGTATAACGTGCCTTGATGGTCTCTAAATCAACTAAACCTGTTTCAGAATGTACATCAGCAAAGCGAGGTGTAATACCTGCTAAATGTGCGACATGAGCAGAGGTCGTACACATCATCGCTGGCATAATGATTTCAGGATGTGCTACGTTAGGGCGATTCTCTTTAGCCAGTAGATAAGCATGGTATAAACTCGTTGCAGCGCGACCACTCCAAAAAATAGCATTCCCTTGCATCTGCTCAAGTAAGCCTTGTTCAGCAAGCCTAAAGTTTGATGGCGTTTCTGATAAACCTGTTGGTGTAAGTTGCATAAAAATTCCTTTTTAAACCTGACTGTTAGACAGTGTGGATGAATTGTGACTTCCATTCAAGAGACAAACTTGGGTAGAATCAGCATTATGAGACGACTAATTATTATCATCTATTCGCTTGTATTACTTCTGCTGACGGCTTGTGCTGATACAGGTACATCACTCACGGTAGAAGCCAATTATGCCTTTGCTGGCACGCAAGTTGCAGATTTGCGTTTGACTGCGACTGTTCAAGCAGCACGCGCTCGTACAACGCTTGATTTTATGGGAACACGCGCGTCACGGGCTGCAACGCAAAGTCGTTTCTTTGAAGAAACACTCGTTGCCACAGGGTTCTCGCCTGATGTGCTTGCAACACAGCGCGAGGTCGCATTGGGTAGCAGTCCAACACCACAAGCAACACTAACACCTATCGGCAATGAAGCTGATGAAACCCCAAATACAGTGGATGCATCGCCCCAACCCTTTGAGACATTTACACCTACACCACCACAAGTGACACTCAATGCGCCTGCTAGCCCATTTTCGCCAACGTCTGCTGTTGTACCACAACCAACACCTGATTTAGGGAGCTTGACGCTTGGCAATATCGTCACAGCATCAAGCGCAGGAGATGACGGCTGTGGGGCAGGGATTACGTCAACATTTACGACTAATACCCAAGAAATTTACGTGATTGTGCCAGCGTTTAATATCACGGCAAATGCTCATACCTTCGCGGCACGCTGGCAACGTGCAGGGCAAGCGATAGGTCCTATCTATGACTTCACACCAATTGCTGATACTGACCAACTCTGTATTTGGCTCTTTGTTGACCAAACTGATTTTATCTTTGAAGCGGGCAATTATTCCGTTTCAGTGGATGTGAACGGACAGCAAGTGGCGAATATTCCCTTTGTGATTCAATGAGCATGGAACACCAAAAGCAATTTTCCCGTATACAATAGTATGATGACAAGCAAAAGAGATAGGGCTAGCAATGGCAATTATCACCAAATGGGATGACAACAATCAAACGCGCGTGTTGATGGAATTTGAGACCTCTTGGACATGGGATGATTTATATGGTGCGCTCGAAAAAACAGATGCGTTTTTGGCAACTGTCGAAAATCAAGTGGATGTAATCATTGACTTGGAAGGCGCAACGATTCCCAAAGATTATCTGAAAGTGGCGCAATTACTGCTCAATGACCCAACGATGGCAGTTCGACCCAATGAGGGCTATCGTGTGGTTGTCGGTGCATCAAAGTGGATGCGGACAGCCTATAACACGCTACAAAAAACATTCGGCAAGCAACTCGAAGGGCGTGAGGTACTCTTTGCCAATGATGTGACTCAAGCACGGGGTATGATTTACAGTATGCGCCTTAGCAACTGAACAAAGGTCTAAGATAGCCACTAACCGAAAGCACAGTATAAGCCTGTGCTTTTTTCGTTTATGCTTATAGCTATCTGTGTTGGTTGGGAAGAGGGAGTGCCTATGAATTGGTGGCGGATTGTCCATAATGATTTAGATAAAAATAAACCGAACATCTCACGTAATTTAATATTGCGCGTCCTGAGCTATGCACGTCCGTATTGGCGACGAATTTCGATTATGTTGGTGATGATTCTGGTGACAACAGGGCTAGGCTTGTTAACACCACTCATCTTCCGAGAATTGATTGATAATGTACTCACACCTTCAGGTGAACAATATGCCAATATCAATCGCTTGAACTTGCTAGCACTCGGTCTTGTGATGATTCCTGTTGTAAGTGGTGCGATTCGTGTGGTACAACGGCGTATTAACGCCAGTATTGGTGAAGGTGTCATCTACGATTTGCGTGTATCGCTCTACGACCACCTCCAGAAAATGTCTCTGCGCTTTTTCACTAATACCAAAACAGGTGAATTGATGAGTCGGATGAATAACGATGTGGTTGGGGCGCAGAGTGCCGTCAGCAATACCATCGTTGATATTACGACCAATATCATCACTGTTATTGCTACCATTAGTATCATGCTCTTCTTAGATTGGCGACTGACCTTGCTTGGTATTGGTGTTTTTCCGCTATTCATGTGGATTGCACTCAAATTAGGGTCACGATTGCGTGATATTGCGCGTGAACAAATGCAACATAATGCTCAGATGAACGCCATGATGAATGAGACGCTCAATATTAGTGGCGCATTACTCGTCAAACTCTTTGGTCGCCGACAAACCGAAGTTGACCGTTTTGATAGTCGTGCTGTAAAAGTTCGTAATGCAGGGATTGAACGCGCTACGATCGGTAGTCAATTCTTTGTCCTTGTCGGACTTGTGAGTGTAATTGGCACAGCTTTAGTCTATTGGTTTGGTGGTTTACTTGTCATTGGTGGTGAATTTAGTGTTGGTGATATTGTGGCATTCGGCACATATCTGACGCAACTCTATCAACCATTATCTGCACTCACGACTGCGCCTGTTGATTTTGCGACCTCGATGGTTAGTTTTGAGCGTGTCTTTGAAATTGTCGATTTACCCCTCGAAATTGAAGAAACAGATGATGCCGTTCACTTGGACGACGTTGAAGGACGTATTAGCTTTGAAAGTGTCACATTCAGCTACGAATTTGACGAATCCATGCTACTCACGAGTGTAGAGCGTGTTGGACGACGAGGCGGTGGTCAAGTAGAAGCGGCTCTATCAGGTGATGATGAACTGGCGAAAGCACGCGCCAAAAAACGTGCAGAAGACCATTCTGAAGAAGAAAATCAGTCACAAGCGCGTGACCTCGCTTTGAAAAATATCAACTTCACGATTGAAGCAGGTCAATTGGTGGCACTCGTCGGTCCGAGTGGGGCTGGTAAAACGACCATGACCTATTTGATTCCGCGTATGTATGACCCGAATGAGGGACGCATTACATTAGATGGTCATGATTTACGCGATGTAACACTCGCAACGCTCAGCGACCATATGGGGATGGTCACGCAAGAGACCTATCTATTCCATGATACGATTCGCACGAATTTGACTTATGCTAAAGCGGATGCTACACAAGAAGAAATTGAAAATGCTGCTAAATCAGCAAATATTCATGACTTCATTGCAGGGTTGCCCGATGGTTACGATACAATTGTTGGTGAGCGTGGTTATCGCCTGAGTGGGGGTGAAAAACAACGGATTGCCATTGCGAGGGTCATCCTTAAAAATCCGCGTATCATCGTATTAGACGAAGCAACCAGCAACCTTGATAGTCAATCAGAAGCTCTTATCCAAGAAGCTCTCGGACGTGTACAAGAAGGACGCACGAGTATTGTCATTGCTCATCGCTTAAGTACCATTCTCGCAGCAGACCGTATTTTGGTCATGGATAGAGGCGAGATTGTCGAACAAGGTACACACGACGAATTGTTGTCTATTGGTGGCTTATACGCAGACTTGTACGAAACACAATTCAAAGATGCACATTATCCTGAACCACCACAAGCAATCGCAGGTGACTAAATTTTATGGGGGTGATTATGCGCTCCCATTTTCTATCTCGTTAGCGATTAAATCCTAATGGTGCAACACAATCCTCGCAATCACTGGGGTTAACTGACCAAATTCGCTCATAAAATTGAAATGTCTGTTCCCGTAAATCATCAAGATTTGTCAAAATAGCAGGTTCAATGACCACTTGTGGTAAATCGACACTTGGTAAAGATACCATTGGCGCATGTTCTGGTGGAATTGTGTCTAATAGCGTGTCACTTTCCACGACACTAGCAGGGAGCAGTGGAATCGGCTGAAGTTGCTGAATCAATTGTGTTTCAATCGCAGTTTGCTCTGGAATACCTGTTGGTAATGTGATGGTTGGCAAGATAGTCATCATCGGTGTTTGGTCAAGATTAAATGCTAATGGCTCAATCGTCGCAGGTGCGATTTTACGGATGAGGTCATCCAACACAAGATATGGGTTATTCTGCTGAGATGGCGTTGGTGTTATGTCAGGTTGCCAGCTACTATTATTTTCATAAAGCGACATCGCTTGTGCGAGTGATTCGCTTCGTAGAGCATTAATTGCTTCTGGAATAGGGTTTAGCTCGAACAGATACAAATCATCATAAAATGGCGATAACTCGACAATAGGTGTGTTGACACCAAAACGTGTAGCATCCACAAGTTCCAATGCGCGGAAATACTCATCGGATTGTTGTTGTGCTACGGTCAATTGTGGCGTAACTTCTACTGTATTCGGTTGTGGGATGATGACCTCTGGTGTTACATTGTCTGCAACTGTTGCTAGGTCAATGGTATTGGTGAGTGGTTCAACCATCATTCCCGTAGGGTCAATAAAGTTTAGAGGGCGATTGCGAGCATAAGTGTAGAGTGAGCCATTCGGGTCGTGACGAATAGGGTCAGGTTGGATGAAACGCCCAGTTGTTGGGTCATATGCCCGTAAGCCCATCAGATAAAGGCGTGTTGAAGGGTCATAGAGTTGACCTGTGAAGAATTGTGTTGGACGCGTCACTCGTGCGCCTGGTCGCGGTGCAAGGTCAGGTGAATTAGGGAAAATGCGTGTGCCAAATGCGCCAAATTCAAATTGTGTGTCTAGCTCATCAAGGATGGTCGCATTCGTATCGGCAAAACGCCATGTACTCCCTTGCCTATCGGTCAAATTCCAGAGGATGTTATCTTCCCCTGTGATAGTCATTAATTGTTGTCCATCAAAGGTTAAATATCGCTCTAGGGTCTCGCCATCGAAGATGCCTGTTAAAGTGTGACCGTCGTAAAATAGGTCATATTCAGTATCCATCGTGCAGATACCAATCAAGCGACTCATTTCGTCGTATACGTAGCTCGTATCAACATCAATACCGATTTCGTCCCCATCATCTTCAAAGCTCAGAATTTGCCCACTTACGCCAATCAGTCGATTCTCGTTATCGTAACTGTAATCGAGGATATAATCTTCTTGACCAACATAGCGTACAGAGTTCAGATTACTACTGACATCATAGGTATATTCCAAGGTGATTTGTGAGCTTGTCTGGGCAAAAGCGACTGTCACCCATAAACCAGAAATAACTGGCAACAGAATCCATAGTTTACGTCGTCTACGAATGATGAATAAACCTGCTAATCCTATGAATAGTGATGGCAACATCAAAAATTGGTCTTCGGATAAATTGCGTTGCTCACGAATCAGTTGATTTTGATTGTTATAGGTATACGTCGTGACGCGCCCGTTACGATTTTCCTCAGTGCGATTGCCAATGGCATCATAAGTGTAATTGACGATATAGCGTGTTTCACCGTCAGCACCCAGCCAACGTTCACTAATCAAGCGTTGGTCAATATCGTAGCTGTAGTTGATTTCCGATGTGTTGTTGCCATCATCGACTCGCTCTACACGAATGAGATTGCCGACGGCATCGTAACTATGAGTGAAGACGATAATCGGTGGTGAGTCAGGCGCAAGATTATTGAGATGAGCAATTTCACGAACACGATTATTTTCATCATATTCAATTTCAGTTTCGATATTACCGCGTGTATATCCATTCACTAGACCCGTCGTTTGTTCATAACGAACTGCAATGGTCTGCTCAGCAAAAGTGATACTATCCACACGATTAAGACCGTCATAGGTATAGGCTGTTTGAGTACCAAGTTGTTCGCTTTCTTGAGATTCAAGTTGCCCAACAGGATTGTACTGATAACGGATACTGTCATTATCTGTGATGCTAGTCATACGTCCGAAGATGTCGTATTCAGCAGTGATAGTGCCCATCTGAGTACGATTCCCAAGCGCATCATAATCGTAAATGAGCGGTTCGCTACTATCGCTGTAACTGGTGCTACGTAACTGTCCAAGAGTATCATATTCATAGGTGGTGCTGACACCATTTGGAGCTATCCGTCGGACAATATTGCCACTGGCATCATATTGGAAGCGAATCGCGCTAACCGTGTTATAGCCAAGTGATGTTAACTGTCCGATAGCATCGTAGCCATAATTGATGATAGTGTCGTTCGGCAATCCTGTCGGCGAAACAACCGAAGCAAGTGTGCCTGTAGCTGCATCATAGTTGAGGTCAATTTCTGTTCCTGATGGAAAGATAATGCTTGTCACGCGGTCATAACTATCATAGGTGTATGTCACTGCGCTACCGAGTGGGTCACTAATTTGCGTGATGTTACCTGTTGCATCATAGGTATAAGCCCAAGAATTATCGGCACTATCGACATAACGAACGCGACGGTCAAGAGAATCATAACTGAGGTTGATATCCTCTTCACTGCCTGATGTTGTTACGCTGATTAAGTTTCCTGCAATATCGTAGTCGTAGCGTGTCAGCAGATTGTTATTATCATCACGCCCATCAGATATGATGAATTGTGCTATTTCATCAGGGTCATCTAAAGAATATCCAAATTGGAACACACGACCATCAGGCGTAAAAATACGGTCTAGCTTGTCGGAATTGTCATAACGATAGAGATACTGTACAGATTGCTCACTATCAACAGCGAGGGTGGCTGTGCCTAATAAATTCAAATCATTGTAAGTGTAGATATGACGCACCACGTTAGGAATTTCATAGCTTGTGATATTCCCATTGCCATCATAAGTGAATTGTTCTATATATTCGGAATCTGTTTCGCTAGCATGTGTGACTGCGATAATTCGCCCAGCGTCATCATAAGCATACCGTGTGATGATGCCATCAGGATTGGTCATCTGTGCGAGTTGCTGTCCAGCATTATAATCAAATAGCCAAACGCCTCCGAGTGGGTCAGTGTATTGTGTGATGTCACCTACACTGGAATAAACATAACGATGCGTTTGACCGAAATTGGTCGTCAAGCGGGTGATATTACCATCATCATCGTAGATGAACTCCGTTGTACGCTCATCTGCTAAGGTACGAATCGACAAAATTTGACTAAGAACATCGTTGGTGATTTCATATGCAAGTCCTGCTTCATCAACATAGTTGATGATAAAATTCGTTCCAATTGCGCGATTAAAGCTACTGCTGTTACCCAGGGCATCCTGAGTACGAATCAGTTGTCCTAGTACATCATATTCATAGCTTGTGGTATGTCCTGCTGGGTCAGTCACACTAATAACACGTCCAAGTGCATCATAACTGTAGAGTGTCCGTTGCCGACCCGCATTGATGGCAATGATATTGCCTACTTCATCATAGGTGAAACGTGTTGTGTTCAGTGTTCTCGCATCTGTGATTTCGTTCAATTGACCCAGCGCATCATATTCCAAGAGTGACAATGTACGATTCCCATCTGCACCAAGGCTGACACTAATTTGAGCAATTTGGTCATCAACTGTATACGCATAAGTTGTGGTTGTAGGTGGTTGATTTGCATCGGCTATGGTCTGTAAATTACCACGTGCATCATAGGTGTACGTTTCAACGTCACCCAGAGGATTGACTGCACTAATCAAGCGATTGAGATTGTCATAAATAAATTGGCTGGTCTCTCCGCGTGGATTGACAGCAGAGATGAGATTGTTGCCTACATAGTCGTACTGCCATTGGGTGTTATCCGCTAGTGTGAGTGTGGTCAAATTGCCTACACCATCATAAGCGTAGCGAATCGTGTTACCACTAGGGCTGATGACACTTGCTAAATAGCCATACTCATCATAGGTGAATTCTGTTTCATCGTCGTTGAGCGCAACTGCTAACACATCGCCAGCTAAGTTATATTGTAGATTAATAACCCGTCCTGTACGTGTTTCAACAATCCCTGTTAGATATTGCCCTGCACCTGAATTGTACTCAAAGCGAAATTCTTGAAATGGTGTTTCTAAATTAGTCGGCGCAAAGATGCTAAATAGCGTCAAACGACCCAGAAAATCATAGCGACGCACGATAACCCGTCCTGTTGCATCTGTCTCAGAGCGCAAGATAAGATTACGGTCTAAGTCAAGATTGATGTCATAAGTGCTGGTTGCGCCATTTGCTAAGCGTTTTGCAATCAGTTGGTCGAGAGCATTATAAGCGAAGTTGGTTTGTTCGCCTGTCGCATCAATGATTCGTGTGACATTACCCGCTTGATCGTATTCATAAGTCGTTTGTCCGATACGCTCATCAAGATAGGTCTCAACGAGGTCAAGCCCGTTGTATTGAAAGGCTTGCGTAGTTCCTCGGTCATTGATAGATGAAATTAAGCCTCGCTCATTGTAGGTGTATGATAGGGTACTTTCGCCATTGAGAGTGACACCGACGAGTTGTGTCCCATCCCAGTTGAAACTATAGAGTGTATCGTTGTTATCACGAACGGATTGAATTTGACCTGCCAAACCGTAGCTCAGTTGTGTAGTGATAACACCATCTGTATTGAGTCCGTCGCTAGTAACGATAATTCCTTCTATTAGCCTTGAGACGTAATCGCGTGCATCATACTCATAGGCTATGGCACTATTATCAGCTTCAACTAATAAAGTCAGCCGTCCAAGGTCATCGTATTGGAATTGGCGTGTGCGTGTTGTCAAATTTGGGGTGCGTGTAATCAATGTACTGTGTAATAGTAACTTTGGTACATCGTCGTCTGACCATACAAATGTTTCAGTTTGGTCATTAGGGTAGCGAATCGTAGTCAGCAAACTACGAATGCCTCGTTGCTCATAATCAAAATTGTAAGCACTATCTCCTGTGAAAGCAGGGTCTTCAAAACGCCGTAAGTTGCCAAAATCGTCAAATGTCAGGTTAAAGCGAACATCTGTTGGGACAAGTACACTTTCTAATTGTCCTGAGTTGATGTCATATGTGAATTCATAATTCCAATCATCGCGTGGTAATTGCACATTGATAAGTTGCCACAAGTCATTGTATGTCCATGATTGCACACGGCGTTCATTACCTACCTGAAAAATACGATTTGTAGTGCGTGCTTCACTATCTGATGCAAACTCAGGATAGATATACAAATATTCACGTTGAAGTGTGCCAGCATCACTTGGATTCTCAAAATAATTCTCAACACGATTATCAGGATAATAAGTAATACGTCCGCGCTGTGTGTATGGACTGCGAACATCATCATATGTTTCGAGCAAACCAACGACTGAATAGCTATAAGACGCATCACGGTCGCGGTCACCATTGTAGAAAACACTTGTAAGCGTATTCTCGGTGTAAATATATTCTGTTGGTGTTGACAGTGTGATATCACGCGATGCAACAATCAAGCCTTGTTCGTTAAGTGTCAACTCTAAACGACGACCATGATAATCGACAATAAACATTGACGCAGAACCGTTGGCATTGTTGCTATTTACTGAAGGTTTAGTCAGCAAAATAGACTGATTGTCATATGCTAAACGACTCAAGCGACCAACGCGGTCAAAATAATGTGTCTCGCCTGATGTCGTTTCGATTCGCCATGTTCCGAATGCTCCAGCTTCTTTAAAAAGGCGTGCTGAAACAAGTGTGAAAGAAACCCACTGATTAGAATCTGTCTCACTAGGGAAGAAGTAATGTCCTGTTCCATCAGGTTCAATGAAAGTGACGCGTCCTAACGGCTCAGTTGATAAATCCAGTTCATATTGAAAGCTATGTCGCCAACCACTGCCAAAATTCGGATACACAACATTTTCATTGTTCGTCATATAACGTGGTGTCAAACGGCTACTCATGCTGATGCCATTGACATAACGGCTATCGTGGCTGTTGTAATATCGTGTTAAATTGAGCGAGAGTGGTTGTCCAATAGTGGTGATGTCATCAACGGTGTAAAAAAAGTTACCGTTAGCAGGATTCACGGGAATATGCGATTGAACATCATGGCTACACGGACAAGTTGGTATAATATCATCGCCCAGATTATTGTAATTCCGTGTACGAAAACCTGTCTCGTAAGGAAGTAAATCATCATTATCAGCTAATGTAGCGCGTGTCGAAATATCTGTACCATCAGGATAAACGGTGCGGAATGTGCCATCGCTTCGCGCAAAGCGGACTGCACCATCATCAGTTTCAATATTAGTGATTTCGTCTAAAAATTCTTCACTGATAACACCATTACGACTGACTGTATAAAGCAGACCATCACTGACCACTACATCATCGAAACGCGCCCAGCTAATATCTAATGTGGCACTCTCGCTTACCCCATTGAGGCGTGTCACAGGTAAAATGATTTGCTGTGACGCTGTAACAACTGAGCCTGTGATGGATTGTGGCAAGACATCACTAATAAAACGACTATCAAGCCCACTGTAGACACGTACATAGCCATCGATAACAGCTACAGTATCCCACGCATTGAGATTGGTTGATAAAGTCTCGCCATCTAATGTGAGATTGAAAATGGCTGCATTATCTGTTGCCTGTAAGTCAATGCTCATGCTATCTGTGATGATGCGTTTGTTGTCATTCTCAAATTGAATGAGTGTGTTATTTTCTACGACCTGAATGAAGGCTACGTCATCAAATGTTGTTCTGATAACCACACCATTATCCAGCGTCAAAGTATAATTATCTGTGATATTGCTATAGGTCACAGCGAACGAACTATCACTCGCAAAATTGATTCCTGCGTTGTCAGTTGCTAAGCCAATGCCTGCTGTATCAAGTACAATTTGTTCCAGAGCGTTGCTTGTTGCATCAGCTTGATTAATTGTAAGTGTTTGTCCTGTTGTGCTTTGTAGGATGACACTATTATTGATACTGCTTGAGCTAAGGTCGCCAAATACAGGCACACCGAATCCCAAAATTGATTGGGAATCACTTTGAAGTGTAGACGTAAAATCAAGAGGTGTCACATCAGATAGTACTTGTAGCGTGCTTAAGGTGTTATCTGCTCCATTAGGGATTAAGCGTTCATGTAGTGTCGTGATACCCTCATCAATTGTTTGTCGCCGCCGACCATCCGTAAGTACATTTAAACTGTATTCAACGGGGTTGATACTTTCATCAACTGCATTTGTGCCCACGACTTCAATTTGATAGGGCATATCATCGGCTGATAAACCTACATCAAAGACTAACTCAGCCGTATCAGTGAATTGTGTTGCTGGACTTTCTATGAGTAAGTCGCCTGCGCGATTGTATAAGCGCAATTGAAGGTCCACTTGTCCCGAAATTCGTGTCACATGAATGACAGGAATATCGCCGACAGTGGTTTCAACTAATTGCCAGCGTTCGGCAAATTGGACATCAACAGACGTGAACAAGCGTCGGCGTGTTTCATCATAGGTAATCTGAAATGTAGAATTACCTGTATCTGACCCTGTTTGTGCCATAACGATGTCATAGCCCATGAATAAGACAGATGTTAGGATAAAAATTTTGAAAAGACGTATCATATAAATCACGATCATAGGTTACGATTAAAACAGTGTATCAGTGTGCTGATGTCAGTGTTGCGTATCATCATTGTCTACAGCATCATCTATATTAGCGATAAAAATTAAGCGTGTTTCATCCGATAGATGAATGACATCATTGGAAGCAAGCGGATGCCGATTGCTAATCTGGATGCCCCCTACGACAACAGGATTTACAGCACTCAAACGACTGACTGTTACCTGATTGTTCTGGCGCACATCTAAACGAGCATGTTGACGCGAGATAGCACGGTCACCTGTAATCTGAATATCGCAATCTTGGCTACGACCAATCACAAGCCCGCGACGAGTTAACTCAATATCACGATGATGCTCTTGCCCTGATACCAATAAGCGTACCCAACCGATGATTTCGTCATTCGTTTGGGATTGCTCCATCATACTGCGGAATCGTTCATCACTCAGCACTTGTGTGACGAGTAAATGGTCATCGTCAGCCATCAATTCATCACCCGCTTCGGTCTTATCTAAGCGAGCAATTTGCGTCAATGGCTCAACTACATCACCAGAAACATTATTACGTTCACCGTTGCGTTTAAGAGTCTGCTCACTTTCTTGATTACTTGCCAAGGACTCGTAAAAGTTGCTCTCTTGTGTAGGGTATTCTGGCTCAGGGCGACGACGCACGCGCGATAGAGCTAATGCAATCACAACTGCCCCCACCACAAACAATATAGCTGCAACAATCAATAAAATAGCAATACCGTTGTTGCCCGATACCTCTGTCGGTGACGAGTCGGGAATGGCAGTAGCTAGAATAGGTGTTGATGCCACACTATCGTCATCATCTGCATCGGCTTGAGGGGTTACTTGAACTTGGTTAACTGTTTCAGATGCAATTGTTGCCGTTGCTACTGGTAACGGGGTGGGTGTGGCTGGTGCAGGGACATTATACTCACGAAAAGTGATAATTTGTGCTTCTTCGATACCATTGCTGAATTCAACTTCTAATTCAAAGGCTTGCTCAAGATTCCAATTATCAGGCAATGTTCCTTCGACGGCATAAGTTAATTTACCAAACTCGGCAATCACCTCATTGATACGGGCTTCAATGGAACGTAAATTCGCTGTGTAGAATCGTCCGCCACTGCGCTCAAGCAAATCTTGCAACATTGGGTCAATTTCGCTGGTGATAGCAATAATATCAAGAACCGACGGTGCAGTCGGTAAATCACTACTCACACAGTTCGCTGACCCCGAAAAATCACCAACTGTAATCAGTAAGATTCGCCATGATTGCTCATAATCTCGAATCAGTGTATCTGAGTCAAATTCAGCTAAAGCATCACCAAGACAAGCAGGTGTTCCTGAATTACTGTTATAACTTGCTAAAAAATTGTCGATGTCATCAGTTCGATTAGTTGGAGCTAAAATGGCTGTATCTGCGCTATAAAAAATGAGACTTGTGGCTTGGTCATCTCCTTGCCATAAACGCGGTACATTGGCTTGCACAACTTGTTGCAGATTGACCATCTCTGAACTAGCATCAAGCATGATGAATTGAGTCTCAGGAAGGGCAGAAATTCCCACATCTAAGTCAACTGATAAATCATCTTGTGAGAGTGTCACGCGCTCAATCACCTGCCCTCTAGGAACACGCAAATGCAACACTGCCTCATTATCATTTCTGATTGCGGATAATTCGATCAGTACATTAACACTACTCTGGGCGTGAATGGATACACTCACAGATAATAGAATGAAAAACGCAATTATGAGTCGGGCTGTACTTGATATGTTGGTAGGGTATCCTCGGATAACCAGCCTGTTTGGTTTGTGTTGTTGTCTACCAAACGATACCATGTGTGTCCTTCGCTATTTTGAGTGATTGTCTGAATTAAGTAAGGTGTATCAATAAGGGCTAGAAAGGCATCGACATCACTATCCACGCCATTTTTAGTCATCACTGTGTTCTCTAATAGGATAATGGTGTTCTCTTGCAAGCCTTGAGTGCTGATATTGTCGGTCTCAATTGTGCCTATGGATGCGTCACTGTCTTGGAAATCAACCGCAGGGCTAACAGAACTATTGTTATTCCAACTTGCAAAGGCAATTCCAAAGATGACACCACCAATTAACAAAAAGGCGATACCAATGATAATTAGAATCACTAGGGTATTGTTATTTGATTCTTTTTGAGGTGGAGTTACTTGCTCAATGCGCCCTGTGACAGGTTTTTGCTTCGGTGTAACATTTTCCAGTAAGTCTTCATCAATGGATGAGACAGGACGTGCCATCGGGATTTGTGTCGTTGGTTTTGAGGGAACATCCTGCATCATGAGTGGGTCAGTATCAACCGCGACGCGGACAGATATATTTGCGATGTGTGTGGCAATATCAGCAGTCTCAATAGGGTCTCCCACATTGATGAGTATCACGCTGATGTTATCTGCGCCACCTGCTGCATTGGCTTGATTGACCATCCGTCGCACACTATCGCGTGGGTCACGCAATTTCGCCAAGCGAATTAACTGCTCTCCATCGAGATAACGCGTTAGACCATCTGAACACAATAAAATTTGTGTACTGGGTTCTATTGTTAAGCGAATGGGCTCGACAGTAATGACTTCACGATAGCCAATCGCTTTAGTCAAGGCGCCATTATCTTCACCATCTGATTGAACAACATCTTCATCATTAATCTGAGCAATAGCCCCATTATAAATGTGAAAGGCCTGGCTATCACCAACTGAGACAACGATGAGTTGGTCACTGTGTATGACACAAGCAATCAAGGTCGTTGCACCAGATTGATTCATCATCTGGAAAATGGTTGTATTGACAAGCTCAACAGCGTCAGTCAGACGCTCTTCTATTGATTGTGCCTCATCTGTTTCATAGTATATTTTGATGAGTTCGGCGACAGTTCGTTGACTGGCTTCATCACCTGCTGATAAGCCTCCAACACCATCTGCGACAACAAATAATGCCCCGTGTGACTTCAATATCTCAACATCACTAGGATACTCGTAGCCAATGGCATCTTCGTTATTACGCCGACGCATCCCACGATGGGTCGTTGCCGCAGGGGTTAAGCGTAACGTTGTCATTTCAGAACCTTCACGACGAAGTGTGTATTGCCCATGATGATGACATCATTTTCGCGCAGAGGCGTTAAGTAATTGATTCTCTGTCTATTGACAATGGTGCCGTTGCGGTCTTTTTCAGGGCGGATACCAAAAATTTGCTCACGATTGCTGAGTGGGTCATCCATTATCATAAAACGCGCATGGAGACGAGACATGCGCGGGTCATGCCACGTAATATCACCGTGCCGTCCGATAACACTCTGATTGCTAACAGGGAGTACCATGCCTCGTTGCTCTGCGGGGCTGGATACAATTAGCCACATCAATAACTGACGCTGATTTGTTGGCGTATCCTCGATAGGTGCTTTTGGGATTTTTGTTTGTGCCGCAGTACTATCGTCATAATCTTGAAGAAGATCGGTTTGTGCTGGCTCTTCTTGGTCACGTTGTTGACCATTGTTTAAACTAATTGCCACAACAATATGCCTTGAGTACTCATTAGAAGATTGTCAGTATAACTATTTAGATTATATAGGGCATTTCGTGGCATACAACTAATCGA
The DNA here is from genome assembly GCA_039200705.1 of Chloroflexota bacterium. Taxonomy (GTDB): domain Bacteria; phylum Chloroflexota; class Anaerolineae; order Aggregatilineales; family Phototrophicaceae; genus JAUZRW01. The sequence goes on from JBCCSC010000008.1 coordinate 81,353, forward strand.
TTGCATAATAGTGAAATTGTACTGCTCAGATAAGGTATTCTGAACAAATTTGTTGTCTATTTGCCAAATGAGTTGACAAAAGAGGTCAATCTTTTAGCTGACCTCTCTGGTTTGTCTCAATCAGGTTTTTCAAAGAATTGTGCATTCCAGATTTCATCAGTGGCAGACATAGCATCGCTTAAGTCACCATCGGAGATGGTAATGCGCCAACTTGCATATTCGCAATTGCTACTGTCACTATGCTGTTCTGTATTGATAATAATGATGTAGGCTTCATCGTAGAGGGTGGTATCGATTGTGCCACCTGTGCCTAGTTCATGAACTTGTGCTATTTCATCTGTTGTGTTGATGCCGACAACATAAAGCTCAAATGGATCGTTTTCATCAACCCGAATATTATAAATATCAGGATTATTGATATAGATGTAATCGGCACTCAGTTGTTGGATTCCATTGCGTTGCGGTGTGATACTGCCAAAGTCGGATACTTCACCTTCAATATGAACTGTCGTACTGAAATAACCACCAAGAGCGTAATCTCGTAACAAATTCCGAACTGCCATGCGTGCCACAACTTCTTGTGGTGTTGTGCCAAGTTCATCCAGTGCACGATAGAAGCCGTCCAAGCCTTCGTTCTCAGACATATATTCCCAAATGAATTGGTAACTTTCGAGACCTAAATCACGCGTGAAGCTATCAATCATAACCCATTCGCCATAAATGCGTTGGTCGCCCGCTTGTCGCCCACGAAATGCCCCAATACAACGGTCTGGACGGCTAAAAATTGACCGCACATCTGCAGCAGCCGTTGTTAATTCAGGATAAACCAATGTTTCGATCCAACTTGCTCCTGCTTCGTAAAAACCAAAGAACCGATCGTTCACATCATAGCCAAATTGAATGTTGTGATGAACTTCGTGGGCGGCTGTTGTTCGCATATCGTTGAAGGCTTGCGTGCGGTCTGTTTGATAATCAAGGTCATTTTCAATGACCAAGTAACTGTATGCTGCATAAAATTCGACTACATCGGTATTGGGATTATCGCCAACGAGGTTTTCTGGACGCGCAATGCCGAGTGCAAAATCAATGTCAGTGACATAGATGTCGAGACGTGTATCACCGCCTTCACCACAATCAGCAGGGGGTAAAGCCCATCCTAAAACATTGAGTTGTATATCTAGGGAGCGTTGTGTAGCGATAGCAAGTTCGGTAATCCACTCATTGGTTGCTGCGTCTCGTCCACTATCTGTGTAATGAATGACAAAATCATTTGCTTCATAACGCAAGACATCGCCACTCAAGACAGGGCGGTCTTCATAAATAACATCAGCACAACTAAAGGGTTCAAGATTAGCGGCTAAATCGTCAATAGTCACGCGGTCAATTACACTGATAATATCAGGGGTGTTGACTCCAACAAGAAGCTGAAAACGTCCAATTTGCTCGCGCGTAATTAGCCCAACGAGATATGTTCCATCCGCTTCGACTTGGTAACTGAGCGCAGCATTGTAGCCACCACCACTATTGTTATCTTCGACAAAAACATCTGTGAATGAATCGTTTAGCACATACATATAAGTATCCACACGCCCAATGCCTGCTGCGTAGGCATAAATCGTATCACCTGCACGGAGATTGACAAACTCTACTAAGATTTCATCATCATCGCTTTCAAAGCGTCCATTAAAACGCAGAATTTCACCAATCACATCCACAGTGGAAGGCTCATCAGCAAAAATTGGAATCGGAGAATCACTTGTTTCACCGATGGTAGGATGATGATTGGATTCGTGGGCAGCACTTTGAACGAACGTCAACGAGAATAGACTAAGAAACAATAAAACAATAGAAAGTGACTTCATGAGGGGAACTCCGAAAAAACTCATGCTAGGTGACTCACAATACAGTCGAGGCATTACACCGTCATAACAATAAAAAATAGAGCATGTTTCTAGCATACTCTACTTTTATGGTTTGATGATGAAATTGTGAAGAATGTTATGAAGTGCTAAGGTTTAGTTGTAGGCACATTCACTATAAGTGCGGATGAGCGTGCCACCATTGTCTGTATCTTCAAAGATACTGTAATCGGTTGTGGCGACACCAGATGATGCTGTATTAGCATTTCGGGCATTATACGACCCCTGCGTAATATCACGACGATACTCACGATACCAGCCACGCACATCAACGACATCATCTCCTGTATAATACAGTTGTTGCGTGATACCCATCGCTCTCGGACGAAAAAAGCCCTCTTCAGCAGAATCAATTAATTCAGCTTCAGGATAAATCGGAAGCCATTTGTTAATATCAGAAGCACAGTAGGCATCAATACCCGCAATCGCTGAGACGGTACAGGCAATAATCCCAATGGTGATGAAGACCATGCCAATTAAGGTACGTCCTAATGACTTTTTACGTCGTTTACGCATAGTGTTTGACTCATTGCCATTCTACTATCATGTCACCATCATCTTATCGAATAGCTATGATGATTATATGAAGATGACACCTCCATTTAGCAATTATTCACCTTAATCTTTTTCAGCGAATAGTTGCAGATTGCCACAGCGATTACACTGACGTGCCTCTATCTTTTTACCACTGATGATATTTTGTGAGGGCTTGAAAAACTGTACAGGCGTAATCCGCCCCCATGTGAAATCATTATTGCCACAAACAGGGCACAAATCGGGATCCCAATATTCAGGCGCAGGACGTTGGCTGTAATCGTTTTTCTTTTTCTTCTCTGACATGCCGTCTCTCAACCCTCAATCTTTAGCGTTCATATTCATCAGGGTCAGTTGGTGATAACCAGTAGCCAACACCTCGACTACCCTCAGCAATCCAGCCATCGACATCATAAGTGCTGGATAGTACTCGAATCTGCCAATAATTGATGTTATCCGCACAGATAGGACCACCAATAAATTCAAAGGGCACACCATCAACTAGCAAGAATTTAACATTGGAGTCCAAGCCCGGTGCATCACGCAAATAACGCGGACGTTGTTCAAATGAGTTGACATAGCCGAGTGTGCCAATCGCAAAATCAAGCGGCGGACCACATAATGTTCCCGCTTCTTCGCTTGGCAAATCCGTCGGAATCAACCAGATTGCACCACCTAAACCTTGTGACATCCAACCTGTATAGACAAAATCAACGACTTCAACTTGTACACGAAACCAGATAATGGGGTCGCGCGGGTCACAATTTGGCTCTGATAGAATCAATACGTTCGACCCAAATGGCGCAACGGTTACCACCCGTCCATCGCGGTTCGGTTCAGAACGCACACGCACGTTTTGAGTTACAAGCGCGACTTCTCCCACTTCTAAATCGAAAGCAGGCGTACAATCCGTATTGATTGGTACTGCGCCTGTCAAAATCAGATAACCTCCGACATCCGTTGGGCGACCTTCTGCAACCCAACCATCATTACCGCCTGATACATTGACACGCCACCAATTGTAGCCATTGGCACAGACTGGACCTTCAACCACAAACGCGATGACATTGAATTCATCTTCAGGTAACAGGCGATTACCTTCATTATCTACTTGTTGTTGGGATGTATTCCAAACAATCGGACTCGAAAAATCAGCCGACCGACGGATATTCACCCCTGGTTCAATTGCAATTTGGTCACCTGGGAGTAAATTCAAAGGCGTAATGCAATCTGTAAATGGTAAAGTTGCATTAGGTAATGCTCCACGAATCGGCGCACCTGGAGTCAGCACCACAGGGGGCGTGCCAACATCAACATCTTGGGCAGTGGCAGAATAAGGTACTGAGAGTGCCATCATCACCAGTAAACTAAGGCTACTCAAGCCGATAATAATTAGAAGTCGGAAATTTCGCATGTAATATTCTCCTATGAATTCAGCATCCATTGTAACCAACCTTGGCTAAGTCTGCATGAGATGACAGTCCTGAATTTTTCTCTGAGACTTTGATGAAGGTTGCACCCTGTTGACTGCTTGTGCGTACATAATAATGATAGGCATGTCCTCACAATACAATAGCTTGTCATGATAGGGGCATAGACCGTACAATAGTTACAAAATAGGTAAAGGCATCGGAGCAAAATTAGGATGACGCTACAATCAGGCGAACAAGTTGGCGCATATACCATTGACTCACCCATTGGGCGTGGGGGTATGGCGACAGTCTATAAAGCCTACCATGAACGCTTAGACCGTCATGTCGCAATCAAGCTGATGCACGAAACCTTCTTGCAGGATGAAAATTTTCGTGAACGCTTTCAACGCGAAGCGCGTATCATTGCCAAGTTAGAACATCCTGCTATCGTTCAGATTTATGATTCTGATGAATATAAGAACACGCCTTATCTGGTGATGAAATATGTGGAGGGGATGACTCTCAAAAAGCAATTCATCAAAAAAGGTATGACCATCGAAGAGATTGAGCGCATCATGACGCGCGTTGCCGAAGGTTTAGATTATGCACACTCGCGCGGCGTTCTTCATCGAGATATGAAACCTTCAAATATCTTGCTTGATAATAGTGGCAATGCTTATATTACTGATTTTGGTCTCGCACGAATTGCCGAAGCAGGGGCATCAACCATCAGCCATGATATGATGCTTGGAACACCCTATTATATTTCGCCTGAACAAGCACAAGGTAGCAAAGATCTTGACCATCGGACAGATATTTACTCATTAGGCATCATTCTCTATGAATTGTTGACAGGGCAAGTGCCGTTCCAGGCGGATACACCTTATGCCATTGTGCATGGACACATTTACACCAAACCCGAATTGCCAAGTAAAGTAAATCCTGATTTAACCTCATCTATTGATAAAGTGCTATCACGCGCGTTGGAAAAAAACCGCGAGAATCGTTATCCAAGTGCAATAGCTCTCATGCGCGATTTCAGTTTGGCGATACAAGGGCAAGCACCACAGTATACCCCAAGCGATAGTGCCTTTGTTAATCCTGTTGATAACTATGTACCTGATAATCCAACCGTGATTGAACCATCACATCATATTTCAGCTAAACCAATGCCTACCTCACGCCAAGATAGGGTCGAAAGTCCTGTACGTCGCTCTCGGAGTGATAGTGATTTTGACTTTGATATGGGTGATTTAAACTGGGATAACATTCGGGATGGTTTCCAAACTGGGGTTCAGAGCCTAGCCGAAATGATTGAAGAACGCATTGATACCGAATTGCGTCAACGGCGTGGTATCGCCCTCACAGAAGATGAATTAGCCCGTCGCCGTGTCATCAAGAAGATGAAGGAACGCCAAGAATTTGTAGGACATCTTGCCTCTTATATTGGTGTCAATGGTATGCTGGTTGCGATTTGGTTCTTCACAGGCGCAGGATTTTTCTGGCCATTCTTCCCACTCTTTTTCTGGGGTATTGCTATCGTGACGCAGGGTATCGAATATTACAACAAGTACGGTCCTGGTGCAGCTAAATTTGAGGCAAAAGTACAAGAAGAACTTGGCAATCTCACTTATGGTGATAGCACTCAAAAAGTGAAAAAACGCGATGAACGCCTATCGGTTGACTTTGCAGATAATAATCTCGATATTCGCCTCACCGAAGATGGTGAATTGACAGATAGCTTTATTGAAGAGCAACAGTCACGTCGCTGATTAATCCATCAAGAAATTGTGCTACAATAGGATGTATTATCCTTCAGTTTGACTCATTCAGGAGCATCATAATCAGATGCAATATGACCCTATTGATTATGAAGCAATTGAACGCCGTGTTGTCTCGCGCGTGCGTCGGCGTTATGGTTTTTGGTTTCACACAGCGATTTTTGTGCTGGGCATTCCTGTCATCGGTGGCTGGGGGTCAGTATTTGGTTTCTTCATCTGGGTGGGTGCGTGGATTACACACCTCATGTGGATGACTTACCAGAACAATATCGAGCGTACTATCGAACGTGAGATGGATATGGAACGCGAGAAAGTCCTCAAACGAAAACGAGATTATGCGGAAATTGAAGACCTCTATCAAAATGGTAATTTCCGCAATCAATATGACTCGCGCCCGAATTGGCTCGGTGACGATGGAGAATTACATCCCCATGATGACACTTACGACTACGAAGAAGATTACTGAGTTATGCTAGATTGAAGGTATCTCGCTGGGTACGAATTTGCTCAAGGATTATAGATTTGCTTTGGTTTGCATCAATTGCATTTAGGAATTGCATGATACGTTCTTGAAGCGCCACAAGATTCTCTTTTGATGCCTTTTTCTTTTTGACTTCAACTCGCATATCAAATTCTTTGATGACAATTTGAGCGAGTTCTGTCATGATGTCAATTTCGACCTGTGTCCACTCACGCACATCAGTATCAATTACACAGAGTGACCCTAGTGACATGCCATCGGATAGTGTGAGCGGAATCCCTAAATAGCCAATCACATCCAAATCACGAATCGCCAAATTATGTTTGACAATGTCATTTTCTCGTGCATCTGTGACAATCAGTGGTGCATTGTCAGCGACAACATGTTTACAGAACGAATGTGAAAAAGGGGTACGACGTTTTGTTTTATACGGTTCTGGTAAACCAACTTCACTTTTGAAGTATTGATAATTATCAGCAACCATCGAGACAAGCGAAACAGGTGTGCCAATCACTTTACTGGCGAAAACGGTTACGGAATCATAGATCGTTTCCTTGGGGGAATTGATAAGACTCAGCTCAAATAGTACATTTAGGCGATCAATTTTAACGAGAGGACTTACCATTAAGATACTCCATTGATTATTACGATTTATTTAATATATAACCAATTATTTCTTTATGGAAGGGGTAATTTAGTCCTACGTAATATTAAGAGCCATGCGATGAGAGCCAAATTCAAATCCAAATGATTCATAAAAGCGAATTGCGCGTTGGTTGAAAGCAACAACGCCTAAGGTCATGCGCCCTACATTTTGAGATTTTGCAAACTCAATAGCATGATTCATTAGTGCTTTGCCGACCCCTTGCCCTTGGTATGCTTCATTGACAGACATCTGGTCTATGTGACCACCGCGATAGCCAAATACAAGAGGATGGTCAGGGATGTCACGGATTTGTAGTGAAAGATAGCCAATTGCTTCATCATTGATTTCCGCAATAAAAATTGTTTCCTGCTCATCGCCGAGTTTGTTAGCGAATAATTGAACCAACGCAGGGTCATCAGGCGTAATTGCACGATAACGATGTGGCATCTCCTGACGATGGAGTTCTTGAACAGTCATGATGAGTTGGCATAATGTGGGAATGTCTTGTTCCTGTGCTTGTCGAATTTGTACCATTACCATAGCCTCTCAATTCCAAATCAATACAAGTTATTTATGAGTGTCGATGCTTAATGCCCTTATAATTAGAACGAAATTAAGAGATGTTTACCAACATTTAAGGGATTAAACTATGGATTTTTCATCATTAAAGCTCAATGTCGCTTTGGGTCTGTTGACCAAAACTTTACCAATTTTATTGATTCGTTTAGGTGTCATGCTCTTATTCTGGGTCGTCGCACTCATTTATCTTGCCTTGGTAGGTGGGGTTGCCTTCCTCATCGGTAGTGCGGTTGATTGGCTTGGCGGTTTACTGTTTATCATTGCAATTGTGAGTGTTGTTCCACTTTATAACCTCGCTTATCGTTACGTCTTCTATATGATTAAAGTTGCACACATCGCTGTGATGGCAGAATTGCTCACCAATGAAAAACTCAAATTGCCACCAGGTCGTGGGCAATTAGAATATGGCAAACAACGTGTTCAAGAAAAATTCGGCGAAGTTAACGCTATGTTCGTCGTCGATGAAATTGTGAGTGGTGTTGTGCGTGCCTTCACGCGCACGGTCTATAATATCGCACGATGGTTACCAGGTGACACACTCGATACACTCGTCAAAGTGATTAATCGTGTCGTCACTTTTGCATCAAATTATGTTGACGAAGCGATTCTAGCACGTAGCTTCTGGCAAGATGAAGAAACCGATGTATGGGAAAATGCACGTGATGGTGTCGTCTTATATGCGATGTCATGGAAACCAATTATCACATCAGCCGTTGCTCTGATGGTAATTAGCTATCTGCCGTCTGTTGCAGCTTTCGTTATCTTCGCAGCACCGATTGGGTTCTTAATTTCTTTGTTCAGTACCCAACTCGCAGGGTGGACACTAATTTTCTTACTCTTGTTTGCATGGGTTATCAAAGTGGCAGTCGGGGATGCTTTTGCTGTAGCTGCTATTATTTCGACGTATCATCGAGAAACTGTTGGCAAAACGCCTGACCCACAAATGGCTGCTCATCTCGACCAAATCAGTGATAAATTCGGCGACTTGAAACGTCGCGCACAAGAAGCAATGACACAACAAACACCAAACATTCCTAATACACCACCATCTAGCACAGACCAACCAGTCAGTGAAGCGTAATTACCAATAAGCTATATCTTCAAGATAGTTAGAGGGCAATCATTATCAGATTGTCCTTTTTTGATTTCACTTAATGTCCGCCATCGACTTTTGTCACTAAGATAGGGTCATCCCCATTGACAATGACAGTATGTTCAAATTGTGCCGAGATACTGCGGTCAGGGGTGCGGAGTGTCCAACCATCAGCATCCTCAACAATGAGTCCACGTCCGAGGTTAAAGAATGGTTCAATCGTAAATACCATACCATCGACGAGTGGTTGCTTGAGTTTACGCACAAAAAAATTCGGGATGTTGGGCGATTCGTGGATATGTTGTCCGACACCATGCCCTGATAATTGCTTGAGGATGCGATAGCGATTTTTCTTAGCGATTTTTTCGATTGCTCTGCCAATGGCATTAATTGGTGCATCGACATGGGCTTCGTTTATCCCTGCATAGAGGGCATTGCGCGTGTCTTTTAGCAATTTATGATGACGCGCTTGACCATCGCCAACAATCATGCTTGCACCTGTGTCGCCCCAGTAGCCTTCTAACACAGCCGATACATCAATGTTGATAACATCACCTGCTTTGACAACACGCGAACTGGGAATACCATGTGCTGCTTCGTCATTCAGGCTGATGCATGTCCATCCTGGGTATTTATAAGCAGTAATCGGGGCTGACTGTGCACCATGTTTTTTGAGGAACTCAGCACCAATATTATCGAGTTCTTTTGTGGTGATGTCTGGTTCAACGTGTGCCAACATATGCTTGAGGGTTTCGCCACAAATTTGACCGATGCGTTGTAATCCTCGTAAATCTTTGTCACCTTTGACAATCATACAATTTCCTTGAGTTTATACTGAATAAACCAATTATAATGGATTGCTATAGGTGAATATACCTGCAAAGACTTCACTTCAAAATGTACTCAAAATCGCTTGTGCTTCGTCGTCATCACTGGCAAAGTATAAGCGACCCGTTTTTGTCTCGAATGTGCCATCTTCATCTAGCATCAATTGGGCTTTAGCATCGTCAGGTAAACCAATCACAACAGCCTTGCCACTCAATTTAGGAGAGATACTCGTGCCAAAACTCATAAAATGAGCATTTATCCCTGCTGGCATGGTAGCGCGTGTCTGTTCTCGGAAGTCAATCACAATATGTACATTGCCCTCATGTTGAATGAGTGAAAAAACGGCAGGTCGCCATCCTGCGTGCCAATCACGCCAATTCCAATCTGATTCGGCTGTGTATTGCAAAATACTTTTGGCATCATCATACCAACCATAGCGAAATTTAATTTTCATCCGTCAAACTTTCTATTGTTTCATCTGTGTTTCCCTTGATATCACTTGAAATCAAGGGAAACAGCCCTAAATCACTCTCTTGTGTCCCTTTAATTACCGCGATCTTGTCCTCGTGGCGGACGATTTTCACCGTCACCATCTTCTTCGTTCGGAGGTACGCCATTTTGCCCGTTTGCTGGGCGTTCATCTGCATCATCGCCTTGCCCATCTGCTGCTTGTTCCCTTGGAGGACGCTCTGGTAATTCAATCTCACCGACATAGCAAGCTAAGGTATAGGGGAAGCTATTGGTCGCAAAGTAAGCATATGAGCCATCTTCAAGGAACATGCCATTACATTGGTCAAGGTCACCACTATCTGCAATATATTCATGAGCGTCCCATGCAGCTATAACATCACTGGTACGTTGCCAACTGCTCATGACTTCCATAAGCTCGTCACATGCTTCATCTGCACAGACATACGGAGCTAAAATAGGAAAACCATCCAAGGCGTACCCGATAACTAAATTCGCACTTTCATAATCATCGAATAGGCAGGTTGGAGCAGCATGCAGATGATAGCCAGCAGGACCAACATGCCCATTACAAAAGTCGAGAATATCATCCAGCATAGGGTCACCAAACCCTAAATTCCCACCTTCATTTGGTCCATAAATTGGAAGTCCATTGACAGCGATTGCGACAGTGCCAAGCAACGCAATATCTGTGGTTTCGTCGGCTATCGTTGGCTCAATAGGAATTTCAACAGTAAAGTCTTGTATTCGTAAGTCACCAGGGGTAATCCTGATGAATTCATAATTCGGAATCCCATTAGAAACGATAGTCATCGTATCATCGTCACAACTAATTGATAGGGTGGGGTCTGGGAAGTCACTATTTTCAGGTGCAGCTTCTACGTCAATAAAATTCTCTGTTGGACAATCCTCATCGTTCACTGTCTCTTGAGCAGTAGTTGTTATCAGTGTGAAACTTAGAATAGCTACTAAGCCAAACAAAACAGGTGCTAGGCGTTTGGTAGTCATATTTGTCTCTCTCTTTCATAGATTAATTATGTTAATTAGGAATATAGACAACAAGTATGACCGAAGTGTGTAAAAAGTGTAAAATTTTACTATTTGCTACTGATATTTATTGAGCAGGCGATAGAGTAATCTAAAAGAAATTAATACAAACATTAGTTAGTCTTGACAGATAATGCTATTCACTCTGCTATACTGTATTAGAATTTGTGACAAATAATCAGGGGAAATGATGCGCTGGTTTGAAGATGTAATTAATGCGATGACAGATATGGATTGGCAGTGGTATCCTTATCTCGCATTGCGTCCTGAAAAAGACGAAAAAATGACGACGCTCTATATTTTGCGTTTAACGCTTTGGCATTTGCCGATGCTTGTTTTGTTTTCTCTAATAATGATTTTCTTCCTACCGCCTATATCAATTGCAGGACTTGCGCCACCTATCTCCATGATGCTCACAGCACTTTTCTATTTCATGCTAGCCTATTTTATCCTCATGCGTCTGATTGTTGCACCAGCATGGAATCGACGTGCTAACCGCTTGCACAAAGAAAAACGTAAACCTGACATCAGTCGCTTATCTGAGCATTTAGTCGATACGGATGCTCTCCCACTCGCTCGTGATTTCACAGAGCCAACTGAAAGCCGTGTATCGCTCATAGGCAATCGCACTGAGGATTGAATACTCATCAATTGTGAGTAGTGCATACGATTTGCCTAAGACAGGAAAATCACCAGCAATCGGTTCTGGGATATATCCGTTGCTATAGGCACGTTCAGCCGTGAAGCGAATAATCTGATTGAATGTGACACCTTCAGGTGGACGAACCCCCATCTGCTTGAGTTCTCGTGCCCGACTGCGCCAATTCCATGATTCTGCTTGGTCGCGTGCTTGTGACAATGTGATGTCTGGATGTAGATTGGCTAGCCAGATAAAGTCAATTGTTGGGTTCAAAATGTCGAGGGGAGCAAGAAGATCTGCTGGGTCGAATTGGGTATCATACGCGGGTATTTCATCAAGCCGATTCAATGCCCATAACATACTTCCAAGTGCTTCAGTGCGCCATCCAACGGTGCTTAATGTGCGCTCTGACCATGTGCCAAGACGTTTCTCAAGCAAATATTGTTCTGTTTCCGATAGATGTGGTGTAATATTTTCGTTATGTAACCAGTGGTGAAGTTGATTATTGAGGTCAAATTGAATTTCTACTATGTCATCACGCTCGCTATCTGATAGGTTCCACTCATCAACATTTTGTAGCGTAATTTCTAATTCTGTGCGTTTCAGCAATGCCCCTAAACTTAAAGCACGATATGCGACGATCCGTGCGTCTTGGTTTCGCAGTTGACTCATATCCATCCCCTGAGAAGTCACTTTTCTGCGTAAAATTTGTTATATCAAAAATATGAATGACATTAATTTGCCATGAGATGAGATATTTTTCTAGTGTGGTACTGTCAGAATTTGATGCACTCATCTTGTTATTTTTAAACAGACGCTTATCCACCATCTCTTGACAGCATTATCGCACTTGACTACGCTACACAGTATGAATCATTGTGAAGGTGTCTATGTATCGTCATAATCGCAAAATTGACCGTAGCTATAACAAGCCATTTTTCAGCCGTCGTCGCCAAACAGGGCGTTTGGTTTTTGTGTTGGTGATGCTCATCTTAATCGTTTCCTTGCCGATTATCATCTTGTCACAACAAGCATCAATTCAAATGATGACACTCGAACAATTTGACCTTGCCCCAACAGCGACTCCCTTTGCAGGGGAACGCGCTCAACTTGCACAAGATTTTTACGTGAATGGTGATATTCAAACGGCTGCACTATTGTTTGAACAAGCCGTAGAGCAACAGCCTGATAATATCGCATATATGTACGAATATGGTTTACTGCTGATTGAACTAGACCGTAACGATGAGGCGGAAATTCTCGGTGAAGAGATGATTGCTATGTTTCCTGATGACCCACGTGGTTATGCTCTTAAAGCGAACTCAATTGCGTGGCAAAATCCTACAGAAGCGATTCCTGTTGCTGTTGAAGGGCGTGAAGTCGATAACAATTTCGCACCATTATGGAGTGCTTTAGCTTTATCTTATACACGCATCGGACGTTACACTGAGGCTCTACGCGCAGGTGATTTTGCTATTCAACTTGACCCAACTGATGCCAATGTTCGTCGTAACTATTCCTATCCCCTCATTTTTACAGGAAACTATTCAGAAGCGATTCGACAACTCGAACAAGCAATTGCGATCAACCCCAATGTGGTTGGACCTTACTTTGAATTAGCATCCCTTTATCGCAATCCAGCCATTAACCAATCAGAAGTGGCTGTTGCAATCTATTTTGAAATTCTGAACATTGAACCAACGAATCCACAAGCCTACTTGCGGCTGTGTGAGACTTATGCGGCGGCTGGTCTCTTCCAAGAAGCAGAAGTTTTCTGTGATTCTGCACTCGAAATTGACCCTGCCTATACATCAGCACATCGTATGCGTGGACAATTGCGGTATAGTCGTCGTAATTACGAAGGTGCAATCCAATCCTTCCAGATGTGTTATCTCCTGACTGTTGAAGAACAACTGGGTCAAGAAATTGTTGACCCCGTGCGTGTCGAAAATGAGCCAAATCTCAATATCACAGCAATCGAAGAACAGGTTGATTTTACGGCTGTTGATTTTGGTGAATTAGAAATTGAATGTATCTATGTGCGTGGACTGGCTCATTATTTTCTTGGAGATGCTGTCAATTGCAATCAAGCATGGGATTGGTTGAATCGCGGGCTGAATCATCCTGAAGCACAAGATTCTGTATTAGATAACGTTATAGATGGCTTGACTTTTGTCACTGTCAATTGCCCTGCATATTCTGGACGAGATTTGCCAACGCCGATTCCACCAACGCCGATTCCACCAACGCCGATTGGTAGTTTCTAATTATAATCCAGCTAGTGACTTATAAAAGCGGTCACGGTCAGTTGAATCAGGCAAGCCAGCAACTTGAGCATCACCCAGTTCGATAATCATCCATGTTCCGTCAGGACGCTGTGCGACATCCATTGTGAAGAATTGACTTTTTACTTGTCGTGCGAGGTCTGCGAATAGGTCGTCAGGCGGTCTGTCATTTTCATCATAGCCATCTATATCCCAATAGCGAACTGTATCGATGCGTTTGCCATGCAAGAAAAATAGACGATATTCTTTGATAAGGGGCATTCGGCTTCTTGGATGCTCGGCAAGTTCTTTGAAATTTACGAATTCACGGAAAACCAATCCACCTTCAAGTGAATCACCACGAATCTTAAGAAAATGCTCGACTGTATTCCTCACAGCAGTTTCATCGGATGCTGACGAAATATGAGTGGCTTGATACCAATAATGTTTGGCAGACTTAACATAATCTTTGAGGATGAGAGCTTGCCCTGCAAATGGAATTAGCAACTGCATAATCGCATCATAGGATAAATTTTGACCATCAGTTGCCATGAATACAGTACGAGGAGTGTGTGCTTTGATGAGAGCTAAGGCTTCTGGCAGATGTTGAGCATAGCGGTATTGCTCAGGCGTGTTGAGTAAGCGCAGTCCCCGACTGAGGAGGGCGTTGTAAAGGGCTTCGTATTGTGTTGCCCGTAAAATCCATCCACGATAAATGGCTAATTCTGTTGTTTCATGAACAGGAATATCACGTACAGCCCGTGCTGCGTTGTGATAATCGGCAATTGCACCGTAATCTAATAATTCAAATGATAATCCAGCATGAGTCGCGGCTGCCACCTCATCAATATACATTGAATCAGGTGTATCTGCCGACATGGGGTCTTGGCAAAAAATAATTTTCATCATGGTTTGACTTTTATCGTTGGAGTGTATTTATGAATAGTATAACGTGGCACAATGTATTTCTACAATTTTTGCATCTTATAACTATCTATATTGTGTGCAAGTTGTCAACATCGCTCAAATTCAGACTATAGTGCTATGCAAAGTTAAGGTTTTTTGATTATAGTTAAAGTCATACTGTAGGGTGAATAACATATCATCAAGGTAGTCATCACGTATGCCACATTTAAGAATGGTACGCGGTCCTCTTCCTGGGACAGATTTTTCATTGGATAAGCAACTCATCACTATTGGGAGAGGGCATACCAATGACATCGTGATTCAGGATAATGAAGTCAGCCGACAACACTGCCGTTTGGTGCGTGTGTTGGATGACTATGAGATTCATGACTTGGGGTCAACTAATGGCACATTTGTCGATGGCAAACGCATTGATGAAGGTGGCTGGCTACTCAGTGGCAATACAATTCTTGAATTAGGCGATTCAATTACCCTAGAATATGTTCCAACCAATACAGTAACAGGCACAAAACCGCCTTTGCCCATCTTAATTGATGCTCAAAGTGATAAAGTTTACTATCTTGTGATTGAACAAGAGTCCCAAGAACGCCCTGACATTTATATCTTAGATCGGGCAACGATTACCATTGGGCGCGATTTCGATAATGATATTAGCCTTGATGAACCTGAAGTCAGTCGCCATCATATGCGTTTGGTCTTATCCGACGATGGCTATACTATCGAAGACTTGAACACGATGAATGGCACAGCCGTTAATCGGCGCGTAATCAAAGCGCAACAGGTGCTGATGCCCAATGATTTAATTGGTGTCGGGACGAGTGTCCATATGTGGTACACTGATGACCCTGATAGCTTGCTCAATTCCATTGAACAGGGTATTGATACTGTTCCACCTAATTTGTTCGATACGGATGAAATCACCAAAGAAAAAGCACCTAAATTTGAGAGTGATGTCAGCATTCAAATTGGGCATGGTTTAGAGATGGGTGATTTAACGAAAACCGTTTTCTTGAATTATGCACGTACTGAGTGGAATGTCATTGGACGACATATCTATACTTATCTTGAAGATAATAACATCAAGACCTATACCCAACAATATCTCACACCTGATACTGATGATTGGCACAAAGCACTTGACCAAGCCCTTGCAGAAAGTCCTTGCTTGTTAGCTATCATCTCGGAAAAATCAATCGAAGTCCCCACAGTGATTCGTAGTATTCGTCACTTTATCGCACGCGAAAAACCTGTGCTACTGTTGCGCTACGGCAAAGTTGATAAATTGCCAATGATTATTCGCAATATGCCAGCGATTCGCTTTGACCCCAAAAACCCTGATAAGACCTACCGCGTGATTTTGGCAGAATTGCGTCGTATCGGCTTATAAAACACATACCAAGACTACAATCTAATGAGCAAAATATACTTGGCTGATGCTTGATACATTGCATTTTAGGATATTGCTTTACTGGTTTTGTATCATTTACTCAGCAACATACTCTAATGAGTTATCTTACATACCCCCTTAACGCGCAATTCACCTTACGATATAATGCCGCCCGTTACGGACTCCTATCCATTCGCTTGTGAGAACAGGAGCAAGACCTTAAGATGATTGAAGTCAATAATTTAGTGAAAACATTTGGTAACTTTACTGCGGTGAATGGCATTAGCTTCACGGCAGAATCAGGGCAGGTGACGGGATTTCTTGGTCCTAATGGGGCAGGGAAAACCACTACTATGCGGATTCTGACAGGTTATTCGCCACCCACCACAGGGACAGCATTGGTCGCAGGTTATGATGTCTTCGACCAGAGCAAAGACGTTCGTAAAAATGTCGGCTATTTGCCAGAAAATGTACCCCTCTATCGTGATATGTCTGCGATTGGGTATTTGCGCTACATCGCGGAAATTCGCGGTGTTAAGAACCGTAAGCAACGTGCGCTAGATGTGCTTAATCAAGTTGGTTTGGGCAAACGTGCCAATAGTCAAATTCGCACCCTCTCCAAAGGGATGCGTCAACGTGTGGGATTAGCTGCTGCGCTCATTCATGACCCCGAAGTTTTGATTCTCGATGAACCAACAATTGGGCTTGACCCCATTCAAGTACTTGAACTTCGTGATTTAGTGGCTGACCTTGGACGTGAACATACGGTCATGTTCAGCACACATATTCTCTCCGAAGCGGAACAAGTTTGTGACCGTGTGGTTATCATCAATCAAGGTGAAATCATGGCACAAGGCTCACCTGCGGATTTACGCCGTCAGATGGAACGTGGCGCACGGATTCTCATCCGCACTGAGGAAGACCCCACACAAGCCATTGGTACTGTGCAACAAATTAGTAGCGTGGCTTCTGCTGAGGTCGAACGGGATAACATCATCGCATATCCTGCCGATGCAACCATTGACCCACGCGCTGACATCACTAAAGCATTAGTAAATGAGGGTTTTGGTGTGGTTGAAGTCCGACCAGCCGCTAACAATCTCGAAGAAATCTTCTTGGAAGTCACCCGACATGACAGTGATGCACTGATGATGAGTGCGAATGTTGCTAAAACTGATGACCAAGATACCTCTACTGATAACGAAGCAACCGCAGAAAGTGAGGCATAAATTATGGGCGCACTCTTTGCAGTCTATAAACGTGAAGTCGCACTCTACTTTAAATCATTCATTGCCTACGGCATCACCTTCGCCATCATGATTTTGATGGGTATTCTGTTCCAATTACAATTAGGTGATGTATTTAGAATTGTTCAGACAGGACAACAAGTCCCAGCAGGAGCAAATGCTGCTAACTTATCAATTGGTTTGTTGAGTACATTTGTATTTCTTCTATTCGTTGTATCGCCTGTTCTCGTGATGCGCTTACTCTCAGAAGAATCGCGCGAAGGGACACTCGAATTGCTGATGACACTCCCAATGAGTGATTGGGTGTTTGTACTAGGCAAATTCCTCGCAGCATGGACATTCTACACCTTCTTACTCGCTCTCACGCTCATTCACGTTTACTTGTTGTCCCTACTAGGACCCATCAACATGGGCGTGATTTGGGTGGCTTATTTTGGGGCATGGCTCTACGGTGGCACGACGATGGCAGTCTGTATGATATGGTCAGCCATTACGGATGATCAATTGGTCGCCGCGTTCCTCGGTGTAACAACGGTTTTGGCACTCTTCCTCGCATCAAATATCGGTGATATTTACGAAGGTAGCAATCTATTAACGGCAGGAGCAGCCCAATTTGTGCGTGAACTTGGTCTAGCGACGCATTATCAATCAACCATGTTGCAAGGTTTGTTACGCGCCGAAGATGTCGCTTACTTTGTCTTGATGATTGTTGTTTCGCTGTTCATTACCACCCTAATTGTCGGTACACGTCGTTGGAGGGCATCATAATCATGACTGAAGAAAATAACACACAACCTGAAGTAGTGGAAAACGATACCCAAACAAACGAAGCGATGGATGACATCATCCCAGTGCCACCGATTGTTTTCTTGCTTTTTTCGCTCGCATCGTTCCTTGTGATGATTGTGGCTGGCTTACTCTTTGGATTCAATATCGTTTTTTGGGGTGGCTTGGTCTTTGGGGTGATTGGTTTGCTCGGTTGGGCATTCCTCTTCCCAGAAGCAGTGATTGACCTCATTCGTGGACGAAATTTACAGTTCGGCGGTGTCGGTGTTGTTGTCACAGGTATTTTGATAGTTGCGAGTGTTCTCGTCTATAATGCTGTTGAATCACAGGGGTTAAGTCGTGATTTGAGCGAACGCGACGTTTTCTCGCTCGATACCGAAGTCCGTGATTTGTTACAAGCAATGGGCAATGACGAAACGATCCCAACTGTTGAATTGCTTGGCTTTTATAGTGCAAGTGATGGCTCTCAGCGTGATCGCATTTCCGTTCTCTTGCAAGATATGGTCAATAATAGTGGTGGCAAAATTCGAGGCTATCAATTCATTGACCCTGCTTTAGAACCACTCCGTACTCAGAACTATCTCGGTGATAACCCACGTATTCCATCAATTGTTGTTGCACAAATTGACCCAGCGACGGGCGAACCAAGTGAAACAACTTATGAAATTGCTGCACCTGATAACATTGGCTTCATTGCTGCTGGACAATTCCAGATTATCAATGCCATGCTGAGTTTGAGTGTTGATGGTGATTTCCGTGCCTATGTCTTAGATGTGGTAGGTGGCTTAGATACCACAGGCGCATCAGGAAATGATGCGAATGGCATCATCAACGATATTGACGATGAATGGACAGTTGAGACGATCACGCCTTTGTCTCTACCCAATCCATCTATCGTGCTGAATGACCCATCGGCTGGTGCTGAAGTGATAATTATTGCTGGTGGCACGCAACCCCTCACGGATGAAGAAGTCGCAGTCTTGACCCAGTATGTTCAAGATGGTGGTGACTTGATTGTCCTTGCTGACATCAACACTGAAGGGGGGCAAGCGACAGCCCTTGCCGATAATTTCTCTGCATTACTGTGGGATAATTTCGGTGTGCGCTTCCGTGATGATTTGGTGATTGACCCTGCTCAGCCTGTGCGCCAGAATGGTCGGGTCTTCTTGGTTGATAACTATGGTACACATCCGATTGTGGCTGGCTTGAACCCTGCACTCAATCAATTGGTGATGTCTTCACCACGCTCGATTGAAATTGCGGATACACCACCTGCGACGGTTACTGTGACACCTCTCGTTAGCACCAGTAATCAAGGCTATGCCAAAACAGATTTAGATTTCACCACTGACCTGACAGAAGCTGATCTTGCTTTCACAGATGGTGACCTAGACGGGCAAATCCCCTTGGCAGTGGCTGTCGAGAACGAAACAACAGGTTCACGCCTTGTCTTATTCGGTAGTCCCGATTTGATGAGAAATGAATGGCGTACTTATATCAACATCGAAGCACCAGAAGTAGCAGAAAGTGCAATTTTCTGGGTATCGAATGCACAGAGTTTCTCTAGTGATGTGCGCCAGCTTGTTCCTGAACCACCCGAAGCAGACCAACCAATTTTCGTTAATCAAGGACAACTCGGTTGGATGAGTTTTGTGGTGATTGGCATCATTCCGTTTGGGATGTTGTTGTTAGGTGCCTTGGTCTGGTATGTACGTCGTCCAACACATAGCAACTAGATAAATAAATAATCTCTGAGGACGCAAAGATAGATGCGTCCTTTTTACCATGTGAGCAGGTATTGTAATGCCTCAGCATGGAAAACTGACATCTCACGAGGAGAACATGAACACATGCGCTTAAACCGAAATTCTGTGATTTTTATTGCATTATTAGCGATTGTGATTGCAGTCGCGCTCATCTTTTTACAAGATGATGATGGCACAGACAATGCCAGCCCAACAGCAGAATCAACTGTAGCATCAGTGCAGTTATTCCCTGGTGTTGCAGGAACTAATGTGACGAGTTTGACAGTCGTTGAACAACTTGCTTCTATGGATGCTGTTGAAGCTACCGCCGAAGCAACTGAGCCTGAAATGACACCAGAAGCAACAAGCGAAGCCGAAATGACTCCAGAAGCCACTGCCGAAGCTGATATGTCTCCAACGACAGCAATCACTGTATTGAATCGTGACCCAGTAACAGCATCATGGACTGTTGGCGAAGAGACCACGCAAATGATTGATGGCACAATCAGTTCAACACAACTCGAAACTGTGGTGACAGCCCTTGTGACCCTACGCTCTAATCGCCAATTTACGCCATCAGATGAAGATTATGCTCAGTTTGGCTTAGATAATCCGACCTATGAAATCACCTTCGTTGAACAAACGGATAGTGCAAAGACCTATCGCTTGCGCGTTGGTGGGCTGACTGTCGGCGAAAATGCTTATTACGCTCTATTGGGTGACGATGATGAAACTATCTACGTCATCACCAATGCCACTGCTTTCCAGACCAATGTTCTCAATCTGTCACAGGCGATTCCTCTTGAGCCAACAGCAGTTCCAACAGTTGCGCCAATCTTGAATACACTTGCGCCATTTGCAGATTTTATCCTAACGGCTGGTAATGGCTTTACCCTCAGCAACAACGAAACAGGTGACATCATCGCTGTAGCACGCAATGCTGATAATACAGGTTGGGTCTACACAGAAAATGGTGACGAATTACCTGTGCAACAAGAATCATTACAAGTGATTCTCAATAACTTCTCAACAATTAGCGGTATTGACCAAGTCGAAAATGCTGATTTGGCAACACTTGGCTTAGATAGCCCGACTTATGTCTTTGAAGCTAGCACAGTTGATGGCACAATCTATACCCTACAATTAGGCGACCAAGACCCTACAGGTAGTGTTTACTACGGCTTAGTCGATAACTTTGAACAAGTTGTCCTGATTGCTAGTGATAGTGTCCTATCCTTCATTGATTTGTTCGAGACACAACCACCGCTAACTGTCGAAGTGACACCCGAAGCCACTGAAGCAATGGCTGAGTCAACGGCAGAAATGACTGAACCCGCCCCCGAAGCAACGGCAGAAATGACTGAACCTGCCTCCGAAGCAACCGAAGCATCAGAATAACACTGACTTTTAGAGAGACGAGGCACAAAATCTCGTCTCTTGTTCCCTACGCCCAAAATACTCATCAACTATTGTCTATAATTCGATAACATCCTCATGCTAGACTGGCATAATGCTTGTCAACATAGCTCAATGAGGCAGACATCATTTTGAACGATAATAATCTAGCCAATGTGGGATTTTTAAATCGGCTCACATTTTACTTTACCTACAGCGCACGCAATATTCGACGGGGTGGACGTTGGATTGCTCTAGCGATTTTTTGCATTGCTGCAGGAGTGGCAACAGTCGTTGCTTTGCGTGGTTTAGGGCTTTCAATTGCAGAGTCCTTGATTACCAGTGTGCGTGACGATAACAAAGGCGATATTCTCATCAATCGGGCGACAGACAATGCCCCTGATTTTGCTTTATCGCTTGGCAGCCAAGAAGTTGAATTTTTCAATGCGAACGAATTGCAAGCGTTTCGGCAGTTTGCAACAGATAATAATCTAGGCATCACTGAATTTTCATCAGGTGGGGCGGTGCAGATTGCAGCCCAAAGTGGCGGTTCTGTCCTGACCTCACAATTTGCTGTTACCTATCTGATAGATCCCATGACCTATCCTGTTGTCGGTGAAATTCGTGTGGTTGAACCTGCTGGCGCAACGTTTCAAGATTTATTCACAGGTGGCTTAGATATTGTAATCAGTGAAAATCTCGCACAATCACAAAATATTGGGCTTGGTGACGAAGTACGTATCGCACGTACCGAAGAAGTATTCATCGTATCAGGCATTGTGGGTGTTGAAGCCGAGGCAGGGATTAGCAATCCATTTGGTGCATTTTTTGGCTTTGCCTATCTTGAACTAGCAACAGCCCAGCGCGTCATTGACTCAGGGATTGGGGTTAATCGCATTAGTTATGGCTATTCCGAAGCCTTAACCTATGAACAAGGCGAAATCGAAGAAGACCGTATTCAAGATTTAGATGCTTTCCGTCGCCGAACAACCTTTATATCAACGGCTGGCGAAGTGCTAGATGACCGCGAAGAAATTGCAACGGTTCTTGGTGATTTTATTGTGGTGCTTGGACTCGGCGCGTTATTAATTGGTGGTGTTGGTATCCTCAATACGATGTTGGTACTATTGCGTCGGCGTACCAACGAAATCGCAGCCCTCAAAACCTTTGGACTCAAGGGGCGACAAATCGCCATGCTGTTCTTGTCGGAAGGCATTTTGCTCGGCATTATCGGCAGTATCATTGGTTGTGTGGTCGGCGTTCTTTTAGGTGGATTCGTGAATCAGTTTGGCGAACAATTCATTCAACAAGAATTGCCTTGGAAGATTTATCCCGAAGCATTGGTCTATGGCATTAGTCTTGGCATGGCGACCACTATCATTTTCAGCTTGTCACCGATATTGAGTGCTTTACAAATTCGCCCTGCATTGGTTCTGCGCCCGAACGAAGGTAACTTCGCACGCTTAGGCATCCTACAAAATATCGCACTGATGGTGATTATCACGGTTCTGCTGGGCTTAATTGTCGGACAGATTGTGCAACCAACGTTTGGCTTATCGTCTAATCTCACTAGCCAAGATGCGTATCTCTGGAGTGTCATTGGCGTTGCATCCACATTGGCAGGCTTAGGGCTTTTGACGATGTTACTGTGGATTGTCGTCTGGCTGATTGGTAAGTTCCCTGCGTTTGGGTTTGTCGATTTACAACTTGCTCTGCGTAATATGAGTACCCAACGCTTACGGACAGCAACCACTTTACTTGCCCTCAGCGCAGGGATGTTCGCCCTCAGTAGCATCACCTTTGTTGGGGAAGGTACACGTCAATTACTGAATGATTTGCTTGGTAATTCCTTTGGTGGCAATGTGCTGTCGATTCCGATTCAGCCTGTATTCAATGATAGTTTGATTGAATTGACCGAGCGTAACTTTGACAATGCTCTAGGAGATGTCGAAGGGGTTGGCGCACGAACAGTTATTTCACTGTATGATTCAGAACTTGTGGCTATTAACGGTGAAACTGTTGCTGACATCGACATTGATGCACCTGCGGATTTACTAGATGATGCTGCCACCGCACCGTTAGCCTATGCAAATGTCACGGGGTGGGATTCACAAAGTGCCGAAACATGGGATGAAGTGTTCAATATCGTCGTTGGGCGTAACATCACACCTGAAGATAGAGGGCAGCGTGTCCTCATCGGTGATTTTGAAGCAGCAAGTTATCTTGGCATTAGTGTTGGGTCAACAGTTACCTATGAGATACGCGGGCAACGAATTGATTTTACCGTCATTGGCTTATATGACATTGGCAGTATCATTAGTACAGGTAGTGCTGCTATCGCTCCTGATGCACTAGAGGGAGTCACGACACCACAATTCCAATTTTATGCCTATGATGTCGAAACAGAGAACGTCGCTCAAGCTGTCACAGAACTATCGTCTGTGGTTGCACCGCCAACTGTCGCATTAGATGTTCGCTTCATTGATAGTTTGATTGCACGCTTCATCGCGCAATTCAGTGCGATTCCAACCATTGTTGGTATTTTATCGCTGATTGCTGCTGCAGTGATTATGGCAAATACCATTGCACTCAGCACCTTAGAGCGTCGCCGACAAATTGGTATCCTCAAGGCAATTGGTCTCAAGAGCAAGCGAGTTCTACGTGTGATGCTCATTGAAGCGACTATCATCGGTCTGTTGAGTGCTTTCTTAGGCATTGGTTTGAGCCAACTCGGTATTTATGCCTTCACTGAATTAACAGGTGCAGTTGTGCCATTCCCACGCTCGGCTCAGATTGTCGCTGTGGCATTGGTCATCTCTGCGGTGATTATTGCGTGGGTGAGTACTTATCTCAGTGCCAATGTCGCTGTCCGTGAACGTGTGATGAACGTTCTACGCTATGAATAGACATAATGAGGGGCAACATCCAAAACTTGCCCCTTCATTCTGCGTCATCAAATCAGACCTGTGTGATCAAATCTTCCCATTCGATATTGAGTTCATGCAAGCGTTGTTGTTGTGATTTATATTGCTTACTCAACATCGTAATGGTATCGCCATTGCCTGCTTTACTCGCATGAGCTAAAAGTGTTTCTAGTTCTTTGATTTCACCTTCCAGCGCAATAATCTGTGATTCGACACGTTGTATTAGCTTAGGGTCAACGGCTGGTTTTTCAGGTTCGACTTTCTTCTTGGCTTTTGGTTGATTGCCTGATGCTTCTTGTTCTGCTTCCAAGACAGACAAATACTCTTGATAATTGCCTTTGAATACACGCAGATGCTCATCGCGCACTTCCCAAATTTGAGTGGCAAGACGGTCAACCAAATAGCGGTCATGGGTCACTAGAATGATAGTCCCACTAAAACTTTCAAGCACGGTCTGTAAGACTTCTTGTGCTGGGATGTCCAAATGATTTGTCGGTTCGTCCAATAGCAAGAGATTCGCGCCTTCGAGTGACAAAATTGCTAATGCTAAGCGTCCTCGTTCACCACCTGATAAAGCACTAACTGGCTTAAAGACATCATCTCCCGTGAACAAGTACGGCGCGAGATATTGCCGACCTGCATTAATGCCCATGCCATTTTTATGCCGAATTAGTTCTTCGACGACTGTATTTTCATGGTCAAGTTCATCATGTGCCTGAGCAAAATAGCCAATTTGTAAAGCCGCGCCATAGGTGAAATGCCCTTTGATGGGTGACATTTGGTCAAGTAAAGTTTTGAGTAGCGTTGATTTTCCCGTACCATTAGGACCAATCAAGCCAACGACATCACCACGAGTCAAATCAATATCATCAGCATCAAAGAGTGGGGCATCCTCTTGATAGCCAATGACGAGATTGCGTCCCCGTAAGACAATATCACCACTACGTTCTTCTGCGACTAGTTTGAGGCGCATATCTTTCTGATTCTGAATTGGACTCTGCAATCCTTTAATTGCGCGTTCGAGTGCTGCGACTGTCGCTGGCGGATTTTTACGTTCAAAGGCATTGGTATATTGCGCCCATCCTTTACGTTGGATAAAGCGCAAGGCATTAATCCCATGCGATTGAATGGCTTCGACTTCACGAGTCAAGCGTTTGAAGCGACCTTTGGCGTTTGGGTCAGCAAGTGTGTGCTTTTTGATGTACGCCAATTCACTATGGAAGCGTTCCATCATGGCATCCCACTCAAATTGAGTACGTTCCCGACGTTCGGCGCGTTGACGCAAATAAGCACTATAATTGCCTTTATATTCTTCAAGATTGATTGGTGACATCTCCCACACACGATTCACAACACGGTCTAAGAAATAGCGGTCATGGCTGACAATCAGCAATGCGCCTTTCCAGATGTGCAAAATGCCTTCAAGCCAACGAATCGCATCAATATCAAGGTGATTGGTTGGTTCATCGAGAATGAGTAAATCAGGCAATTCGAGCAATAACTTAGCGAGAAGAGCGCGAGTCTTTTGTCCACCACTGAGGATATTAATCGGCTTTTCCCAATCGTCTTTGTCAAAGCCGAGTCCTTCTAATGTGCGTTCGATACGCCGTTCATAATCATACAAGCCATAGAGTTCGACTTGAATTTGCATATCGCCATAATCGTCATAATCTTGATCAGTTGCGCTACCATCCGCCATTCGTTCTTCAATGACGCGCATGAGACCTTCCATCTTGAAGATGCGCTCAAAGACTAGCAACATCTCGTTATGCAGGGTGTTGTCTTTATCAGCGAATGCTAAAACAGCTTCCTGACGTAAATAGCCAATACGTAATGTGTCATCTGTGTTAACATCACCCTCAAAGGGGTCTTCTAATCCTGCGAGTGTTTGTAGCAGTGTCGTCTTGCCGATACCATTCGGTCCGACGAGACCAATTTTGCTATCGCTTTCAATTTTGCCATCTAGCCCCGTGAAGACATCGTAGCCCCCATAGGCTTGGCTGAGACTGTCGAAAGATAAAATGCTCATGTTGATTTGCCTGTTTCTGTAAAATGTTGAATCGGTGTGAAAAGTCGAAAATTCGATAAATAGTCTGTTTCCTTGTGTTTGCTACGCGCACATTGATTTTCTCCGTGATTGTTTGTCAAGGAATCTTGTTATTTTTCTATGCCCCATAGTGAATTTCAGAATATTGGTATGTATATAAGCCTACCCAACCGATGTCGAATACAATATTTGTGTTCTTGATACCAAGAAATTTCCTGTAACCACCTGCACCCAAAACATGAGGACTGCACCATATAGGCTCAAGTAATATCCAATCAAAGGATGGAGTATTTTTGATAGGGTTTGTTTCAAAATATGTGCAGTTCAAAGTATCTGCCACGATATGATTTTGTTGATGATGTCCAGCTAAAGCGACACAAACACACATCAATAAAATAAGTGGAATATTTCGTCCACCTACTCTTAGTAGTCGAAATAAGGAAAACAGAACTATGATGATAATGGCTCTATAGACCCATGAATTGAATACCGAGTGTTCTATCAACTTGCCCATCGTACCATCATCTGAAGATACCCATCCACCAGCTATCCGAAATGGAAAGAGCAAGATAATGGTCAGCAACCCAAAAATCAGCCAATAGCGTCTGAGATTAAGCGGTTCTCCTTTGCGTTTTGTCTTATCCATGCTCTATACCCTATTATCCACAATTCCATTCGATTTGATTTGGAAAAAGCTCTGAATACACCCAATCGACATCCACAACGAGCTTTGTATGCTTAATTAAGATATAGCCTCTAAAGCCATTCCGAATACAATAATTCCATTCGTTGTTAGTACACTGTGTTTCTTGCAGGAGACCAATACTCTTCGCAGAATTTTGCCAAGAAGTATTGCACCTGTACGTTGCCTTGTGACGTTTCTGATGATGTGCAGATAATGCTATTGTCATTGTCATAAGTGCGATGAGTAACAAATTTCGCTTTATCGGATAGCAATAAACAAATCGTAACAGGATTAGACATATAGAAAGTGTTATCCCACCGTAAATTGCACGATTGATGTTCAGGTTATCTATGAAAACACCACCATACATAGGCTCCGCAGTCCAGTAGCCTGCCAGTCGTATTGGCATCAGCATTAGGAGCAATAGCACACCGAAGCCAATCCAGTAGCGTCTGAGATTAAGCGGTTGCCCTTTGCGTTTTGCTTTATCCATATATATTTTTCTCTATCCACAAAATCGCCA
Organism: Chloroflexota bacterium; assembly: GCA_039200705.1. Classification (GTDB taxonomy): domain Bacteria; phylum Chloroflexota; class Anaerolineae; order Aggregatilineales; family Phototrophicaceae; genus JAUZRW01. The sequence continues at coordinate 108,711 of JBCCSC010000008.1, forward strand.
TCGGTCTTTTGAGTATTGCAGCGGTATTTCAATATAGATTGGTGTGTTCTTTATCGCTCTTAGTGTTCTTGTGCAAGCCCAATAACCACAATTGATTGGCTCAAAAATTATCCAATCCACCTCATCTCCATAAATTGTACCGTTTGAGTAATAGCGATACCCTCGGTTCTGATAATCCATACCCATAGGATGAAGATTTCTATCAAATACAATCTGGCTACGAACATAACCAACATGACAAAGGGATAGGCTAAAGCACAGAATGATTAACCATTTTAGTTTTCGCCCTCTGAAATTCCTCCACCTTTAAAGCATGAAGTCCTATTAGCACAGACAAAATAGTGTAAGTGATAAGTGTTGTAATAGGGGCGTTTATCACCCGAAAGGGTATCAGCAAAATAATCGCTAACAGCGTGTATCCTATCCAATAGCGTTTGAGATTGAGTGGTTGTCCTTTGCGTTTTGCTTTATTCATGATGATAGCCTCTATTTGAACACAATCGCGTTATCATAGCTTGAGTGACACTGCTCATAGCGGAATGCCACTCAGCGATGGGTAAGCGTCTGTTATCCTTGATTTGTTAATTCGATACCTGCACGAATTTCGAGTTCATAAGCGTGATAAATCATGTCGATAGTGAATCCCACTTTTTCATAGAATTTGTTTGCGCCTGTTAAGCTACTGGCATCGACACTCAAGCCCAGCCGAGATTTCCCTTTTTTAACGGCGATGTCATGCGCTAGATAGAGTAGGTTAGTCGCTAAGCCTCGTTTACGATACGCAGGCATTGTTCCCAGTGTTTGCACAAACAGTTGGTCTGGATTATGGTCGGATTTATCTGCAAGAATCATCACTGCCACATCTCTAGCACCATCTTTAACCATGATGAAATTCTCTGGTGGAAATTCACCGACTTTCATGATGCCTTCCCAACGTTTTACGGCTGCTTCTAGGGGTTCGTCAACTGCGCCACGATGGTCTTTAAACGTCTCTTTATAGAGACGAACAAAATCCTCTAAAACAGGATGCTCAACCATATTAATGATGTGAAAGCCTTCGGGAAATATATGAGCTGGGAAATCGGTTTCAACAGCCATGCTCATCAGATGCGATTCGCGCGTTTTATCGAATCCAGAATTTTCAAGCAATTCTGCACCGTCCTCCATATTGGTAAATGCACCTAAAACAACTCTCACGTCGTCTGGCACAAATGGAATGAACTGTTGTGCGTTGTCGATGCCCCACTGTGTCAGATATGTTCCGATACCTTGTCCACGATAATCAGGATGCACATAAGCATAAATAAACGGACGAACGGGAACATCACGCCAAACTCGTAATTCACCATAAGCCACTTGATTGCCATCTGCTGTGAAGGCATACATGGTGTGTTTATCAATGTCAAAATTGGGTAAATCCCACTCGGCGAGTAACTCTTCTTTCATCATCCCAAAATCGCCATAACTTTCGATGTGTTCATAGCGATACAAGTCGTAGAATGTATCAATATCATCGCGTGTCGCTGGGCGATAGATTATGTCAGTCATATCAATCAATGTCCTATTTACTCTAAGCTGTGAACATCTTGAAACGTAATCAAACGGTCTTGATGCAAAAAATACACCAACTTCACGGATGCCCCTGCATGTTCTCTTAATTCCATGCCTGATATATTGAACTCTGCTTTCAGTTTGGCAATCAGCACAGGGCGATTAGTCGGGCTGTGGTAGCTGACCACACGCTCATAGCCACAATCTTTTAAATAGGGCAAATATGATTGTAGAAATTGAGCATAAATTCCTTTGCGTCGATATGCAGGTAAAATCCCTGTCTCATCCATCATAAATTCTGATGCGCCCGTCATGCGTCCTGCCGAATAACCAATCGGTGTTTCGCCATCATAGAAAATAACCGCTTCTTGATGCGTCATGCGCTGGAGAGTGTATAAGCGACGTTTTTCATCACGGCGTTCTTTTGGCAAACTAAACCAACGTTGTACCTGTGGACTATCAGGAAAAATCTGATGTGTGAGGGCATCTTCGATATCGAAATAAGTTGCCATCTCAACTTGTCGTCCGATGATATTTTCGGGCAATGTCATCGGAAAATGGTGTTCACGCTCGTTTGCGAATAGATGTTGGGGGTCTGTCATGATTTCTTCTCCTGATTGACTGTTTTCGCCCAGTCTGTGATGTGATGTCGTACTTCAAATCCTAAACCTGTATAGAGAGCCTGTGATGCAGAGTTGTCCACCTCGTAACAGACTTCCGCTTCCTGTAAGCCCATATCATGCATATGCTTCATGATATAGGTCATCAAACTTCGGGCTAATCCTTTTCGGCGATAATCTTTGTGTGTTCCAACTGGCTCAAATAAGCCCACTTTATTGAGCGAATCTATCCAAATTTTGGTAAAAGCTGCGAAATTGCCATCAGGGGCAACTACAATATATTCTTCTTCGGGCTTATAGCCAGGTTTCAGCATGACTTCATTACGGTATAAATTAGCCGTCCAATCTGAGCCAAAGGAGTCATTATGCACCAATGCCAATTGCTCAGCATCCTGCATGGTAGTATGACGAATACTAAACCCATCTGGGAGTTGTACATCTGCTAAATGCTGTAAATTATGCCTCGTGAGAACCAGTACCTCTTCTGCTTCACTAAAACCTGCACGGCTGAGGAGTTGCTTAAGTGCATCATCATCTGCAAAACATTCAATGGCGATGGTTCGGTCAGTATCGGCTTTGTTGAGAGGGTTAGAATCCAAAATTTGGTAGCCATCATTGATAATAGGCAACAGTAAGTCGTGTTGTGCTATAAAATCAGGATTGATGAGGACATTTATGAAATCTTGTCGTGGATGAGCCAGCAAAAAAGCAACAATAGTGTCATCAAGTGTATAAATGCGCGTAATCTCACTGAGATTCAACAGTCCACGATTGCCATTATAGAGTCGATGCGGTATGTCCCCTGCATGACAGTAAGTGCCATATGGGGCTTGTGACCGCCACAACATAACATATTCTTGCAAGAGTGATAAATCTTCATCCTTGTAGGGGCGATAGCTTAACTGCATCATCTCGCTCCTTTCGTTACAAGTTCTTCACTCAGTTGTTGATTGTCAATACGCCAGATGCGCGTAGCGACTTTTTCCACGAAACGCCTATCATGTGATACAGCTAAAATTGTCCCCTCAAAATTGATGAGTGCTTCTTCCAATGCCTCTAAACTGAGAGGGTCAAGGTGGTTGGTCGGTTCATCCAGCAAAAGCAGATTTGCTCGTGATGCAATGATGCGTGCAAGACCGAGTTTTCGTCGTTGCCCAACACTCAATTCGGCAATGGTTTTTTTAGGCAATGACGCATCTGCGAACAAACCACTACGATGCAATTCTGCCAATAGTTCGCTGTCTGTGCCTTGGGTGACATCGCGCAAACTATCGAGAACTTTTCGTTCCATGCCGAGTGTTTCACCATCTTGGTCAAGATAGCCGATGATTGCACTTGGTGAGATTTTGATTGTGCCACTATCTGCATCTTGTAAGCCCATGATGAGACGCAATAAAGTTGATTTGCCACTGCCATTCGGGGCAACCAGTACCACACGCTCACCGTTTGGTACAATCATGTTCACATCTTGGAATAGCACCTCATCGCTAAATGCCTTGCTGAGATTTTCTAAGCGAATCGGCTCAGAACTGCCGAGTGGCAGAGGGTCAAAGCGAAATTCTACACGCCATTCATGACGCGGATTATCTAATCGATTTTGTTCAATGTCGCGCAATCGTCCTTTCGCATCGGTTAGCTTGCGTTTGACTGTCTTATCGCTCTGAGCATTCATGAAGTTACGAATATGCTTGTCATTTTCTGTGCTAACGTGGACTTTACCTTGTGTATTGTGTGTTTGCTTGCTGATGGCGCGTTGTAAGGCTTTCATCTCATTATTTTGTTGATTGTAGGCATCAACTTTTTGTTGGTATTCATGTTGCCGTTGGACGAGATAGTCATCGTAATTGCCATGATAGGTATGCAAGTGTTTGGTGGTCGCATTCAATTCACTGATGATGTTAGCAACGCGATTGATGAAAGTACGGTCATGGGTAATTAGCAAAACAGCATGAGGATAATCTGCTAGATAATTTTCTAACCATGCGATACCAGCAAAATCTAAGTGATTGGTCGGTTCATCTAAGATAAGCAAATCAGGTTCGCGTAGAAGTAAGCCCGTCAACGCGACTCGTGTGCGTTCACCACCACTTAGTGTTTGCAGTGGGCGTTGTTTATTGATGTAAGTGATATTCAAGCCATCAAAAATACGCTCAATAGACGTTTCTATTTCGTAACCACCACGTCGCTCAAATTGCTCCTGTACCTGACCATATTCTTGCATGATGGGGTCAAGTTCATCTGATGTGGTCATTGCATGTTCGAGTTCACGCATACGCTCACGGAGTCGATTAAGGTCACCCATGGCGGATTCGATATAGGCTTGTACAGTCAGCTTATCATCACCTATCACTTCTTGTGGTAGATAAGCGATTTGTGCATCTGTTGCAAGGTGTATCGTGCCATTATCCGCGAATTCTTCGCCTGTAATCATGCGCGATAGGGTTGTTTTGCCAACACCGTTTTCACCGACTAGCGCAATTCGTTCGCCACGATTCAAACTCAAATCAACACCATCTAACACTAGCTTTGTGCCATAGTATTTACGGATGCCAGTTAATCGTAGAATTTCTAAACTCATGTTGCTTTACCTTATGCTGAGTATGTGAAATAAAAAACCGCTTAGGAAAACTCCTAGGCGGTGTAATTGCACGTCTCAGCACTAGATAAGGTTAAAGCCTTATTTCAGCGTAAGCAAACCAAACAGTAGCTTATCGTCGCAAGCAACACAAACATCAAGAGTTATCCAAAATAGTGGAAACTATGAAATGTCAGATGCCTACGAACATGCCTATTCCTTACGCTGTGGTTAACATTATCATGGGTTGCCATCTCTGGATCGCAGTTATGACCCACCATGACCCTTACATATAATCATAGATTATTAGTGGTGTCAAGTAGGCAATACATTAAGGATGCAGTGGAAATCTCACACATTTTATGATATACTATAAGTCCCGCAGGGTTTCTAAACGCCCTAATTTGTCCGCAAAATTGAAGAGGTAATTATATGTTTGAGCCTGGTGATAAGATTGTGCATAAGCGTCATGGTGCAGGTGTTGTAATTGAAACACGTACAATGACCTATGACGGTAAAGAGCGTGTATATTTCTGTATAGAAATGAATGACGACAGACGCACACTCATGATCCCTGTCGAAAGCATTGATGAAGACGAACTCCGCCCCGCCATCACTGATATGTCCCTCATCGAAGAAGTTTTTTACAACGAACCTGCTGAGCTTGACGACAATTATCGCACACGTCAAGCCAATATTCGCACTAAACTCAAGTCACGTAGCCCACGTAAATTGGCTCAAGCATTGCGTGATTTGGTCTGGTTAGAACGCACGCACAAGCTGACCAACACAGATACACGTTTGCGCGATAATGTAATTCAGCGTCTATCACGCGAATTGGCATTGCACCCATCTATGACAGTGGCAACTGCCCGTAAAAAACTTGAAGATATGGTCAATTCAGCAATTACCGAACATCTGGATGAGTATGATGACGAGGTTGCTAACGCTGGTTGATGAGCGTTTGTAAGACATCATTGATTACGAAGCCCATGTTGATTAGCATGGGTTTTTGTTTACCAATTAAAATGAGGAAACCCTTTGACAGAAAAGCCCGTTGACGAACAACTTGTATCCTTCAAAATAGTATTTGATAACTTTATCGACATGGCAGAAAATTATCCTGAGGTACGCCGAACACAAGCAGGGGTCACAGGTGATTGGTCAGCGTGGGATATTATTGCTCATATCAACGGCTGGCTTGTTGAGGCACTACGTCGCTTACCTCGCTTTGCCAAAGGCACAGGATACATTGAATATAATCATGATGCTTTCAATGCAGTATCGCTTTGGTTGCGTGACGATAAAGATTATGACCAACTGCTGGATGAGATGCGTCATCGTATCGGTGATATTGTTGCTTTCATTGATGACTTAGGCGACTTTTATAAACAGCGTGATGACCGCTACAGCATGTGGTTACGCATCTTAGAAGAACAAGCTATCAGACATGGCGATGAGATGCGCCAATTCTTGCGAGTCGAGCGAACTTAGCACGCACTTATGTGATTTCAATAACGATAGTTTATCATAGTAGCAATCGTAGAAGTAACGTCTCAGGAATAGCATGGATACGCAACAACGACTTGATTTACAAGAATTACGCACACAAGCAGGGAAACGTAATCAAGAGCAATTACAATTCTTGCTCAAGCGATTGCTCCAGCGCATGGAATACTACATTGCATTGTCTGTTCCTCTGGAGCGTATTCGCACTTTTTTACCTATTTTTGAGTTGCATTATCCTGATGAAACATGGGTGCGTGAGTTACTGCTAATGATTAATAATTATGGCAAAGCCCCTGAAAACGATATTTCTGAGATGGCATTACAACAAGGCTTCACAGTTGCAGGTGTGGGTAATTTTCTAAAAGCAGTTTACGATTTAACACAAGCCATGCAAGACCGTCATACACCCGAAGCACGCATCGGATTCATGGCAAGTGCAGTTGTTAATGCCATCATGGCAGAGCTTGTTCATGAGTGGTACGGTTCGCGTGATAAAGCATGGGATAAAGTGCGCGATAATCAAACCGATGAGCAAGCGCAACGCATCGCCTATATTTTTTGGACACATCCTGAAACGGCTCAGTCAGACAAAGACTTATGGTTGAGTGTAGCTGATAGTATTGAAGCAAAAATAACACGTCTGGAAAAATCATCATGAAAGTGATTGTTTTGACAGGTTTAGTAACTGTTGAAAAAGCGCAACTCAGTCTCGACTTGGCGAATAAAGCGGTGGCGAACGGACTAAGTGTGAAAATGATAGACAACATCGCACGTCAGCCAATTGTCAATAATCAACATCTCATCGAACAACGTACAGGGGATATATTGCCCCAGTTGCCTGCGGTTTTGGCTAATACGGATGCAGATGTAGTCATCGTTGCATTGTCAGAGCAAACACATCCTGAAAAGTTATTTGTCACACTTGATGCACTAACAGAACAATTCACAGATAGCGATATATACTCATTGGCACTCATTGACACACGGACTTGTGACTGTTTCCCAAATGTACGCCAAGCCTTAGAAATGTATGCTGACGCAACGATTATGCTACCTTATCAACTAGATGAAGTGTTGACTTATGTTGATTTTACTTAGATACGCCAGTCTAATTCTAGCGATTATTTTGTTCATCGCCCTAATCATTGGCTTCAGTATTTTGATCAAGAATATGCTAGAGGCACGCTGGTATGCTTTTCGCAAACGGCGCAAGAAAAAGCCATCAATAGATGAATTACCATTAGATGCAGGAATCCGTGATTTGATTATTCAAGGCAAGGTGATAGAAGCAATTGCGCTCTACCAACAATTCACAGGTGTTGATGAATTTACTGCACGCGATGCTATCAATGATATGCAACGCGAAATCCGTCTTGGTATGATGGAAAATGAAGTTGCATCAGTGCTGGAAGCCCAAGGCAAAGCTGCCGCTATCCAAGCCTATCAGAACATCACAGGCAAAAATTTCAATGATGGTTTGACCTTTGTCGAAGACCTTGAAAGGACAAAAAGGTGATGAGCCTTCTAGTAATTATCTTAGCAGCCTTAGTTGCGATTAGCTTGCTCATTTTCTTTGTCGGAATCACCGCAGATAATCAAGCACAAGCCACTAACTATGATATCGATTGGTCTGTGCTGAGTGACGAAGAATTCCAATCGTACTTGCCTCATAAAAAAATAAACGCTATCAAACGTTATCGTGAATTGACAGGACTCGGCTTAAAAGAAGCGAAACAAGCCGTCGAATACGTCATTGCTCATCCTGAGCAGAAAAAAGTGAAATCAGGCTTAGCAGCGAATACAGGCGGTGCAGGTGTTCGTGACCTCTTGCTTGATAATCGTTTTGAGGAAGCGGTTGATGTTTATGCTGCCTTTATGGGTGTTGATGAATTCACTGCACGCGATGCTATCCACGAATTACAGCGTGAAATTAATGCAGAAGCTAACTTAATGGATATTGATACAAATGAACTGCGTCAGTTGATTGATGAAGACAACAAAATCGGTGCATATAAACGTTATATGGCGCAAACAGGCGCATCATTAGAAGAAGCCAAACAATTCATCGAAATGGATTTGTAGATGATTATTATTGGATTTTTAGTCGCATTAGTCAGCTTCTTAGCCATAGATATGCTCATCAATTTTAGAAATCGTACAAACACAACTGTTGATAATCATGTTCTGAATGATCAGACCTTAGCCTATCATCTCGATTGGGATTCTGTACGGAACCAAAAATTTCTCAAATATCTATATGTGAAGAAAATCAATGCGATTATTCGCTATCAAGATTTAGCAGGGGTTTCACATACTCAGGCTGAGGAAGCCATCGAATATGTCTTAGCGCATCCTGAATTATTGCCGACGATACCGCAAAAGCGTCGCCCTCCCTTACCCGATGCCGAGAATGATTATCTCCAAGCATTGCTATCATCAGGTAAAACAGACAAAGCCATCACACATTATGCCAACCTTGTTGATGTTGACCAATTTACAGCGCAACAAGTGATTGAACGCATGGCGCGAGATTTATATGTCACGACCATTCATGATGCAGATGTCGCTCAGTCATTAACGCAAGATGACGAAGCAAGAGCTATTCAGCTTTTACAAACGCGCTATGGCTTGACTGAAAACGAAGCGATTCATGCCATCGATGCTATGCAGACTGATGCAGAGTATTTGGGTTGATTTACACATTAGTATCGCTATCATATTAGGGACACAAGTTATGGGTATTTGATGGTCAATCATAACGATAAAGACGGTATATCTATTCAATTGCTTGATAATGGCATCCATGAATATCACTGGCAATCACTTTCACGGCATGCAATGGATATTTGGATTGCATATAATAAACAACTTTACGAAACCACAGACCCAACGGACACTTTACGATACTTGCACTTTGCAGATGAGATGAAATTTCCGCCCTTAGCTTATGTCATTCGTAAAGCGCGAGAATTGCAACTTCAATTTCCAGACCAACCCTACACCCGTTCAGCGATTTTAGTTCAATCAAAGGTTTTTGGACAATTCATCAACACATTAGCAGATACACTGAATCGAGATGGCAAAGACTCAACACACTTTTTTACCTTTGAAGAACGTAATCGTGCCATTGAATGGCTATTGAACGACGATTAAGATAGACCCTCATCATATTATCAAAATAGATTATTACAAACTTTCTCCCATATTGAGAAAATCTTAGCGTTTAACTGTAGTTTGAGAGGGATTTAGACCCAATGGTGATACCAACTAACATTCGCAAAACAGACAAAGCATACTATAAACGTGGCTACCTAGATGCCATTGATGACCATGTCGTGATTTTTGATGGTGCGATGGGTACAAGCATCCAATCATACAACCTGACGGCAGAAGATTTTGGCGGTCAGCATCTGGAAGGCTGTAATGATTATCTCGTCATCATGCGCCCTGATGTCATTCAAGAAATTCATGAATCTTTTCTCGCTGTCGGCAGTGAAGTTGTCGAAACAGATACTTTTCGTGGGAATCGCCTGACATTAGATGAATACGGTTTAGGCGATCAAGTCCTCGAAATTAATCGAGCAGCAGCAGAAATTGCACGTCGTGCTTGTGACATCTGGGAAGAAAAAACAGGTATCCCACGCTTTGTGGCAGGTAGCATTGGTCCATCAGGCAAATTACCATCAGGCAACGACCCTGATTTAAGCGATATTACCTTTGATGAACTTGCTGACCTCTATTATGAACAAGCACAAGGCTTAGTCGAGGGTGGTGCAGATTTAATCCTCATCGAAACCTCGCAAGATATTTTAGAAGTTAAAGCAGCGATTACAGGCATCAACCGCTATTTTGATGAACATCAGCGACGTGTGCCGATTCAAGCACAAGTTACGCTCGATGTTAGTGGACGGATGCTCTTCGGCACAGATATTGGTAGTGCGTTGGTCACACTTGACCCGCTTCATATTGATGTCATTGGCATTAATTGCTCAACTGGTCCTGAGTATATGCGTCAGCCTTTGCAATATCTCGCAGAACATAGCCCGTATCCTATTAGTGTTTTACCCAATGCTGGCTTGCCTATCAACGTTGATGGTGAAGCAGTCTACCCAATGGAACCTGAGCCATTCAGTGAAATGGTCAGTGAGTTCACAAAATGGGGTATTGGTATCGTCGGTGGATGCTGTGGCACGCGACCTGAACATCTCGATAAACTGTATCGTAAAGTGCATGGGCATAGTCACCAAGAGTTGATAGAGGGTACAGCCACTCGTAAAGTACCCGTTCAGCGCGATATTGATTTTGAAGCACAAGCCTCATCAAATATGAAAGCAACGCCGATGGTTCAAAATCCTGGACCAACACTCATTGGTGAACGTGTGAATAGTCAAGGCAGTCGCAAAGTGAAGCGTCTGCTATTAGAAGATGATTACGATAGCATCGTTGAAATTGCTGTCGGACAAGTCAATTCTGGTGCACATATGTTGGATGTCTGTGTAGCACTAACGGAACGCTTCGACGAAAAAGACCAGATGGAAGCCCTCGTTAAGAAATTAGCAATGTCAGTTGATGTGCCACTCATCATTGATACCACTGAAGCGGATGTCGCAGAGGCTGCCCTTGCACTCTATCCTGGACGTGGTGTGATTAATGGTAATAACTTGGAAAATGGTCGAGAACGCATTGATACCATTTTGCCAATTGCCAAGAAACATGGTGCAGCCGTGTTATCGATGACCATTGACGAAGATGGCATGGCACACACGCGCGAGAAGAAATTCGAGATTGCCAAACGTATTCGTGATATTGCAGTGGATGAATACGGCTTCACAGGCGATGATATGATTTTCGATACCCTCGTCTTCCCATTGACCACAGGGCAAGCTGAATTACGCAACGATGCTGTCGAAACCATTGAGGGTATTCGCCGAATCAAAGCTGAACTAACAGGTGTTAAGACTGCACTCGGTATCAGTAATGTCAGTTTTGGTGTGTCCAAAGGGGGACGTGGTGTTCTCAACAGTGTGTTCTTGTACCATGCTGTGCAAGCTGGTTTGGATATGGCAATTGTCAATCCAGCGCACATCACACCATATGCAGAAATTCCAGAAGAGCAACGCAAGGTCGCCAATGATTTAATCTTCAATACCGACGAAGATGCGCTTGCACGTTTCATTCAATATTTTGAGCAAAATGATGTGCAACTCAGTGGTGCAGAACAAGTCGACCCTACTGAGGATATGACATCCGAAGAAGCCCTTCATTGGCAAATTGTGCATCGCAAAAAAGAAGGGGTCGAAGCTCTGATTGATGATTGCTTGACTCGGCAGGATGCAGTGGGCGTACTCAATAATGTCATGCTCCCTGCTATGAAAGAAGTCGGCGATAAATTCGGCGCAGGAGAGTTGATTCTGCCGTTTGTGTTGCAATCTGCCGAAGCCATGAAAAAATCAGTGGCGTATCTTGAACAATTCATGGATAAAGTTGAAGGCAGCACCAAAGGTACTGTCGTTTTGGCAACAGTTTATGGTGATGTGCATGATATTGGCAAAAATCTCGTAAAAACGATTCTGACCAATAATGGCTACACTGTTCATGACATCGGTAAGCAAGTACCTGTGAATACCATTATCGAAAAAGCGATTGAATACAATGCTGATGCGATAGGTCTATCAGCTTTGCTAGTGAGCACATCAAAGCAAATGCCATTAGTGGTCAATGAACTCTCTCGACGTGGGCTAGAGATTCCTGTCCTGATTGGTGGTGCAGCTATCAATCGTAAATTTGGACGACGCATCTTATTCTTAGATGATTCAAGTGAGCCATATCCAGCAGGGGTATTCTACTGTAAAGATGCCTTTGAAGGTTTAGAAGTCATGGATAAGCTCGTCAGTGACAAGCGTGAGACATTTATGCAACAAACCTTTGACGAAGCCTATACTGAAATGGGTAAAAAACCGCGCCCACGTCGTGCTAATCGTACCAAAACGGTTCAGAAAACAGTTCAAGTCGCTCCGACCTTGCCAAATCCGCCTTTCTGGGGTGCAAAAGTCGTCACAGATATGCCATTAGATGTGGTAATGCAACATCTTCATAAACCTGAACTATTCCGTTTGAGTTGGGGTGCTAAAAATCAACAAGGTGATGAATGGGCAAAGACAGAAGCTGAGTTTGAAGCACGCCTCACCGAAATGACCAAACAAGCTATCAATGAAGGCACACTCAATCCAACCGCCGTTTATGGCTACTTCCCATGCAATGCCGATGGTGACGACCTCGTTATTTGGGATTGGCATGAGTTCCAGAATGCGAACGGCAAATCACCAGAATTGAAAGAAGTTGCACGCTTCACTTTCCCACGACAAGATAGTGGCGATTTCTTGTGCATTAGTGATTACTACGAGCCTGTTAACGGGCGTGGTGTTGATGTTGTACAGTTGCAAGCTGTAACAGTAGGCGAAAAAGCTGACCATAAATTTGAGCAATTGCAAAGTAGCGACCAATATACAGAAGCCTACTTCTTTCATGGTTTAGCTGTGCAGACTGCTGAAGCTGTTGCCAACTATATGACAAATCTCGTTCAAGGGCAGCTAGCAATCCCACAAGGGCAAGGGAAACGTTACAGTTGGGGCTATCCAGCTTGCCCTGAATTAGAAGACCACCGTTTGGTATGGGACTTGATGCCACAAATTGAAGCTGAACTCGGCTTAAAACTAACAGAATCTTTCCAGATTACACCTGAGCAAAGCACGGCTGCCATCTTCACACATCACCCTGATGCTAAATACTACAGCGTTGGTAACCTTGACCGCAGTGAACAAATTCTCGGCAAAAAAGCCTAATCAAAATACTCAACGTCAACTAAGGAGCAGAGCAATCTGCTCTTTTTAAATTCACTTACCCTATCATAAAATTTCAAAATTTAGCGTGTGTTTAATCTGAATACAACGAAGCCTTCTATTGATCTGTTTAGTCTAAGGAGTGTGATTTAAACCCTACAAATCAAGTGAGGTAATACTAAGATGAGTTTTGATAGCATTTATACCAGCACAGTCGGTAAAAAATTCAATCCTGATGGCTCTGTTAAATTGTATCCTGGGAACACCATCATCTGTTTTTGCGATGCTCAAAATGATGTTTATCCTCATCTACAGGCAATACAAGAGCATCTCATGTCTTTAGAATTTGCATCAAAGTTTACGCTTTTGCCTATGTCGAGTATGCACATGACTGTCATGCAATTATTGTGTGACCAAGCCCGTATTCCAGAACAATGGTCTAGTAAACTTGCGCTAGATACATCACTGAACGAGACTGATGATTTCTTCTTGAAAACTGTTCCACAAATTGACCTACCCGAAAATTTTCGGATGCGATACAAGTCACTTTCATTTGGTCGAGTTGGAGTGAGTATTCGCCTTGAACCTGATGATGACATAACACATGAGCAAATATGGCAGTATCGTAATCAAATCGCTGATGCAACAGGTGTGCGCTTCCCTGACCATGAAACCTATAAATTTCATATTTCATTGGCGTATCAAATTCAAATTCTTACTGAAGAAGAACAAAAAACCATTCAGCAATTGACTGATGAGATAAACAAGAAATATTGCGATACATTTGGTATCTTTAATTCAGGAAAACCACAGCTCACATTTTTTGATGATATGTTTGATTTTGTGCGTGCTGAACATCGATTAGACCTACAAAGTCGTAAAGTAAGATGAAAATAACTTGCTAAGTTGTTGAGAGTCTTTCATTAACATAACACTCATAATATTAAATGTCATAGTTGAAAATTGTTAATTATGTGTGTCATGGTTTAACTATCACTTCACTCAATTCCCCATGTTTGATTAAGTTTTGTGATTAATCTCACCTCGCAGTTCTGCTGCAAGAAGATTTTACACCGTTCAGTTCATACTATGAGGGAATCCATGAAACGTTTTGCTGTAGTTTTTGTTCTACTCGCCGTTCTCGTCGCTGCTTTTCCTGTAACATCACAAGAAGAATGTACAGCGGAAAGCCCATGTGAGCTTACTACTTGGATTGCATTCAGCGATCACCGTTTGGATTGGGCTGTTGATACAGCTAATCGCTTCAATGAGCTTTATCCAGAATATAATGTCACCGTTATTTCAGTTGCTGATTACGATACCATCGTTAACAACTACACCTTAGCACGCGAAGAAGGGGACTACCCTGAAATCGTCCAATTGTTTGATGCAGCACTCCAATTTGCAATCGACTCAGATTGGTTTGACTATGCAGCAGACATCGTCGGTGACCGTGAAGAAGTTTTAGGTCAACCAGTTAACTTCGACGACATCATACCTGTTATTGCGAACTACTACACCGTAGAAGGTCGTTGGGCAGGTGTTGCTTGGAACACATCTACACCAATCATGTACTACAACATGGATTTATTGGGTGAAGTGGGTATCACCGAAGCACCTGAAACATGGGGCGATGTGCTCGCTGCTTGTGAAGCCTTGCAACCACTCGTTGACGCAGGTGAACTCAGTGCATGTGCTTCATGGCCATTCTCCGCCTGGTTCATTGAACAATGGACAGCACAACATGGTGAATTTATGGTGAATAATGGTAATGGTCGTGATGAACGTGCAACCGAATCCGTGATTGCTGATAACAATGCTTTCCGTGAAATCGCACAATTTTACCGTGACCTTTACGAAAACGACTATTTCATCTATGAAGGTTTAGATAATTGGGGACCTACTACTCAAAACTTTGCAACACAAGCGGTTGCTATCCATATGAGTAGTTCAGCAGGCGCGCGTGGTATCACAGAACAAGCTGCTGAAGCTGGCTTCAACTTGTTGACCGCACCAATGGTTTACAACGAAGAATATGGTTGGAATGGTAATATCCTCGGTGGCGCGACTATGTGGGTATCCAATGGTCTCAGCGAAGAAGTTCGTGATGGAGCAATGGCATTCTTGCTCTTCTTCTCCAACACCGAGAATAGTGCATCATGGCACAATGCATCAGGCTATGTCCCTGTACGTCAATCTAGCATTGAACTGCTCCAAAGCCTCGAAGAAGATAACGGCATCGCTTGGGATATTCCATCAGCAAGCCGTGTTGATCTTCCAGAAGGCGACTACTACGAACAAAACCCGAACTTCTTGACAGCGTCAATCCAACTTGGTAATTCACCTGTCAACAATGCAACACTCGGTTCAACCTATGGCACATTCCAACAAGCACGCCCAATCTACAATGGTGCTATCGAAGAGTATATGCTCAACGGTGGTGATCTTGATGCGATTGTGGAAGCTGCTGATGCTGCTATGACCGAACAATTGCAAGAATACAACTTCCTTTTCGCAGACTAAAAATTTCTGCAATCAAGATATATCTTCTGCCGTCAGATACAACGAGTATCTGACGGCATGTTTGCTAGAAGTAAAAATAAGGAATTATAAACCATGCCAGAGTCCACGTATCTGTTGAACCCATTCATCCCAAGCATCGTAGCCAGCATTGTGGGCGCAGTCTTATTAGGTTTCATTGGTCTGCGAACCAATAAAAGCCCGATTTTATTATTCGTTGCGGGAGCAATCAGTGGCGCAATTGGGGCTAATCTATTCACTGCTCCGCTCAATTACTGCATGTTCCAAGCCGACCAGAGCAATGATGATGTTATTGTTGGCTGGATACTCGTTGCGCTTGGAGCAACACTCCTTATATGGATAGTGAGTGTCGTAGCTCAACGTTACGTCAAGGGCTTACCACTTTTTCCGCGTGGTGAATACGTAGCAGGGGCGTTTCAAGGTCGCCACGCCTTGCTCAATGCCTTATTGGTATTATCCCCCACGCTTTTGATTCTCATATTCTTTGTCTATATCCCATTTTTTGATACCTTTCGTCTTTCGACATTTTTAGCACGCTTTGGGACACCACGCACTGCCTTTATCTGTGTGGATAACTTCTCACGCTTGCTCAGTGACGAAGCATATCATATGAATCTCTACCTGAGTTTCGTATTCTCAGCCTTTATTATTCTCTTCACGATGTCAACTGCATTGCTCATCGCTGTGATGGCAAATCAACCCATTAAAGGGGCTAAAATTTACCGTACCCTATTAATTTGGCCTTATGCTGTATCACCGATTGTTGCAGGCTCAATTTTCCAACTAATGTTGTCACAGGAAAGTGGTGTCATCAATCAATTCATTACGACTTTTGGCTTCGAGAAAGTCTCTTGGTTAACGACTGTCACCCCTGCACGCTTTAGTGTGATTGTTGCGAGTGTGTGGAACATCATTGGTTTTAACATTTTGTTCTACATTGCGGGGCTACAGAATGTGCCGAAGGATGTGTTAGAGGCAGCTTCAATTGATGGGGCGAATGCGTGGCAACGATTTTGGCGGATTACTTTCCCCCTCTTATCGCCATTCACTTTTTTCTTGGTGGTGACGAACACAGTTTATGCCTTTTTTGACACCTTCGGTTTGATTTTCGTTCTCACAAGAGGTGGTCCGACGGAATCAACTTTTACAGCCATGTACCGTATATATGTTCAGGGTATCTTGGGCAATGATATTGGTAAATCAACGGCACAATCTCTTGTTCTATTCTTGATTGTTATCGGCATTACCATTTTCCAATTCCGCTTCGCTAACCGCAACGTTCATTACGGGAATTAACATTATGACGACTCAACCAACACAATCTATGACAGTATCCAATAAGAGAAAAAATGCAGACTTACCCCTTTGGAAGCAAATACTTCCGAAATATTGGTATGCTCATGTCGTCTTGATTATTGCAATAATCATTATCGGTTTTCCGATGTTTTATGCCTTGCTGATTAGTACACAAAATAATGCTCAGGTGTATAACCATCAATGGTATCCAGGGACATCATTTTTTGATAATTTGCAAACCGTGATGATCACGCGCAACATGGGGCAGTATATGATGAATAGTGCCTTCATTGCGATGGCGATTGCAATTGGTAAAACGATTATGTCTGTCTTAGCAGGATTAGGCTTGGTCTACTTCCGTTATCCTGGTAAATGGCTCGTGTTCGGCTTTGTGCTGATTACGCTCATCATGCCAGGGGATATTTTGCTGATTGCGCTCTATCGTCGTGTGATTGCCTATGAAGATGTTGTTTCAGGGTGGCTCAATCCTTTAATTTTCTTTGTTGAAAATTGGCAACCTCATCCCTATTATTCTTTGATATTGCCTTTGTTAGCGAGTGCAACAGGGGTTTTCATCTTCCGTCAACACTTCATGACGATTCCATCAGAATTGAGCGAAGCAGCCCAGTTAGATGGTGCAAATCCATTGCAATTCTTGTTCAGAGTGCTTGTGCCTCTTAGCTGGAATACAATCGGCGCATTGATGGTCATTATGTTCCTTTACGGCTGGAATCAATTCCTATGGCCTTTGATTCTCCTACGTGAGCAGTCGCAATATGTAGTGCAATGGGGTAT
This sequence comes from Chloroflexota bacterium, assembly GCA_039200705.1. Lineage (GTDB taxonomy): Bacteria > Chloroflexota > Anaerolineae > Aggregatilineales > Phototrophicaceae > JAUZRW01. The sequence continues at coordinate 126,437 of JBCCSC010000008.1, forward strand.
TCAATCACTGTCTCAAAGTGCAGAAATTGGTGATATTTTCGGTCCTCAGATGATGGGTGTAGTTGTGACAAGTTTGCCACCAATTCTATTATTCATTGTCTTGCAACGTCAGTTCATGCGAGGCTTTGCCCTGACATCAGGCTCAAAATAAACTACTCTCAATCAGACCAATCTGAAAAGCGATCTGTAATGAGGTCGCTTTTTTAGTAGGATAGCATCCTGATATAAACAACAGAGTGAGAGTCAATGATTTTAGAATCTGCCTATTTACACATCAAACAAGGAAAAACAGACGGTTTTGGAGTTGCTTTCAAAGAAGCATCGGCAATTATCTCCGCTATGGATGGCTATATCTCGCATGAACTCCACCAGTGTATGGAAGATGACCATCTGTATTTGCTACTCGTCCAATGGGAGACATTAGAAGCCCACACAGAAGGCTTTCGAGGGTCAGAGGAGTATCAACAATGGAAAAAACTATTACATCACTTTTATGAGCCATTCCCGACAGTCTATCATTTTGAGGAAGTGAATTTGGGATGACATGAGCCATCCCATAGTTAATCTAATTTCCTAATTCAATCGTTGTTGAAACTTTGCCTGCACGGTCATGACGAGCAATTAGGGTAATCTCGCCACCTTCAGGTGCATATACTGTCCATTCGACCTTGGCGCGGTCTGAAGTTGCTGGTGATACACTCCAAGGGGTTGCTGATGACGATGTCCCATTACGACCTTCCAACTGTGAGAGGTGTTCCCGTTGTTTACCCGATGTCAGTGATGCGTTGTTAGGCAAGTCAATTTCTGCGATGACACTACGAACAGCTTTTTTCGCTAATGCTTGCTTCGATACATACGATGGCAACCAACCTGTATTCTGAACCACCATCCGTACCTGATAGTGATTTCCGCCCAATGGTGTCACATCGACTTGATGAATCTCCAATTCAGGGAAAATCAGCGCGTACCAAATCATCCAATCACTGAAAGGCGCAACTTCTTTCTCTAGCAATGATGGGGGTGGATTACGCCAGCAATACATCATATCCCAACCACCGAGTTCAACCTTGCCTAATTGTGGATGCTCGAAATCGTACCACTCGATATATCCTTTGCCATCTAAGGTTTCATCACTCCATTTGAGCATTTTCATGTCATCTTCGTGGGAATGTTCACGATACCATTCGATATATTTGTATTCCTCAATCCCAGCTTGACGCTGTGGTGACCAAATTTCAACTGTCCATGCAAATAATCCATAGTGGTCATAAAGCCAATCGTCGAACACCCCTGTGATGACTTCTTTCGGATGATATTTGAAGTCATGAAAAACAGAAATATTGGGATAATTGGTCAATTCTGTACCTTTATCGCCAATTTTCTTGAAAGTCCACAAATCTTCAGCTGGTAGTTCATCATCTGACTTTGTGCCATAAGGACGCAATAAAACGCCTGACCATGTGTGATAAGTCAATGCACCACAGATGTTGTGATGTGTCATGATGAAATCGACAATATTACGCACTTCGGGTTCAGAGGTTGGATACGGTCCTGCGCCTCGTTGTTCGCTTTCTTGTCGCCAATGAGCAGGGAAATTACGGTTCAAATCCAAATTTTCTTTGATGGGCTTGGGCGAAATCGTCGCACCATCGTAATTTTCGATTGTGCCTTCTGGCAAAATGCGATAATACTCTCCACCAATTTCAGTCGGGTCACGACGTACCATCAAGCGCGGTTCATCAGAATGCTTTTTCCATTGTCCGTTAGGGTCAAGCATTCGCATCATCAACACACGACCATCCCCATCGACATCTTCACTCGTCAGACCTTCTGGCAAGGGGTCTTCGTCATACGGGTAAGGGCGTGTGCTACTACGGATATATTTAGGCTTATCAGCCAATGCCCATTCTGCGCCGTCAGGATTCACACGCGGACAAATATAGTAAGTCCGTGTATCCAACACGCGAGTGACTTCGTCATTAGTGCCGTATTCGCTGGTTAGCTTATTCAGCAGATAAAAACAGGCAGTTGTCGGACTCACTTCTGTAGCGTGAATATTGCCATCCACCCAGAGAGCCGCTTTGTCTTTGGGTGCGCCTGTCTCAAAATTAGTGACTGTTGCCAGCCAAACATCGCGCCCCTCATAACTTGTGCCGATACTCTCGACTTTGACCAAATTTGGGTATTCTTCAGCAAAGGCATTTAGTAACGATGTGACTTCATCGTAACGATAATAGTGATCGAAAGTGATATTGACCATGTGTTCCTCTCTTATTCAAGTGTAATCGTTTCGCGGACTGTGCCAGCGCGGTCATGTTTGGCAATCAGTGTGATGTCTGTACCAGTAGGGGCATGGACGACCCATTCTGTCACAGTACGGTCTGCCGTATTTGCACCACCACTAATTGCGAAAGGTGTTGCAGATGTACCTGTTAGCGCACGCCCCTCAAGTTGACCAAGTTGGACACGTTGTTTGCCTGTTTTGAGTTCGGCATTGTCAGGAATTTCGATTTCTGCAACGACTCCACGCACATAGCCTTTTTCGAGTGCGACTTTGGTGACATAGGTTGGGAGATAACCTGTGTTATGGACTGCAAAGCGCACACGATACGTATCATTGCCGAGTGCTTCTACATCCGTTTTGAAGGTTTCTAATTTTGGGGTACTCAAGGCTTGCCAGATAAACCAATCTGCAAAGGGTTCAATCTCTTTTTCGAGCATTTTCGGTGGTGGATTACGCCATGCTAATTGGAAGTCCCAGCCACCAAGTTCAACTTTTCCAAGTTGCGGATGCTCGAATTCATACCAATCGACATAGCCTTCGCCATCTAAATTGTCGTCGCACCATTTGAGAATTTTGATATCATCATCAATATCATGGTCACGATACCAATCAATATATTTATAATCTTTGAGACCTGCTTGTTGCTGAATCGACCAGATTTCGACTGCCCAATAGAAGATTCCCAATTCTTCATACATCCAATCCGCACCGCCATATAGGACTTGCTTTGGATGATATTTGAAATCATGGAAAATCGAGATATTAGGATAGCCTGTGAACTCAGTGCCTTTTTTACCTTGTTCTTGATAGAGCCATAAATCTTCAGCAGGAAGGTCAGTATCCGCTTTACGTGCAGATGGGCGCAGTAACACGCCCGAAAATGTATGATATGCCGTTCCGAGGCAAATATTGCGCCGATTATCGACTGCTTTTGCAAAAGCATAGGTTTCTGGCTCAGAGAGTGGAAAATTCCCAGCACCGAATTGTTTATTTTGGGGTTGCCAATCATTCGGAAAATTACGATTGAGGTCTAAGCCTTCTTTTATTGGCTTGGGATTGAGCGTGATGCCATCATAATTTTCAGCAAGTCCCTCACCATAAATACGATAATATGTCCCACCATAATCATCGGGTTCGCGCTTCACCATCAGACGTGGGTTTTCGTCATGGACTTTCCATCTGCCGTTAGGGTCTTCAATTCGCATCGTAAGGATACGCCCATCACCATCAATATCTTCGCTGGTCAAGCCTTCCAGTGGTTCTTCATTGTATGGATAGGGACGGGTGCTACTACGGATAATTTTTGGTTTATCGGCTAATGCCCATTCAGCACCATCGGCACTAATACGCGGAATAACGTAAAATGTACGGGTATCAACTGCGAGAGTTACTTTGTCGTTTTCACCATATTGTGTGGTGAGGATATATACGAGATGTAAGGCTGCACTAGAGCCAGAAACTTCTGAGGCGTGGATGTTAGCATCAACCCAGACAGCAGGTTTTTCACTAGCATCACCTGTTTCGCCATTGGTGATGGTCAGTAACCAAATGTCGCGTCCTTCGTAAGTTTGCCCAATGCTTTCGACAGTCACCAAATTAGGGTATTCTTCGGCAAAAGCATGGATAATCTGGGTTAGTTCATCGTAGCGGTAGTAACGGTCAAATGAGACATCGACCATAAGGGGAACTCCTTGTTAAATTATTTTCAAGGGAGTATACCGAAGGTCAAGAAGCGTGGCTACAATATTCATCAATTGGTTATATAGGCAAGTGGCTTGATATGGCAATCAATATAGCGGATGTATTTTTGTTTCCTGACATAATATTAGGGAATAAGGTCACTATTGAAGGATGGCAATATGACTCTGGCGAGAGTACATCTCGTAATCTTTTATCATCGACACCAGATTTGTCAGAAACTACACCTCTAATCCATATTCAAATGGAAGAGAAAATAGTAGGGTTCACTGATAAATTTTTCTACAAAGAGCATCGTTGGCATATCAATCGTGTTGAAGTAACAGGAATTATTACCACGATTGATTCCCAGAATAATTATTTAACCCTAGCAAATATTTCAAGAATCATGGTTGAGTCTGAAATTGCGAAAGCTCGAATTTACAGATATTTTGGAAACAAGAGTAATACTAAAGACAAATACAAACTATCTTTAATACCTATTAATAAGATATGTCTCGAATTTGGAATCCATTTAAAAAAGCGTGTTCGGGTTAGCGGTATACTTTTGAGAACCCAATATGGATTTGTACTCATTGATTTAGAACAATTTATAAGACCACCAAATAGTTTTATTCGTACAAGAGTGTCGTCAGAGGAAGTCGAAAAATTACAAACAAGATACAACAATCAATTTCCTGATCTGTTTCGACAATCCATCTTTGTGGACGCTATTCAAGGTTATTTGGTGGATTTAGACCCTAAGAATGTGCGACGAGGGTCAGGATTGTGGACTATGGATTGTGAAATTATTGGAGAATTAGTTCAGTCTGAGAAACCTCATTTTCTTGTCGAATTGCACGACTGCGTTATGGTTATCCATCATAGCAACGATCACATGATAATTTGTGACTTGTACTAATCCAACACGTAATACAGCAATACAGGATTATGCTCACGTTCGACTTCATCTAAGTTAGCGATGCCAAGATATCCTCTATCGTAGAGATATTCGACATATGCCCCTGCTTCTTGGAGTGCCAGCAAGACATCAAATCCATGTTTCTCTTGGTAGCGTCGTTTGCTGATATCGTTAATTGTGAGCGGTTGACCTGCATCACGGATAATATCCATCATCCAGATGAGTTTTTCATCAATGCGCGTTTGGATACTATCAACCCGACTATGCAAATCGTGCATGACATCTTCGTGTCCTCCGAGAACGAGGTCAATGCCGTCCAGTTGGCGCACTTTTCGCAATGATTCTCGATAGTGGGCGAGTCCTGTCCAATTGGTAATGCTTTCGGCTGCGACGTGCGGTGATGTCCGTGAGAGAATATGGTCAGCACTTAGCAGAATATTATCAAGACGCATGGCAACTTGCCCTGAACAATGTCCAGGCACATGATAGAATTGGATGCCGTCTAAGTCTTTGCCTTCTTCCACCATAAAATCGACTTTAACAGATGTGAACAGTTGCTTGCTTGCACCATACATATCCAGCATTTTGTTGACACGCGCTTGTGATAAGCCAGCCCGTTCGAGGAAAATGGTTACATCTTTGGTGGCGACTGTCCGACGTTCGTTGTAATTGGTCAATACACGGCGGTCTAAGGGATGCACACCAACAGTCGCGCCACTTGTTGCTTCAATCATGGCAGTTAAGCCACCGAAGTGGTCAATATGCCCATGTGAGATGATGATACGCTCAATATCAGTCACAGCTATTTTTTCGCCAAAGTCACTTTTGACTGTTCGTAAGCCTTCTAACAAATTGGGAGTGCTATCCCCAAAGCCTGAACCTGTGTCAATCAGGGTCGGCACACCTGCGCCCAGCATCAGATAGCTATACCCAATAAAATTCGGGAACACTTCCATCGGAATACGATAGAGCACCACGCCTGAATTATTCTCAAAGCGTTCAACTTTGGCTTGAGTATCGGTCATTACCATTGATTGTACTTTCTAGCTTTACGAGTGGTCATGAGTGTAGTCTAGCATGGATTGCGTATTTCAATCATCGAGATGGTATATATGGACTGTTGATGCAGCTTCATCGTAGCCACTATCAGCAACAATTAGATACCCATGAGTGAATAAACAATCAGTGGGGTTGCTTACGTCGGGAAATTGCTTTAAGGCTTGGTGTAGTGGCGGATAAACCTCAGTTTCATTATCAAATGTGTGCAAGACGTGGATTATCTGTGTTTCATAATTATAGGGCAAACCTACCTCATCAATTTTGATTTCAGACAATGCGATGAGTAGGCGTACTCGTCGGCAGATGAGCGAGAGTCTATCTGATAACTGCGTTTCCGATAGCACACGACTTTCTGCGATGCCCATTAGCATCATTGGAGGCACACCAAGATTAAGTTTTTGCATCAAGGGCATTTTTCCTAGCATGGGAATTGGCTTCACCCATTCGGCAACTTTATCTGCCTCTCGCATCCCTCGAAAGCGCAAGCCTGTATAATTCAGTGAGTGTTCAAGTGGATGATGGGGTTGTTGTAATGGATTAGCTAATGTGAAAGGTGTGATGTTCGTCTTGCCGTACTCCTCATCGACAATAGCAAGCACATCACCTGAGAGCGTCATGTGATATTGTGCTACATGCGCCTTATCGTAATATTCTTCAATGTATATATCACCCGCTTCTGATACCCCTAGAATGTTACACTGACTGACATATTGTAAGGAAATCTGTTTTTTATGTTTGAATTTAGTAACATCTACCATCATATTGTTTGGGACTGACGTTTCCTCGGTTAGAATAATTATACATAAAGCTCAAGTCTTTATCATATAAGAGCATGTTATACTAAGCGTACATTATAATATTTTGTAATAAATTGTAAGGTCATTGGACGAAATGAGTCTTCAAACATCTACAACACCAAAGAAATTGAATAATAATGCTGAGGGCGATGCCGATAAACATGAGTTGCTCGACCCACCAACAGCATTACGCACCTCAACTATCCCTGCTGTCAATGAAGTCACTGACTTGCTTAAAGGCGATACAGGGGTCAATTTTATGGTAACATTAGATGCTGATGGCAAAGATGTCGATGATTATCAAGACGCATCGTTGACTCAAGATGAGACAACACTTAAAAAATCACCAAATGCTAAAATTGAGATGAAACCTATGACCCTTCAATCCCCCATTTTGATTGTGGAAGATACCGTTGAATTAGCGGAAGTTATCCAAGCGACTCTCGAAGCAATGGGGTTAGACTCTATTTACGAAACACACGGTAGAAAAGGGCTGGAACATCTCAAAGCGAATAGTCCAGAAATCATCATCATGGATATTGGCTTACCTGATATAACAGGCTGGAAAATGCTAGATGGCATCAAAGAACATTATGCTTCTGCACAAGCTGATATGCCAACAATCATCGTGATTACTGCCTATGGCGACCCTGCAAACCGTTTAATTGGTAAATTACAGAATATCCATAGTTATCTGTTAAAGCCTTTCACACCTGACCAAGTGGAACAGGTCGTGGGGATGGCACTACGAGGCGAAAAACCAGAAGATCCCAATTTCGGCGGAGAACCATCCGTAACAGGCTAATCGCAATGACTTCAAAAACTTCCAGACGAGTAGCCCCTATCATTGCGCTACTCGTTATTAGTTTGGGGCTTATTGTCCTCATATCAGTTTTTAGACAAGATGATAATTTATCCATAATCTCACCTGCGACAAGTATCCCCTCAACAGTATCTATTCAAGCAACACCTATTCCAGCCGTCTTGACTGGTGAAACCAGCTACGATTTTCATGTTAGCCAAGACCAATTACAAATTGCCCTCTATCAATTAGAAGCCGAAGCACATTCGATAGGATGGACAGCCCAATCACATATTCGGGCGGGTAATCTATGGCGTGATATGGGCGATTTAGGACGTGCTCTGCCACATTGGGAGGCTGCTATCCTAGAAGAACCAAGCCCCAACCTGTTACGTCAAATCGCTGCGATTTATCTTGAACGGGGTGAATGGAGCATTGCTTGGGAACGGATTCAAGTATTGCTGGATTTAGCTCCAAATAACGCATGGGGACTTTATCACGGTGGGATGATTATTGCACCCTCAGACCCAACTGTAGCATTCGGTTATTTAGGACGCGTCGCTGTACTAGACAACGATTTTGCACCTGTTGCTCAAATGGTACTTGATGCGATTGGAGATACACAAACTAGTTCGGATGTCATCTTGCGAGTGGGTATAGAACTCGCGCGTGCTGAAGAATGGTCACTGGCTGAAAATGCCTTCCAATATGCCTCTGATTTATATTACCCCTTTGCCGAAGCGACAGCCTACGTCGGGTTCATGCGGATTTTGCAAGGCAAAAATGGCGAAAATGCTATCACTGAAGCCATCATGCTCGATAGCACTAATCCCGATGTGCATTATATTGCTGGTATTTACTGGCGGTCTGCAGGGGATTTTTCTCGGAGTGAAGCATCATTGATTGATGCCATAATCCTTGACCCCAACAATCCAACCTATCATGCAGAATTAGGCAATACATATCGCGCAATGGGTAATTTTTTGGATGCAGAAGTGTGGTTGCAAACAGCAGTTATCGTCTCTAATGATGATCCTCTATTTGTTGCCGAACGCAATGATTTCTATGAGAATGCTCCACTTGACCGCACGCAAACAGTCATTGGGCTTGCTCCTGACTCAGAACTCGCCCAAGAAATTGACCCATCTGCTTTGTCTGCCAGTGGTTGGGCATCGCATGTCCGAGGTGATAGTGCATCTGGACTAGCACTCATTGAACAAGCACTCATCATTGACCCTGATAATCCGCGTGCATTATTCGATAAAGCGCGCGTGCTTCTAGAAACAAATCGTACTGAGCAAGCCTTACCTCTTCTACAACAAGTTGCTGATGGTAATTCAGTTTTTGCAGGGCTTGCCCAAGGTTTGCTGGAACGCGAACAATAATCTGTGAACAAACCTCAAGAATATCTTGCTCATATCATGTGGCAGAAATGAACTTATCACTCAAAACACCTTAACAAGCGTAAACATTCATTGAAACGTATTTTTAGCATATGATAGAATGCCAGCAGATAGCTTGAGGATGATTCATTGACTAATACATCTCCCACACCAACCAAATCTAATCCATTAGTGACACGTATCGTATTATTAGTAGCCTTGATTGCCTTATTCATTGGGCTAAATGTACTGTATACCCTATTTGCTAATCCGAACCGTCTATCCACAGGCGAAGCAGGTCAACTGATTTATGCTGCAGGCTTTGACGGCTTCACTGATGAATGGCAACAATTCGAGGGGCGTTATAATGCAACGATTGCAGATGGTGTTATGCAGATGTCTGTGGAAACGGCTGATACAATTTATACTTCTGCACCACCAGTTCTAGCAGATTTTGATGTGCGTGTGACTGTTCGCGCAACGGATGGCATTATGGAAAATGAAGGGCATGGCATCATCTTTCGTTTGGATGAAGATGAGAATGAAGGTACTTGTCAGCGTGATTGGGTAATTCTCTGTGCCCTAGAAAGATTGCCTTATGTCAATACAGCTATTAGCCTCGCATTCCCCATAGACCAAACGCGCGGATTTTACATGTTTGTCATCAGCAATGATGGTTTCTACAAACTCATGAAGAGTAATCCTGAAACAGGCATCGCTGAGGATGTAACTATTTGGCATGATAGCCAAGGCATCCTGAATGTTGGTATTGGCGAATACAACCAAATCAGAATCGTTGGTCAAGGGAATCAATTCCGTTTTTTCCTCAATGACGAACTGCTAACTCTCTGTGTGCCATTAGAAGGTCAACAACCCACAGGGTCAGCCTCAGATTGTCTTGGTACAGAAACAACTGTTTGGGAAGATGATAGCTTCTCTCAAGGGAAAATTGGATTAGTTTTGAATAGCACAGGTGCAGGAGATGTAGTGGAATTTGATAACTTCACGATTATTGTCCCTGATGAAATGATTATTGAAGGGGACAACGCATGAAAGTCCATTTAAGAATGCTAGGATGTCGCTTAAATCAAAGTGAAATTGATATGATGGCGCGACAATTTGAGCAACAAGGTCATATCATCACTGATGAAGCAAGCGAAGCTGACCAAATCATTGTCAACACTTGTGCTGTCACGAATGATGCAACTCGTAGTAGCCGTAAACTCATTCGTGAACTGAATCGTTCAAATCAGACGGCAGAAATCACGGTTACAGGGTGCTATGCACAAATTAAGCCTGATGATATTGCTGTGATTGATGGTGTACAACGAGTTGTCAGTAATGCTCAAAAAGATAGTCTCGTTTCGCAGATTACAGGTGTTGCTACTGAGCCATTTGACCTTGAGCCTCATGCACGCGATGTTACTAGTGCAGGTTTCGGTTCACGAACACGCGCTTTTATCAAAGTGCAAGATGGCTGTGATAATTCCTGTACTTTTTGTATCACGACTGTCGCGCGTGGTGATGGACAATCGCGTTCTAGTGATGAAATTATCAATGAGATTCAATACCTTCACCAAGAACTTGGCTATCAAGAAGCTGTTTTGACAGGGGTTCATCTCGGCAGTTATGGTCATGACCTCGGTAATCGAAGTGGTTTGTTACACCTCGTTCAACGTATCTTAAATGAAACTAAAATTCCAAGATTACGCTTGTCTTCACTAGAACCTTGGGACTTAGCAGATGGGTTCTTTGACCTGTGGCAAGATGAGCGATTGCAACCACATCTGCACTTACCCTTACAAAGTGGTTGTGATGCCACACTCAAACGGATGCGACGTAACACCAGCCAAGCGGAATTCCGTGAGTTAATCCATTCAGCACGCCATCAAATCTCTGATGTTCGTATTACAAGTGATGTCATTGTTGGCTTCCCAGGTGAAACAGAAGATGAATGGCAAGCGAGTAAAGCCTTCATCCAAGAGATGGCATTCGATGGCTTACATGCTTTTCGATATAGTGTGCGTGAAGGCACACCAGCATCTCGTATGCGCGGACAAGTGAAAAATACTATAAAAAAAGAGCGAATCCATCAATTATTGACATGGGCAAATGAGCGCGAAACACAATTTGCAGAACAATATATTGGGCAAGATTTACCTGTACTGTGGGAACAAGTTTCAGGGTCATCCGATGCAGGATTTATGCAAACAGGTTACACACATAACTACATCCGTGTCCAAACGATACATCCGCGCGTTCTCACTAATCTCATTACACTCGCACGTTTCAATACCGTTAAGGATGGTGTAGTGCAAGTCACTCCTGTGATAGAATAACGCCATGATTACCCATAAATAGTCAATAAAGGATAAGACAACATGGCAGATTACAAAGATAAATTGATGGCATCCCTCAAAGATGCGATGAAGAACAAAAACACGGAACGGCGTGATACGATTCGTCAGTTGCAAGCAGCATTTAAACAAGTGGAAGTCGATGAACGCAAAGACCTCACCACTGATGAAGAATTAGACATCCTCATCAAAGAAGCGAAAAAACTTCGTGAAAGCATAGACGAACTCAAAAATGCTGACCGTCCAACTGAAGATGAAGAGCGCGAGTTAGTTATCGTCGAAAGTTTCTTACCAGAGCAAATGTCTGAAGAAGAAATTCGTGAGTTGGCTCAAAAAGCAATTGATAAAACAGGTGCAAGCGAAATGCGCGATATGGGCAAGGTGATGGGAATGCTCTCATCACAGACCAAAGGTAAAGCTGATGGCAAATTAGTCAGTACAATTGTCCGCGAGTTACTCACTAGCTAAAGCCAATAGGCATTGTCTATGATTGAGCAGTTGCAACAATTTATCGAAACCCAATTTGGTATCACCGAAGAAGAGCTAGCAACTTACGCAAGTCGTGTTGCTGTCATAGTGGCAACTATCGTATTTGTGCTTGCTTCGACAGTGATTGTTGCCTTCGATAGCATTTTCATTGGGTTAAGTACAACAGATATTGAAGTTGGACAAATTACTACAGATACAATTGTTGCACCGCCCACAGGGGGATCGTATTTCAGTGAAGTGCTGACAGACCGTGCGCGTGAAGAAGCACGGAATAATGTTCAGCCTATTTTTGATAGTCCTAGTAATGCTGTCGCTCGTATTTGGGATCAACGTGCTCAGCAAACCATTAACTTTGTAAACGACATACGGGCTAGTGGACGCTACGCAACAGAAGAACAGCAATTAATCGATTTAGCGACGATGGATTATCTCACCTTTGATGATACAGCAAACGCTACGCTTATTGTTGTAATTGATGAGGATACGTGGTTAAGCGTTGTCGATGAGGTCAATAACGTCATTGAGCAAGTCTACCAAAATCGAATCGTCAACGCGCAAGATTACATCAATAGCCAATTAGCAATTCAGATTAATCCGTCATTTGATGACCAAACAAGTGCACTCATCTTTGACATCGTCAATGATTTTGTGCGTGCTAACACCTTTGAAAATCAAGAAGCAACTGCTTCGGCTCGTGAGGCTGCTGCTGCTGCTGTTGACCCTGTGCAACGGACATTCGCAGGGGGACAAATCATCATTGGGGCAAATGAACAAGTTGGTGCCCTAGACTATGAAGCCTTACAAGCCTTTAATTTGCTTGTTCCGCAAGAATCGACATTTCAGCAATTGACTAGAGCTTTTTTAGCCAGTGTGTTGACCATTGTTATTTTTGGTTTTTACATCATGCGTTTTAGTCCTAAATTGATGTCTATCCAAGTCACACGACTTTCAATTGTAGCGATTACGTTTTTGATGATGCTAGCATTAACTCATTTATTAGGTGTGGACGGGAATATCTATCTGTTTCCAACAGCAGCGATGGCACTCTTATTCGTAGCAATTGCAGATACCAATGTCGCGGTTATTTCCACACTAGGGCTTGCTTTCTTAATTGGCTTAATCGGCAATGACTCGCTGGAATATGCCAGCTTGATTGTCGCAGGTGGCTTAATAGGTGCACTCGGACTACGGCAGGCGGAGCGTTTAAATCAGTTTTTCGTAGCAGGTGGTTTGATTGCCCTTGTCAATATCACTATCGTGATTCTATTTAACCCACCAACAAGTGGTTTCTTCACGAGTGATTTAATAACAAATTTAGCCTTCACAATATTTAGTGGTTTGTTATTAGCTCCAGCGACAGCCATTGCAGCCATGTTTGTCGTGACATATATGTTTAATCTGCCGACGGCTCTTAAACTCATTGATTTACAGCAACCCAGTAAGCCCCTTCTCCAACGCTTACTTAGAGAAGCACCAGGAACGTATCAGCATTCCCTACAAGTTGGCAACTTAGCAGAACAAGCTGTCAATGCTATTGGTGGTGATGCTCAATTGACGCATGTCGCGGCTCTCTATCATGATATTGGCAAAATGCACAATCCGTTATATTTCACTGAAAATCAACAAGATTTGAGTGGCAATCCTCACGATACCCTCAATGACCCCTACCGTAGTGCCGATATTATTATTGGGCATATCACAGAGGGTGATGATATGGCAAAGCAAGCAGGCTTGCCACATCGCATTCGTGATTTCATTCGGGAACATCATGGCACAACCGAAGTGTACGTTTTCTATCAACAAGCTCTGAATGCAGTTGATGGAGACACGGCTGCTGTTGACATCAGTGATTTTAGCTATCCAGGACCAAAACCACAGAGCAAAGAAACAGCGATTTTGATGCTCGCTGATAGTTGTGAAGCCGCGACACGCTCTATCAAGCCACAAACACGTAAAGAGATTCGTGAATTGGTTGCAAATATCATTGAAGGTAAACGTAAGGCAGGTCAATTAGATGAGTCAGGATTGACCCTGAATGATTTGCACACAATACGGGATATTTTTGTAGACATTTTGCAGGGGATGCACCATCCACGCCTCAATTATCAGGATGCTGCTAAGAACAAACAAACACCATCATCAACCAAGACTGACACTGTCGCAGTCGCCGATAATCTGCCGCCGACATCAGCAACAAATGAACAAAAACGTGCATCATCGACACAAACAGTTAAAGTCGTCAAAGACTCGAAACAATCGCAGGTGACGACTGTCTCTAAAGCAGTTTCTACTTTTGACGAGATTGCGCCTGCAGACGATGCGCCTCTAACAGAAGTGCCACGCTTGCCTTCCCTAGATGAACGACGTGCAACATCATTAATGCAAGCAACAGATTTGCCACAAGAATCTTCTGATGATGAGCAAGATGACACATGATTTCTATTCAAAATGACAAAGCATATATTGTTGATGTCTCGCGCTTAGAAATCGCCATCCAAACGGTGATTGAACGGCATGATGTGCCAGACACAAGTTCTGTCACAGTTGTTTTGACCACAAATGATGAAGTCAGACGCCTTAATGCAACACATCGTGGTATTGATGCACCAACAGATGTGCTGTCTTTTCCTGCTGACCCATTGCCACCTGAATTACAAGAAGAAAATGAGCACTATCTCGGTGATTTAGTGATTGCCTATCCCTATGCCCTTGCACAATCAGAAAAACTCAATCACCTATTAGATGATAGCCTCTGTTTACTTGTGATTCATGGGACACTGCATCTATTGGGGTATGACCATGATATACCCGAAAATCGTGCTGAAATGTGGGCAGAGCAAGCCCAAGTGTTAGCAATGTTAGATATTGACGATGCAATCGTGCCAGCATTAGAGGATAGCGACCATGCTTAAAGAATGGTGGCAGAAAATTAGCGCAACCTCGCGTATCAATCCCGAAGAGTATGCAGCACAAATTAGCACGAGTCGCTGGAATAGCTTTCAGTATGCGCTGGCAGGATGGCTGTACATGCTCCGTCGCCAGAAAAATACGCGGATTATGTCAGTTGCCTCAATTGTCATTTTTGCATTCGCAATTTGGTTGCCGATTACGCGCATCGAATGGGCAATTCTCATTTTGACTATCACCATTGTCTGGTTAACCGAATTTTTGAACGCAGGTATCGAAGCAGCCATCGATATTGCTGCGCCAGATATTCATCCGATGGCACAAGTGGGTAAAGATGTTGCAAGCGCGGCTGTCCTATTAGGGGTGATTGCTTCTGTGTTAGTTGGATTATTGATTCTTGCTCCGCCACTCCTTGCAAAATTTGGCATTAATCTCTTCACCTGATTTTTCCTCTACGAAAATGAGCAAAACCTGCCACAGTCTCTCGCTATTGGGTATAATTACTGTACTGATGTGACCACAAATGACAGAATAATACTTATGTCAACTGCACGAGATAGACAAAAACGGCGCAAGCAACAGCGCGAGATGGTACGCAAAACGGGGCGTTCAAACACACAAGCCGCGCCTGAAGAACGCTTTAAACTACCTGAATTCAAATTACCAGGTGGGCAATGGCTGGTTATTATTCCAGCAGCAGGGTTAATCTTCATCGGGGTGGTGCTAGCACTACGTTTCATCAATCCGCCTGATACCACGACACCTCCGAATGCTATCTGGCTCAATAAAAGCTGGACATACCAAGAACGCTCACTCGAAGATTTGATGACAGTCATTGATGATTTACGCACCAACGATATTGGCACGATTTATTTTTATGTGAGTTCCCTCAAAGCTGATGGCGAGTGGTCTGGTCTCGTAGATGGCACTAATCGTTTTAGTGAAGTTTCATCGACAATCGAAGAACTTGTCTCCCAGATACGCACCGTCTATCCCAATGTCACTATTCATGCTTGGATTGAAGTGAACGCACAAAGCCCTGAATACCGCCTAGACCGTGTGCAAATTCAAAATACTGTTGCGACATTCAGTCAAGAGATGGTCACTCAACTAGGATTTGATGGTGTATTGCTCGATGTCAAACCGATTTTTGAAGAGAGTGATGATTACATCCAACTCTTACGGACTGTCAAGC
The DNA here is from genome assembly GCA_039200705.1 of Chloroflexota bacterium. Classification (GTDB taxonomy): domain Bacteria; phylum Chloroflexota; class Anaerolineae; order Aggregatilineales; family Phototrophicaceae; genus JAUZRW01. The sequence goes on from JBCCSC010000008.1 coordinate 142,308, forward strand.
GACAAATTGGCATTGATACCGACTTAATCGTTGCTGTTCCTGCTGATTTAACGCCTACAGGTACAGAACTGAATTTGCCGAATGTCATCGTACCAGGTACGGAATGGTCGGCTGAATATAAGCAACGGGTCGCCTTACTTGCCAATCAAATAGTCATTTTGGCATATAACAGCTATCAAGATAACCCTGTTGACTACATCGAATGGGTTGAATATCAAGTTAGTAGCTATATTGAGGTCTTGAGTCAGTTAGAGTCGAATACGAGTATCATGGTTAGCGTACCGAATTATGACACACCATCACAAGCGCATGACACCAGTGTCGAGACACTTGCAGCGAGCTTAGATGGGGTCGTGCGTGCACAATCACTGTTGGATGAGACAACACAAGTCTATCTGAGTGGCGTGGCTATTTTTACAGATAGTATGCTAGAAGATAGTGATTGGACAATTTATCGCCAACGTTGGTCAAACTGAGGAGATAACTTGATGGAACAAGAAACGAATACCCCAGACATTATTATGTACGGAACCCCGACTTGCCCAATGGTACCACCGATGAAGGGACTTCTGAACCGTGCTAAGGTTGATTATACCTATATCAACATCATGAATGACTATAATGCACGCGAACGAGTACAAGCAATCAACAACGGCTACGAGAGTGTACCGACCTTTGTTTTTCCAGATGGTAGCACACTTACTGAACCGAGTGCGAGTGATATGCGTCGCAAGCTACAATCACTAGGGTACAGTGTACCTCTTAGTGCAATGATAATGGGGAATATGTGGTTGCTTGTGCTTGCGGTTGGTGTCGGATTTGCTCTTTTGCGTGCCTTTGGAATTTTTTAGGAATGATATGTCAACATTAATTAAAATACTGTCAGCAACAGGCTTGACCGATGTTGATTACACGGCTGATTCATTGGCAGATGCTTCGCAATATGAGCCTGATGATGGTATCTACACAGTCGCAAATACCTTCAATACCCATGACACATTGAAGCTAGATGCTCACTTTGACCGCATGGAAGATTCTGCGTCACGGCAAAATATTCCGCTCAACTTAAATCGGCAACAAGTGCGTGATGCCTTGCGCCAAATGATTGATGAAGCGGATTTCGGTGATGTGCGCTTTCGCATCACTGTGCCCCGCGACACACCAGAAAACTTTATCCTAACAATTGAACCCTTCACACCACCATCGCAAACGCTGATTGACTCAGGGGTGGGCTGTATCACTGCGCCAAATAGTGCAAGACATGATGCAGAAGCTAAAACGACAGATTGGATGCACAGTCGCAAAGCACTCGCCAACGCTATGCCAGAGGGAATTTACGATACGTTTCTACTGGATGCTAATGGCTATATCTTAGAGGGCTTAGGAGCGAATTTTTACGCAATTATCAACGGCAAACTCTACACGGCTGGCAAAGGGGTTCTCAAAGGGATTTCACAACAAATCGTCTTTGAAGTTGCGGAGGGTATCATAGAAGTCATCCAACAAGCACCGCATATTGACCAATTATCCCAATTTGAAGAAGCCTTCCTCACCAGTAGTAGCCGAGGCATTATTCCTGTCGTTGAAATTGACGGGATTGCAATTGGTGATGGGCAAGTTGGTCAACACACAAAAGCACTCCGTAAAGCATACCAAGCATGGATGAATGACCATCTCGTTGCACTATAAAATTAAGATATAAGTAAATTGTGATGTTATCCATAATAAAATGGTTGATTCAGATTCGCTCACATGGTATGGTTTGGATATGAAAAATCAACATGTACTGATGAACACTATGAATTGTTGTCCAATGCCAAACCGATATTCGAGGGTGGTTTATTTGTACGTGTGCTAAATTGATGCAACGATACATTGTGAGCCAACCCCATCGGTTGGCTTTTTTCTTGGATAGCTCTAATGAAATTTCGTCGCATCAGATAGCGTCATATATACTGAATACAATCATTTGAGGAGAAACATTAATTTATGAGTGCTTATGCAAATCCAGATGTTTTAGTGAGTACCGATTGGGTCGCCGAACATCTCAATGACCCGAATGTTCGTATTATTGAATCTAACGAAGATGCACTGCTCTATCCATCAGGTCATATTACTGGTGCAGTCGAAGTCGATTGGACAAGCGACCTCAACGACCAAGTAGTGCGTGATTATATCGGCAAAGAAGGCTTTGAAGCCCTCGCTAGCCGTATTGGTATCACTCCCGAAACGACAGTTGTCTTTTATGGTGATAAGAGCAATTGGTGGGCAACCTATGCCTTTTGGGTCTTCCAACTATTCGGTCACACCAACGCAAAGGTAATGGATGGTGGACGTAAAAAATGGGAAGATGAAGGACGCGAACTTACACGCGAAATTCCATCTTACGAAGCCACAACCTACGAAGCACAAGAACGTGACGATACAACAATCCGCGCCTTGCGTGACGATGTGCTCAGCCATGTCAAAGCCAATGGGCAATTAGTGGATGTCCGTAGTAATGCCGAATTCACAGGCGAAAAACTTCACATGGAAGGTTATCCGCAAGAAGGTGCAGTGCGTGGTGGACACATTCCAGGCGCAGCCAATATTCCTTGGTCAACGGCTGCTAATCCTGATGGTACATTCAAAGATGCTGATGAACTCCGCCAAATCTATGTGGAGGATAAAGGCGTAACCAATGATAGTGAGGTTATTACCTATTGCCGTATTGGTGAGCGCAGTAGCCATACATGGTTCGTCCTGAAATACCTGCTTGGCTTTGATGATGTCAAAAACTATGATGGCTCTTGGACAGAATGGGGCAATAGCGTCGGTGTGCCAATCGAAAAATAAGTAATCTAGTCATAGAGGTGGTGTCAAGTCGCATCACCTCTACCAAATTGTCTTGACTCCTTTTACTATCCTCTCTACGACAGCAACTCTATGAACTGAGGTTAACATGGCAGATATTCCTGCAAAATTACAAGAAACCATTGAAGATTTCTCGTTTGTCACCACTCGGCAAGAGCGTCAACAATATCTCATTCAATTAGCAGACCAATTCAGTGATGTGAAAGTACCTACAACTATCGCAGAACAACCTTATGATGAATCCCACCGTGTTCCTGCCTGTGAGTCTGATGCCTTCGTCTGGTGGGAAAATAACGATGATGGCACATTGCACTATCATTTTGATGTTCTGAATCCACAAGGACTATCGGCAATGGCAATGGCGGTGATTCTTGGGGAGGCGTGTTCGGGTGCACCTTTAGAACAAGTCGCTGAAATTGATAACGAAATTGTCTTTGAGTTTTTTGGCAAGAATATCAGCATGGGCAAAGGACAAGGCTTGATGGGGATTGTCAACATGGTGAAAGCTGCTGCCAAACAAAATTTATAGCGTTTGCCGTCGCTTTTTGTGATTTAGTTGACCAATATGCCTATCATCGCCATACTAGAGCAACACACTATGGACTGAGGCAATGATGACAGCAATTGCATTAGCAACTTGCACCGAAGAAGCTACACTATTCCACGATGAAGCACCACTTGTTGATGCGCTAGAAGCAAAGGGGGCAACAGTCTATCCTGTTGTCTGGAATAGTCCCGAAATTGATTGGTCAAGTTATGACCTTGTTGTGATACGCAATACATGGGACTATCATCGCCAAATTAGTGCTTTTCGTGCATGGCTTGATTATCTTGAACAGCATCATATCGCTGTTTTGAATCCTCTGCCTCTATTACGTTGGAATATTGATAAACAGTATCTCGATCAATTGGCAGAACAAGGGATTACAACCTTACCAACAGTGTTCGCTAAGGGTAAAGATACTAATTTGCTTGAGGTATTACGACAACATCAGTGGCAATCAGCCGTTGTTAAACCTATCATCAGTGGTAGCGGTGACCATACATGGGTGATTACAGAAGCTAATGCACAAGAGTCTCAACGCCAATTTGATTGGCTTAATGACCAAATCGGCATGATGATTCAACCCCTCGCATCACAAATCCAAGATAATGGCGAAATATCTCTGGTCTTTTTTGCAGGGGAATATAGTCATGCAGTCTGCAAAAAACCTGCGCCTGACCATCTGCTCGTTCAAGAAGAATTTGGCGGTAGTATTGACCTCATTCAACCTGATAAGCGAGTTATCCAACAAGGTCTCAATATCGTCAAAAAAGTGACAGATATTACAGGTTTTCAGCCGATATATGCGCGAGTCGATGGCTTTTTGGATGATGATACGTTTGTGTTGATGGAGTTTGAGTGCATTGAACCTGAACTGTACTTCACACGCGTCTCACATGCAGCCGAACGCTTCGCATCTCTCATCCTTGATGTAGCGACAGCATCATGACAATCGCACTCTCTTCATTAGCCTCTGCTTTTGGCACAAAATCTGACCTTGCACAACAATTAATCCCAATTTTGTATGAATCTCTGTCAAAGCCTCCTGAATACTTCCGAAAATGGCTCACACCATTTTCTGCAACAAAAGGTCGCCTGAAAACAGATAAGCTAGCCAGACATTACCAGATAGAATCTCATCAGCCAGCATATTTAATTTATGCTCTCCAGACATATTACGTTGCCATTGCCAAAGCTCTTGTTGCTTGTCGTATTGCTGGGAATACTGAACCAGCAGATTGTCTTGCAGAGTCTTATTTTCAAAATTATGGTATTCAAAATTTCGGAACTACCGATGATTATCCTTGGTACATCGCTCCTAAATATTATGATGATATTATCAAACTTGCTTCAAAATGTGACTTTGATAATCCTGTACCCGATGCACTGAAAACTTTGTATCATGACTTATTCCCAAATAAGTTGCGTCATGCACTCGGTGAATATTACACTCCTGATTGGCTCGCGCATTTTGTTTTAGACCGTATTGAATTTAATGGAACACAACGCTTGCTTGACCCCACCTGTGGTAGTGGTACATTCACCACATTAGCGTATCGGCGACTGCTTGATGCTAAGATAGTCAATCCATTGAATTACGTTGCTGGTATTGATATTAATCTACTGGCGGTTTTGAGTGCGAAAGCCAATTTGTTGCTCAATATGCCTCAGATTACGGATGATGTGTATCTCCCTATTTATTGTGCGGATGTGTTACTCAATCCACCGAATTTGGATGAATTTGATTTAATTGTAGGGAATCCGCCGTGGGTAAATTGGGAAACTTTGCCAGAAGACTATCGTCAGCAAACAAAAAAGCTATGGGAACACTACGGATTATTTCCACATAGTGGCTTTGATACGATTCTTGGTAAAGGCAAGAAAGATTTATCACTTGTCCTGACGTATGCTGTTGTTGACCACTATCTCAAAAAACAAGGTAAATTAGCCTTTATCATGACACAATCTGTTCTAAAGACAGGTGGCGCAAATGAGGGCTTTCGTCAGTTTAAATTTGAACAAGAGTTACAGCCTGCCCATGTCGATGATTTCAGTAAATTGCGTCTTTTCACAGGTGCAGAGACAAAACCGATTGTACTCGTCTTATCCCATGATGCTCCTGAGCGAGCAACATATACCATTTGGCAAACAGATAAAAAGACCATTCGTGATGATGCTCCACGAACAATCATCAATACATTACAATCTGAGACATTTGTTGCTGAACCCATCTCAGGACTTGGGTCGGCATGGTTAACAGGTAAACCCAATGCCTTGCGTGCTGTACGTAAAATCATCGGACAATCTGACTATATTGCTCATGCAAATGTCTACACAGGAGGCGCAAATGCTGTCTACTGGCTTGATGTTCTCCAACGTGATGGAGAGAAAGTCTACGTGCAGAATGTCACACAGGGAGCAAAGCGTAAAGTCAAACAAATAGACACATGGCTAGAAGCTGATTTAGTTTATCCCTTATTGCGTGGACGCGATGTGTTACGCTGGCAAGCAAACCCAACATGCCACATTTTGATGGTGCAAAATCCAACAACACGTCAAGGCTACGATGAAGATTGGCTCAAAGCACACTATCCCTTAACATTCGCTTATTTGCAACAATTTGAATCAACACTCAAGCAACGTGCCACTTATAAACGTTATTTTCGCAATGATGTCCCATTTTATACGATGTTTGATATTGGCGAATACACCTTTCGCAAATATAAAGTTATTTGGCATGGATTCGGTAAAAAGCGCATGGAAGCCGTTGTCGTAGGGTCAATTAATGATAAACTTATCATGGGTAATCAAGCAATGCACCCTTTCATTGGTTTGGATGACGAAGATGAAGCACATTATCTAGCTGCTTGCTTGAATAGTGTGCCCTTTGAATTTGCTGTGCTGAGTCACACACAGAGTGGTGGCAAAAGTTTTGCACAACCTGGTATCTTAGAAAAATTGCGTCTCCCCAAATATAATCCACTAGATGATGCTCATTGCAGATTATCAAATCTATCTCGTGAAGCACACAAAGGTCACATTGACGATGATGCAATTGCGCGTGCGTCAGCAAAAATTTGGGGCTTATCAGCATCAGAATTAGACGAATTACAAACGAGTTTAACCACACTCTTATCATAAATGAGGATGGCATGTTCGTATTGCCAGTTGATGACGAAATTGAGCTACGCTTACACGATATGCACAATATCGAGAGGTTCTATTCACTGATTGATCGCAATCGTGATTTTATTGGTCAGTGGATGGAATGGGCCGAGAATTACAAATCTGTGGATGATGCGTACCAATATATATTGTGGGTACGAGAACAATTCGCACAGTCTGAGCAAATCGCCACTCAAATCTATTACAAAGGCGAAATGGTCGGTAGTGTTGCTCTCACAATTCATGATTCTGTGAGTGGCTTTGCCGAAGTTGGCTATTGGCTGGATGAAGCATACACAGGCAATGGGATAATCACACGGTCAGCACATGCAATGACCAATTATGCGTTCAATATACTCAAATTGCATAAAGTTATCATCCGTGCCATCAGCGATAATACTCCCAGTATTGCTGTAGCAAAGCGACTTGGTTATCAATTTCAAGGCTTGCAAATTCAGCAACGGCTCTTGCGTGGCACATACTATGATTACAGTGTTCACTATATGCTACGAAATATGTGGACAGATACGACGTCCTGCGATTTTCAGTACCGTGTGACTGACAACATCGTATTACGCCCTATCATGAAGCACCATATACAAGATATTTTCAAAACAGTTGATAGTCATCGTAATCAATTGAGGCAATGGGTTGATTGGGTTGATGGACACCACACACTTGACGACACTAAGAATTACATCGTCTATTCATTGCAACATTATGGTGATTACGATGGGCTTGATTGTGGCATTTGGGTGGATGATGTATTTGTAGGTCAAGTGAATTTCAATTCATGGAGTTTACGCAATTACAAAGCAGATTTAGGCTATTGGCTTGCCCCCCCATTTCGTGGACGAGGTATCATGACACATGCAGTTCGTGCCATGATAAAGTATGGTTTTGAGGTTGTAGGACTACATCGGATTGAATTGCTATGTGCGCTTGAAAATGAAAAGAGTTGTGCTATTGCCGAACGCCTTGGCTTTACACACGAAGGCATTATGCAACGTGGCGAACGTATTGGCAATCAATACTATGATGTCAATGTGTATGCACTCTTGAAACTCGATTGGCAGTCACAGACCCTATAAACAATTCAACACAAGCGATATTGCACATATTGGTTCATGCAATTTGGAACTATAATGTGTAAAAAAGTAGCTAATGATAGAAACCACGATGTCACCAGAAAAACCATCAGGCATTACTGATATTATTCCTTATCCTCAGGGATTAATTAAACAACTTGTTCGTCTACCAATGATATTTCACCAGCTTGGTTTGGGTGTGTTATTGCGTCCAATGCGATTGATGGCTCTTACGACAAAAGGGCGTAAGTCAGGATTGGCACGGCATACAATTCTTGAATATCGTCGGCATGGGAGCAAACTTTATGTGATTTCTGGTTGGGGAAACCGTCCGCATTGGGTCAAAAATCTCCAGCAAAACCCTGCTGTGACGATTCAATTCGGGCAAAAAGAAATTGCTGCAAATGCTAGCATTGTATCCGATAGTGCAGAAGCCTTACGCGCACTCTATATGTTTCATCGAACAGGACCTGTCTATGAAGCAATCCTCGCTAACATGAGCAACGCTGAGTCGATTGACTTACGGACACTCAAACTCGTTGCAGATGAATTCACTGTTGTGCGCTTCGATTTGACAAAAAGCACAGCACCATTGCGTGGGATTCGTCCTGTGAGTGCTATTTTACCATTTGCGATCTTGGGTGGGTTGGTGCTGGCAATAGGTTTCGTGGTCTGGATGGGATTTTCACGTTCGCAACCGACTGTGCCATCTGCTCCATCTGAATTGGATGAGTAGGATTCGTGGCGCATGGATAAACAGATAGAGTTGTTGCGAGAAGTGCGCCTTGCCCTGCAAGCCAATAACTATGCAGGGGCAATTGATAGTCTCGAAAAAGTCGTACAACTCGCCCGCGAAAATGGTGATACAAGTGCCGAAGGGCGACATCTTGGCAATCTAGCACTCACTTACTATCGCCTCGGCAACACCAATCAAGCACTAGATGCCTTTGAAAAAGCCCTAGTCTGTGCCCGACAAGATAATGACCGCATGACTGAAAATGGCATTTTAGGGAACATGGGCAATGTCTTACGTGAAGCCAAGCGTTTTGATGATGCGATTTCGCACTTGAATCATGCGCTAGTGCTAGCTCAACAACTGGGTGATTCGCGTGGACGAGGGATTTGGCTAAGTAATCTTGGCTTAGTATATGATGATTTACATCAACCCGAAGAAGCAATTCCACTACATGAATCCTCGGCAAAAGTGGCGCGACAACTAGAAGACATGCAATCTTTAGCAGCACGCTTAGGCAATCTTGGAAACTCTTATGTTGCGAATCAGCAATTGCTTAAAGCAACCGCACCGTTCATTGAATCCATTGAACTTTACGAAAAATTAGGACGTAAAACAGAAGTTGCCTTACGAACAGGCATTGTCGGTAATATTTATGCTGAAGCAGGTCGGCGCGTTTTGGATTCCGACGAAAAAACGGCGTACTCGTATTTTCATCAGGCACTAGATTATTATGGACAAGCAATGAACCTCATGCGTGAATTAGGGGATACTGCAAGTGAAGCCGAAGTCATCCGCAGTATTGGCAATGTTTTAGCCGATGCAGATCAATTAGATGATGCCGCTCAGTATTTGGGCGTGGCACAACAAATGTTTGAGTCATTAGGGTTAAAACAACAAGCTGCTCATTCGCGCAATACACTCCAACGCATCATCGAATTTTTAGAAGATGGCAAATCCTAAATGCAAAAGACCAATACACATTAGCATTGGTCTTTCAACAAGGTAGAGAGAAAATCATGTTAGCATTTGGATGCCTTGACGCAATTAACTCTTACTCCCTGTGATATTGACATAGGTATCATTAATTTCACGATTCAGAGGTTTCCATGCACCATAATAGATTGCCATGCCGAACATCAGGATTGCAATTCCTGCCCAAGTGAGTGCAATCACACTTGGCGAGATAAATGGCGTAACACGCTGTGAAAATTGAACCGCATCATTTGGAATATCGCCGTTGCTTGCGCCAATCACAAGGATTAAATATTGCAAATCGAAGAAGGCTTCCAAAGCAGTCGAAATAGCCAAAACGTTCAGAACAAGCATTGTGATGATAGGATGTGCCCGTACTCCTAATAACACCATCAACGCGCCGAAACCAAGCCCTAACATCAAAGCTAAAATATTGCCACCAGAGAATAATCCCACGAACATGATTGTGAAGAGGGCAATCCCAACTCCAAGACCGATGGCTAATGTATTCGTAAAGCGTGGGAAACGATTCACGACATAAAATAGTAACGACCCAAACAATGCTGCCCCTAAATAACCAGCAGGTCCAATCAGCCAATCAGCACCACCAATCCGCGTCATCAAACCTGAGCCATCCAAAGCCACTGAAAAGCTCACCACGCGACCACCACTTATGAGTGTTGCCAACGCATGACCTGCTTCATGAACGTAAGTTGTGAAGAGATTTAAGGGATAGAGCAAAATATCAAGTTGTGGAATATTCCAGATAATGTAAACTGCAACCATCGCAACAGCCGTCATCAAGAGGCTTTGGCGACGGAAACTTTTTGGTTTGGTTACTTTTGATTCATACATGAAATCTAACCCTGATAATTTTTAGCGAGTGTTTTAGCAGAATGTTAGTTTAACGTCAGTTCTGGATAATCAACCATCGTCAGACAATTTGAGCAAATCTAGCTTTTCAATGTTAAGAGTTATTGGTTTTTAGTCATTAGTTTTGGTCTTTTAGGGTCTACTAAGAACTAAGCACTAACAACTAAGGACTTTTTACATGATCCTTTTAGATAATTTGTTGCTCGAATTTAGACGAATTTCTTAAACAAAATCCACGTTAACTTATATTCATTATACGCTAGTTTATGATACAAGTTGTTATTATTGTGCAAAATCGTCATCTGCCTCGTGTAAGAGTAGGTTTGTCAGGGGAATTTGAGCAACTTTTCGCTGATAACCCTCCGATACCTTGCCCGATTGCATCATCAGGATACAATACAGAATGATAAACGCGCACAAAGCGGAGTGATGAATTATGGCATTTGGTCGTCTCGAAGTATATTTTCCTGATGGTCGTTTAGAAACTTACCTTTTGCATGATGATACGGTATCAGTTGGACGCGCCGATGGCAATGTTGTTGCGCTGGATACAGATACTATCTCACGCTATCACTTCAGCATTGTGTTTGATGGTGAACAAGCCTCTATCACTGACCTTGAATCAGCAAATGGGACTTTTGTTGATGGCGTACAACTCAAAAGCAATGAACCCCATTTACTCGGCGATGTTGAAGAAATTCTAGTTGGGTCATTGCGGATTATCTTCCGACAGGTGGATGATTCGCCCACGATGATGATGACTGTCCCTGACGAATCGACCCAAAAAATGGATGTCTCACCATCAAAAGTGCGTGTTGAACTCGATTATACGCAACTCCAAGTTTGGCCTTCCGCAAGTAGCTCGGCTGAATTGGCAATCACGAATCTTAGTCAAGATACGCGCGATTTTTCAATCAATGTCTCTGGTTTACCGCAAGGCTGGTTACGTCTGACTCGTCCCGAAATTCAATTAGATGCTAACGAGACAGCCTATATTTTGCTGAATGTTAAACCACCACGTCGCCCGAACACTGTTCCACAACACTACGAAGTCACCATAGAAATTGTGCCAGCCGATGACCCAACCTTAGTGACATATACTTACTTAGATGTTGAGATTAAAGCCTATAGTGGCTTTGGTATGGCAATCGGTAACCAACTAGATGCAGGTGACCCTGTGCCTGTTTTCTTGCATAATCAGGGCAGTGGCACGATGCGTTTTACTGTTACACCCAAGCATCGACAGAATAAACTGATTTTTACAGGACCGACAGCACCGTTAGAGTTACAAGCAGGGCAACGTTTACGAGTTGATTTACAAGTTGATGCCAAATCACCACCGCTAGTCGGACAAGAAGAAACATATAAATTCATTGTCGATGTGCAATCGCACGATGCGTCACGCTTTATCGCTGCCTCAGAGGCTGTCGTCAAGATTGGTCCTCGCTTGCCAATGTGGGCAGCACTAGCTTCCGCAGGGATAGCTGTATCTATTGTGATTATTGGCATTTTGGCATTGCTTGGTGTTTTGAACCCACCTGACCCTGTCATCGAGAGCTTATCAGTGAATAGCGAGCAAGTTGCACAGGGGACATCTCTCATAATCGATATTGATGCACGACAAGCCGATACCTTTGATATTTTGTTGAATGAGTCCGTTATTGCGAGTGATGTTGATGGCGATACTACAAGTTATGATGTACCCACGGATTCAGTGACGGGAACGGCTGAAATTACAGTCATTGCGCGGAATGGCTCACGGTCTGTCCGTCAATCTATCACCAGCCAAGTTTACACACCAATTGCACTCAACAGTTTTACTGTCACACCAAATCCACTGATTCGTAACACTGTCAACACACTCACAATTTCTTGGGATATTGCAGGGGCATCCTTTGTGCGTATCAGTGGCTTGACTGAATTTACGAATAATTTAATTCAATCTTCAACCGAATATGAAGCAGTTGATACACTCGAAGGTATTGGTGGGATTCCAACTCAAGCACTAGAACTCACACTGTACGCAGAAGATGATACAGGCACACCGCTTGAAGAAACCCTAATTGTGCCTTTGGTTGACCCACAATGTACGGCTCTGGAAGATGTGCCACTGCATGAAGGTCCTGATATACAATATCGACAGGTAGCGACTGTCCCAGCAGGGGCTATGATTATTGTCTTAGCACAAGATGCTGATGCAGCATGGTTACGAGTACAATTGCCCGATAACCTGCGTGGATGGGGTGTCCGTGATTTATTCGATTGTGCTGATAACTTCGACCTTGTTAATTTGCAAACTGAGGTCAACATCCCTGAACTACCAACAGCGACTGAACCAACTTTAACACCAACAACGACCCCATAACGGAGACACGATGCAAACAAAATATGGCGCATATCAAGAGCAATCACGCAAAACATACAATGACATTGAAACAAACGACCCTATCGTTTATCCAACACTTGGATTAGTGAACGAAGCTGGCGAATTTGCTGGCAAAATTAAGAAGATTTTCCGTGATAAAGATGGGGAATTTTCACAAGAAGATAAAGAAGCTCTCAAATCTGAATTAGGGGATGTGCTGTGGTATCTGACACAGATTTGTACGAATTTAGATTTAACCCTTGAAGAAGTTGCTGAAGCAAATCTGGATAAATTATTCTCGCGCCTTGAACGGGGTGTCATTGGAGGTAGTGGTGACGAACGCTAACTGACGTATCGACTTTACCGCTTGTAATTCTCATGGATACTGCTATCGTCAGCACGCGCTAAAAATAGCACTATACACCAGAATTGTAGGCGGTTTATGTATGAGCGATTCTTCTCCCATTACTCCTGATAACCCCATCTCAGACGCAACAAGCATACAAGATGAAACCAATGCGCGTGTTGCAGGTGCAACAGGCATCATTTCACTTGGGAATATTGCGAGTCGGGTTTTAGGCTTAGCGCGTGAGAAGACACTAGCCTACTTCTTCGGAGCATCACCCGAACTGAACGCTTTTCGGGCTGCGGTGCTTGTGCCTCAAGCCTTCTATGATTTGTTGATTGGTGGGCATGTTAACGGGGCGATTGTCCCTGTTCTGACCGAGATTGTGACGCTCGAAGGGCGCGATGAACTGTGGAAAGTCGTCAATATTCTGTTTACTTTGCTATTGATGATTGTTTCTGCGATTGTGATTATTCTGGAGGTTTTTGCACCACAAATTGTTGCATTGACTGCATCAGGCTTCGACCCTGAATTGCAAGCCCTGACAGTCAATTTACTTCGTATTACCTCGCCAGCCCTCATTTTTTTAGCATTATTTGCTCTTTTTAGTGGCACATTGTATGCTCTGAAATCGTTCACTTATCCAGCCTTCGCAGGGGTGATGTTCAACGCAGGGATTGTCGTCACTATTTTTATACTCGTTCCCGCACAACAGAATGGCTTACCACAAGAAACTGTGATTGCTGCTGCAACTGGATGGCTGTTTGGGTCATTTTTGCAGATGGCACTCCAGATGCCAGGTTTACAACTCTCCAAGATACGTTTTTCGTTCAATTGGCGACACCCTGCCCTAAGGAGTGTTGGCTTACTCTATGCCCCTGTGATGGCATCTCTGTTAATGGATACCTTTGTTATTCGCTTTTTTAGCTATAACCTCGCTAGTCAAACCGATATTGAAGGTAGCATCAATTATATGATTCAACCCACGACGTTGATTCAGTTTCCACAAGGTTTAGTCGCAACCGCGATTAGCATTGCCATTTTACCAACTTTAGCAACACAAGCGGCTTCTATCTTAGATGATGGTCTGACGGCTTTTCGGGATACCTTGGGCTTGGGTCTACGCCTTGCAACAACACTCATTATTCCTGCAACAGTTGGTTTATTTGTACTCGCAACACCGATTGTACGCTTACTGTTTGAAGGCGGACAATTCACTCCTGAAAATACAGAAATTATGGTGATTGCACTCCGTCTCTATTTGATAGGATTGCCCTTTGCTGCCATTGACCTCATCCTTGTTTATGCCTTATATGCTCGCAAAGATACGCTGACCCCTGCCTTGATAGGCTTATTCAGTCATGTAATTTACATTATTGTGGTATTGCTCCTATTTGACCGCTTTGGCTTATTCAGCTTGATGATTGCTGATAGTGTCAAGCATGTCGTTCATGCAGTGATTTCGGCGATTTGGTTAGGACGGCAAATCAAAGGCTTTGGTCAACAAAATTTTATGATGACTGCTGTAAAAGCATCTTTAGCATCAAGTTTGTTAGCCATTATCGGATGGTTCACACTCACTTGGTTGACAGATAGTCTTGGCACAATCGGATTCATCAATCAAGTTTTGTTGGTGCTGATTCCAGGGATGCTAGCAGGGAGTGGCTTTTTAGTAGTTGCTTACCTATTGGATATCGGTGAATTGCGCTGGTTATTGAAATTAGTTCGTCAACGCTTGGTGGGTTAATGGCAGATAATGGCTCTATTAGAGCTCATCTGTGACCTATTATTGAATTAGATTAAGTATGCTATTCTGATAGCATACCATTAAAAAGATAAGGATAATAAAAAATATATGCGTCTCTGGATTTTCGTGTTCACCATGATTTGGGGACTCATCGCTTGTTCGCCTAAAGAATCGACACTTTCACCCTCGCCGACAAGTTCTCCAGTCGAACTTACAGTTGATGATATTACGATAAAGCTAACTTCAGCAACAGGCTGGCGTGCTTACTCGTCAGATAGTCGTATTACCATGTCATATCAAGATAATAGATTGAACGATATTATCGTCAATATTTGGACACCCGAAATTAATCTCAATGAGTATGAAACGGTTGTGGATGCTGCTTTCGACATTGCTGATATGATGGAAGATGAGCAAGGAATCAACACCACACAACCAACTGCTATCACATGGCGTGGCTATGACTCAGCTTACTTTTTAGTCAGCAATGATGAACCACGCACATCAATGATAGTCGTAACACAAGTGACAGATGAAACAGTTGTCGCTCTGAATATTCGTGGCATCATTGCAGATTTTGATGCAATTCGCGACCGATTAGCGGAAACGTTCGCCACTTTTACTGTGAACGATATTGCTCTAGGAAATGATGTGTTCATGACATTACCTGAGACCTTGATTTTGCCATCGAATAATCCCGAAGCTGCTCTTGACCCATCCTCCGAACCATAGACTAAAAGTTTGAATTTCCACTTAATGTAATGCGATTATCATGGCATCCTAGATGACTTGTCATATTGTGAGGGATGCCATGACTGATTTATTCAATCCATTAATCTTACCCTTCATCATTTTTGCTTTGCGTGTTGCCAATAATGCTGTCGGAACAATCCGTGTGATTGTGATGCACGAAGGCAGACGCTCAGTAGGGTTTGCACTCGCATCACTAGAATCGCTCTTATTTGCGTATACAGCAGGGATGGTCATCACTGATTTAGAGAATTTGCAAAATTTAGCTGCATACGTCTTTGGATTCGCTGTCGGTGGCTACGTAGGTATGTTCATTGAACGACGTTACCTCAACATTTACAATATCGTAGATATTATTGCTGAGGAAACGATTGCTCATGAGATTGCTGAAGCATTACGCGCAGATAACCATGGTGTCACTGAAATTCATGGCGAAGGCGCACGCGGACATGTGTCGCAATTGCGTGTGGTTGCACACCATCGGGATGTACAGGCAGTCATCAAAATTGCGCGTCAAATTAAAACCAATTGCTTCATCACTGTCGAAGAATCACGCTTTATCCGAGGTGGATGGGTACGTAGTCAGCATCAGCACCAACGATAACTCAGCGTGACCGAATAACCTCAACGGCTGGCTTGGGTGTGTAATCTGTGCGCCATAGTCCAAAATAATGCTCTTGATTGTTGACACTTTGGCAAGGAGATGGAAAGCAAGTTGCCTCACGCGGGAAATCAAAAGCTGTCCAGACCATCCAACCGAGTAAACCAGCATTTTCCGTTGCTGCCAAAACTTCATCTAGGGCATTGGCTTGTTGTTGTTCAGTTCGTCCGAATGTTGCATAACCCACCTCTTGTAAGAGGATTGGTTTATCCGTTGCAGATTGTATCGTTGCAATGCGCTCTGCTAACTCGCGTGAATTTGTCCAATGATGGAAACTGATAAAATCAACGTAAGGTGCGGTTGATTCAGCATCATAAAGCCATCCCGCCGTAATGAGATGATTTTCATCTAGCACACGTATCATCTGAGATGTCATATTGAGCCAATTGAGGACAGTCTCACGGTCGAAGTTCCCTTGCAAGTTGGGATGTGTACCATAATCAATATCGCCTTCATTACGCATATCCCATGCAAGAATCGCAGGTTCATCACGGTATCGCTCTACAATGTAGACAGTTTGTTGTACGATATGTTCTGGATTATCATAAAGTGGATACGTTGTTAGGTCAGGTAAGTCATTCAAGGTCACAATCAAGCGAAAATCGAGTTCAGATGCAATCTGGATGAAATTATCCAAACGCTGAAAATGGCTTGGGTTAGGAATCGCACCACTACCAAAACACTGAAACAGAGCTTCATTCCATAAGAAAATGCGTACGCTGTTGAGATTGGCTTCTTTTAGCAGTGTTAGCTCTTGGCGGATAACATCCATATCACTTTCGACCAAAAAGCGTCGCCACGGATATTGTGATGGATAGTAATTGATGCCTCGCACAGCATAAGGTTCGCCATTTTCTATGAATTGATCATTTTCTAAGGTGATGAATCCTTGCATATTAGAGGGTGTGTATGTGCCTGTTAGGGTATGTGCAGTATTGATGACATCATCCGTACAAGTGGATAATGGGGGTGGCTCTTGTGCGGAGACTTGTATCGCTAACAGTAGAAAACAGATAATCCAACTATACTTTAACATAAATTCTACCCTTTTGTATTTTCTTTACCCCCAATAATTAGGGGCTAATGCTAGCATAGTACACTATATAATGAATACAAGACGTTAACCAACAGAGGAGGTTAGCCAGTGCCAGACTTTACATTAATCGACCCTAACCTCATATATCTCACACTTGTTGCGGGATTGTGGTTAGGTGTGACAGCCGTTTATGTTCCAGGAACATGGATTCCTGAAATACTATCTGTCACCATGATTGTTGGTGCGTTGGTCATACTTGGTTCATTAGCAACGACGGTTTGGTGGTCAGTTATCCTACTTGTTGTGGGATTATCACTATTTTTGTTATTACCTTTCTTTGGCGAACGTTTTGAACGTTTTGCTGAGATTGGGTTGATTGGGCAAGCCGTTGGTGGATGGTTCTTATTCCAAGAACAAGCTGTCTCACCGATTGTGATTGCGATGACGGTCATCGTTGCCTTGTTATATCATCGCTTTGTGTTGTTGCCGACGATGAAAAATCAACGTCGCTACAACGAGTATGATGAATCGAACGCTGTTGTTGGTATTCGTGGACGGGTCGTCAAAGACCTTGATCCTGTTGGGACAGTCTACGTCAATAAAGAGTTATGGCGTGCTAGAGCAACAGAAGATTTGACCAAAGATACACCGATTATGGTAGTTGGTCAGGACGGTTTGGAATTAATTGTCGAAAAAGCGAAAAATGAAGACCGTCCGCATTACGAATACGACCAAGCACAAGAACAAGCATCACTGAAAAACTAATAACAAACAATTTTAGTTAAAGAGAGGAATTCTCATGGAAGCTCAACTCATTATAGGTGTAGTTGGTATAGTCCTATTCTTAGGTTTACTATTCAGCACAGTTCGCATCATTGATGAATACAAACGTTTAGTGATTTTACGCCTCGGTAAATATCAAGGGACACGCGGTCCAGGTATCGTGATTGTTATCCCATTTCTTGAAACAGCAACTGTCGTTGATTTGCGTGAGGAATTGATTGATATTCCTGCTCAAACAGCAATTACCAAAGACAACGCATCTATTTTGATCGATTTCTTGGTCTACTTCAAAATCGTTGATCCAATGTTATCCGTTTTGAAGGTCAATAACGTGATCAATGCGTCCAAGAATATCGCAACCACGACCTTACGTGCAGTGATTGGTGACATCGAATTAGATGGTGTTCTCAGTAAACGTGAACAAATCAATGACATCCTGCGTGTGAAACTTGATGAAGCCACCGAACGTTGGGGCTTAAAAGTGACTGCGGTTGAAATCCGCGAGATTGAGCCACCGCGTGACATCTTAGACGCGATGAATCGTCAAATGTCCGCAGAACGTGACCGTCGTGCAGAAGTTACCCGTGCTCAAGGTGAACGTGAATCAGCGATTGCGCGTGCAGAAGGTCACAAGCAAGCGGCTATCCTCAAAGCAGAAGGTGAACGTGAATCAGCAATTCTGGAAGCACAAGGTCAACGAGAAGCCCAAGAACTCAAAGCACAAGGTTATGCGGCTGCTCTGAAGGCGATTGCTGAAACAGCATCAACATTGGATGAACGTACCATGGCACTTCAATACATGGAAATGCTCGAAAAAGTTGGTAGCAGTGCCAGCACCAAGTTCGTTGTCCCAATGGAATTGGTCGGTTTTGTCAATCAATTCACAAATGTTACAGGCTTGAATGGTGTTGCCAAAGAACGTCCGCGTATCAGTGGTGACTAAGCCATAAGGATTCGTTATGTAAAGAGCAATCAGTTCGCTGTTTGCTCTTTTTTATGTCGTCACGCCACCAAAAGCAAAAATTAAAATGCTGAGCGTTATGATACTCGCAAGCGTGCTAAAGAGTGTCACTGCTGAAACGTAACGTGCATCACCTCCAAATTGTGTCGCTAGAGCACTCGCTAAAACTGCTGTCGGCATACTACTTTCCAACACAGCCACATTGAAATTCAAGCCTTGTAAGCCAAATAAGAGCGCAAATCCAATCGCGACAAATGGCGCAACCACTAACTTGAGTACGACTGCAATCCCAACCGCCGATGGATTGTTTGCGAGTGTATCTTCTTTGTCATAGGTCTTCTGACGAAACGATACACGGCTTAATTGTAATCCGAGTAGTCCGAGCATCAGAGGAATAGAGGCAGGGGCAGCAATCTCGATAACAGAGCGTTGAATCAGTAAAGGTAATTCTACATCATAGATGTTCAGTACAATGCCAATAATCGCAGCATACAAAATCGGCACTTTGAAGATATTGCTGAACGCATCCAATGCTGAAACTGACCCACGCGACGCAAAATAAACACCGAAAATATTGCCAATTGATGCACTAATCACATAATAAAAAATAGCAATGTTTCCCCCTGCATCACCATAAGCAAATGTGTTGAGGGAAATGCCATAATTAGCCGCATTGACGAGTGTAATCGTCAAAATGAGGGAACTTTCTTCACGCGTGCTATAACCTAATGCGCGTGCAACGCCAAAGCCAATGATTGCCATCGTAATCGCATAAAATACGGCAACGCCTGTTACGCCAAGCAGAGCACCGCCTATGTCAGCTTCATAGACACCTTTGAAGACTAGAGCAGGGGTAAAAAGATAAATTAAAAATACTGATAAACTGCGGGGGTCAGGGTCAAAGCGTTTGCCTATGATGTACCCAATACTCATCACAAGCATAATCGGCGCAATGACATTGAGCATGATGCCTAACAAAGCCATGTGGGATGAATCTTTCTTTAGTGTGTTGGCTTGACCAAAATGAGGACAGTGTAGCTTACAAACGAGGTATTGAAAATGTTTGCAAGAATATTCGAGTGATTATAAAAAACGGATGAGTACATCACTGCGTCACCCGTTTTCAACGGTGATATTGAATAAATTCTTAGACTTGTGCGCTTTCGGCAACAGTATAGTTAATGCCTTCATCAACGATAAAACGTTCAATATAAGGATTATCTAAAACAGGCATGATAACTGTCACATCACCTTTGGACAGAGTAAATTCGTAAACACGCACAGAGCGCATTCCTGCGTACCAATGACGGGTGAGTTTGCAATTATCAATTTCCCATTTTTTTTCGAGTGCAGTAATGAGATTATCACCGCCTGCGAAGGATTCTGAGTTTGGATGCCAGTGTTGCGAGGTGAGATCACTATACTGAACATGGTAATTTGCTACATTCACTGCCTTATTCTTTGCCATAGAGGGGCATTCTCCTTTTTGATTAATATATTACACTTTAATATAGCGTATCTCATGCGCGTTAAAAGGGTGTTAACACGTTTATCCTTCGTGAACACGCACTGCAGCCATCTCAATTGTCTGACCGATGATTTCTTGATTTGCTCGTTCTGTGAGCGATTTAATCAGCATCCGACGGCTGATGAGCATTCGTTCAATAAAGGGATTAGCGATAATTGGCATGATCATTTTATTGTCGCTGCGGGTTAGCTTGAAATAATATAGGGTGGCGTAGCGTCCACTACGCATCGTGACCCGTTCCTCGTAGGCTATATTAACGAGCTTCCAGCCGTTGCGTTGCGCTGTGATGAGGCTATCAGCACCCGTGTAAACTTCTGACTTTGGGTCAAAGTGCCGATCAACCTCTGTGTATTTATCATGTGTGCCTTGTGGATTATAAATTGTCATCAGAAGTCTCTCCTTAGCTATAGTTTCGGAATTTGTGAATTACTTCAACTAAAAACGAACGGAATGAGTACTACACCGATGAATAACTTCAATTGAATGTGATAGATTTCACTTTTCATGAATAGTTTACAGAGTGAGGACTGTGTTTGGGTTAAATCTCTGTAAAAGTACCATAATATAGATAAGCATATCATTTAAGCATTGGTGAAGATTACTAAGAAACTTGACAAATTTGGTTAGCTTCTTATGTTAATTTTCACTAACAGTATAATTGCAAACTTATCCTACCCTCATAATATACGATTTTTTGGCGATTGTCACTAAAATTAAGCGAAAATGTGACGATTGGCATAAGTTATTATTTGTTGAATCTGAC
>JBCCSC010000009.1:0-156267 GCA_039200705.1 Chloroflexota bacterium
CGTTACCGACATGATTGGAAACTGCGCTTTGGATATAGCTTTATCTATAGCTTGGCTTTAGGTGCATCCTTTCTGGGCTTTGTCCAGTTAAATTATTGGCATCCACGTATGGATTATGTGCCAATTGTGTTTGGTGGTCTAATCTTTGGCGCAGGTGCAATTGCGAGAGCAACATTCAAATCGTCTGGTTGGATAGCTTTTATCATACAATCTGTTGCCTTATTTATCGTTATCAGAATGGCTTCACATGTTGGACTTGCATCTGAAGCAAACGGGATTTTACCTGTATTCTTATTTGAATCCGAAGCACAAAGTCTATGGCTGAGCATCTTGATGGCGACTGTTATTAGCTTCGGTATATTTGCATGGTCAATTTTAGAAGATCTGCTAGGTGTATTTTCGCTCAAATTACAAGATGATGGCGTATTGCCTGACATTGTCCAACAACAACCTGACTATTAGACTATGTTATTCACATCCTGTGCTAGAATGATGAATAGTAGAAACAGTCGCAAGGTTGGAACATAACTGTGGCGGATAATCTTAATCAAACAGATAGTCAACCGATACCACTAACGAACAATAGCTCAAATTTTTGGACATGGTTTCAGATTGAGGGTGAGTCGCGGTTGAACCGTGTCTATGTGCCATTATTACTGGTCATTCAATTTGCTTACACCATTTGGCGTATCACATTAGGCGATTGGCTGACTGTCGGCATTTCTGTCATCGGCATTGTATTGATGATTTTTTTGTCGGGCGTTATTCCTGCTCAACTACGCTTCCTTGGACATCGCTTTACTCGTAGTCACGCATTTTACATCTTCGTTTTCTGGGTATATGGCCAGCTTTTTATCTTTGTCTATCGTGTTTTAAGCACATTCCCAATCACAGGCAAAGAGAGTGAGCCATTTTATATCTTCTTATTAATGCTTTTACTGGTGACTTTTCGCTTACTCGTTTCGTTATTTGCGCTGACCCCACTTGGCTATCGCATTTTTATCTCGAACATTCCCGTGTGGGAACAATTCATGGTCGCAATCAACGAATTTATCTCTGTAAGTATCCTTGCCTTTGTAGCAGGTCGCTTGATAGCACGCTTCCTCCAAGCAGATATTTTCACGCTCCAAAGCAATATCTATTACAACGCCTCGCTCTTACTACTGGCATTGACCTACTTTTTGCTAATGCAGGGTATGTGGATTGGTATCTGGAATCGTTGGTTGTCGCGCAATAATGTGTGGGTACGCTTAGCCCGTTTGTTGACACCGATTGCTTTAGTGATTGCATCAATTGTCATTCTGCGACACTTTACTAATTTGAGCGAACCACGCACAGCGAATCTACTCGGTGGAGTTGTTATTGACGAGACAATTTTGGCACTATCACCTATTTTGTGGATGATGATTTTCTTTGTCTTGATTGTTGTCTATTCAGGCGGGCGCGGTTTACGTCGCTTGCTCATCCCAAATAAACTGATGGCTCATCTCCCTGAACCACTGGAACGTCGTCTCAAGACCATCTCTGATATGGATATTTTGCTACTGTTTGCGATTTTAGCGACAGTCATCCCTGTGCAGATTTTATTCTTCAATAATACGACACTGATTGGCGATTTACAGGCAAGCCTACAAGGCAATGCCATCATTGATTCCTCACAACAAGCCTTAGCTCTCATTTTTGGGATTCCATTTTATCTGGTCATTCTCATTTTGATGATAATTTATGCCTTTGTGATGGCGAACCGTACTATTTCTGCCAGAGACCGCAATGCTATTGTCGATAAGTTGCCTCTGACCTTGCTCATTATGTTCATCATCACGCTGTATTTGGCGGCAATTCCATTTAGTCAGGTGTTGAGTTCTGGCGAAATTCCCAACATTCAGCAAGATTTGGGCTACATTCTGGCGTTCAATGTGCTGATTCCACTCGTGCTATTTTATATTCATTACTATCTGTTGATTCGTGTGCCATATGGGAGAGGACAAGCGCGTTGGCGCGAACAACACACGGTCACACTCGAAAATCGCCTGACTCGTGTGGAAGAAAATCTGGCATCGCTCGAAAAAGATATTCATCAGTGTGAGATTGTCTGGCAGAACCGCGATAATCTGCGAAGCACCAAAGATGAACAAATTGCCATGCTATTTGATTTAATTGACCTCAACGGCAAACGTGACCGCCTGAACATGGAACGCTTGCAAATCCTCGCAGACCGTCAAGAATTGCAAGATGTGACTGATGCACCGATTTCGTTAACAGTTGCGTCTTTGCCAACTCGAATCTTCCAATATGGGATTCCACTGGTCTTAGCATTCAAAATTTACGAATGGGCAATCGTCAATGATGGCTTACGTGAAGTCGCCAATAATCCGAATCTGACCGTGTTTGAATTCTTCCAACAAATACTTGAGAATACGAACTTCTAACTTTATCGTCGTCTGTATCGCCAGTATAATGCGCGTCTCTTGTTGATAAGTGACTGAGCAAGCGTCATGACGCACCCACTAATCCGATTATATGCTGTGCTGGTTTGTGCCTTATTTGGCATTATCCTTACCTCACAAATTTTGGGCTTTCTAGGATTTTTCACAGCAGTGATAGCAATTCCGATGGCAGTGATTGCAACAGGTGGGGCATATTGGCTCTATGCTCGTTTTGGTGATAATTGGCTACAAACTCTCAATTTACAAAAGCAAGAAACAACACTCTTATCCGTGACAACCATTGTCACAAGCGTCGTGCTGATAGTCATTATCTATGTTCAGCGTATGATTTTGTGGCATCAATCGAGTGTCGGTGAAATTATTTCCAACGATTTTACGCGCTATCATGCCATTAAGATTTTCCAGCTTGTGCGAGATGGCTCTGTCTGGAATCTTGCTATTCCCTATGGACAATATCCTTACGGACTAGAGGGATTGGTAGCGTTCGGTATGTTATTCGTGCCTGATTTACGCATCACAGGTACACTCTATGCTTTTGTATTCATCATTTTCTGGCTGACAATTACCTTGATGTTAGTGCGCTTTGCTCAATTATCGCTAGATGTCAGTTTACTATTGGCAGTTGGTATTACTTTCGTGCCGATGCTCTTTGCCCAACTACTCAATGTCGGCAAAAATGATGTGCTCCTCAGCACCACCATCTTGATAGCAATCCTCCATGCACCGATTGGAGATGAACGTTTTCACCCCTTTGGCTTAGCATTTGCGACGATGCTATCACTAGCGACCAAGGCTACAGGACTGTATGTTTTATTTTATGTGTGGGGCTTAGTAATGCTCAACTGGGCGAAGTATGCCCGACAAGGGCGATGGCGTGACTATTTGCAACCAGTTGTATTCATCGCACTCTTGTTAACGATGTTTCCTGGAGGTTTGTGGGTTATCCGCAATTACGTGATTTTAGGCGAATTGTTCACTTCTGAAATTAGCTCCTTCTTCCAGACAACCATTGTCGCTAATTTAGATAATCCTGCACTTTATGAGTCCTATCAGAGCCGTAACTTACTCTTGTATCTGAGTGTGGCAATTCTTTTAAGTATTGCTGCGCTATTCAAACGTCAGATGGGTTGGCAGATGTTCGGCGTTGTACTAATGATGATTATCACTTTTGCAATTACACCATTGGCGACTTTCCTAACAATCAACGACCTTGATTATCTTGATATTCAGTGGCGTTTTGTTTTGCATGGTGTGGCGATGGTGATGGTGATTGCAGTTGCTTTGTTCGCGCCATTTATTCGTTGGGCTTATGCCTTTGTCAATCGACATAAAGTTCTACAAGCTGTTTCAAGTATAGGTTTAGTAGGGTTGTCGATTACTCTAATTTTCTTTCTCGGAATAGATGACCTGTTTGGACGCAATCCCAATCAGTGGGACAAAATGCTCGACCCCACACTGCAAGATGGAAGCATCTATGATGAGCTAGCAAGCTATGAGTCAGGGTTTGTATTGCTCGAAAGTGTAGAGTGGCTACCCATTTTGATACAAAATCCACAAGTCCAACTCAGCGAAACAGTCTATCCGCTTGGACAGTCAGATATTTATCCATTACCACAAGCAGACTATATTGCGTTTAATCCACTCTACACTGCTGACCCCGTTTATGCGCTCTATCAAGATGACCCGACGCAATGGCAGATAATTTTTGAAAATCCGACAGGGCGTATCTATCAACGTGTTCCGTAAGACTCATCCACCAACTGAAAACGATGCTTCCATCGGATAGCCATCCGCAGACTCACCGTTAATCGTCATTGGAAGTATTTCACCTGTTTCAGCGTCTACAAAGTTGACTATGATGCGATACATATTTGCGCCAGTAGGTACAGCACTATCGGTCAGCATGATAAATCGCTCATCAACCACAAATTCGCCCGTTTCCCATAAAGCCGTGTT
This sequence comes from Chloroflexota bacterium, assembly GCA_039200705.1. GTDB lineage: Bacteria > Chloroflexota > Anaerolineae > Aggregatilineales > Phototrophicaceae > JAUZRW01. Next base: position 4,404 of record JBCCSC010000009.1, read on the forward strand.
GTAGTACCCATCTTCGGAAGGTGCAACTGTCGTTTGCCATGTTGTATAGACAATATCATCTTCTATGTTGAGTAAATCCAATCGCACATGATAATTACCCTCTGGTACATCAATGACATCCCACAAGAACGTAATGCCAACGCGATTACCACGCAACTGTGTATTGTTGACGCTATCGCCTGCATAGCGAATCGCATCGCCGAAGATAACTTCATCCTCAATCAAATGTCCCGCAGGACCTCCATCAGGCATTGTATACCGATTATCGAGTGATAATTCGTACAACTCGTACTCGAATGTTCCTGTTTCAAAATCTAAGACCTGATTGAATAATTCCTCTCGTCCTAGGCTTGCAATGATACGATTGTCAAGTGGCTGGATGCCTTCATCATTTTCATAACGCCAACGTGCTTGTGATCCATACAAGAAATGTGTTGCATCACCTAATTCTTCATAAGTGGTCGGAACTGTATCTGTGATAATAGTTATGTCTGGCATGAAGAAATGTAAACGTTGCTCTCCAGGGGCAACTACAATTGGCGATGTACCTGTAAAATCGGCATAACCCCAGAGATGTTCAGCAACCAGTGACACCCCAGGATTTTGACTTTTTGTGCGCTCAAAATCTGTTGGATAGCGATTGACCCACAGATAATCACTGTAACCAGCAATACTCGTGATAGGTATTGTGATAGCAGGGATTGCTAATGCAATCAACAATACAGACCATCCTACTTTAGGCGTAATTTTCCACTGTGATAATTTAGTTGATGGTAACCAATGCGCCAGAATAGTAGCCGTTGGCAAAATCATGAATGGCACAATCGGGAATGATAAACGCGCATGATAACTATATGACCAAAACCATGTGAGGAAATACGGCAAAATGAGCAAATATGCCCATCCAACGGTTTTGAGTCTTGGATTGTTCATCTGTAACCAGTACGAACGCAGACTCCATGCTATCAGCATTAATCCACTGATGAGTAAGATTGCTTCAAACAAAGTGATGTAACTAGCAGGCGCATTACGACGCATCTCATCAAGTAATGGGCTACTGGGCATCGCACCAGCTAAGATAAGTCCAACGCCAATTAACACCAGCCAGCTATATTGTAATTTACGGGTACTCGCTAAATACGCTATTGCTAGTAACAATCCTAAGAGTGGAAAACTCAGTAAATCCCCACTACGGGTTGCTAAAGTCAGCCAACTTTCATGCGGAAAAACAAGCGCATCAAGTCCGAGAGCAACATTACGGATATACCAGATTGCTCCCAATGGCAAACATGCTAAACCTGTGATGACCGCTACTTCAAAATGCGGTAGCCACTGTTTGACATCAAATCGTGCGATGATAAATGCAACAACAACTAAAACCATCACACCCCATATAAACGCACCTCCTGTTGGTTTCGTCCACATGGCGATACCAAAACAAATCCCTGAAATTAGAGCGTATCGCCGTCGTAAACTTTTTTCAGCTTGATTCCAAGCCAGCACGAAAAATGTCATGGTCAGAGTCAGTAAAAAAGTGAGTGGAATCTCTAAATCGCCGATGTGTGCCCACTGTGCTACGTGCGGATACAATGCCCAGATAGCACTTGCGATAATCCCTGCCCGTCTTGAAATGAGACGCGACCCTATGATGTAAGTCGCTAAAATACTCCCCACATGCAAAAACGGGACTATTGCTCTTGCAGCGTGGTCATCAAATCCTTCGCTGAGCAATTGGAAGAAGGTATATTGTAAGGGGACAAATTGCGGATAGTACCCAATGCTCTCAGGGATATAGCCTAGCATGTGGTACAGTCGTCCTTCGTAGCCATAGACCCACAAAGCATCATAAGCTGTAAACGACCAATATGATGTCACGACCCAGCGCACAAGCACAGCGATGATAATCAGCAGAATCAATAATCGTTCATCAAATGCCAATGGATGATGCTCTCGCTTACTAGCATTACTTCCTCGCCATTTTCGCCAGAGTAGACCATAGCCAATTAATGCAAAGACAACTGTTCCTGCAAAAATCCAATCAAAGCGTAAGGTGGCTTGTTCCCTTGCACCACCAATTGTTCCTAGCACCAACATCCATGCCGTGAGTAGCGCAGGTCCTAAGGCAAATGAAAGTCCCACCACCTCTACACGACGATACCAATCAGCACGCGGTAGCAATAGCAAAGCATAGGGTATCCCTAAACCGAGATATACCCATAGAACGAGGGGCAAAACTGCAAGCGTTTGGTCAATCCAATATAAAGACATAGGCATTTCGATGATTAGTTATTATCAGGTGGCGGTGGCAAAAGGTCATTTTCGATGAGGAAGTCAGCATAATATTCAGCTTGTAGGCGTGTGCCAGATGCGGTCATGTGCATCCCATCTTGCCAATAAGTTGCATTATTTAAGTCTGTGGTTGATGCAAAATTGATGACAGGCACATCCAATTGATTGCCTAGTAATCGAATCATATTGTTCTGTTCATCTACAGCACCTTGCATGTGTGTCAGCATCATCGGGTTTGGTAATTCAGTCTCATCAGCATAATAATGCCAAGTCGAAAAAACGACATCAATATCATTAGCTGTAGCGATTGCGTGCATATTGACTAAGTTGCGTTCAAAGTAAATTGGTGGATTCTGCTCGACAATTATATCAGCAGATTGATTATCCACTTGCGTGCATGTTGTCTCGAAGAAGCCACACCGTGGAACATTACCATCTGCCCCAAGAATTGTCTCAAACTGTGTTGGACTTTCAATCAAGCTCAACTGAATTGACACAAAGCGTATCACCACACTCGGACTCAGTGATTGTCGTAGCACATTTGGATTCCAATAGCCCCGTTGTTCATTACGTCCTGTATAAAATTCAGGTGCAACCAATCGCGCACGCACATCATTGACCCCATGATAGACGATAATCATATCAGGCTCATCATCGAGGATGTGATAAGTCAAATTCGCTAGAGAATCAAACGACGAATACGCATTGACCCCTGCGTTGACGACTTCGATATGTGTGTATCCATAATCTTCATGCAGAATATCTTGCAATTGTGCTGGATACGATTCTTCAGGTGTTAATCCCTCACCATAAGTGGTTGAACCACCTAATGTCATGATGCGATAGGTGCTATCAGCTTTAGGTGTCTGTAATTCAGTCCCTCGATAGCCTTGACTATTATGCTCAGGATGGGTAGTCGATAAACCATAGTTAGTATAGGGTTGACCCTCATAACGATTGCTGATGCTCAATATCTTATCAACAGAATAGACATAGGCAACGCGGTCTGCCTCTGTGCCCAGCAAAGTGAAGTAGACGCGCAGTAGTCCTTCTAGCATGGCAAAGGTCAATAACAGACCAAATCCAATTGGGACAATTTGGCGAACTATATCGCTCATGCTCAATTTTGATAAAGTCGTTTGATAAGCGATGAGCAGTAAGCCAACATCCACCAGCAGCAGCCACACAAAAAAGCCCGATACATAATATGATACTGTTTGACTCAAACTACTGCTGATTGCTAAACCAAGCAGAGACACAACTATCCATCCCCAGACGATAGTTGGCGTTAAAACTTGACGAACACGCGCGGAGAAAACAATCATCAGCGTGAAAATGATTGCAACAACGACAGCCCCGATTACCAAGGCGAAGTTTCCCGTGATAAAGGGCACATCGGTAGATAAATCTGCTAAGCGACGGATGCGTGCTTGCCAAGTGAGTATAAGCAGTATGATATTACTGATGAGCAGTACACTGAGTCCAAATTGTCCCCAGCGTCCTAATTTCTGTGTGTTGTTATCCATAATTTTGCATGTATCGTACTAGCGTATAATCCAATTGCTCCCAATAGACCAATAACAGGATAAATTGGGATATAGTAACGTTGCCATTCTAAAGGTGTCAGGGCGAGAGTCAAAAGTACCATCGCCAATAGCCAAGCTGTAATTAACCAGCGCGAAGCTCTGTCATAGTCTTCATCTCGCCAAAGCCACCCAAGCCCTAAAATGACAAAACCAGCTAAGATGATGCCACCTATCCATGTTCCTCCAAGACTGATGCCATGAAAAGGGGAGGCTTGATAGCGTGCAATAGCGTCGGTTTGCTGACTGAGAAAGCCATCTAAATCGGTCTCGGCGTACATCGGCGGAACAACAAAAGTCTGACGCGCAAAACCGACTACTTGTGCTTGCGTGGACTCGTAACCACCAAAAAATTCAACTTGACCAGCTAATAAGTCTTGACGTAATTCGAGGACAGTGCGCGTTGCTTGAACAGGATTAAGCCACCAAGCAGGATTTAACCCAAAGAATACAATTAGCGACAGCACACCTGCACCGATTAATTTCAGGAGATTTTGTCGTTGGCTCAATAAATACAGTCCACTAACACCAAATACGATTGCAATAGTCACAACAGATGTGTGCTTGCTGGCAACTGCCAAACCACTTACAAGCCCTAATGCGATATACCAGCCAAAATGCCGATGACGCAAGGCTAGCAAAGCCATCCACACAGCTAAAATAGTAAAAGCTAGCATCCCACTTTCCATGATAGCGCGTCGTCCATTCATCAAAATAGCAGGATTCAAGACATAATATGCGCTAGCAATCAGAGCTACACCACGTCCGCCGATAGATACGCCAAGTCCGTAAAACGCTATCGCCGATAATATGAGTAAACTTGCTGATGTATAACGGCTAATTAGCAGGAGGTCATCGCTCGGCACATGACCATTTTCATGATTCCAATCCCAGCCTAAACTCCATGCCCATTGGTCATTAATATCATCCAATGAATATCCACTAACATAAGCCACCATGCCATATAGATATTTGGAAAGTGTGCCGTTAATCAGGCGTAGTTGCTGTTCTGTGGCTTCATCACCATTCAAGGTGTCCCAATCGGCAACGAAGATGCGGTCTGTATCCCCTTGCATATGATAATGAAAATCACGCCCCATGAAGATAAGCGTGCTTTCATCACCGTGTAAGGGAACTAGCTGAATACCCATGACAATATACAGCGATATAATCAGACAACAAATTGCATCTAAGATGCGCTTGCCTTGCATGTGTCAAGCAAGCCCTAAACGATTTTTGAGTGAGAACCACAGCACATCTTGGATGTATCGCCAGTAGACCATTTTGCTATAGCCATGCACGCGCGGGTGCATTGTCATACGAACTTCTGTAGCTTTTGCACCTTTTTCTAGCAGACGTACCAAAAATACAGGCACAGCAATGAATGATTTTGGCTCCCACCACGGGACATCATCTTCATCTAGCAACAAGAATGTTTCTTTACGAATCGCACGGAATGAGGTCGTGATTTCTGTGATGTCTTTCAATCCGAGAGCCGTTCGTAGCACATTATTTGCGCCGACACTCAACAAACGCCGATACGCTGGCATATTGTTCTCGCTATCAGGCAGAAAACGCGACCCCACAACAACATCGTAGCCATCAGCAATCGGTGCGAGTAAATGAGGTACATCATCAGGATTATGCTGAAAATCAGAATCCATCTCAATCAATACATCTGCATTTAGTTCTTCGATAGCGTGCTTAAAGCCGAGATACAGTGCCGCCCCAATCCCACGTCGCTCAATATTGGTAAAGTAAACATTATCATGCTCCGCCATCAACGTCTCACCAAGTTCGATTGTGCCATCTTTGGAATCACCATCCGAGATGAGAACAATCAACTCGAAATTTTCGATATATTGTTGTTGGCGCAAAATTGCTTGTGTCAGTTCAACGATATTCTCATGCTCATCATAGGTCGGTAACACCACCACGGCGCGTCCGAGTGGATAGCGTGTTTCGTTTTGAGTTTGGGTCATTAGTTGTACCATCATTTTTTGCAGATGTATCTCAGTATCTAGTGAATTTGAGGCAGTATCCTAACTGAGAGGGGCTTTTTTGGGAATAGGGGAATCGCATCGTCAGAATCAGAGCGGGCATGGCATCACCGAGATAAGACGCCACACCACAAATATCATTATTCATCATCACCGATGATATTCACCAGCAAATTACCTTTATCAACAGTCTGACCTGTGGTAACACTAACAGTTTGCACCACACCATCGCGCGGGGCTTTGAGTTCGTTCTGCATTTTCATCGACTCAAGGATAACAACGGTATCTCCTTGTGCGACTTCATCCCCAACCTTGACTAAGACATCAACAATCAAGCCAGGCATGGGTGAGGCAACTTCACCACTGCTTGTGATGAGTCCGCCTTTGCGCTGTGCCATCAACAAAGCGCGTTGGTCAAGCACTGTGGCTTCGTACAATCGACCTTCCAGTTGGATTTCGTATGTGCCACGTTCTTCTTCAATCGCAACCTCGTATGAGCGCGTATCTTGAATCACAGAATATAAGGATTCTTCCAAAGTGAGGAAGTCCACCTCATAGGTTTTACCATTAACGGTGACCTTGCCATCATTGAGGATTTCGACCTCAAATTGTTCGTTATTGACGATTGTCGTGTATTTCAACGGTGAATCCTTTCGTAGCGTCCGACCCACTTCCAATTACTCGTATCACGTTCAGGAGGAGCGATGACTTGCGCTGCTTTTTGACGTGCATGATGCGCGTGCAAAGTTGCTGCAATAGCAATCGTTTCGAGTTCTTCTTCTGTGGGTTCGGCTTCGTATGTTCGCATACTAAAGCGTTCTTCCACAAAACGTGTATCGTAACGCCCTGCATGGAAGCTGACGCTGTTAAACAAATTGATATGGAATGGGATATTGTGGCGTACACCCATAATCACAAATTCAGAAAGCGCACGACGCATCCGCACAATCGCTTGCTGACGATTCTCGCCGTAGGAAATCAACTTGGCAATCATACTGTCATAATATGGGGTAATTTCTGCTCCAGAGAAAACACCACTATCGACACGCACACCAGGTCCTTTTGGTGTAATCGTCGAGATTATCTTGCCTGTTGATGGGATAAAATTGTTATAAGGGTCTTCCGCGTTGATACGACATTCAATCGCCCAACCTTGTGGTTCGAGGATACTTTCCGTTGGTGTCATATGGCGACCACGCGCAATCCGAATTTGCTCTTTGACCAAATCAATCCCTGTCACCATCTCTGTCACAGGATGTTCAACCTGTAAGCGAGTGTTCATCTCTAGAAAGTAATAATCGCCATTGTGGTCAACCATGCACTCAATCGTCCCTGCATTGACATAATTGACTGCACGCGCAGCCGCGATTGCCATCTCGCCCATTTCTTGACGTAGTTCTTGTGTCATATGGGGTGATGGACTAGGGGCTTCTTCGACCAATTTTTGATTACGACGTTGAATACTACATTCACGTTCGCCAAGATGAACAATATTGCCGTAGTGGTCACCTAAAATCTGAAACTCAATGTGTCGTCCACCGACGATGAGCTTTTCGATGTAGACATCGCCATTGCCAAACGCACTTTCTGCTTCTGAACGAGCGAGACGTAAGGCTTCGGGGAAAGCTGCTTCATCATAAACAGGACGCATCCCTTTGCCACCACCACCAGCAACAGCCTTGACCATCACGGGGAAGCCGATTTCTCGCGCAGCAGCAATCAAATCGTCATCGCGCATCCCAGCATCAGTACCAGGTATGAGAGGCACGCCGTATTCTTTCACGGCACGCCGAGCAGATTCTTTATCGCCCATCACACTAATGGCATGAGCCGATGGACCAATGAAGATAATCCCTTCATCTTCGCACATACCAGCAAAATCAGCATTTTCTGCCAAGAAGCCATAGCCAGGGTGTATTGCATCGACCCCTGTTTTCTTCGCGGCTTCAATGATTTTATCCATACGGAGATAACTATCACGCGGAGCAGGTGCGCCGATGTTAACAGCCTCATCAGCATAACGGACATGCAAGGATTGACGGTCAGCATCACTGTAAACCGACACTGTCCCCAAACCAAGGTCACGACACCCTCGTAAAACACGCACAGCGATTTCGCCTCGATTCGCAATCAAGACCTTTTGGATATTCTTTGCAATTACTTCAGTCATGGTGCGCTCCCTATAGCGGAATGTTGCCGTGTTTCTTCGGCGGATTTTCATCGCGTTTATTCTGGAAAACCTGCAAAGCATTAATCAGACGCGCACGAGTTTCACTCGGTTCAATCACATCATCAACATAGCCACGCGATGCTGCAATATAAGGATGGGCGAACTGTTTGCGATAGGCATCAGCAAGTTCCGTTTTCTTCGCAGCAGGGTCATCAGCATCAGCAAGTTCGCGCTTATTGATAATTTCGACTGCGCCTTCAGGTCCCATCACAGCAATTTCTGCTGTAGGCCATGCCAGATAGAGATCACCCCGAATATGTTTACTACTCATGACACAATATGCACCACCATACGACTTACGTGTTGTGACAGTCAACTTTGGTACAGTCGCTTCACAATAAGCAAATAATAACTTCGCACCACTGCGGATAATGCCAGCGTGTTCTTGGTCGCGCCCAGGCAAATAGCCAGGTACATCGACAAAAGTCACAATCGGAATGTTAAAAGCATCGCAAGTGCGGATGAAACGTGCTGCTTTTTCACTAGCATTAATATCAAGCACACCAGCCAGTACCATCGGCTGATTTGCCACGATGCCAACAGCTTGTCCACCAAGACGCGCATAACCGACCACAATATTTGCTGCATAATCTTCGTGCACTTCAAAGAAAATGCCATCGTCAACCACAATGTCGATAATGTCTTTCATGTCATACGGTTTATTAGGATTGTCAGGGATGATGCTGTTGAGTTTGTCATCTTCACGCAGGAGGTCATCAGTTGTGGCGAGGTAGGGTGGGTCTTCCATGTTATTCTGTGGTAGATAACTCAATAATTCACGCACCATGATAAGGGCTTGAGTTTCGTCATCAGCCGTCAGATGTGCAACGCCACTTTTACTGGAGTGTACCGACGCACCACCAAGCTCTTCAAAAGTCACATCTTCATTGAGCACTTGCTTAACGACATTTGGACCTGTGATGAACATGTAGCTGGTTTCTTTAACCATGATGACATAATCAGTCAATGCAGGGCTATAGACCGCACCACCAGCACACGGACCCATAATGACACTAATCTGTGGGACAACACCGCTTGCCATTGTATTACGTAAGAAAATATCAGCGAAACCTGCCAAACTTTCCACACCTTCTTGAATGCGTGCGCCACCACTATCATTTAAGCCGATGATAGGTGCGCCTGTTTTCATCGCCATTTCCATAATCTTGACGATTTTCGCTGCATGGACTTCACTCAAGCTACCACCAAAGGTTGTGAAATCTTGTGAATACACATAAACAAGGCGGTCATCAATTGTTCCCCAACCCGTCACAACGCTATCGCCGAGTGGTCGATTTTTCTCCATGCCAAAGTTTGTTGAGCGATGCTGTACAAAGGCATCTATCTCACGGAAACTTCCAGGGTCAAGTAAAATTTCGAGTCGCTCGTAAGCTGTGCCTCGTCCATTATCATGCTGACGTGCAATACGCTCTTCACCACCGAGTTCATGGCGTTCAGCGCGTTTATCACGCAGTTCTTCAAGTCTCGGATTTGATACCATAGCTGAAAAAAACCTCTCTATTTTGGATATGCGCTGATGCTCATGCGCCTAATTATAATGCTGACTATATCAATAGGATAATCGCTTGTACAACACGTACAAACGATTGCTCATTGGGAATAATCCCATTATCTATTAACACACAATTTGCTCATAAGATTTGGTTTAGAATGAAATAGTCAGTAGTAGCAACAACCGAACAACAATAGTTCAGGACGATTTTTGCATCAACGATTGGCTAAAAATAAGCAATATTATGTCTTTGTTGTAACACTTGCTCAAGATTTACGCTATAGAAAATCTCACCATTATCCGCTAATTCCAAAGCGATTCAGCAGTTCTGATAAGGCTGTGTTATATGCCAGTGGATTTTCTTCTGTTACACGAATGGTATGTGTATCAGCGACCATTTCACGCACGGTTTCGGGGAGCATCCGCCAATCTGCCTCTTTGTAACTAAAGCCTTGATGCCAAATCGGAACAATAGTTGTCCCTGCCCCCATTGCCCACTCAATCTCTTGGATAGTCACTATCGATTGCAATGTTGTCGGTGCGAGCAACAGCACGAGATAATCAGCATCCACAATGGATTGCCGTAGTTGATTACGCCAATCACTCCCTGCTTCGAGTTGCATATCCACGAATGGATTCAACCCCGCATGACGCAACACATGCGCCACTAACAGCGCAAAACTACTACTTTCTGTGCGCTTGTAACTGATGAAAATATCGGCAGCATCAGTCGTATTCAGCAGGGCAAAAGCGGCTTTAGTAATCGTATATACTTCTTCATATCGTTGTGGATGGTCAAAGAGCAAATATCCATTTTGCACCAATAAATCATAAGCAGGGGCGTTTTCTAGCTCTCCCCAACGTGCCACAATGTACTTGTATATCACCTGCGCTTGTGGTGTATTCTCACGCCGACCCTCAAAACTGACAGCAAAGCCATTGAACTCCGTTGACCACAAGCCATGTGCTGCACCTTCTGCTAGCTCACTCGCAAATGTTTCGATACGTGCCATCGGATTGCCTGATAACTCGCGTCGTGTTACCTGTTGGATAAAGTCTTCAATGGTCATTTCGTTTCACTCTCAAACCCTAAAATGTAATTCAATAAGTTTTTGTTCCTCATCTTTTTCCCAGCTTTCATATGCACGGGGATGTTTCTCTTTAATCTTTGCTAATCTGGCTTCATGTGGAGTCATCTCATGTTCATCAGTAAGTAGCTCAACGGCTTCTTTCGCTGCATTAAATATGTCTAAATAGGTGTACTGAGGGTTGATAGAAATTATTTGTTCGTAGCTATGTCCTGTTGTAATTAGTTTGAGGATTCTCTTAGCTTTTATACTCAAATTTTTGTCTGACATCATCTCACCCCGTAATTCCAAAACGATTCAACAATTCACGAATAGCCATATCATACATCAGGGGATTTTCCTCAATCACGCGAATTGTATGATTTTCGTGCAAGGCTTGGTCAACACGGTCAGGCAAGATGTGTGTCCAATCGGCTGTGCGATAGTGAAAGCCTTGATGCCAAATTGGAATAATCGGTATTTTTGCTGCTACTGCCCATGTCATCTCTTTGATGAGTTCACCCGAATGCAATGAGCCTCGTCCAATCAGCGCAATCAAATAATCCGCATCACGAATGTTGCTTTTCAACTGTTTTTGCCAATTCATCCCTGCTTGCAATTGCATATCCACAAAGGGATTTAAGCCAGAGGCACGCAAACGGTCATGAATCAACAAGGCGAAGGCACTACTTTCACTCCGTTTGTAGCTGATGAACACATTGAGGGCATCCACATCGGATAACAAATCAAAGGCTTCTTTGCGAATTGCCACCGCACTAGAATAACCATCGACACCGATATTTTCCAAATAATTCAAGCGCACCAATAAATCGACTGTTGGCGCGTCATCTAAATTGCCCCAACGGTGCATCGTATAATGATGAATTGCACTCTCACCACGTCCTGAATCGCTCATATCAGGATTGTCAGCGAGAACAGCATAATAGTTGAAATTGATATTCCATAAGCCATACAATGCGCCCTCTGCCAATTCGCGTGCATATGTTTTCACTCGCGCCATTGGATTCGAGGGAATATCGCGCTTGCTACATTTTTCGCAAAATTCATCGAGCGTCATAGCAAAAATCCTTTATTTGCGTCACGCCATAAATTGTAGCACTTTTGATAGTTCTACACGAAAAATTTATAGCATAGTCACTCAGCTTTGTTACCTTTGAACCATCCAAATAATGCCCAACGGCTGAACCCACTACCGATACTGCCTGTACTCCCTAACGAACCGAGGCTACCAATTGACAACAGACTCCCAGCCGACCCAATGCTGAGAATACTCCCAGCACTGCCAATGGATAAAATACTGCCCATAGAGCCGATACTCAAAATACTGCCACTGCTACCAATTGATAAGATGCTGTTTTCGCTTCCAATAGATAAAATATTGCCGTTTTTATCACGATAGTTATCAAGCATTAGACCATCACCTGTGGACGATATTCACCAAACACTGACCGTAAACTATGGCAGACTTCGCCGAGTGTTACATCGTTATCAACACATTCAATGATGAGGGGCATCAGATTATCATCTCCTTTAGCGGCATCTTCGAGTTGTTGCCGTAACGAACTAACTTTTTCGTTATCCCGATGTTCACGCAATACTTTTAAGCGTTGATGCGCTGCCAGTTCAATTGCTGGGTCAACACGCAATAAATCAGGTTCAATTTCGCTATCGACTACAAAATCATTAACTCCAACGATGATTTCTTCATTTTTCTCAACCGCACGCTGATAGCTGTAAGCAGCATCCTGAATTTCCTTGTTGATGAATCCTGCTTCTATCGCTTGTAATGCGCCACCCAAATCATCAATTTTGCTGATGTAAGCACGCGCTTGTTCTTCAATTGTATCAGTTAGTGATTCGATATAATAACTACCACCAAGAGGGTCAACGGTATCCGCAACACCTGTTTCATGGGCGATAATTTGTTGTGTTCGTAATGCAATCTGGACTGCTTTTTCAGTTGGTAGGGCAAGAGCTTCATCCATACTATTCGTGTGTAAGGATTGTGTGCCACCCAACACGGATGCCATTGCCTGTAATGCCACCCGCATAATGTTATTTTCAGGTTGTTGAGCGGTTAAAGTGCTTCCTCCTGTCTGTGTATGAAAGCGCAATTGGAGGCTCTTTTTCTTAGTCGCGCCAAAGCGGTCTTTCATGATGCTTGCCCACAAACGACGCGCTGCACGGAATTTAGCTACCTCTTCTAAGAAATTGTTATGTGCGTTGAAGAAAAACGAGAGTTGTGGCGCAAAATCATCGACATCTAATCCTGCGTTGAGTGCTGCTTCCACATAGGCAATACCATTGGCTAGCGTAAATGCTACCTCTTGAACTGCGGTACTCCCTGCTTCACGGATGTGATAGCCACTGATGCTGATGGTGTTCCAGCGTGGTACATTAGCTTTACAATACGCAAATAAGTCCGTAATCAAGCGCATGGATGGCGTTGGTGGATAAATATACGTTCCACGTGCGATGTACTCTTTCAAGATATCGTTTTGTACTGTTCCGCGCAAATCTTTTTCAGCGACACCTTGTCGTTTACCCACCACGATATACATCGCCAATAAGACGGTTGCAGGTGCGTTGATGGTCATACTCGTCGAGACTTTATCTAAGGGGATTTGGTCAAATAGTGTCATCATATCGTGAACACTGCTGATGCTCACACCAACTTTGCCAACTTCACCTCCTGCCATTGGGTCATCAGCATCGTAGCCAATCTGAGTTGGTAAATCAAAAGCGACAGATAAGCCACTTTGCCCTTGTTCTAGTAAAAAACGATAGCGTTGGTTCGATTCTTCCGCAGTGCCAAAACCAGCATATTGTCGCATCGTCCACAAGCGACTGCGATACATGGTTGGTTGCACACCGCGAGTGAAGGGGTATTGTCCAGAAAAACCTAATTTTTCATCGTAATTTGATGACGTGTCTTCAGGGGTATACAGACGTTTAACGTCAATATCTGAGGAGGTTGAGAATGTTTCTTTGCGTTCAGGGAATCGTTCAATGGTTTTTTGTACAAGGTTTGATTCCCATTGATTCAATTTATCTAAAAGACTCATAGAATAACCTTAGATGTGATAGATAACTGTGTCTATCATAGCGGGCTTCTATGAGCCTTTCCTATATCAAATTTGTCATATTAGCGGATGACAATGCTCCCTGGTGCAATAAAGGCACTCTCAGGTACATTAATATCCTCAAAGTTTTCAAAGGTCAAATCTTGAAAACTGAGTTCCAAGTGATGCTTCACATAGTCAAATAACTTAGCATAACTGCTGTCGCGTCGTTCAACATGGTCTAAGCCTAATTTGTTGATGACCATTTCAATTGCATCTTTAGACCCTTCGATTTCAACAAAGTTACCATAGGGCAATTCATCCAGCATGATGTGTGCGCCGTGACAGGCATAAATTGTGCGATATTTCTCATATAGCATTGACGGATAGTAGCCAAATTTGCCTAAGATAGCTTGCATTGTATCAAAATCACCAACTTCAACTTCGAGTTCTTCTCGTGTGATGATACCGCGCTCAATAATTCCAGGTTCTTTGTAGGTCAATTTGACAGCATTATCTTCTCTGAGGCGTAACACAACGCCTTTTGATGTCATTGAACCATCAGGGCGGTCGTAACGAATATTGCGTTCATAGATTCGGTCTTGAACTAAGTCTCCACCATTGGCTTGTATGGTTTCCTCTAAACTACTAAGGTCATCATAATAGAGTTTCACTTCAATTTCTTTCGACATAAGTTCTCCCTTTATACTGTGATTTCACGAACGGCATCCGATAAATAACCGTCAATTCCATTGATGAGATAACGATAAGGTTTATCTTGGCGATGAGGATTAATCATGACTTCGTGTGTAAAACGTCCCACTGCACGTTGGAGTGACCAAATGGTTTGGCTGTGTGATAACTGTTCGATAGGATACGTCAGTGTATCAAAGCGAACCCGATGAATAATAGTCATAAACTGTTCAAGTGCTTTTTGTTCAATTGTATGGTGGATAGTTTGGTTATCCAGAAATTCTAAATACTGTACTTCGAGCGATGGTTTTTCATGTCGCCCACAAATGATAGTGGCAACAGAATGATGTGCACGATTATCAGCATAATAGCTCACAATTCGGAAGACTGTCTGTACACCTGCGACCTTCGCTAATTGTTTCAGAGAAGTCAGTCCGAGTTTTTCTTCAATTTCACGAATTGCTCTGTGAAAATGAGTCATAATTTATCTGACTTTTTCTTAATTACAATCGTTATTAAAGATAATAGCACAGTAACGCTATGTTGTGAAAGGTAATAGGACTTAATATCTATTCTGTGGAGGATTTTGACCTATTTCATTGACTCAAATCAATAACAACCTTGCCGAAGACATCAAAATTTTCGAGTGTATCTTGTGCTTGACGAGCTTCGTCTAATGCGAAAGTTTGTCCAATAACAGCCTTTAATTTGCCAGCAAATACCAAATTCATGACTGTTTCATAATCTTGATGTGTACCCATTGTGCTACCAATCAACGCAATGTGATAATAAAATAGCTGGGCTAGGTTGATGTTTGCATCGTAGCCTGTTGTGCCACCAACCACGAGGATACGCCCACCAGGTCGCACAGCACGCATACTCAGTGGCAATGTGGCTTGTCCGACATTATCAATCACAACATCGACACCACGTTTGTTGGTTAATTTGAAAATGTCTTTTGACCAATTATCTGTCTCTTGCCGATTAATCGTGACATCCGCGCCGAGGTCGTGCGCGAGTTTACATTTGTCTGCATCACTACCGATGGCGTAAATGGTGCGTGCACCAGCTAAACGCGCAATCTGAATGCTGGCAGAATTAACACCACCGCCAGCCCCCACAATCAGAATATCTTCACCAGCTTGGAATCCACCACGTGTGATGAGTGAATGCCACGCTGTTACATAGACGAGACCTGCTGCTGCTGCGTCACACATATCAAAACTATCAGGCACAATGACACAATTTTGTGCTGGTACAACAACATACTCAGCAGCGAATCCACTACGATGCTCTCCAATAATTTCGATTGGACGCACTTGATTCTGATACTTGCCTCGTGATGTTGGATTTTGAGGGAAAATGCTAGGGTCAACGGCTACATAGTCTCCCACAGCTAATGATGTCACACCATCACCAACGGCATCGACAACACCAGCACCATCGCTCCCTATCACATGCGGAAAATCCAGATGCAAGCCTTTCCAGCCACGACGCACAAATAAATCCAGCCGATTGAGTGCAGCAGCCGACATCTTCAAGCGAACCTCACCAGCTTTCGGCTCAGGAATAGGAAGGTTATCAACAATCTGAATTACATCAGTTGATTCGCCATGTTGGGTGAGAACAGCCGCTTTCATAGGACATTGTCTTTCTTGGTCTGTCAGTGAGATGAGGAATTTTCTGTAGGGGCGACATCTATGTCGCCCGAAAAGATGATGTTTATCTGAGATTACCGTAAACCAAGTTCGTTCCGCGCAATCACCATACGTTGAATCTCGCTCGTGCCTTCGTAAATACGTGTGATACGCGCATCACGATAGTAACGCTCTACAGCGACTTCTTTGCTATAGCCCATCCCACCATGAATTTGCACAGCTTCATCCGTGACAAAAGCTGCCGTTTCGCTGGCAAACAATTTCGCCATACTTGCCTCAGTAGTGAAGCGTCCACCCGTTTCTTTAGCACGCATTTTGGCTTGCACAGCGAGATAAATCAGTTGACGTGCTGCTTCAATCCGTGTTTTCATGTCTGCGATTTTTTGTTGAATCATCTGGAATCGTCCAATCGGACCCCCGAATGCCACACGGTCACGAGCATACTGCAAACTTGCTTCATAGGCTGCTTCAGCGATACCTAAAGCTTGTGCTGCAATCCCTATGCGCCCAGCGTCTAAGACTGTCATTGCAATTTTGAAGCCTTGACCGCGCTCACCAAGCATATTTTCGACAGGTACTTCATAATCTTCAAAGATAAGTTCACTCGTCGCGCTGGCACGGATACCAAGTTTTGGCTCTTTCTTACCGCGTGTAACACCTGCTTGCTTCATATCAATCAAGAAGGCACTGACACCTTTTGCACCGTTTTCAGGGTCAGTCATCGTGAACAGCACGACATAATCCGCTACAGGACCACTTGTGACCCAACTTTTGCGCCCATTGATGATGTAATGTGTGCCAGCTTCATTCAAAACAGCCCGACTTGTCATCGTTGCAGCATCACTACCACTGTCAGGTTCAGTTAAGCTATATGCGCCAATCGCTTCGCCCGTTGCAATCGGCACGAGAAATTGTTGCTTTTGTTCTTCTGTACCAAATTTCATCAAGCCATAGTTATACAATGAATTATTGACACTCAGAATCGTGCTATGACTCGCATCAGCCTTAGCGACCTCTATCATGGTCAGCACATAAGCGAGTGTATCCATCGCTGCACCACCGTATTCTTCTGGGACTTCAATGCCCATCAAGCCCATCTGCCCCATTTGCCTAACAGTCTCTAGTGGAAATTCACCACTTTCGTCAAATTCAGCAGCAATCGGTGCAATTTCTTTCTGTGCAAAGTCGCGTACAGCAGTGAGGAGCATGTCATGTTCATCAGTCATTTCGAGAAGCAAACTTTTTTGAGGACTATTAACAACCATTTTTTATCCTTAAAATCTAATTGAATGGTTCAGTGTGTGTTGCACACAGTATAACAAATCACTCTAATCACGGTTAGATTAACTTATATTGGATACGCTCCGTGCTACCCATTTTGAACGCATTCTGTCACGTTCAGTATCAGAGTAAAAGTGACTCGTAAACTGATTGTTCAATACCTCATCAATCGTGCCTTCTGCTAAGGCTATTTGGTTTTGTATCGTTTTGTAAGCACTGCCATAGGCTTTGCTTGCCCCTTGATTAGCATGTATCAGCTTGAGATTCGGCACATCGAGAAAGTCAGCGAGTGCTTGTGTGATGACAGCGTCGTCAGTTTCAATGCGTAAAAGAAGAATGTCATACTGCTCCGTTTTGATACGTAAATAGCCTTGCTCATGAGGGAAAGGGTGTTCAAAGACATCAATACCGAGAACAGGCTGAAATTCGTTCTGAAACCAATCCAAAGGATAATCAAAGTGGTCTCGCTTGAGATGAGACTCAATGTGGTCTTGGACAATTGCTAGGTTATTGACAAAGGTTTTGCCTGTATGAAAAGTATAATTTTGGAAAAAATCAGATAGTGCTCTAGCAATGGGGTCACGAACGAGTGTTATAATTTTAGCGGGTAATCCACGCGCGATGATGTGCTGGCTGACCATCTTACCAGTGTAAAGATGAGGTGGAATATCGATTCTCTTACTGTTATGTGCTTCGGTCAAGGCTCGCAAATTCTTAGGGTGCAAATTATGAACATGATAAACTGGATACTGTGCATAGGCATCAACTGTGCTAGCGATAGTCGATGAGCCGACTTTACCCATCTGATACACTAATAACGGCTTCATTCGCTGAACGTGAAAATACCAGTAAGGAGCAATCTCTAAACGAAGAAACTGCTGACTTTTGCGCCAAGTTCCAACTGCCCACTTACCAATCTGTGACTTCAGCGATGCCATTGTGACCCCATTCAGAAATTGTTTTGTGCATCATATCAGCTATAGTTAGCTTTGATGAGTTTCAATCCTGCTATCTGATTCAGCCCGCATAAGAAAATTACGGAGAGCTTGCCTAATGACAGAAATAAAGATTAATCATGTTGCAATTGTTGTCCAAGATATAGACGAATCACTTCCATTTTGGTGTGATGCTCTCGGTTTGAGCATGGGTAAAATTCAAGATGTGCCACAAGAACAAGTCCAAGTTGCATTCTTAGATGTTGGAGACAGCCATCTAGAATTAGTACAACCAACGACTAAGGATAGTGGCATCGCAAACTATCTCGCTAAAAAAGGACAAGGTATTCATCATATCTGTTTTGAAGTCGAGGATATAGTTTCTGCATTGGCACAAATGAAAACTCATGATGTTCATCTTATCAACGAAGAACCTCGTGAACGTGATGGGCGTAAATATGCCTTCATCCACCCCAAATCAACGGGTGGTGTATTAGTTGAACTGTACGAAATTAGTGAATAATGCACATCAAGAAATACAATTCGCAATATAATACAACTAGAACTTACATTATTTGAGGGATTAACAATGCGATTTTTCCGTAAATTGTATCTGACTGTATTGAGTCTATTGGTTGTTGTTGGTTTAGTAACCGCCCAAGATGACTGTCCTGCGGTAGTTGATGACGCGCTATTTTCTTTAAGTGATTTATGCTTGACTGTAGGACGTAATCAAGCCTGTTATGGTAATGGTGAGATTGTTGCTGTGCCTGTCAGTGGCGAATCAATTGATTTTAATATCCCTGGTGATACGGCTGGTATTGAAGAGATTGATAGTCTTGCTTTGTCACCTTATAGTGGCACGATTGCCGATTGGGGCATTGCGATTTTAGTGGTGCAAGCGGATATTCCTGATACTCTGCCAGGGCAAAATGTCACGATGCTCATGTTTGGCGAAACCAATCTAACCAACGATAATGGTGCATACTATTTCACGTCGGGCATCGGTACACCTGATTGCAACCAAGCCCCTAATGGCTTACTTATCCAAACACCAGAAGGTGCTGGTCAAGTTAACCTCACACTCAATGGCATTGATATTTCGATAGGGTCAACCGCCTACTTCACTTTTTCTGATGAAGACGAGTTTTTGATTGCGCTGTTGGAAGGCACACTTGGTCTTGAAACGGATGATGCCGAACTTGAGCTAGAACCTGATTTCTTCACTACCATTGCAATTGATGAGGACGGCAATGCCACAGGTGATTTTGCCGAACCCGAAATGCTCGAAGAGATTGAGTTGCCATCACTCCCGACAGCTTTACTACCAGACCCCATCGAAACAGATGATACGGCTGTTGTATCTGATGAATTGATTATCCCGCAAAATGGTCCTTGGTCTGGCGAATTTGGTGACTTTGTCCTCAGTGATGGGTGTCCAGCGATGATGGCAGAGACTATGAACGTACAGGGTGCAGGTCAGTTGGGAGCTAATAGTGGTGGTATCCAAGACCTCAATTTTGACGATGGGGATGTTATCGGAACGCTATTTTTAGACTTTGCTGAATCTGCTTTTGAAGAAGCAGGTGCGGAGGTCACAATTGATAAATCGGTGACGAATGTCTACAGCGTAATCATTGGCATCGAAAATGCTGCTGCAATTACCTACACCTACACTGTTTTTTCAGATACCTACATCGAAGTTCTGGTTTTCCAAGACTTTTCCATTGCTGGATTAAACTGCACAGTTGAAACAATAGGTATCCTTCAATACGAGGGCTAAGTATCACATATACTGAGTGATTAAAGAACGCTGTCCTCATGGATGGCGTTTTTTGCTATGATGATGTTTCTTTGCTCGTGTCTAATTAAAGGCAACTTATGAAACGGCATCTACTCATCATTCCTGTCTTATTGCTAACTATTTCAACTATAGCTCAAGAGGCTCTATGTCCTGTGCCAGAACGAGCGGCAATTGCTGAAGCACAAGTCTGGTGTTCTGAGCTAGAAGAGAATCAACTTTGCTATGGCAACTCAGGGATTCAGGCAGACTTATTATCGGATGTGCTGTTTAATGCTGTAGGGGATACAGTATCGCTCAACCAAGTGACGCGCATCAATAGTAATGTGGGGGATAATCAGTATGGTGTTGCCTTAGTGGATACCATTGGCTACGCACCTGATAATTGGCTTGCTCAACCTGTTACTGTAGCGATTCTTGGGGATGTTACTATTGCGAATACAGGCAACGAAGGCATCAACATCCAGACTGTGAGTGCACCAATCATCAGCGAAGCAGGGGCGAATATTCGTTCAGGACCAACAACTGAGTATCGTTTGCTCACATCCTTGTTTGAAGGTGACTTGGTCAAACTCACAGGACGCTTTCGTGATGATAGTGCGTATCGTGTCCAACTACCATCAGGAGAAACAGGCTGGCTTATTGCCAACGCTGTCGATGCTGATGCGAGTCCCTTGCCGATTGTTGACCTAGACTCACCATCGCCTAATGTGCTCTATGCGCCTTTCACGTCCTTTTCTTTACAAACAGGCATCAATGATGCAGGATGCGCTGAGGTGTGGCAAAGTGGCGTGCTACTACAAACACCTGTGGATAGTTTGAGTCGTATTGTAGTCAACGAGAATACCTTAGCCGTATCAGGAACAGTCTTCCTACAAGCAGATGCAGAGCGCACATTAGTTCATGTCATTGAAGGACAAGTAACTTATCAAGATGAAACTGTAGATGAAGGCTATACAATTGCTATTTTTGCTGATTCATCACAGATTGCCGCTTATAATATTGATGACTTTGCGCCTCTCCCAACCGAAATTTTGCCACGTTATACCTATATCGGTGTTGATGTGACGACACTCATCACGCCAGCCCCTGATGTAGACCGTAGTCCTATTGCTGATGTTTTAGTCGATGACCCCTGCGTCATCACAACAGGGCAAACAGGGGCAAACTTACGTGCAGGACCGTCAAGTGATTTTCCAATTCGTGCGGTCTTAGCATTCCGCGAGACAGTCAATCCTATTAGTCGCATCAATGGTAGTGATGGCTTGGTATGGTACGAGATTGCTCAAAATCTATGGGTATCAGGGCAAGTAGTGGTCACAGGCGGAGATTGTCTCAGTGTGCCACAGGCACAACGGATTCCTGTGTTATTGCCAACTGCAACCCCTGAAAGTTAGGTTTCATCGGAGATAGTGTTGTCGCTATCTCCGCTCATACTACTTGCCAAAATAGTCATCCACAACGTTTGAGTGATGACCAGCGTCCACATATAATGGTCGAGAAATCCAATCACTGCCCATGCGATAAATCCACCAATCAGTGCAATGGCTTCCAATGACCGAGTCCGAAAATCGGCGAAGATACCGCCTAGCAACATTCCTATAAAAAAGACAATGCCGACAGTGCCTAAATCTGCCCATACGCCTAAATAAATATGATGAACATCGGCACCAGTCAGATCATAATCGGTGTTGTAGAACAAGTAGTTGGCTGCATACCAAGGATAATTGCCCATCCCAATCCCTTGAAATGGATGCTCACGAATCGCTTCCCAAGCAATACGATTATAGATTACACGGTCAGCAATTGAGCGGACTTCAGTGTTTTCTTGTCCGATACCTGCCCGTGCTAACAAAAACGGTTGATAAAATGCAACGAATAAACTGCCAACGATAATCACACCGATGACGGTAGGCATGATTTTTTGGAAGAATTTTTCACGACGGATAACGAGTGGCAAGACAAATAACATGCCACAGGTGAAGCCTAACCATGCACCACGAGAAAATGTGAGTAATAAGAACCAGAAGCCAATAATAAAGGCAACAGTGCCGATGAGACGTTTTTGACCGTCTGCTAATATCCATGAGGCGGATGCAAACAAACCTAGTGTGATGACCCCTCCGAGGTTGTTCGGATGAGGCAATAAGCCATAAGGACGTAACCAGCGCACGCCATTTGCAACCAGAACACTCTTGCCTGATTCTTGAGGGTCAAGTGAAAATTCGCCTAACCAACTTAGTCCAATATCGCTCTGGAAAAAAACTTGTAATTGCCCAATCGTGCCATGCACCAACATCGAGAAAATCAGCGTACCAATAATCCAATGCCGAGCATTAGGCATCGTCATCACGACCAGCGAAAACACAGATACAATCAACAATTGTAGGCTACTGGTTTGCGCCATACCAGCATAGTCGTTTAGCCCGAATGCCCAAAACTGCGAAATAAACGCCCAAATATTGAGTGCTATCAAACACACCAACCAAAGTTGATGCCAGCCAGTGCGTATTAATCTGTGCCATCCTTTAAAACCACTGATAGCCCACAGCACAATACTAATTATCATCGGCGTAACGATGACATATCCCAACACATACCATCCTGTAAATGGTGCAGGAGCGTTATCCCATTTCAGGAACATTGGCGCAATCAGAACGGTTAACAAAATGTAAAATTGTATAAAACGCTGCGTTATGGTCACAAGAGGTACTCATTGGACTATAGATGATTCACTCTAGGATACTCCAACACCTCATATCCTGCACTGAATCGGCACTTGATATAGGTGCAGGGGTATATTATGATAGATACGTATAGGGGTATATATCGGAGAATAAAATGACAGATAAAACAGACTACAAACAACAGATGCACCATGACCGTACTGAGCATAATAAAGCAAATCTTAATCGGATTCGGCGCATTCAAGGACAACTTGAATCACTAGCAAAAATGCTCGAAAATGACGAAGGTACATGCGAAGAACGTGTTGTGCGAGCACGCACTGCCGAAAAAGGTGTAGCAAGCCTCATAAATAATATGATTGAGTGTTATGTCGAAAATACAATAAATTATCAGATGAAACATGACCCTGAATCTGCAACCGAAGAATTATCCAATTTGCTCAAATTGGTCAATAAATACAAGTAGAAAGGATTCCACATGGCGATCCAACAAATTAAATTACCCATCACAGGGATGACCTGCGCTGCCTGTGAGAAAAATGTCAATCGTGCCCTGAATAAAGCCGACGGCGTTTCCGAAGCAATGGTTAATCTTGCAACTGAAAATGCAACGGTTAGTTATGATAAGTCTATGACATCACCACAGCAATTGTTTGAACGTGTTGAGAAATTCGGTTACGGTGTCGCAACGGCATCCATTGAATTACCCATCACAGGGATGACCTGTGCTACCTGTGAGAAAAATGTCAATCGGGCTTTGCGTAAACCCAAAGGCGTTTTAGATGTTGCTGTTAATTTGGCAACAGAAAAAGCGCGTGTGACTTACATTCCTGGGGTTGTGCGCCGTGCTGATTTAGTTACAGCCGTCGAAAAATTTGGTTACGGTGTGATTGATACTGCTGGTATGGACGATATTGACGATGCTGAACGACAAGCACGACAAGCTGAAATTGATCGTCAGCGAAATCTCGTTATTTTCGGTGCGATCTTTACGATTCCATTGTTCCTCGTCAGCATGGGGAGACATCTACTGATGGGATTTTTACCGCCGATTTTTATGGCAGATTGGTGGATATATGTATTTGCCATCCTAGCAACACCTGTACAATTCGTTTTAGGCAAACAATATACCGTCGGAGCATATAAATCACTTCGCAATGGCATAGCCAACATGGATGTATTAGTGGCGATGGGGTCATCGGCGGCTTATCTCTATAGCCTTGTGATTATGTTCGGAGTCTTATTTGGCTTTTCGGATACTTTAGGTACAGGTGACTACTTTGAATCCGCAGCCGTTATCCTAACGCTAATTACATTAGGTAAATGGTTAGAAGCCCGTGCCAAAGGGCAAACCAGCGAAGCCATCAAGAAACTGATGAATCTAACACCTGATACAGCGACTCTTCTGCGCGATGGTGACGAACTAGAAGTCAAATTGTCAGAAGTCTTGCTAGGCGATAGTTTAATTGTGCGCCCAGGCGAACGTGTTCCTGTCGATGGCATCGTCCAAGAAGGTCGTTCCGCCATTGATGAATCGATGCTAACAGGCGAAAGTATGCCTGTGAATAAAACACTAGGTGATACAGTCATTGGTGGCACAATCAATAAGCAAGGACGTTTAATCATTGAAGCGACTCGTATCGGTAACGAAACGGCACTCGCACAAATTATTCGCCTTGTGGAGCAAGCACAACTTTCCAAAGCACCTATTCAACGGGTCGCTGACCAAATTTCAGGAATTTTTGTGCCGATTGTCTTGGTGCTAGCAACGCTAACTTTCCTAGGATGGTATTTTGTTGGCGATATTGGCTTTACCCAATCTATGCTCAATGCGATTGCTGTACTTGTAATTGCTTGCCCCTGTGCTTTAGGGCTTGCCACACCAACTGCTATCATGGTCGGCACAGGTCGTGGAGCAGAGATGGGTGTACTCTTCAAAAACAGTGAATCATTAGAACGCGCACACAAAATCAAGAAAATTGTCCTTGATAAAACAGGTACAGTTACACAAGGCGAACCATCAGTTACTGACATCGTCCCTAGCGATGGAATCGAAGAAAATACTTTGCTGACTTATGCAGCCGTCGCTGAACGAGGTAGTGAGCACCCATTAGGACGAGCAATTGTCGATAAAGCGCGTGAACTAGGTTGTGTGCTCAGTGAGCTACAAGATTTTGAGGCGATTTCGGGACGTGGCATCAAAGCAACAGTCAATGATAAAACAGTGCTTATCGGTAGTCCACGCTTCATCGCAGAACAATCTGTTGCATTGGATGGCTTAAGAACAGACATTGATCGCCTTCAAGCTAATGCACGTACAGCCGTTGTTGTTGTGATTGATGGTGTGGCATCAGGTGTGATAGGTATGGCTGATGCAGTCAAACCAAGTTCTGCGGATGCTATTGCCCAACTTAAGCAATTAAGCATCGACCCCGTAATGCTCACAGGAGATAACCAACAAACTGCTGATGCTATTGCGCGTGATGTGGGAATTGGTCTTGTTTATGCTGAGGTGTTACCAGCGCAAAAGTCAGAAATAGTCGAATCTTTGCAATCTAATGGCACAGTTGTGGGGATGGTAGGTGATGGTATCAACGATGCGCCTGCACTCGCACAAGCAGATGTTGGTATTGCAATTGGTACAGGTACAGATATTGCGATGGAAGCGAGTGACGTGACGCTCATGAGTGGTGACTTGCTAGGCACAGTCCGCGCCATCAAACTCAGCAAAGCGACGATGAAAACTATCTATCAGAATTTGTTCTGGGCGTTCATCTACAACATTATCTTGATTCCTGTGGCGATGATGGGATTACTGATTCCGATGTTTGCAGCAGCAGCTATGGCGTTTAGTTCCTTCTTTGTGGTAACCAACAGCTTGCGTCTTCGTAATGCAAAAATCGATGATACTAAAGTTAGCCCTAACCTTCAATTTCGACAATCACCAGCAGTTGGTGACTAATTTTCAAAGAGTGGCGTAGTTCATCCGTCAAATTACGTCACTCAGTTTCTATCTTGAATTTACGGCAGAATACGACGTGGAACAACACGATTGAATGACTTCCAATAAATAAATGCTTCTGCGTAGGCGACCCCACATTGCATCCCTCTATAAGTACTCTGAATACCAATCATTCGCATCATAGGATTTTGCTCTAGTGGTGGCATCTCAAAATCAGGGTCGTAGGTATC
Source organism: Chloroflexota bacterium (assembly GCA_039200705.1). Lineage (GTDB taxonomy): Bacteria > Chloroflexota > Anaerolineae > Aggregatilineales > Phototrophicaceae > JAUZRW01. The sequence goes on from JBCCSC010000009.1 coordinate 30,416, forward strand.
AGGCATCATCTGGCTAACGTGCTTGCTCAACATCTCTGATTTAGTTGCAAAAAAATCACTAATATCGACCCATTCTTCAGGGATGAAGCTCAATCCAAGCACACCATCCATGAAGGCTATTGGGCAGGGCTGGCGATAGGGTGCTAAATTCGAGTGCGGATAATTGCGAACTCGCGCTAACTGTGCAGCATCTAATACCATCTCATGCGTGTAACGGTGGTCAGGATGATAATCGTCTTTGGGATGTGTAATAATAATATCAGGTTGTGCTTGACGGATAACATTAACGAATTTTGCGGTGTATTCATCTGTTGGTTTCAAGCCACCATCAGGGATGCCCATCCAGATGAGTTCTGCACCAATTACATCGGCAGAGGCTTGTGATTCTTGGTGACGAACATTGGCGATTTCATCAGGATTGCCTTTAGGTCGTCCACGTCCATCGGTGACAACACACATGAACACTTTATCGCCTCGTGCAGATGCTTTTGCCAGTGTGCCACCACACTGTACTTCAATGTCATCACCGTGAGCACCTATCGCAAGAATATTCATGATTACATTTCCTCTATAAGAATTGATTGAACCTGATTATCAAGTTGTGCTTCTGCATCTGAGAGTTTTTGCAATAATTTTTGATGATGGTGTCTATCATGTTCGATTTTGTTGCTGAGTTGCTCTAAAACTTTCGCAGTTGCCTCTGCTGATGTACCACCTTCGACGGTACGCTTATCGATGAAGACTTGTGGGTCAAGCGCGTTTTGGAGACTTTCTTCTGATAAGGCAATATCTTGATTGATGCGTTCTTGTGCTACAGCACGCATAATGTCTGACGTGAGTTCAGTAGGTTGTAAATGATTTTCCATCGCGTATGTGACCATTCCAGAGACGATACTATGTGCCTGACGGAATGGTAAGTTAGCTTCGCGGACAAGTGTATCGGCTAATTCTGTGACTGTCGTGAAACCTGCAATTGTGCGCTCACGTAAATGTGCCACATTCACATGGAGTGTTGTCATAACAGCATCGTACAGTTGCAAAATTTCTTGTGATGTTTCCAGCCCACCAAAAATGAATGGAAAGATTTCATCTTCAATATCTTGTGTATCACCAAACGGGATATTGTGGCATTGAATCACAATCCCCTGTGCATACGCTATCATTCGGCTGATGCGTGCCCGAATATGTTCGAGAACAACAGGATTTCGTTTTTGAGGCATGATAGAACTAATTTGAATGAAACTATCATCGATACGAATAGCACCACTTTCCTGTGTTGCCCAAAAAAGCATATCTTTGGTGAAACGCGATACATTAACACCGAGACTATTGAGTACATTGGCAACATCCGTCAAATTATCTGATGTAGCGACACTGTCATAACTACTCGCCATCACACCATCAAATCCGAGTAAATCGGCACTAAGTTGACGATTAATCGGGAAGCCTGTACCTGTTAAAGCCGCAGCACCTAGAGGACTTTGATTGTTGGTTTCATACGCAAAAAAGAAGCGTGCTGTATCGCGTTCTAGAAATGATAAGACACCAGCGATATAGTGTGCCATTGTGCTTGGCTGTGCTGGTTGCGTATGAGTATATCCAGGCATCAAAGTGTTCAAATGTTGACGAGCAAATTCGAGTAAAGTGTCTCTGAAGTCTATCAAGTCTGCTATTGACTTTAGCAAGAGTGGGCGCAATGCCAATCGTGTCAGCGCATATCCTAAGTCATTACGACTACGTGCTAGTTGTAAATTGCCCCCAAATGACGCACCAATCTGTTGAATGATATTGTTCTCCATTGAAAAAAACAAATCTTCAACACCTGATTGATACCCTAACTTATCCAGTCCATCTGCTTCGATTTGGGATAGTGCCTGTAACAATGCCTTAGCATTCTCGTGAGAGATGATACCGCTTCGATATAGCATGACAGCATGTGTTTTATTTGCTGCGAGCATTGGCTCATAGTAGTAAACCTCCGCATCCTTGAAAAATGGTTGTAACACATACTTTTCATACAGTGGATGCGGAAAGCTCTTTGATGTATCGGACATAACTATCCCTTTAACCCCGTGAGAGCAATCCCCTCAATGATGTAACGTTGGAACACAATGACAATAATCAGCAATGGCACAACAGATAATGATGCCCCCGTCATAATCAAATTCCATTCTGAGCCAGCCTCACCAGAGAAAAATTGCAAACCAACGGGTAAAGTCATCATCTCTTGACTCGATGTGATGATTAAAGGCCAGATGAAGGCATTCCAATTGCCTAGAAAATTAAAAATACATAATGCGCCAATCGCAGGTAAACTCAATGGCACTGCAATCCGCCAGAAGAGACCAAATTCACTAACGCCATCAATCCGCGCTGCATCAAGCAATTCGTCAGGCACACCTTGCATAAATTGTCGCATCAGGAAAATACCTGCTGCTGTAATTACCCCAGGAAAAGCAATACCCCAATAAGTATCAATCCATGATGGACCAATAACGGGATTTGCCGACATGATAAACCAAGGGATGAGCAACATTTCTGTAGGCACCATTAGTGAACTCAAGAACACCACAAATATGATACGTTTACCAGGGAATTGATATTTTGCGAATACATATCCAGCAAGTGAGTCAAAGAAGGCAACGCTAATAGTCGAAATAATCGCAACGATAATCGAATTGACATACCAGCGAGGGAGTGCTGTCTCAGTCAGGACATGCCCATAATTATCCAGTGTGGGATTCTGTGGCCAAAAGCGCAAAAACAGAATTTCTTCAAAAGGCTTAAAAGAGGTTGAAATCATCCACAAGAACGGCACAACCATCGTGATGCCTAATAGAGTCAAAATCACATAAGAAGTCATCTTATAGCCTAGACCGTTTATGTGCCTTGAAGAAGAGCGTTTCGGTTTTTCATCTTTAAAAATATCAGTTTGAACAACTGTCATTGAATTACTCCTCTTGCTTAATCAACGCGACGGCTTGTTAGGCGTAGCTGGATAACGGTGATAATCATGATAATGACGAACAGAACAACCGTTAATGCGGCGGCATAGCCCATGTTATTGCTGTCGAAGGCTTCACGCACTACGCGCAATACAATTGTTGTGGTCGAATTTAGAGGACCTCCACTGCCTTGTACTGTCATCGCGTATACAGGGGCAAACATCCTCAAGAATGAAATGGACTGTAAAACCACAAGGAAAACGATGCTCGGATTGAGAAGCGGTAGTGTGATGTTCCTAAAACTCTGCCAACGATTTGCGCCATCAATTTCTGCTGCTTCGTAATAGGTTCGCGGAATTTGCTTAAGACCTGCCAAAAAGATGATGACAGCAAAGCCTAATCCTTGCCACACAACAACAGCCGTGATTGACCAAAGGGCTTGGTCGGGACTTCGCAAGAATGGCTGCGTCGGTAACGAAAACGCTTCTAACATCGTATTGATGAAGCCCTGCCTCTCGAATAGAACTCGGAAGACCCAAGAAATAGCAATGGTAGACGTGACGAAGGGTAGGAAAAATAGTAAGCGGTAGAGTGTACTCATGAAGCGGATTTCATTGAGCATGAGCGCAATCGCAAGGGCTAATACCAACTGGATTGGCATCCCAACGGCGATATATTTGGCTGTGTTCTCAAAAGCACGTCGTGTGGCAGAACGCTCATTGCTGAGTTCTTCTGCAAGTTCTTCGTAGTTGCCAAGTCCAAGAAATTCTTGCTCTTCAGCGAGAGGATTCCAATCATAGAGACTCATCTGAAACGCGAAGAATGTTGGGTAAATACGGATGTAGAGGAAGAAAATAATAGGAATAGCAAGGAAAATATATGCCCAGATCACCTTCTTCTGTGCAAGTGTTAAATTGAACATAAATCACCTTCAATAAAGATGAAATTCAGATAGGGTGTAACGTATTGATGTGTTTGTACAAATAGGGCGACTCAGCGAGCCGCCCACATCAAACGCTATGTGAAGAAAACGAATTTAACGATCTTCCCAGAAGTCATCGAGCAAGTCTTGTTCGAGTGCTGCAACTTCTTGAAGTGCATCGCATGGGTCAATGCCACTGAGACGCACAAGGTCGAACGCATCAATCATGTTCTGACGTTGTTGACTTTCGTCTGCAAAGAAGGTTGCATGTGAATAGCTTAAACCTGCGATAAATGGACCTAATTCAGGGTCTTCGAGCAATTCAGGGTCATTAGCAGCTTCAATTTGTGCTGGCAACTCACCAACTTCTTGTACCCACAGGCGACCTGCATCTGGTGAAGTGACAAATTCGAGGAAGCGTGTAGCTGCTTCAAGGCGTGCTGGGTCTTCTGCTGCGCGACGTGTAATACCGTGTGTCCAGTACGAACCATAGGTATGTTGTTCACCGTTAGGACCAATTGGCAATTCAGCAATGCCAAAGTTCAAATCTTCATTACCGCGTGCAGCAGCCAAACGGAACGAACCATCAATGTGTAATGCAGATAGACCTGCAACAAAAGCATCATCGGCATCAGCAGTACCACCAACACCTTCATTGGTACCTGTCAGCAAATCGGTTTCAAATTGGGTCAACCATGCGAATGCTTCGCAACCTGCGTCACTGTTCCAGAGAACTTCTGTGTAATCTTCGTTGTATGGGACACCACCATATTGACGTAAGAGAACTTCGCGGAACCAATGATGTGCTTGACCAGACATCTGTACCGCGTAACCATTCGTAACAAGGTTATCGAGGCTTGGGTCGCCATCATATTCAACGGTTGCTTGCGCGATTGCAATGAAGTCTTCCAATGTTTCTGGTGGACCATCGAACCCTGCTGCTTCAAGCAAATCAATATTGTAGAACATCGCTAGTGAACGTACTGCGGTAGGAACAGCATAATATTCACCATTGAAGGATGCAGAACCACTTACCATCGGCACAAAGTTTTCGTTGATGTATTCTTCAGTGAAAGGCTCTGGTAGAGGAACGAGATAACCAGCATCCACGAATGCGGGCATCCAACCGTAGAAGAGTGTGACAACATCAGGACCAACACCGCCAGCTACCGAGGTTGCGAGTTCGGTACGGAAGTTATCATACGCAATGTCACTATTATGAACGACACGAATATCAGGATTTTCTGCTTCAAATTGCTCAATGAGCATATTCATAGCACCTTGACGAGCATCGAAAAAATACTGCCAGTATTCAATCTCAATCACGTCATCTTGTGCTGTCACTTGGAAACCAAGCATGAGCAAAAGCAGACTACCAACGATAGCAAAAAACTTGAACTTCATAGGTCAAAACTCCTTAAACTGAAAATTAGTTGAAATGAGTTTGTTGAAACTGTGCAACACTATTGATTTTACCGTGTTCGCCACAATTCTCAAAAATACTCATATTTAACCCAAAATAGATAATTTATGCTTGATGTAAGTCAATCTTGAACAATTTAGCGGCGTTACCACCAAATATCATCTGGACTTGCTCATCAGTCATGTTGAGTTCATAGCAATCGCGCAATTGATCACGTAAATAGGGTTCAGCAAATCCGCGTGGGAAGTAACTGGAATCAGTGCCAAAAATAATGCGTTCTGAACCAATCGTTTCCATATATTTACGGAATAGTTTCTTAGTTGACCAGTCACCATCTACCCATCGTACCCACTGATTTGAGCCAGATGTGTCGATAGAGACATTACCACACGCCCAACACAGTTGCAAAGTTTCACGAATCCACGCACATCCGAAGTGTGGCACAACGAAATTCACATCAGGGAAGTCACGGGCGATATTATGTAATTTGAGTGGGTTGATATTTTCGTGCCATGCGATACCGCCACCGCCACCTTGAATCCCAAAATGAATAAGCACAGGAATATCCAGTTCAGCGCACATTTCCCAAACAGGGTAGGCAGCTTCGTCTTCTATGGGATGGTCAATCATTGGGGCAAGTAACTTGTACCCTTTAAAACCATGCTCGGTGACAGCCCGTTTAAGCTCGTCTGCGGCATTTTCACCAAATGGATGATGATGTGCGAAGCCGATGAACTTATCAGGATGACGCTTGATGACTGCGCCGAGATTATCATTGCCACCACCTGTCACGAACCCGACAGCACGTAGACCGTATTTATCAACCTCTTCTGCCCAACGGTCTGCTTGTGTTTCATCATCAGGCAAGTCTTGCTCAGGCGGGTCATAGCCCCACATTTTACGCCAATGATTGCTGTAGCCTCTGGCATATTCACCTAATTTAGATGCACGAGCATCACCACGACGTTCACGATATTTGGCACGAATATCCGTACCCATATCTTTGAACCAAGGTTTTGCAGTAGGGAAATGAGTGTGGAAATCAATAATTTCTAAATTTTGATACATAGTATGCCTAATTGTGTATCTAAAGATGAAAATACTATTTCGATGACAAAATTATAACGTGAAATCACATCTACAACTGCAAATGGATAAGTCCATTAACTTGATACCCTAGCATCTAAGATAGTTTGAATCTGTTGTTTATGATTTTCACAGTGGTTAGCATACATTTCTAGTAGTCTTGCCAAAGTATATTCTTTACCAGATTTGATGCTTGTGCCGAATTTATCCCAATCGTCTATATGATTGAACATATCAACCCAGCGCATATGCAATCCATCTAGTCCCTTTAAAGATGATTCTATGTTTGAACTTTTCCCATCGGGTAACTCTGCAATAAGTTCTTGTTGTCCCCAACTCAAACCAGCATTATCTTCACTGAGTACCCGTTTACATAATTGATAAGCATTGGTGTGAGCATCAAACAGATGATGAATGACTTGTGCAATAGTCCATTCCCCTGCGATGTATTGTGTTGTTAGCTCTTGATCCGATAAACCTACAACTTGTTCACGCAATTCATGTACAAAATTCTGGATAATGGTGATTTGTTCAGAACGCGACATTAGTTTTTGTCTTTCTCAAATATGGTTTTAAGGATGAGTTTAGCGTAGATTGTGATTTCGTCCATTCCATAGCAATTTCATGAACTACTTGACAGATGTCAGACAACTTAGTATTCTCTAATGTAAAGTAGTTTTGTGAGATAAATTTTGTCTGATAATCAACAAATTGTATTCCAATCTATTCAACAACCGACAGTCGTTGACCAAATTATTGACATCATCAAAGATGCACTAATTCGGGGCGAACTCACAGCAGGGCAAAAATTGCCTTCTGAACCTGATTTAGCACGTCAGCTTGGTGTGGGTCGCAGTGCTGTCCGAGAAGCTCTAAAAGTTTTACAAGCCATTGGTGTTGTTGAATCCCGTCGTGGGAGTGGTACATACATTGTTGAAAAACCGTCAGGACGTTTACTCAATCCCTTAGCTTTTGCCATTATGTTAGGGACGGATGTCTCGTCAGAGTTGATTGAGTTGCGTGTCATGATACAAATCGGATACTGCGAACTGGCGGCAAGCCAAGCAACAGAAGACGATTGGACAATCATCGAGCAAACTGCAAATGCAATGGAAAATGGCATGGTGGATAATGTCGGGCATGAACGGCTTGCTCATCTTGACCTTGATTTTCACTATGCAATCTTAGAAGCCACTCATAATCCATTGGTACAGAAAATAGGTCGCACTGTCGAAGAGTTATTCTTTAGCTCTATCCGAGATACATTCCGCGAACCTAAAAATGTTGAACAGGCTGTTCAAGCTCATCGCGCCATCATCAATGCCCTTCGCAGTCAAGATTTACAACAAATTCGCACCGCCATCGTCAACAGCTTGAACGATACGCCTTGGAAAGACGAAGTTAAAACACTGCGAAGAATCCATCTGAACGGACAGTAAAAAGTAGTAGACGTTCGATAATTTTGGTTTCTCTCTAAAGTTGTCTGACATATGACAACTGATAAAAATATTTGGGAATAGCAGTGCGATACGCATTGTGATGTTCAAACTATACATTCTTATTTATACAGGAGATTCACATGAAAAAACTCTCGCGTCGTGACTTTTTGAAATTTGGGAGTGCAGCAGCAGCAAGCGCAACGTTAGGGCTTAGTCCCTTTGGGAGTATGCTCACATCGGCACAAGATGCCGAATTGTCACTACAAACATGGGGACACTTCATTTCTAGCAGTAATGATTTGTTGACATCGCTGGTGAACAGTTGGGCTGCCAGTAGTGGCACATCGGTTGAAATTAATTACACAGGCTTTAATCAATTAGCAGATACGCTAGCAACGGGTGCTGCAACAGGCGCAGGTCCCGACCTCATCATGATGCTACATGCTCGTCCACATCAATTTTCGGAAGCACTGCTGGATGTGAGCGATGTTGTCGAAGAAGTCGGTGAAGCTAACGGCGGTTGGTATGGTATTGCGGAAGAAGCCTGTAAAGTTGATGGTGTTTGGCGTTCAATGCCTTGGTTCTTGGCTGCACATGCGATGGTCTATCGTACTGACCTATTTGCAGAAGCTGGTTATGATACCTTCCCTGAAACATGGGATGATTTGCTTGTTGCTGGCACTGCCTTGAAAGAAATGGGTGCACCACTTGGTTTCTCAGTTGGGCGTGCTGATGGTGATGGTAACAATTTCTGCTACTCTTTGCTGTGGTCATTTGGTGGTGCAGTCACCGATGCAGACGATAACATTGTTCTCGATTCACCAGAAACTCGCGCAGCCCTTGAATTTGTACAACAGCTTTATAACGATGCCATGATTGATAGTGTCATCACATGGGACGATGGCGCAAACAATCGTGCCTTCCTTGCTGGAGAAGTTTCTTGCACCAATAATGCTTCCAGCATCTTATGGGCAGGTCGTCGTGATGGTATTGAATTTATGTCTAGCACTAACCATGCGTCCTATCCATCAGGTCCAGCAGGTCTGCTTCAATTTTCACAAGTACACAGTGTTGGTGTGATGAATTATGCAGCAGACCCAGATGCAGCCAAAGATTTATTGCGCTACATCAACTCACCACAGGTCTGGCAACCAATGGGCTTGAATACCTTCGCATTCAACTATCCATTATTCCAAAACTACGAAGATGACCCATCAATGCCTTGGAACTTTGACCCTGCACTAGGGGCATTCCGTGGTCTGCCAGAAACAGGTCATACCATGGGCTTCCCAGGTAATCCAAGTGCAGCCGCCAGTGAAGTAGCATCCAGTTTCGTTATCACAGATATGTTTGGCAGTGTTTGTGCAGGTGCTGCAAGCATTGACGAAGCAATTGAAACCGCTATTGAACAAATTGAAGACATCTACAGTTCCTAAGCTAATAGATTGCCTACTCTGCACAATAGCGGAGTAGGCATTGTTTCATATAGGGTTAACTTATGCAAGAATCGAATGCAGTGAGTCATATGATAGAACCAGCGACAAGCGCAGCAGATACAGGACTTTGGCAACGGTTGCATCTATGGTTTGATGATGAAAAGCATCTTGGCTACACAATGGTTGCGCCTGCACTTATTTTATTAATTTTATTAGTTGCTTATCCTTTTGTATTGTCCATCTGGCTGAGTTTTACGGATACACGCATCGCGCAAGAAGCAACAGGTGCATTTGTGGGTTTTGAAAATTACTTTAAGCTATGGGATAGAACGGTATTCCGTGAAAAAGTTATCTGGAATACGATTCTATATACGCTTGGTGCAGTGCCACTCAAATTAGGCTTAGGCATGATTTTTGCCTTGCTCTTAAACCGACCTTTCCCCTTACGTAATGTTGTTCGCGGACTTATCCTTATCCCTTGGGTACTGCCGACCTCTCTCAGCATGATTATCTTCCGTTGGCTATTTGAACCAACCCTGAGTGTTTTAAATTATATGCTTGTCGGTATAGGCTTTGATGCAATCCAGTGGTTAGGAACACCCCAAAATGCCATTATCTCTGTGATGATGGTCAACATTTGGCGCGGAACACCATTTTTTGCAGTCGTTTTGTTAGCAGCCTTACAAGGTGTTCCACAAGACCAATTAGAAGCTGCACAGATTGATGGTGCGAATATTGTTCAACGTTTCTTCAACGTCACCATTCCTTTCATTATGCCTGTGATTGTCGTATCGACCCTCTTTTCTGTCGTGCGGACTTTTGCAGAAATGGAAATTGTATGGGTTTTGACAAGAGGTGGTCCATTCAACGGCACACACATGATTGGGACATATGCCTATCAACAGGCAATTCAAAGTTCACGCATTGGTGAAGGGGCAGCGATTTCGTTATTTTTCTTCCCAATTCTTGCACTGATTGTCTTTTTCCAACTATGGTATTTACAACGGAGAGATGACTAATGGTTGCTAAGACATTACGCCAAGACCAGCGCGTTCAAAATTTCACTCTATCGACTTTATCATACATTTTGTTAGCAGTGTTTCTCATCTTGTGGTTGTTTCCTGTTTTCTGGATGATAATGACTGCCTTCAAACCAAATGCAGAAATCACAACCAATGTTGCACCACTAACTATCCTTGAACCGACTTTAGAGAACTTTACCTATTTGTTCCAAAATACAGGATTTACGAGTTGGGTGGTGAATAGCCTAGTCGTTTCTGTCTCAACAACCATTTTCTCGGTCATTGTTGGCACATTAGCAGCCTACAGTTTAGTACGCTTCAAACTTGTGGGGAGCAGTGCGATGGGGATGGGCATCTTCGTGACCTATCTTCTGCCTCAAACATTGCTATTTATCCCAATGGCGTTTGTCATTCAGCAATTAGGGCTATATAACAAGCTATCCTCACTGATTGTTGTTTATCCAACGATGATGGTGCCTTTCTGCACATGGTTGATGATGGGCTACTTCCGAGCTATTCCAATTGATATGGAAGAATCCGCACGAGTCGATGGTGCAACCCATTGGCAAGCCTTCTATAAAGTGACTCTGCCATTGGCAATTCCTGGTGTTATTAGTGCCGCGATTTTTACGTTTACCCTGTCATGGAGTGAATATCTCTATGCGCTAGTTCTTGTTCCCTCAGTAGAAGCTCAGACAATTCCTGTCGGTGTACCGAATGCATTATCGAGTGGTGATGTATTTGTGTGGGGGTCATTGATGGGGGCTGCTTTGCTTGGGTCTTTGCCTGTTGTGCTTGTCTATGCCTTTTTCATGCGTTATTTCGTCAGTGGCATGATGGCGGGGGCAGTGAAAGGCTAAATATGTTTAAGGGATTAGACCATCTTGCTATTGTTGTGCGAGATACAGATGAAGCACTTAAATTTTACCGTGATGTACTGCAATTGCCTGTCTTGTTTAGCGAAGAATTGCCTGACCAGCCTGTGCGCTTAACACATCTCGATATGGGGAATACACACCTACAACTCGTGCAACCACTATCGGATGAGCATCCACTGCAAGCATGGCTGGATGAAAACGGAGAAGGCTTACATCATTTCTGCTTTTATGTGGATAGTGTTGAGGAAATGATTGAGTCATTACCTGAGCATGGCATACCATCGCGCGATGCAACTCCGCGCAGTGGACCAAATGGACGACAAGCGGCTTTCATAAATCCTGATGATACACGAGGAATTTTAATTGAGATTACATCTGAGTCGAACGTGAGTGACACAGAAGGTCACTGAATTGATAGGAATTTATTTATGAGATTAGAAGGTAAATCTGCCATTGTGACGGGGGCAGCACAGGGCATTGGCAAAGCGATTGCTGTACAAATGGCAAAAGAAGGCGCATCTGTCCTGATTGCTGATATTGATGCAGACCTCGGCACAAAAACAACACAAGACATTATCGACTCAGGCGGACACGCTATATTCATGCAAACGGATGTGTCCGATAAAGCACAAGTTGATATAAGTGTTGCGACAGCAATCGAGCAATTTGGCAAGCTGGATATTATGGTCAACAACGCTGGCATTATCATCCGTGATTCCGTTTTAGAAACACAACCCGACGATTGGGCGCGTGTGTTTGCAGTCAATGTTAACGGAACATATCACGGCACACTCGCAGCAGGTAAGCATATGGTCGAACGTGGTGAGGGAGGGCATATTCTCAACCTCGCATCGCCCAATGGCATCATTGGTTTGTACAATCGCTCTTGCTATGCTGCAACCAAAGGCGCAATCATCTCTTACACCAAATGTTGTGCAACAGAATTAGGACAATTCGGCATCCAAGTTAATGCGATTGCACCTGGCTTCACCAACACCGAAATTAATAGTAACTTCTTCACCCCACAAGTTTTGCAGTCACTGCAATTTCGTGTGCCTGTTAATCGTGTTGCCGAGCCTGATGAAATTGGGCGGTCTGCGGTTGCAATGGTGTCAGGTGATTTCCCATACATGACTGGGCAAATTATTTTTGTCGATGGTGGCTGGACAAGCTGTGACATCGACTACGGAGCGTTAGGACAACATTTTGCCACAAACACTGATTGACCTCACACTGACGTTCTCTGATGGCAAACGTGGGATTAGTTTTGTGCCTGAACTTACGCTGCCTGATGATGGTTTTAATACAACGACCTTGCAAATCTATAGTCATGCCCTGACCCACATGGATGCGCCTAAACATTTTCTGATAGGGCGCGAAGGTATCGAATTCATTGATTTAAATAAATGTATCGGCAAAGCTGTCGTCATTGATTTATCGCATAAAGAACCGAATAGCCTAATCGTAGTAGACGATATTTTGCCTCACGCAGATCATATACAGAGTGGTGCGCGAGTATTGCTACGCACAGATTGGGACAATCATGCCAATGATGACGATTATCGGGATTGTTTCCCTCGCATTTCGCCAGAGTTAGCACAGTGGTTTGTTGATAAACAGATAGCACTATTAGGGGTTGAGACCCCATCAGTGGCATCGCTATCGGAAGAAAATTATTCCGAATTACAAGCTGTTCATCAAACCTTACTCAGTGCTGATGTTGTGATTGTTGAAAGTTTATGCAATCTCAAACTTTTACCACCCGTTGTGACATTTATTGCTTTTCCATTGAAACTAGAAAATTGTGATGGCTCACCTGTTCGTGCTGTCGCTTTGATTCCCGATGAGGAGAAATCTGCGTGAGAACCCATAAAATTGTTGCATTACCTGGTGATGGCATCGGCAAAGAAATCATGCCACTTGCGCTCGATGTTCTAAACGCCTTGCAGACGAAATGCGGTGATTTTCACCTAGAGATTGACCAATATCCTTGGGGCTGCGAACACTATCTCGAAACAGGTGTGGTTATGCCCAAAGATGGCATTCAAATTCTGAGTCAATACGATGCAATTTACTTCGTCGCGGCAGGACATCCTGATGTCGATGATACCCTCAGTGGATGGGAATTTATCTATCAGATGCGAAAGCAATTCAAAGAATATGTTTGCTTGCGTCCGATTAAATCTTATGATGGCATTGATACACTCATTACCAACAAAGCACCGATAGATCTTGTCGTTATCCGTGAAAATAGTGAAGGTGAATATACAGGTGCAGGGGGTATTGCTCACAAAGGTTTCTCAAATGAAGTAGCGATCCAAACAACTGTGATGACCCGTGAAGGCGTTGAACGTATTGCACGCTATGCCTTTGACCTCGCACGCACACGTAAAAAACACGTCACAAATGTCACGAAATCGAATGCCTTGCAATATTCGCAGACTTTTTGGGATCGTATCGTAGCAGAAATCGCACAAGAGTATCCTGATGTGAGATACGATTGGCTCTATGCTGATGCTGCAACAATGCGCTTTGTTCAAAATCCATCCTTCTTTGATGTGATTGTGACGACCAACCTCTTCGGCGATTTATTGAGTGATTTAGGCGGAGCAATTGTTGGTAGTATTGGTCTGATGGCAAGTGGAAATATCAATCCTGAGCGTGATTTTCCGTCTATGTACGAACCTGTGCATGGGTCTGCTCCTGATATTGCTGGCAAGGGTATTGCAAACCCCATAGCAATGTTGCTTGCAGGTGCAATGATGTTGGATGGGCTTGGTGAAGTTCAAGCAGCAGACATCCTCAGATTGTCCATTCAGGATGTATTCAAAAAGCAGATTAAAACAGGTGACCTTGGTGGTACAGCCACTACACACGATGTCGCTCAAGCTGTCATTGAGGAAATTAAAGACCTCTGATGTGTATGGCATAGGCAATTATTTGATGAGATAGCTTTTGGTGATTAGCTCGAACATAGAGTAGAACAATGCGCTATAATCAACCATTGTTTTAGATAAATTTTATGAGGAACGCTAATAATGCTTCACTACAAGCCACAGCCTGACTATCTCAATCATTTGGTGACTCAACTGCTACTGCTGGAGGTGCATTAATGCCATACACTATGGGCTTAGACATCAGCACCACTAGTGCTAAAGCAATCATCATTGATGAACAAGGGACTGTCCTTGCAATCGGGAGCAGTCCGCAACCCATTAGTCAACCACATCCATTATGGAGTGAACAACATCCGCGTGATTGGTGGGATGGTATGGTAAGCGCGATTCAATCTGCGCTGGCAAAAGCTAATCTAACAGGCGATGATATTGCTGGCATTGGCTTAACAGGGCAGATGCACGGCTTGGTGATGCTTGATGCAGATGGCGAGGTCTTGCGTCCTGCTATTTTATGGAACGACCAACGTACACAAGCCCAATGCGACTGGATGACGGATAAAATCGGCTTTGAGCGGTTGATTGAACGAACAGGCAATCGTGCTATCACAGGCTTTACTGCGCCTAAAATTTTGTGGGTACGCGACAATGAACCCGATGTTTACGCCCAATGTGCTCATATCTTGCTACCAAAAGATTACATTCGTTATCAACTAACAGGCGAATATGCTACTGATTTAGCTGGTGCATCTGGTACATCCTTACTCAATGTTGCTGATAGAGCTTGGGCAGAAGATGTCATTACAGCACTTGATATACCGCACGAGTGGTTGCCGAAAGTTCATGAAGGCACTGCCATAACAGGGACAATCACCGAGTCTATTGCTCAACTTACGGGCTTAAAAGCAGGGACACCTGTTGTCGGTGGTGGTGGTGACCAAGCAGCAGGAGCAGTCGGCATGGGTTGTGTCACGCCTGATAAAATTGGAGTGACTGTCGGGACATCAGGTGTTGTATTTGCACCATTAGCACAATACGCCTATGAACCACAAGGACGACTCCATGCTTTTTGCCACGCTGTGCCGAATCAGTGGCATTTCATGGGTGTGATGCTGAGCGCAGCAGGTAGTCTGCAATGGTATAAAGATACACTCGCGCCTGATATATCATTTGATGATTTACTAGCAGAGGTGACCGATATTCCTGCTGGTAGTGATGGACTGTTATTCTTGCCATATCTCACAGGTGAACGTACACCCCATCCCGACCCTGATGCACGAGGCGCATTTATTGGTCTAACATCACGTCACACTCGCGCTCACATGACTCGGTCTGTTTTAGAAGGTGTTGCCTTTGGACTCAAGGATAGCTTCACTTTAATTGATACGGCTGGCTTACCTGATGAATATGAAGTACGTATCAGTGGTGGTGGCGCAAAGTCACCCATTTGGCAACAAATCATAGCGGATGTATTGGGTGCAACACTCGTCAATGTCAACACAACTGAAGGGGGCGCGTTCGGTGCAGCCTTACTCGCATCTGTCGGCGTGGAAATCTTCTCATCAGTTGCAGAGGCTTGTGAAGCAACTATTCAAACAGGGGATGTTGTTACACCTAGTCAAAATCAAAATCGCTATGCAGATATCTATCCTATTTATCAAAGTCTCTATCATAGTCTGAAAGAACAATTCGTAGCGATGTCAAACATGAGCTAAATTTCACTACTCGCTATCTATAATCGAATCCGAGAGATTATATAATGTCAAATTCTGAAGCATTACAATGCCAGCAAGTCTTTTCTGAACTGCCTGATGAATGGCAAACGGATTTACTACCAGAAATCCGCGAGAAAATTGCTGAGAGTAACACGAAAATTGTTGTTTTGGATGATGACCCGACAGGAACACAAACTGTTCATGATGTGACCGTCCTAACAGGATGGTCAGTTGATGATTTGCTTCAAGAATTAGCTGATGATGCGCCCTGTGTTTTTATCCTAACCAACACACGCAGTATGGTGGCAGATGACGCAGAACAAATAAATCGCCAGATTGCACGTAATCTCAAAATAGCGAGTGAGCAAACAGGACGTGACTTCGTGATTGTCAGTCGTGGTGATTCAACACTACGCGGACACATGCCACTCGAAACGGATACGCTAGCAGCCGAACTTGAATATGATGTTGACGGTATTCTACTTGTTCCAGCATTCATGGCAGGGGGACGCTATACCATCAATAGCACGCACTATGTCGCGGAAGGTGGAAAACTGATTCCTGCTGCCGAAACGCCTTTTGCTCAGGATGCGACCTTTGGCTATAGTCAGTCCAATTTGTGTAATTGGATTGCTGAAAAAACGAACGGACAAGTGCAAGCATCCGATGTTCACAGAATTACAATTGATGATATTCGTCGTGGTGGTGTTAACACAGTGTTATCAACCTTGATGACACTGCAACAATCAGCGTATTGTGCTGTTGATGCTGTCTCAGAACGTGACCTTGAAGTGCTTGTGTTGGCTATTTTACAAGCGGAAACACAAGGTAAACGCTTTCTCTATCGCACTGCTGCTAGCTTTGCAGCGATTCGGGCAGGGATTGGCATTAAAGATGTTTTATCGAAAGCTGAATTGAAAACGATACGTAAAGGTGCAGGACTTGTTGTGGTTGGCTCATATGTACCGAAGTCTTCCTCGCAACTATCGCATCTTTTGGACTCAGGCATTGTCAATGGGGTTGAGATTGATGTCAAAGCCTTGTTGTTGGATGACACTCGTCAAGCAGAAATGGCGCGTGTTATCAGTACGGCTCAAGAATATCTCAGTAAGCATGATGATGTTGTGATTTACACCAGTCGTGAATTGATAATAGGGGATGATGCAAACCATAGTTTGATGATAGGCAATCAAATCTCGCATAGTCTCGTGACAGTGACACAAGCCTTACAATCAATGGCGCGATACATCATCGCTAAAGGGGGCATCACATCAAGTGATTTGGCAACTAAAGCCCTACAAGTGAAACGTGCGCGTGTCATTGGTCAAATTTTGGTAGGTATCCCTGTGTGGCAACTTGGCACAGAATCAACCGAACCCGACTTAACTTATATTGTCTTCCCAGGGACTGTCGGGCAGATAGATTCACTGACTCAAGCAGTTCTTAAACTGAAAGAGTATCGCTGATGCTAGCTAACACACGCGATTTGCTACACCAAGCGCAAGCTGAAGCTGAATCCTATGCGATAGGTGGCTTTAATATTTATAACCTTGAAGGTGCAAAGGCAGTCATTCGCGCTGCCGAAGCAACTCGTAGCCCAGCCTTACTGCAAATTCATCCTGCGGCATATCAACATGGTGGTAATGCTCTGATTGCTATGTGCCGTGTTTTGGCAGACGAAGCGAGTGCTCCTATTGCTGTTCACCTTGACCATAGCACGGATTTAGATGCGATTCACACCGCCTTGACACAAGGTGTATCGTCCATCATGGCGGATGGCTCACATTTATCGCTAGCTGATAATATTGCATTTGTGAAATCTGCTGTAGACAAGGCACGTCATTTTGGCGCAAGCATTGAAGCAGAATTAGGGCGTATCAGTGGCACAGAAGATGGGCTGACTGTCGAAATGAAAGAGGCTCATATGACGAATCCAGACGAAGCCCAAGCATTTGTAGCACAAACAGGCATTGATATGTTGGCTGTGTGCATTGGTAATGTGCATGGAAAATATCCATTTCCGCCACAGCTTGATTTTGCCCGCTTACATACGATTCGTGAGCGTGTCGATGTTCCACTCGTATTGCATGGTGCATCGGGCTTAGATGATGCACATATCAAACAAGCCATTGCTCATGGGATTTGCAAATTCAATGTGAATACAGAAGTTCGCAATGCCTTTGTGGATACCCTACGCTCAGCGCAAGGCGATTTACTAGCAATGATGCAAGCATCAGAGGAAGCAATGATAGCTGTTATCTCTAAGAAGATGGATTTGTTCGGGTCTACTGGCAAAGCATAATCATCACTTAGATACAGTGAAAACAAGCATACAAAAACTGTGACGTGGTATTGTAATGGCATCAAGCGTGATGCTGTGTTCTTCGATAACAATCGAATCTGGATCGTCATAAGTATTGGTAGATAATGGTGACTCGCCAGTAATTGTTAATTGCCGAATCTGCTCAACATCATCAAGCCCTGATACTATCAGATGAACATCATCATTGGTGTGCCGATTGATAACAGATAAGTAGTATTGTTTCTTATCGGAGTCAAACGTCGTGGCGACATCAATGATAGGAACTTTATCCAACGCAGGTAGATTACCAGCAGACGGTGTGCTCATGGCTTCACAATTTATGTCTGTGCCGAGTGCTACCTCACCGCGATAGTGTGTCATCAATTCCATCACCAGCGTCGCAGGCATTTTGACTGTGCGAGGCTCTGCTTGCATTTTATCAATAGTGGTCGCTACCCATGCTCCACCACGTCCTAAATTCACAGCTTGCCACCCATACTGCGGATAAACGCGATAACTTCCCATAACGTTGATGAGGTTAAAAACAGCACTCATTTTGATAACATCACAGCGATTGATGCAAGCATTCATCACACCACCAGCATAGAGAGCATCCGCAAGATTATAATCTTCGATGTAATCAGGTGCTTTCGCACCACAGTAAGTATTCCATTCGTCAAAGGCAATTGCTATCTCATGGCGTGACTTTTCTTTGACAATACTGATGGTCTCATCAAGCATTTGTTCCACTTCACATGATGCGCCAATTTTGGGTAAATACAAATGCTCAGGCGAGGGTGGTGTTTCCCATTTTTCAGTACGAATAGAATAATAATGCACACTCAATTGGTCGATTTCATCACCAGCAATCGCCAGCACACGCTCATTCCAGTGTGCATATAAATCAGTCGGAACACCGACGGCAATTAATTCTAAATCACTATCAACCGTTCGCATTGCTCTTGCGAATTCTAAATAACGATGTGCATAAGTTTCAGCATCAACATGACCCACTTGCCAATTTCCGAATTGCTCATTGCCTACGAACCATGTCTTGATATGATACGGTTCAGGGTGACCATTGCTGGCACGCATCGCACCGTACTCCGTATCGACACCACCATTGCAATATTCGACCCATGCACGCGCCTCTTCCGATGTGCCTGTGCCCATGTTAATCGTCAGAAGAGCATCACATTCTACTAAATCACACAGCGTGAGAAATTCATCCGTTCCAACATCATTCGATTCCCAATGATGCCACACAGGGTCAAGATAACTTGGACGTTTATCACGGTCACCAATGCCATTTTGCCAATGATAGGCAGAGACAAAATTACCACCAGACCAGCGCAAAAAAGTCGGTTGCCAATCGCGTAAAGCCTCAATGACATCTGCCCGAAAACCAGATAAATGATTAGAGGGCATCACAGACGCACAGCCAATCCATAGATTTCCTGTTTCTTTTGTCGTGATAGTTAAAGAGCCATTCGGGTCACTATTTCGGATAGTCAATGTGGTTTCGTAAGTTGCCCAATCCTCAGCAACAGATTCGATTTCCCATAGTTGTTCACCTAAAGTGACTGTAACTCGCTGAGTTTCGCCTTTAAGGACTAAGCGTATGTCGTAACTAGTGTTAGCCCGTAATGATAATCCACTTTGCTGAATGCCATGAGCCTCACTATCAGATTGCCGAATGGTAATTCTCTGTGATTGCTGACCCGTATAAAACGCCGTGTTGTCATGCACAAATAAGACAGTTTCATAATTAGGATTAACTGCCTCCCAAGGCACAACCACACCAATATTCGAATTTACATTATGTAGACCTTCGCTATTGCCAGCATACATCCAATCATGTCCAGCGAATTTCCTGTCACGTAACATCTCTGCCCAGATGCCACCATAAATGGATTGCCCTATATGTTCTAAATTTGCACCATATAAATAATCATGCACCTCACCAATCACATCATCTGTGTTGATATGAATCGATGCTTGTGTACTCATAAGAATAACTTTCTTTAATAATTTTCATGCCAGCTTGGTGATATTTGTGGAGGAAGATAATGTTCTGTCCAAGGGGTGCTATGTTGTATAGCAATCTCGCCTAAACGACTAATACGCTCAATGCCTGTGCTTTGTAACCATTCAAGGCGTTGTGCGGAGTCTTCAATTTTAGCAACATCCCCCCACACAGCCCGTCCCGCCATAAAGCCTGATGCTCCTGCTTGACATGCAATTTCGACTTGTTGACAATATACATCAAAGGTAACCCCTGCACTCAACAAAACCCAAGGCTTACCAATCGACGAGAGTTTTATGCAAGCATCTCGCCAATGTGATATATCTGTATCAACAGTCACATCAATAGGAAACTCTAACTTGAGAATATCCGCGCCGAGTTCACTGGCTATTTTGGCTGACTCGTAAATTTTGCGTGTGCGATTGTCAGGTGTTGTATTGAGCATAATCGGTTCAGCATAAAGCGGGATGTCATATTGTGAACAGTCCTCAATCACTGTTGCAAGCGTCTGATTCTGCTTGGCGCATAATTCAGTGTCATCAGGGTCATAGTAATAGAATAACTTGACACCATCTGCTCCCATGTGCTTAATTTTTTCCACTGACCAATTGGGGCGAATATCAACAGCTAAGGGTAGGGGATTCATCTCATAATCGGCTTTTTCTAGTTCAACTAACAAACCGACTGACTTATCTAGTCCCTCACTAATAAGTTGACCAGCACTATAAACGGGGTCAAGCAATACGCCACTAATCTCAGCCATCAAATTCAAGACAACCTCTTGCTTAAACTGTGTCATCTGTTCATCTGTGACACGCTGAGGTGCATCAGCGTGTATGGCACGACGCAATGAATCTAAGTGGTCAATCGCCAAAATTGTGAAGATACCATTGTCAGTTGATGCTCGTTGTAACGCCCGATACTTGCCGATTGATAGCGTATGCTTGCTCATGGTTTAGCTCCGCGAAGCATTATCTAGCTTCTGGAAAAAATCACGAAAAATTGCGTCGCGGTTGATACCAATCGCTTCTCGCATGGGATGCCGTTTTTCATCCGTGCGAAGCCATTTGCGGTCATTAGTTAAATAGGGGCTATCGGTCATGATTGTCGGCACCCAATCAGGTTGCATTAACCATGCGAAGTTAATCAAATCCCAGATAATCCATGTTCGTCCGAAATGGTCATCAATGCCTTGGAAAGGATAATGTGGATTATCGATATACAAGTCGTAGAGATAATCTCCTATTTCACCTTTACCTCTGACCCATGCTTCCATCTCAGGCAATGATAAGCCAAGTTGCACTCCAATATGGAATCCTGGAAGATAGACTTGTGCTACACCACTATCAAATAATAATTGTGATGACAGCATATCTTGCTCCATGTTAAACGACTCTTGGAATATTCCCGTAATCGTTGTTGGGAAGCCTGCTGTCCAAGTGACAACAACGTTATTGATGATGTCAGGCGCGAGTAATAGTGCCGAAGCGACATTGGTTGGCGCACCAATTGCAACAATATACAATGGGTCATCAGGTGATGCACGACGCGCTGTTTCAATTAAATGTGTGACAGCCTCGCTTTCAACAGGGCTATCATAAGATTCTAAATAACGGTCAGACCCTCTGAGAACAGTCAAGGTGTCGGTCATGCCCATTTTTTCTAGCACAATCAGAATTTCTTGATAGCTTTTTTCCATGCCCTCAGCAGGGGAAACCATCGTGACAGTTTGTGGGTCAAGCTGAGCATCATCCGCAATATCAACGCGTTTAGCTTGTAATCGCTCAATCTGAGCGCGATAGCGTTGAACAACAGTTTCTTGACTATTAGGTTTTGCATCAAGAAGGGATTTCGCTTCACGTAATTCATCCAACCGATTGCGAAATGAATAGGGTGCTGCATAAACAGCTTCTATATCTAGCATATCTTGTGATAAAAATGCCCATGCAAGCGCAAATTGGTCATCAATCTCATTACGTGTATCCGTATCAATGATACAGCGCACTCGTCCAGAAGGAATTCGCAATAGTGTCTCATAGTGCTGAGGTGAGAGTGTCGGGAAACGGTCTAAATGACTCATGCAATCACTCCTTCCGCGTATAATCGCGCGATTGCATCCACATCATAGCCTAATTCCGACACGACCTCTTGTGTGTGTTCTCCTAATGTGGGGGGATGACGATAATAAACGAGTGGTGTGTCCGAAAGGTGAACAGGTGTTGCAATGGATTTCACTAAGCCAATGGCTGGATGTTCTAGTTCAATTATCATCCCTCGTTCGAGTAAATGCGGGTCAGTTAAGGCTTCTTTGACGGTGTTGATACGCCCACAAGGAACACCAATTGCCCGTAATTCAGAGAGCCAGTCATCTGTTGATTTTGTGATGATAATCTCGCGAATCGTTGGCATGAGGGCATCATAATGAGCGATGCGGTCACTATTATGAGTAAAACGCGCATCTTGTGCGAGGTCATCGCGTCCAACGTGTTTGCAGAAGGCTTGCCAGATATTATCTGACCCAACGCCAAGGATGAACCAATCGCCTTCACTCCCTTGTACAGCCTCATATGGTACAACCTGTGGGTGTCGATTGCCACGTCGGGGTGGGTCGATGCTTTCGTCTGCAAAATACTCCCCAGCATAATTTTCTAGCCAAGTGATTTGACCCTCTTGCAAGGAGCTATCAATGAATTGTCCCTTGCCTGTGCGATGTCGTGCATGAAGTGCCGATAACACACCCACCAATGTGAATAAACCACAGGTCATATCTGCAATAGGTGTCGGAAAACGCATGGGTGCGCCATCAACTTCACCTGTAATCGCCATCGTGCCAGATTCCGCTTGTGAAACGAGGTCATATCCTGGTTGCCCCGCACGCGGACCTGTACGCCCATAACCACTAATGGAGGTATAAATCAAACGTGGATTGATGGCACGTAAGCTGTCATAGTCAATGCCATATTTTTTGAGTGAAGCTGTTGTTGCTAGATTAGTTAGGAAAACATCGGCATCTTCTACTAACTTGTAGATAATATCGCGTCCTTCTTCGGCACGAATGTTAAGCGAGATACCACGTTTATTGCGATTAACAGCCAAATAATAACAACTTTGGTCACCGATATACGGTGGTGCCCACTGACGCGATTGGTCACCAATACCTGGACGTTCAATTTTGATGACATCTGCGCCTAAATCACCGAGCATCATCGCACAATATGGACCAGCGAGAGCTTGCGTTTGGTCAATCACTTTCAGACCTGCTAATGGAGCAATGGAGTCCATGTTCTAAAGTCCTTGCAAAAATAATCTAAGTAAATATCGAATTATGAATCTGTTGCAGGGACAACCCACAACTTATCCTCTGGGAAGTGAACTGTGATAGATTGTCCTTCTTCAATTTGTCCAAAAGTATCAGCACTACGAACCGCTTCAATCTCATAGTCATCGAGGGCAATTTTGTAGCGTGTATATGTGCCAACATAAATGCGAGATTGCACAACACCTTGCACGCAGTTATGTGACTGATTAGAGTTAAGTTCGATTTGTTCGGGACGAATGGTAACAACAACATCGCCTGATGGGGCTTTATCCGCATACTGAGCGTCAAATTTTAAATCAGCAATTGGCGTTTTAATGTGATTATTTGTGCGTGTTGCTGGAATAAAGTTGACACCGCCAAAGAAACGTGCTGCTTTCTCAGAGATAGGGCGTGTATAAAATTCAACAGGATGAGCGTATTGTTGTAGTACACCGTCAAACATCAAAGCGATATCATCTGCCAATAAAACAGCTTCTTCTTGGTCATGTGTGACAAAAACAGTTGTCACACCAAGGTCTTTTTGAATTGATAAAATGAGTTCACGCATTTCATCACGCAAATGAGCATCAAGATTACTCAGGGGTTCATCAAGCAACAGAACGCGCGGGTCTGTGATGAGGGCGCGTGCTAAGGCAACCCGTTGTTGTTGTCCGCCCGATAGCTGTGATGGACGACGCTTAGCAATGTTCGGTAACTTGACGAGTTCTAGCATTTCTGCCACCCGTTTTTGGATGACTTTCTTATCGACTCCGCGCATTTTGAGTCCGAAACCGACATTATCGCCAACTGACATATACGGGAATAGCAAATAATTCTGGAATACCATCACCGCGCCTCGTTTTTCAGATGGTACAGAACTAATATCCTCACCATCAAAATGGATTTTCCCTGATGTGGGCTTAATTAAACCTGCTAACATCTTGAGCGTAGTTGTTTTGCCACATCCAGATGGTCCTAAAAATGCAATCAGGCGACCTGTCGGAATATCCAGTGAAAAGTTATTCACGGCTGGTACATCTGCACCAGCATAAATCTTTGTCAAATTGTTCAGTGATACGTGTGTCATACTTTACCGAATCCCCCAATAGCGGAAGAACTTCCAGATAAATAGCGCGAGGTTAGAATCAAAATTAGAATAGCTGGTGCGATGAATACCAGTGACATCGCAGCAATGTTGGCATTATTCCCCCCTGATGCAGTCGAAAATAGCAAAACAGGTAATGTCAGAATTCGCCCACTGCCAATGAGGAAAGTCAGGATGTATTGCCCCCACGAGACCAGAAAAGCGAATAAGCCAGCAACAACAATTCCAGGGAAAATAGCTGGAAGCGTGACATTGATAAATGTACGAATTGCTCCTGCACCGAGTGTCCGCGCTTGTTCTTCAAATTCAGGATTATAATTGGCAAAAACGCCTGATAGTGTCAGCACAACGTAAGGCATCACAGGCACAAGATGCACTAAGCCAACACCCAACATCGTGCCAGCCAAACCCCAACGTAAGAAATTGATATTCAAGCCAATCGCAACAGCAATTCCAGGGACAATCGTCGGCGCGAGAATCAAAAATTCAACTATGGTTTTGCCTCGGAATTGATATAACCCTAATGCACGCGCAGCAGGTAAACCGATGATAATCGATACCAGTGTCACACTTACAGCAATGATTGTGCTGTTGATGAGAGCTTCAATCACTTTAGAATTCGGGTCAGCGATATTTTCCCATGCGCGAAACGTAATTTCTTGTGGAATCAGTTGCGGATAAAACCAGCGAAATGCAAAGGCATTGATGAAGAATCCGACTAGTGGTGAGAGCAATGCCAAAATCAATACAGTGACTGCCAGATAATGCAAGACACGAACGAGGGGCGAGCGTTTAGTTGTCATGATAGCTTACTCCCGCACCGTTCGGCGACTTAACCACATATAAAGCAAAACGAGAATTAGCACGATGAAGGCGATAATCATGCTCATTGCCATACCTTCTGCTCGTGCATTCAAATCAGGATTGTTGAAAAAACGCAGAGCCGTCACAGGTAACATTCTTGGGAAGCGCACACCCAACAACGCAGGGACTTCATACGCGCCGAAAGTAAACGCAAAGACAATAATCGAAGCTGATAAAACACCAGGCATAATCAGAGGTAAAATTACAAAACGAAATCGTTGCCAGCGATTTGCACCCAATGAGCGTGCTGCATCTTCATAAGATTCACCCAGAGATTGTAAAACCGCCAGCACAATTACCCCAATGAAGGGCACTTCTTTCCACATATACGCGATGATAATGCCAATACCGTAGCTATCACGTACCACGACAGGGAAATCATTCGGAAATTCAATCAGATTGAGACTTGCTCCAATCCGCGATAACAAACCACTCTGCGATAATAAAAACGAAATACCAATTGCTGCAACCACATGTGGAATCGGTAAATTGAATTGGAATAAAAAGGTCGAGATGCGTTTGCCAATAAACGTTTGACGCAATAACAGAGCAGCACCAATAGCAACAATCGCGGAGAAGACTGTGCTAGCAATACTCACCCATAATGTGAGAGCCAACCCTGTCCAAAACGTGCGCGAATGTTCCTCACCAGCGATAATATTCCAATAGGCATCAAGGCTGATGTCTGTTGCACCGATTCTAGGATTCCAACCGAGGCTTTGGATAAATCCATAAACGAGTGAGCCTACAAAAAGCACAATGATAACAGTCAGAGTGGGCGCAAGCATAATAGGGATGCGCCAACGTTCCCATGACATAAAAATCCTTCAATCAATAAAATAATATCTTGTGTTGATAATATTCGTGACAGAGTAGGGACGGCATGTATGCCGTCCACTAAATTGATATTGCTTCTGTACTAATTCTGTAAAACGTTTGCTTCCCAATCTGTTTCGAGAAGTGATTGATACTCGGCTGCAATATCAGCGACCAATGATGCTGCTAGTTCAGCAGGGTCGGCTGCACCATCACCTAGATTCTCAATCGCTTCGTCGAGTGCTGCAACCATTTCTTCATCTTCAACGCGGTTCACATCAATACCAAAGCCTAAACCGAAGCCATTTTCTGGTACAACTTGCAAGGCTTGACGGTCTGGACGCAGAATCAAGTCAGCGAGTACGAGTGCTGCTGCTTTGTTCGGTGCATTGAACGGAATTGCCACGTAGTTGAAGTCACCAATCATGTTATCGTCGAAAGCAAATGCGCGTGATGTTGGTGGAATTAAGCCTTCAGCAATTGCAGGACCTGCACCAGAAATCGCTTGGGTAATGGTGAAGTCAACTTCGCCGTTAGCAAATAATTCATGCAGTTCATTGACATTGGCTGGGTAGGTTTCGCCACCACGCCATAGATTTTCTTCCCAACCATTGAGTAGATTCCACAATTCAGGTGTCCATTCATCATAGAGTTCTTGGTTGAAATCGCCGACCCATTGTTCTTGACCACCACTGATTTCAAACAGAGCTTGTTTGACGAAGCGTGTTCCTTGGAATGCACCAGGACCAGGGGCAATGTATGTAAAGCGACCAGGATTGGCTTCAATCCATTCGGTTAATTCAGCATAGCTACGAGGCAAATCTTCTTCACTCATGCGTGCTGTATCATAAATAAAGTGGAATTGTGCACCTGACCAAGGACTTTCAAACCCATTGACAGGGCGACCAAAATCGAGGTTAACCGCAGGGTTTTCCCAATCAACGAGGACGCTATTCGGAATATTTTCTGACCAAGGACCGTAGAGCAAGTCTGCTTGTTGGAGGGTGAAGAAATTTTCACCGTTAATCCAGATGAGGTCAATTGAACCATCATCACCTTCAACACCTGCTTCAGCTTCACTCAAAACTTGGTTAACAGCATCGACTGTGTCAGCAAGTGGTACGCGATTAAGTGTAATGCCATATTCTTCCATCAGAGGTTCGCCATAGGTGGTATCAACAAAATCATTGATAGCATCCGAGCCACCCCACATATACCAATTGACTGTTGCTCCTTCGGCTGCTTCTAACACAGCGTCCCAGCTATCAAATCCTGGTGGAGCGTCCATCATATCCATATCATCATCTTGCGCGAATGCACTCCCAAATAAGGAGAGAGGCAAGGCGATTACGAGCAATAAAACAAGTAGTGACCGTCTTTTAAGCATCTTTCTGTCCTCTTAAACTAATTAAACACTATTACGGATTTATCTCCCATTCTTAGGAGTTAGTCCCTACACATTAATCCCTTCGAGTTGAAGGTAATCGGCTTTTGGTACATGCTCAATCAAGCGCATATGCTTCCATGCTGCGAACTCCATCAATTCATCCGTGACATCACCTTGTCCAACAGCAAAATGATGTTCATGTCCACGCACCGTGAGTGTATTGATTAAGTCCATCAATTCGACTGGTTTTTTGTTCAATTCAAAATGTGAGAACCAACCGCGTGTGCCATCAAAGCCTTTTTTCTTATGCTTGATGATGTCAGCATGGATAACCAATAAACTACTCCCATCATCGCCAATGTAACTGACAGTAGTTTCTTGTGGTGCAAAGACTTGGTCGCCAGCCACACCATACGGACCATCATCAGCTTTACGACCTAGCGTAACATGGTCAACCCACTTGATGCCATCTTCGTTAGCAAAGTGTCGAGGTGACACACCACAATGCCACATCAACATGGCATTGGTTTCGGGGTCAAGGGCAGTCATATCCAGTAGCGTAGACGAGCCTTTTTTGTTGGTCAGTACATTGAGCAGATACATACTCGCTGCGCCAAGCACATCGCCTTCACACGATACCGCAATGCCATCTTCACTACCTAACCAACTATATGCCATGCACGGTGCAACTTTAAAATAAGACTGGAAGTTAGGCCAACACTGCACCGCGAGTGCATCATAGTTGTATTCATCTGCCATATCACGCATAGCAAGATATAAGCGTGTCACACGGTCAAAGGCACTGTTTTCTGTGACCGTAATCGCTGAGGCAGCCGAACGAATCTCATTGACGGTAGTTTGTACAGGCTCAGGGTCGTAGGCTTTCGCACGATTAACAAGTTCTGCGAGTTCGTGTGGTAAAACACTGATGCCCATGCGATGGCGCAACAGACGTTCATCAAAAATCATATCGTTGAACCCAGGTGATAAGTTCCCTATCCAGCCGATACGAGCGCGTTCAATATTTTTGACAGCAGTCAACGCGCGAACTGTAATAGCAAAGCGTCTTTGAAATTCATCTGTTTCAACGTGTCCGTAGAACCACTTGAACGGAATATTCTCATGTTTGAGGTAGCGTTTCAAAATAGAGGCAAAATGACTCATTGAAACAACAGAATGAATCTTGATTTCGCCTTCTTGTTCAGGGTCAGGTGTTGCCCACAATCCTAAACACGGGGCTGCTTTGACCAGTGGTAAGAGTTGCTCACCCATACTGCATGCCGCTGTTTGAATTAACAAGAAATCAATCTCATTATCTCTGAGATATTCGGCAGCACGGGCTGACCCTTCTTCCGTCATCACCTCATCATGGACAGCAATTAGTTGAAAATCGAGTTCGTCAGCGAGTTTTTCCATACCTGTGATGGCACGCTCACGTTGATTGTATTCACTCGCAAAATAGGACGAAATGGATGTGCCGATGTAGCCTACTTTTAACTTGTGTTTTGGCATTAGCTTTGTCCTTCCCAATAATCATGAATCTCTTCAAACATCAGCGCAATTGATTTTGCACCTGCGTCCATATGACCTTTTGACCGTTCACCTGCAAACTTGGCACGTCCATGTTTAGCGACTAAATTAATCGTGCTGTTCGCGCCTGTTTTTGCTGCTTGGGATGCGCTTTGCCATCCCGACACTAAATTATCTGCATCAACGAAAGCCAATACCGCAGGACTCAGGGCATCAATCATTGTTTTATCGCCAACATCTGATTTTCCTCGTTGCTTAACACCCTTTAGCCCAGCTTGCAACAGTTTATCTATATCATCTTTGCTCAAGGAAGATTTCCCTTTTGCAGTTAAAGCCGCTTTCAAGAAGAATGTGCCATAGAGTGCACCTGATGCACCACCCATACGGTTCATCAACGCACTAGCAGTTGTTTTAAGGACAGTCGTCACATCGGGATTCTCTAATTTATCTAAATCATCCACGGCGGCTGAAAATGCTGTACTAATGCCTGTACCATGATCACCATCACCTAATGCAGAATCAAGTGCATTTAATTCTCGTTGATGCTCAGTAATCGTCTTAGCGATTTGCCTAATCATGGTGTGCAATTGTTGCGAATTAATTTCAGCACTCATTTTTTTAGATACGCCCCGTTTGCTGGCGCATCCCACAAGGCTTTGAGTTCATCATCAACGCGACACAGTGATAAGGCAAAGCCTGCCATCTCTTGTGTAGTGGCATATGCACCAATCCAAGAATCATAGACGCTAATACCTACCTCAGATAATTTTTCTGCTACTCGATTGTACAAAATAAAGAGTTCCATGAGAGTCATACTGCCACTGTTATTGAGCATCACAAGAACCTCATCACCTGCTTGAAAGGGCAAGTCTTCTAAAATGGGCGATAACATTAAGTCGATAGTTTCATTCGCTGAGACAATTTTCTGCCGACCGAAGCCCATTTCGCCGTGAACACCCATGCCGATTTCCATCTCATCGTCGGGCATCTCAAACATGATTTCACCTGTTATCGGACTTGCACAAGAGGTCAGTGCCATCGCTAGTGTCCGTGTATTGTCACGAATTTTCTCGGCAATGGCTTTACAAGCTGATAAATCGCCACTTTGTTCAGCATAAGCCCCTAGCATTTTCCATACAAAGAATAACCCTGCTGTGCCACGTCGTTCGGTCTCTTTGCCTTTGGGTGCACTTGAAATGTCATCATAAAGCACGACCATCTCAACGTTATCGATGCCTTCAAGTTCACATAATTCGAGTGCCATTTCAGCATTCATTAAGTCCCCTGCATGATGCGATACACACACCAATACCCCTGCACCGCGATCTGCTGCTTTGATGCCATCCACAATCCGTTCAGGACCAGGGGCTGTGAAAATCTCTCCTGCAACATTGACATCAAATAAACCTTCACCAACTAAGCCTATCATCGCAGGTTCGTGACCACTGCCATTGCCGATGACCAAACCGACATTACCCTCAGCTTTGAGATTACGGCGGACGATTAAACCATTATCTGTTAACTGAACAATATTCTTGTAGGCACTCGCAAAACCAGTGAGCATCTCTTGCAAAATATGCTCAGGTTGGTTGATTAATTTCTGTTTACGCACGCTCATGATTGCTCCAGTGGTACAAAATACATGAGATGAAGGGGGTGATGAACAGGCATTTCCGTGTAGTGGATTCTAACACGCTGACCGATTTTAACATCATCAATAGGCATTTTTAATAAATGCGGAAACAGTGTCGATGCACCATCCAGCAACACATAAGCTAGAATATATGGTGTTTTCAATTGGCGCACATCCTCGTTACTATCAGGCGAAAAATGCAAAATCGAGAATGTGATGACCTCACCTTCACCAGAGAGTTCAAGCCATGTTGTCACTGCTAAACAATCAGGGCACAGTGGGCGAGGTGGTGCATAGACTTTCTTGCACTCTATACACTGCGTTGCCATGAATCGCTTGTTCTCTAATTCAATGAAAAAGCGTGAATACTTACCATGGCTATACTTAAATGTTTGTGTCAGTTCGCGTGTGATGCGCTCGACTTGACGAAATTCTGACCAAATATCATCCGCAGATGAGCCAATCTCACGTATATCAATGCGGTGGAGAACCTTATCAGACATGATTAGTCTCTCCGCTCAAAAATGTTGACAACACTAATCGACGCGATGCCAGCGTGCGTATCAGTCAGTCCACGTCGTGCGTCTTTCACTTGCCGACGCTCATCAACTTCGCCCCATAACTGTTGTGTGATTTCAATCGCTTGCAAAATGCCCGTTGCTCCGACAGGCGCACCGCGTCCGAGTAAACCACCACTAGTATTCACAGGTAATTTGCCATCCAAGTCAAACATGCCTTCGGCAATTGTCGCGCCCCCTGTGCCTTCATTGACGAAGCCAAGGTCTTCAACTGCTTGAATTTCAACACCACTATAACTATCGTAGAGTTCAGCGACATTAATTTGATTGATAGGGTCATTGATGCCAGCCATAGCGTAGGCTTGTTGCGCTGCATATCGTTTTGCACGGAAATTACTGATGTCAGGGTAACGGTCACCGAGGCGCATTGTATCTGTACCACAACCTGTCGCCGTAAAGTACACTGTCGGACGCTCTGAAAAAGTTGTGCTGTGCTTTTTTGCCCACTCTTCTGTGGTAAGCAAAATGCAAGCTGCACCATCACTCAAGAGGCTACAATCAAATAACTTGTAGGGTTCAGCCACAGGACGTGATGATAGGACATCATCAATTGAAATATCCATCGGCTTCTGAGCAATAGGATTGAACTGAGCATTATGCCGATTACGAACAGCCACATGCGCGAATTGTGCTTCGGTTGTGCCATATTTTTGCATATGAACACGCATCATAGCAGCGTAAAATCCTGTATATGTACCACCGACGGTCATTTCCCAATCAACATCAGCAGACAGGGCAAATAGCTGGTTGGCTGTTTGGGATGATACACCACGTCCGTTTTTCTCGCATCCATAAACCAATATTGACTCACACAAGCCACTTTGAATATATGCCCATGCTGTTCGCAATGCCAGTGCACCTGTTGCACCACCACCTTCGACACGTACATTCGGCTTC
Source organism: Chloroflexota bacterium (assembly GCA_039200705.1). Classification (GTDB taxonomy): domain Bacteria; phylum Chloroflexota; class Anaerolineae; order Aggregatilineales; family Phototrophicaceae; genus JAUZRW01. Next base: position 62,612 of record JBCCSC010000009.1, read on the forward strand.
GGAATTAAGCCAATAGTATCGTGCAGAATCACACCTGCTGTCATTTGTAGATTAAAGTGGTCACTTTCGTAACTGGTAATACCTTGGTCAATATCCTGAAGGGATTTCAGCCCTGCATCAGCAATGCAAGCAAGAACGGCTTCTGTAGTGAGGTCACGCAGATTGCTATCGACACGCTCAGACTTGATTGCTGTCGTGCCACAAGCAACTATCACAGGGACATTGGACACAGTGTATCCTCCTGTGAATCTGCAACATAAACTATGGAGTTAATTGAAGAAAAAATCAAAAACAAAAGTAATAAAACCAATTTTGTGAAATTTCAGATTTGAGTTGAGAGTAGCCAATCTCAGAGATTTTGTCAAACGATTGGTCTATTTCAAGTAAAATATATCGATATAGCGTGTTTTGCTGCCAAAACTGAAATTTCAGTTTGCCTGACTTGCACACAAATTGTTGCATCAGAACTATAACTTGAGATGTGAAATTCCATCCCTTATACTGATGTTAATGATAGATAAGTCTTAACAGGTACATAGCTTGAGCGATGCCAAAATTTTAACGCCAATTTCAACACCGAATCTAAGTGATGCAGTCTATCAACAATTACGACAGCTTATCGTTGACCGTCAGTATAGTGCAGGACAACGCCTAGATTTGAAAGATTTGGAAGCGCGTTTACAAGTGAGTCGAACACCTCTAAAAATTGCTCTTAAAAGGCTTGAGCTAGAAGGTTTAGTGGATATCCAAGCGCGTCGTGGAACATTTATCGCGCAGATTGATGCAGAACAATTAAATGATAATTATAAAATTCGGAGTTCGTTTGAACTTTACGTTGCCCTCTGCATATTCAAATATTTATCAGATGATGACTATCAACGAATTAGTCACATTCAAAATACAATGAATCAGCTTGTAGATACTTGTGATAACAATTGGCACGACATCATTGACGACTACATTGAGCTAGACCAAGAATTTCATGAATTGCTAGTGCGTGTCGGCGGTCCGCCTAAAATGTTGGCGATGTTCCAGCAAACAGGGATTCATCGTCAACTCTATCAAGTGTTACCTCACTACACCCTCCGCGATTTCCAGATGATGCACTTTGAACATGAGCAAATATTTTCCGCAATTCAGAATCGCTCTTCTGAGAGATTGAGTGCTAGCTTGCTGAACCATTTAGAGGCAGCACGGCATCGTGTTATCTCAATACTCCAACAATCAGATAGATAACTAGCCTTTACAAGAACTTATCGTTATCAGTCATAGGTGCTCGTTGTTGCAATAGCAAAGGGATAGACACTACTTGCGCCTTGACGTTGCAACAAGTCTCCTAGCAGGGTTAGTGTCCATCCTGAATCAGTCAAATCGTCAACCAATAAGATAGACTGTCCCCGAATTAATTGTGTGACGGCAAAGTTGCCTAAGAGGTTGTCGGCTTGTTGATAACTGTTGAATACCTCTGCTTGTGGACGATGTTGCTCAAGATGTGTGAGGGCAGTTACAACTGATAAATTGAGTATTTGTGCAAGGCGTTCAGCGAAATCAGGAACAAGATGCGGACGGCGTAAGGATGGCACAGGGACAATCACATCAGGTGTTTGCGATATTGCTTGCCAATAATCTTGTAGTGCCTTTGCTGATGCTTCAACTAACTCGTCAGAAAAAAGTGTATTTTTATCGCGTGCCACACGAACTTGGTTGCCATAGCCACTATCATAGAGCATACACAGAGCAAGTCCTTCATGGTTGATGAGCATATCAGTCGTCTTTTTGATATTGGGCAAGCCTTTTATCCATCGCTTGCGAGGCTTAAAGGTCAAGGGTTTGCCTTCTCGTAAAAATGTTTGAGCACGAATGATACTGCTGGCATCAGGGTTAAAGTTGCTCGCTACACCTGTGCAATTTTTACAGCGTCCACAACGTTTTGGATGAGGGTCATCTAAAGCGCGTGCGATGAATTCCATCAGGCAACCGTCTTCGCGTGTGTAGGCTTGCATATGGCGTAATTCGTCATAGCGCACATCAGTGACATCGCGCCATCGGTCATAATCAGGTTGTGCTTGATGATTGATAAGTTGATAACTTGACCCCTCTTTGCTGAGGATACCTTCGACTTCTAGGTGTGTCAGAATCTTCTCTAGAGTAGAAGAGCGCACATTGACATCGCGCTGTAAGTCATTGCGTGTCTTGGCTTGATGCCTGAGTGCATCTAAAACGCCACTGACTTGCTTGGGTGTCGGAAACGCCGAATCAATGAAATAACGTAGAATATCTTCGTCCCCTGCACCGTGCATCAGGATGATATAAGCCTTGTCGATGCCACGACCTGCCCGTCCAATCTGCTGATAGTAACCGATAATATTGCTCGGTAGCTGATAATGAATCACAAAATGTAAGTCACTTTTGTCAAATCCCATCCCCAACGCCACACTAGAGACCAATGCTTTAACCTCATTGCTCATCAACTGATTTTCTAGTGTAGGGCGGTCTTCATAACCTGCTTCTTCAACCTTAGCAAAATATGGTTTGACATTATGCCCCTCATCTTGCAACCATTCCGCTACTAACCGACAATCGCGTGTCGTTGTGCAATAGATGATGCCACTGCCTGAGATGCTCTTTAGCAAATGGGATAGCAATGTCAAACGTGTGGCATGATCCATTGGTTCAGGATAGACATACAGCGATAAACTCTCACGGGTCAGTGCGCCTCGCTGAATGTTTATCCCTGCGCCTAAAATTTCTGCGACATCACTGACAACACGGTCATTGGCAGTGGCGGTTGTTCCAATAATTGGTGTCTGAGAGGGTAACTCATCTAAAATTCGCATGATACGCCGATAATTTGGGCGGAAATCATGCCCCCAATCAGAAATACAATGTGCTTCATCCACCACCAACATCCCAACTTGATGCCTTAATCGTGACCAAATCTCCGAACGAAAACGGTCATTGGCAAGTCGCTCAGGTGAAATCAGCAATAAATCAATTTCATTGTTGAGTAAGGATGCTTCAATATCCGCATGAGCATCGTAGTTAGAGCTATTGATGCTGGCTGCATGTAATCCCCATTGTCTAGCAGAATCAATTTGGTTACGCATGAGTGATAGTAGGGGACTAATCAAGATAGTAACACCTGCGCCTTGTTGCCGTAAGAGACGAGTCGCCATGAAATATACTAAACTCTTGCCCCAACCTGTGCGTTGAACCACTAACACTCGTTGACGGTTAACCACAAGTGCATTAATTGCTTCCCATTGTCCTTCACGGAATGTCGCATCAGTGCCTAATGCCTGCTTGAGCCAAATCTCTGCTTGTTGCCGACTAGTCGTCATTCAAAGTTCCTAATATGTTGATAGCTCATAAATTTACTATAACCTGTTTTGACCCATTTTTAATATAGGAATTATAATCGCTGCTATGAATCAACTTTATACATGATTTTTACCAGACCCGTGCTTCGTCTGTCTAAATTCCCTATACAATGACATTAAAGTCATCATATATAGGAGACTCGCAATTATGAAAATCAGTAGTCGCTTGATCTTATTTGTACTCATCATGGGGTTATTCACGCAACTGGCTACGGCGCAAGTCCGCTTAGAATTTGAAGCATTGCTCTACGATGAAGTCAACGGACGTATCATCAAAGTTGATAACTTTGGGACTGAAATTTTCAATCAACCGATGACAGCGTTGATGAACGAGACGTTTTCTTTGTTTGCCTCTGTTTCACCTGATGGGCGTTATGTTGCTTACACAACATCTGGTATCACAGGCACACGCCTACACATTTACGATACTATCACACAGCTTGACCAAATTACCTATGATATTCCACTCAGTAGTGGCTTCGCCTACACCAGCCTTGACTTCATGGGGACATCTGAAATGTGGACATCAGATAGTGCGTATTTTGCATTAGGTGTGCAAGATGGTCAGATAAGTCGGATTACAGTATTTGCTATCTCTGATGTATCGGGGACACCTGCATTCCAAATTGACTCTACCAATCCACAACTCAGTAGTGCATTAGACTCTTTCGGTAGTTTTGGCTACTTACCAATTCCGCGCTGGTTCAGAAGCCTCACAGATATGCACTTTACACCAATTCTAACAGGTACAGAGGGCTTGCCAGAGTATCCCAATATTCGCTGGAACTTAACAGATAACACCTTCAGCGAGGCTGATCGTTTCCGCACGCTATCGACTGACTTTTTCTCTGAAACTAACGAGACTATCGAAGGAATCCGAGATTATAGTTTGCCCAACATGAGCGACTTAATTATCGGACCAGGTGCACAATTCAACACCATTCAGATAGGGATTGGGCTTGACCCCTCAACATCCATTTGGCGTGTGGATGCTGAACGTAGTTTTTATCGAGCTAATTTTGTGCAAGGTGGCGAGCGCATCGCAATATTTAGCGAACACTTGCCTTCTGGTATACGTCAATGGAACTTATATGAACGTGATAGTACGTTCGTTACAACCTTGGTTATGGGAGACATCATTACATCAGGCTTTGTGGGTACAACAGAAGGTTTTTTGTACACAGCGAACACAGCCCAAATTGCTCCTGTTATCTCTGACCCCTTACCAGCGAATACGAGTGCGTTGATGTATATCACAACCACTGGTCCTGCTGACCCTAGTACCGTAATTTGGACAGGTGGACCAAACGTATATCCGAAGCTCGTATGGGTTGATGATTTCTTAGATGACTTAGTACCGCCTGATATTAACAGTTGGCAAAGTCCATCAAATCCAGATGATGACCCTGAACTACCGCTTGCTTCACCTCCAACATTAGCGATTGGCAACTCTGCGCGTATCACAACAACAGATGGCGATAGGTCAAACATGCGGAGTGGTGCTGGTACAAATTTTGATATTGTTGCGCGTTTAAGTGATGGCGATATTGTGACCCTGCTAGAAGGTCCTATCGATGATGGCACATTTACATGGTGGCGTGTCCGCACTGCAGATGGTCAAGAAGGCTGGGTTGTGCAAAGTGCTGACAATGTACAAGTCTTAGTTCCAATCAGCAACACGACAAATCCGCCAGTTCGTGCTACAGATACCTCATCATCAAGCACAGAAATTACTGTTGGTGCTGAGGTTATCGTCACACAAGCAGGTGATAATCTCAATATGCGCTCCGATGCGAGTACGAATGCTGGTGTGACTTCGATTTTACCTGCTGATACCTTGCTGGTTATTACGGGCGGTCCTGTCGAAGCCGATGGCTTTATATGGTGGCAAGTGCGCTCAGGTAACACGAGAGGCTGGGTTGCTGAAGGTAACGGTACAGAAGCGTGGATTGTCCATATTCTGGATACATAATTTAACACAAGCAAAAGAGCATCTGATGTAGTCAGGTGCTTTTTTGTTTTAGTTTTTTTCCTCATTGATAGGAATCACCAAATCAGGTGCAGGATTTTTCTCAAATCTCACAGCCTTAATTGTGGGCACATCAAACACATAACATTTGAGGATGCGGTGCATCCCATCCATAATATTACCTTCATCGCTGATGATAATTAGATACTTCAAATCTGCATTGATGATGCGCTTGGCATGGTCGCCAATATCTCGCCATAAAGGAGGGTCACTCAGCGAATTGCACTCAAAATTATCATTCGTCCAATCAAATTCACTCAATGGCACATGCTCAATCGGCATTGACTCCGATAACTGCCATAGTGTTGAGGCTTTCCAATAGTAATAGTTTGTACCATCATCTTCGACGTAACCGTGCTCGGGGAATGTAGGCATCACAATGACCTTTATTCATTAGGATTAGACTTGTGATTTTAAGACATATCACGTCTAATGAATAGCAATTTTTGAAAAATACCCTGAACGAGGAATTTTATGAAAACATCTGCTGATGTCATCAAAGAGCTACAAGCTGCGGTAGAAAAATTAGAGTCCGCACAAGCAACGCTCGAAGACTTAATTGCTGTGCATGATTATCAAGATGTGACCTCACTGACAATGCAATCAGCGAATGCTCTATTGCAATCAGCAATTGCTTTTATGCAATCTGAAGATGAAACAGCACTGAATTTGGTAGAAGTCGGCGAAGATTTGCTAGAAGATATGTACAACATCATTGATGAAGACATGGAGAGTTAAAAATAGGCGACTTAATGACTAGTCGCCTAATCATAATTACGCTTTTTCTGGTGCGTAGTCGATTTCTTCTAAAGTTGCCACAATTTGATTCCAATCGGCTGGTGCGTCGTATTCGACTGTAACCATTTGTGTGTCAACAACGCCTTCAACTTTAGTGATACCGTCAAGGTCACTCAATTCACCTTTGATGGCATTGACGCAACCATCACAACCAATATTAGGAACTTTGAATGTTTTTTCCATCAGAATAGCCTCCCGAAAATGTATAATACGATGTATATAAAATATACCCCAGCACGTATTGCTTGTCTAGGTGATTATGCTGGAACGACTTTGCGTTTATCATCCCAGATGCGTGTTAGAATGAAGAATCCAATAGCACCGATTGCTGCCATTGTGCCTGCGCCATACCACATCGCAACGGGTGCAACTGCATCATTAAGGAATCCACCTAGCACAGGTCCTATACCTGACCCAATCGGATACCCCAGTGAGAGCAAGCCCAAATAACGTGCACGCATATTATCTGGCGCAAGATTAGCAACGAGAGTTGTGGCTGTTGGCATCACAATCAATTCGCCCATGGTTACAATGCCGACACTCAGCATAAAGTGCCATAATTCACTGCCAAATGCAAAGCTAAATAGACCAATTACATAGAACAATGTGCCGAAGGTCATGACAGGGAAATCAGCAAATTTTTCTGTTTGTTTAGTGACAATATATTGTAAAAAGACCACCATTGCTGCGTTGACTGTTATCATTAGGCTATACTGATTTTCAGCGAGACCAAAATTTTCGGATACATACACAGGCAATAGTGAAAACATATGAGCATATGCCATCAAAATGAGGAAATACATCCCCATAAAACTCAGAAACCGTAAATCTTGGAAGATAAAACCATAACCACCCGTTGTCAGAATATTATCTGTCGTATTTATATTTTTGGGGATAGTTTCAGTGATGAAGAATACTGTCAATACAGCCAAGATAAGATATGAAAGTCCTGTCATCACAAAGACCAATTCAAACGACATCACGGCTAAGATACCACCAATCACAGGTCCGATGGCAATCCCTGCATTACTCACAGTACGAATGAGCGCATAGGCAGGTGCACGACGCTCTTGTGGGATTAAGTCGGCGACCATTGTATTGACACCAATGTTGTAAATCGGCAACACTGCCCCGAAGACAGTGATTAAAATAGCCCAAGCAACTAAGGTGTTAATGAATGCCATTGCGAAGAAAACTAAGCCACTTGCGATTAAGCCAAAGATGATAACACCTTTGCGACCCGCTTTATCCATAATGGGGCTGACAATCGCTGTTGAGATGATGCTACTAATCGCTCGTAGAGGAAATAGGAGGGTAATCGTGGTTAAGGGCACACCCAAAGTCTGATACATATAAACTGTCAAAAAAGGCCATATCATACTCGCCGTAACGCGATTGATGAACACACCCCAAAATAACAACCAAAACTCACGCGGATACCGAACATCGCCTATCTTGCGCTTACCAATAAATCCGAACAAAATGTTTCCTCAAAGGTGACATCGAAACTGGCATCATTGTATCATCGCGTAGCGCATATCATGCAGTCCAATGGCTTAATGGTTGCTCAGGATATTAAGGCACAAGGGCTTCGATTTCAGCACGTACTTCGGCATCATCTTCGCGATCATAGAGTGCTTGTAATTGTTTTAAGGCATCGCGCCCCATCAATTGCCATAACGCCCATGCTGCATGTCCGCGCACAATAGCCTCATCATCGTAGAGCAATTGAATCAAGTAGGGAATAAATTGGCGGTCTCCACTGTTGCCGACTGCTATACAAGCATTCCGCACGAGTCGTTTGCGCTTAATGCGATAAATTGGCGAATTAGCGTAGCGTGCTTTGAAACTGTCATTAGTGAGTGTTAATAAGGTTGTCAGATGTGGAGCAACCGCATCATCGTCAGGGGGATAAAAACTCATGTCGTCTGTTGCTTGACTAAATCGCTGGAATGGACAAACCTCTTGGCAAACATCACAACCGTAGACCCAATTACCGAAGCCAGCCCGTAACTCACGGTCAATCCAAGCCTTATTCTCAATTGTGTGATAACTGATGCATCGTCTCGCATCTAATACATAAGGCTCTGGAAAAGCATCTGTTGGGCAGGCTTGCAAGCATCGTGTGCATGTACCACACATCGTCTCTCGATGCGGTGTGTCGTAGCTGTCAAATTCTATGGTGCTGATAATTTCGCCCAAGAAAAAATAACTCCCTCGGCGTGGATGAATCAGCATCGTATTCTTACCGATGAAGCCCATGCCTGCTTGTTGAGCATGACTGCGTTCTAACACCGCTCCAGTATCCACATAGACCTTGTGTGATGTTGCCTCCCCAATTTGGGCTTGCATCCAACTTGCGAGGTCTTCGAGACGTGGTTCAATCACATCATGATAATCCAATTGCCACGCATAAGACGCAATTCGTCCACGAGTAGGGTCATGCAAGAGTGATAGAGGGACAATCCTAGAACGGTAATCCAATCCGACCATGACGATTGACTGTGCGCCATCGACAATATTATTTAAATCATCCCGACGAATGCGACGGTCTTCTCGTGCAAGATACCCCATTTTTCCGTGCATTCCAGCGTCAATCCAGCGATAATAAGCATCGAGTGTTGGGGATGATACAGCTTGTGTAATCCCAACAAGATTAAACCCCATTGCTTGTGCTTGTGCTTTAAGATGCTGTGATGAAAATGGCATGGTGTATATCCAACGATTGGCTTGAGTTTGCTCATATGCGCTAGAATAGCGTGCAATAAATCATGAAAAAGGTAAATGATTGATGTCCGATAATTTGAAAGCACTCAACCAAGAACGATACGCTCGTGCTGCTGAAAAATATGTCGCTAGCACGACCCATGCAACAGGGATGGGCTTACCACGTCTGCTAGAATTAGCGGAAATGCAATCTCACTGGCGCGTACTAGATGTAGCAACAGGTGGCGGTCACACTGCTTTACACTTTGCACCGCATGTTGCCGAAGTTGTTGCGACAGACTTCACAGAGCGCATGTTGCAAAAAGCGAAAGAGTTTCTAATCACACAAGCTGAAGGTGATAAAATGCGCTTCTGTTGTGCAGATGCCGAAGTGTTACCCTTCGCCTCGAACAGTTTCGACCTTGTGACCTGTCGTGTAGCAGCCCATCACTTCCCTGATATTTTCGCCTTTGTACAGGATGCGTATCGTGTTCTCAGAGCAGGGGGTATTTTACTAGTGCATGACCATGTTGTGCCAGATGATACAAACATGGCAGAGTACATCAATGCCTACGAAAAATTGCGCGACCCAGCCCATGCCCGTGCTTTGCCTGAGTATGAATGGCGTGGCGTATTCTTAGATAGTGGCTTTGAAATTCAGCATGTTGAGCAATTCACAATTGAACACGACATTGTGCCTTGGGCAAAACGTCAAAATTGTAGTGACGAAACCATTGAACAATTGAATATTTTGCTTCTACGCGCCCCTGATGCCGTCGCAAAATGGATGCAACCACAACTCGCAGGGACAGTCCATGCACGCTACACCGACCATCATATTATCATCAAAGGTCAAAAACCTGATAATAGTTAGATAGCTTCTTCGACTAGTGTTCCTGCTCGCTCTACACCACCTAAACTTGCCATCTGTGATGCGAATTTGCGTGCATTCTCGCCGACGAAATCCGCTTCCATGATGGCTTTTGCACCTTCATGCAATTTGCCTTGTTGCACTTCATGAGCCGTCAAGTTCAATCCGATTTTCATCTGTGCGACGCGCTTTGCTTGAATCCGTTGGTCAGCAGCGTGCGGAACAACAATCTGACGCAAGCCATGTGTGATGGCTGCATGTGTTGTTCCCATCCCACCATGATGAATCATCAATTTACAACGTGCTAAGACATGGTCGAATGGTGCCCAATTGAGTAGACGTGTGCCACTTGGAAGTGCATTTTTAAGTTCTTGTTTCTTGTCGGGTGATAGCGGATTCCACCCAATGACGACAATCGGTAGTAATCCTGCTTGGGATGCTGCCCTTGCACCCCAACTGAAAAACCCTAAATCTCCTGTGAAAATTGTTCCAAGGGTGACCATTGCCAATGGCACATCTTCTGGAATATCACTCAACCACTTTGGCGGTGCATCAGTCGGGCTTGTTTTACTACCACCTACATATTGCGTCTGAGGGAGCATGTAGGCTTGCTCTTGGGCATACCAATTTGGCGTGAAATAGGTGATGTGCAATAGCGGACTGCGAATACTCGGGGCTGTGCCTTGGCTAAAATTAATCCCCTCGACATCAAATTGCTCAAATAAACGTAGTAGGCGTTGCATACTATCGCTACTCAGATTTTTTTGCACAGGGAAAAGTGCATTCTCATCAAGGCTTGCTTGAGCAGGCCATCCAGCGACAATTAATGGCACATTGAGTTTTTCTGTAGCAATCGCTGCCGAAGTCAGAAATGGGTCAATTATCATAGCGTCAGGTTTGCCGATACGGTCAGCTAAATCAAGCAAACACTCAACACCTTTTGCTACAAGGTCAACAGTAAGCCATGTATCCAATGCCCGTGTATAACGTAACTGCACTGCTTCTTGAGGAGGCAAAGTGGTGACATCAGGTGCAGGTGGGGGTGGCCATAACCAACCTGTTTCTTCGATTGCTTCGAATCGTAAGCCTTTCTGTTCAATCGCGCCACGTAAAACGTCTTGACTGACCCAAATTACCTCATGTCCACGCGCTTGCAAGATACGTGCTGTTTTGAGGAATCCCCCCCAATCCGTGTGACTGTAAAGTTGCGCCGATACGCACCAAATGGTTGCCATAATAAACTTTCTAATTTTGTTGATGATAACAATTGCTAGAGTAATATCACTTGAAAGTACTGTACAGAGACAGTGTCTAAAATTTGCACAAATAGAAATAATGTTCTACAATTGCTAATATGGAATTATTTAGTGAGGAATAATTATGGCAATCAAAGGTGTACTTAGGAATATCATCTATGTATCAGACATGGCAAAGATGGTCGCTTTTTATCGTGATGTAATGGCACTCACAATCAATTATCCCCACGTTGAGGATTACAGTGAGCAATTCTGGGTAGAATTCCAAGCAGGGACAGTCACTATTGCACTCCATGCTGGTGGGATTGATGGTATCAAGCAAGGTGCACCCAAAATCGTTTATGCAGTCGATGATATCGAAGCCGAACATGCTCGACTCGTATCAGCAGGAGTTAAAATGACAAGTATTGAATCAGTTGCGCCTCATGTTTTTTCTGCTGATGGCTGGGATAGTGAAGGCAATCTCTTTTCGATTGATTACCATGCCGATTAGAGCCAATCAGGTGTGATTAGTGGCATTTTCATCAGGTCACGGATATGTTGTGCAGTTGCCCATTCAGACTGCGCTTGGTCTTGCTTGCCTTGTTTGGCATAAAGCATACTCCATGCCTGATGTAACTGTGCAAGTAACTGTTGATACCCCTGACGTTTTGCTGTTGGCATAATTTTTGTCAAGTTATCTTCAGCATCGTCTAGACGATTATCTTGTATTGCAAGATTTGCACGTCCTATGATTGTCTGAATCAGGACATCAACCAGCGATTGGGATTGAGCTAACTTAAATGCTGTATCAAAGCGTTCTTTAGCAAGTGCAACTTCATCTTGTTGCAAGGCAAAATCCGCCCAATTTGCATACACACGCGCACGCCATTGGTCGGCATCAATCAAACTCAAAATCGAGAGCGATTGCTGAAACCTCATATTTGCTGCATTGACTTCACCCAGCATCGCCATCACAAGTCCCATATTACCCAAAACAATGCCAGCTTGTAAATCTAGCTCATATTCTGCTGATTGTTCTTGTGTTTGAGCTAATTGCTTAAGAGCTTCTTCTGGACGATTTGTAAGCGCAAGCAAGCGTCCGTAATTACAACGTCTGAGTATCTCGGCTGGGATGTCATTGTTACGTCGCGCAATCTGGATTGACTCGCTAAAAAAGTCTTCTGCTGAATCAACATCGCCATAGCTACTATAAGCTGCCGCAACATTTGCTAAGATGATGCCGCGTGTATGACTATCATCAATGCGTCCTAACATTTCGAGTGCAATGCCATATTCACGTTGAGCAAGCCGACCATCACCTAATTGATCGTACATCAGAGCAATATCGCAATGAACCCCTGCCATGTAATTGATTTGATGAGCATCCTCGAATAACTTTACCGCAACTTGCCATGAATCAATTGCATCGCGTAGTTGGCGTTTGCTAGCGTAATAAGTCGCTAATTCACTGTGAACCTTGGCTGATTCGCTAGATAATTCCTCTGATGCTTTGATGGCATCTTGATAGGTGGCTATTGCTATGTCATCATCTCCTACTTCAAGTTGAGTTTGGGCGAGTGTTCTCAGAATATCAATGTAGAAGCTATCAGGCTCAATTTGACGATAATACTGAACTGCATCTTCTAAATAGCTTTGGGCATTATCTTGTGTTTTGGCATTGGTTAAGCCAATTAAGGCTTTAGCTTTCGCAATCAGCATGTCGTTATCGAGTGTTTGTGCCAGAGGAAGCATCTCTTCGGCATATCGTTCAGCGTTGAAGGTATCGCCTAATTTCAGCGCAACACGGCTCATCTTACCGAGGAGCGAAGCATACTCAAGACTTTCTTGAGGGCTTGAGTATAAGTCAAAGGCATCGCTATAGTGACTTTGTGCCTGACGATAATCTTGAGTATCAAAGGCATTATCAGCAATCAGGATGTTCAGTTGCCGAATTTGTGCTGTATGTTGGATATTTTTCGCAATATCTAAACCACGTTTTAAATGCAACTCTCCTTGCGAACGCTCACCAAGCTGAATTTTGCCCATGCCTAAGCGTCCGAGGAAGTAACCGAGTAATTCGAGGTCTTTGCTACGCTCTAATTTTTCAACAGCGTCTTCTAACAAATAAACACCATAACTGATGTTTTCTTGTTGTATATAAATATCGCCAAGATGACCTGTGGCACGCCCTGATGCACCATCTGTGTTAATTGCATTCGCAATATCGCGTGCTTTCTCAAAATGCTCTTGTGCGATGTCGGTATTGCCGAGTTTTTGTTCCAAAACGCCTAATGAACATAAACTATAAGCAAGTGGGGCATTCAGATGACGGGCTTCGCTATCATCACGCAATTCAGCTAAGACAAAACGCGCTGTCTCATAATCGCCTTGAGCAATCAAAATGTCAGCGCGACTCAGATTAATATCAATTTGAGAGCGCGTATCACGATGTTTTTCTGCAATTTCAAATGCTTCATCCAAGTGTGACAGAGCTGTCTCATAATCTTCTGTATATTGTGCTAGATGTGCTTTTTCAACCAGAGTACGTAAATTGGAAGTGCTAGATACAGTCTGTTCTTGCGAATTGCCAAACCATTTACCAATACGACGAAAAATACCCATAAAATAACTCTTTATACCATGCCATTAAGTTTGCGACACCTATCATAGCACGAGACCGCCTGAAAATAAAAAGGTATGGTCAAGCTGACCATACCTCTTAAAGTTCCTAATCAGCTTGATTATAGCTTAGGGATAGATACCGCGTGTTGTGATAGCTTCAGCAACGTGCTGAATAGCCGTAACTTGTGCAGCAGTGCGGAGGTCAATATTTTTTGCTTCGGAGGTTGCCTTCGTGCGTTTGTAAGCATCTTTCAAGATACGGTCTAACTGCCCGAAGATGTTTTGCTTATCCCAGAAGTAGGCTTGCAAATCTTGTACCCACTCAAAGTACGAGACAACAACACCGCCCGCATTCGCCAGAATATCAGGCACAATCGTGACACCACGTTCGTTGAGGATGTCATCGGCTTCAGGAGTTGTCGGACCATTAGCAGCTTCAATGATGAATGTTGCTTGAACACGGTCTGCATTGTTTTCTGTCAATTGACCTTCTAATGCAGCAGGAATCAAGACATCACAAGGGAGTGTGAGTAATTCATCATTGGAAACCATCTCAGCATCACGATACCCAATAACAGTACCCGTATTTTGCAAGTGATTGACGACTGCTTTGACATCTAAGCCTTGTGGATTGTAAATGCCACCATCCACATCACTGACTGCAACCACTTTGTAACCGAGTTCTTCAGCATAGAGAGCCGCATTACTGCCCACATTACCAAAACCTTGGATGACAATGCTAATATCCTCTGGATTGGTATAACCAGCATCTTGTAGGGCAGCTTCCATCGTGATGATAACACCATGTCCTGTTGCTTCGGTACGTCCTTGACTGCCACCGATACCAATCGGCTTGCCTGTGACAACGGCTGGCACAGAATAACCAATTTGCATACTATAGGTATCCATGAACCAAGCCATCACTTGCGAATTGGTTCCCATATCAGGGGCGGGGATATCCATTTGTGGGCTGACCAGTGGTACGAGTTCACTAGCAAAACGACGTGTTAAACGTTCGAGTTCACCTCGGCTGAGTTCGCGTGGGTCAACCACAACACCACCTTTTGCACCACCATAAGGGATGTTAACGAGCGCACATTTCCATGTCATCCACATCGCTAAGGCACGAACTTCATCGAGGGTCACTCCCATGCTATAACGAATCCCACCTTTGGATGGACCTAAACTTGTATTGTGATGGACACGATACCCTGTGAACATCTCTAATGAGCCATCATCACGATGTACAGGGAAATTCACTGTAAATTCACGACGTGGATAACGCATAAAATCAATAATACCTGTATCAATATTTGTTAAGTGGGATGCTGCGCGGTCATATTGTGCCATCGCTGTTTTGTAAGCATCCAGATGATCTAATTTGCTCCTTGCTGGTAATGCAACGACCATAATAATTTCTTTGCCTCCTACGGCAATAATGCGTGTGATGATATTAGGATAACCTGATTTGCGTGTGTGTAAAGTAAATATTAGGCAATTTTTACAAATAATTTAATTTTTGATTGTGCAATGTATCTATATTGTGTGATTGAGAATATTTCAAGGTTTCTGATGAAGAATTACAGATGACTTCGATGATTTTCTAATACAAGCGATGAAGTCGGTTGGTGTAATGTATTGTAAGGATGTGATTCGGGCAATTTGTCTAGTTTATTCGCATGTTTAAAAGTGGATTTGGAAGCGTTTCCAGTCTTACAGAGATAATCACAGCTTAAAATTTTCGTATATTCTGCCAAATAATAGAGAAGGCGCAGTATATCTAAAAATGTTACAATGCAGATTACGTTTTGTTGTTTGAGGAAACCATTCTGATGATTATCTTTAATCAAGTTTGTCAACGGATGATGTGGATTATAATTGTAGTAACCTTGTTCAGTTATACAAGCACCCAAGCCACTGATAACTTACCCAATTCGCTATTGATAACAGGGCATCCAGCAATACAAGCAAATCCACCAAGTACAGTATTACCGCCCAATACAACTGAGCTTCCTCTGACAATTACTACAGAAGCATCAACATCTTGTTTTTATGAATGGAATAATGAACAAGGGGCACTATCATCAAATGCCGATGGTAATCATCACACGGCTATCTTACGAAATCTCAATCCTGCTCCAACAGCAATAAATCAAGTAACCATGACTTGCGAAGCCTACGCTGATGCTCCATTTACCTTGATGTATCGTAGCTTGCCGAATGTGAATCCTAGTTATCCTCGCACAGGCAATCTGTGGGGGTCATGGGAATGGATAGAGAATGGGCGTTCATTAGAATACATGGCACAGGTTGATTTGTGGCTGGGTGCAAATGGTTTTACAGCAGATGAGATGCGTGAATTGCGTCGCTTAAATCCCAATATTATGTTTCTGAGTTCTGCCAACGCTGTCGAATGGAATCCTGAGTGGTACGATGGCGAAATTCCAGAAGATTACTGGTTACGTGATGTTGATGGTAATCGTGTTGAGGTTTGGCCTGGATCATACCGATTGAATCTCACCAAACCAGAAGTTGCTGAATTAGTCGCTTATAGTATTTATGAAGAACATCTTGAATATGAGATGCAATTTGATGGTGTCTTCATCGACAATGTTTTCTTGTCGCAATCGTGGCAAAACGAAGATATTTTTGGCAATACTTTCCCGATTGATGCCAATGAGGATGGTATCGCCGATGACCCTGATACGTTCGATGAGGCATGGCGTGCTGGTGTGTTATACGAGTTAGAGGTCTTGCGCGAGCTAATGCCTCATGCAATATTCTCAGGTCATGCAATGGATATTAACGACCCTGAGATCGCTGCAATATTCAACGGTATTAGTTTTGGTTTCAGTGTGCCAGAAATCATTGAAGGTCAAACTGAATTTAATATCTTTTGGCAACGCTATAACGCATGGATGACCGAAGCACAATCGCCACGAATCAATATGATTGAATCGGCTGTGCCTTATCAGATAGGCTATGGCTACGGCTATTTGCCACATTTGGATATGCCACGCGAGACATGGGATTTTGCCCGTGATTATTACCCCTACATGCGCTTTGGGCTATCTTTAACGCTAATGCAAGATGGCTATTTTGCTCACGAAATTGGTGATACCTATCACGGGAATGATTGGTGGTATGACGAACTTAATTTTGATTTGGGCTATCCGCTAGGGCAAGCAGAATTTATCATACCATCAGGTTTTTCTCCTCAAACAGTATACCAAGATAACTTCATAGGTGATGCTTTAGAGAATTGGTCATTCTGGGTTGATACTGATAATGGCTATAATGCCGCCGTTAACTCAGAAGATGGCACAGCACGAATTGATATTGCATCAACCACAGGTCAAGATTGGCGTGTTGAATTATCCCGTCATGGGCGTGAATTAGTTGCAGGACAAACCTATGAATTGACGTTTCGTGCAAGGGCAAGCGACCCTCGCTCAATCACACTTAGTTCTCAAAAAGATAACCCTGATTGGCGTAATTTTGGTCTATACTCACAAGTTCAACTCCAAACAACTTGGCAAACCCATCAACTACGCTTCACTGCAACGGAGACAACATCACAGGCAAGGATTCAGTTTTTAGTAGGAGCTTCTGAGGGTACAGTATGGATTGACGATGTCAGTTTAGTTACGACTGCGCCCGATTTACTCCGTCGAGATTTTGATAATGGTATAGTCTTACTCAATGCGACAATTGCGCCACAAGTCATTGATATTCCAGTAGGCTATAGACGCTTAACAGGAACACAAGCATCAATGGCAGAGTATATCGTTGATGATACGCCTGATACCTTTATAACTGTCGGCGACTGGCAATCAGTCGTCTATGATACGGATATTTGGGTTGCTACACCGCCCTATTACCATGATTGGGGAGACGGTAGCCATTTGGGTATCAATGGGGGCGCACAGTGGGATTTGAACATTCCATTTGCGGATACTTACACCATTACAGCATGGTTGCCTGCCACACCTGACGCAACCAACTGGAATTCCAACGCGCTTTATGAGGTTGTTTCTGATGGGGTAGTTGTTGCTAGTGTGACGCTTGACCAACGAACGGCAAATGATACATGGCAATTTTTGGCTGAAGTACCACTAAAGCCAGACGCATTTATTCGTTTAAATTGTGATGCCTCTGCACCTTGCCTCGCTGATGCTTTCCATGTTCGCTCTGCTAGTCGCTATCATAATGGCGAAACCGTCTCGCAAGTGACACTGCAACCAATGGATGGCATCATTCTTGAACGTATTCCATGATTAACATCACCTAGAGAAGTATAAAAATGAATCTATCAGACCATCTCAAACAAGCGATTCAGCATCGCCAAAATGGAAATTACACACAAGCAGAGGCAATTCTGACTGACCTCTATCAAGATTACCCTGATGACCCATTGATTAACTATCACTTTGCATGGACATGTGATGTGCAAGGTAAGGAACGAGAAGCTGTCTCATACTATGAAAAGGCAATCGCTAACGGATTATCTGATAATGATTTGCGACGTGCCTTACTAGGTCTTGGGAGCACATATCGCACGCTTGGTGATTATGAAAACTCACGACGGATACTTGCGATGGGTATTGAGAAGTTCCCTCAAGCCAATGAATTTCCTGTCTTTCTATCCATAACACTCTACAATCTAAACGAAGATAAAATCGCTGTCCAAACGCTACTTAAAATCCTCTTAAATACGACATCTGATGATAATATCTTACGATTCAAACGCGCTCTAGCACTCTATGCAGAAGATTTAGATAGAATCTGGGACAAATAGACAATAATGAAAAGAGCGTGCCACCATGACACGCTCCATTTATTCAGCTATCTTGTGATGCTATTGACTTTTGGTCTCAATCGGCTGCTGCTTCTGTTAGGTTAAGATACGGCTTGAGATAACGCCCTGTATGACTGTGTTCCATAAGAGCAACTTGTTCGGGTGTGCCTTGTGCGATGACTTCACCACCACCAATGCCTCCTTCGGGACCCATATCAATAATCCAATCAGCAGTCTTGATGATGTCCAAATTGTGCTCAATCACGACGATGCTATTGCCTTGGTCAACCAATTGTTGCAAGACATTAATCAACTTCTTGACATCAACAGCATGTAGACCTGTACTTGGTTCATCAAGGATGTATAGGGTTTGCCCTGTTGAACGTTTACTCAATTCACGGCTGAGTTTGATGCGTTGTGCCTCACCACCAGATAAGGTCGTTGCAGGTTGCCCGATGCGGATATAACTCAGCCCAACATCCATCAATGTTTCAAGTTTGTTCAGAATCGGTGGTTGGTTAGCAAAGAATTCAATCGCTTCACTGACAGTCATATCGAGTATTTCAGCGATGTTCTTACCTTTATAGCGCACTTGCAAAGTTTCACGGTTATAACGTGTGCCTTTGCAGACCTCACAGACGACGTAAATATCAGGCAGGAACTGCATCTCAATTTTGTTCTGACCCTGCCCACCACAATTTTCGCAACGCCCACCTTTGACATTGAAGCTAAAGCGTCCTTGGTCATAACCGCGCACCTTGCTCTCTGGTAATTCAGAGAACAATGATCGAATGTAATCGAACATTTTTGTATACGTACCAGGATTACTGCGTGGAGTCCGTCCGATTGGACTTTGGTCAATATTGATGATTTTATCGATGTGCTCAATGCCTTCAATGGTTTTGTGCTTACCAGGGCGTTCACGATTACCATTGATAACTTGTGCCAGCCGTTGATGCAGAATATCAACCACGAGTGTTGATTTACCGCTCCCACTGACCCCTGTCACACAAACTAACTTGCCGAGTGGCACATCGACATCAACATTTTTGAGGTTATTCTCTTCCGCCCCTTTGATGCTCAGTTTTAGCCCGTTACCTTCGCGTCGTGTTTCAGGTAAATCTATCTTGAATCGTCCTGATAGATAATCACCTGTATGGCTTCCCTTGATTTTTGCGACATCGCCAGGTGTACCTGCTGCCACGATTTCGCCACCATGTTCACCAGCACCAGGTCCCATGTCTAGTAACCAATCAGCCGCACGCATGGTGTCTTCATCATGCTCAACCACGAGAACCGTGTTACCAATATCGCGCAAGTCAGTTAGTGTGTTGATGAGACGGTCATTATCACGCTGATGTAAGCCGATAGAAGGTTCATCGAGTACATAGAGTACCCCTGTCAGACGGCTACCAATCTGCGAGGCTAGGCGGATGCGTTGCGCTTCACCGCCAGAAAGTGTTCCAGATGACCGCGCTAATGTCAGGTAATTCAATCCGACATCATTTAAGAAGCCAACACGCGATTCAATCTCATTCAAAATTTGACGACCAATTTCAGCATCACGCTCATTAAGATGCCCTGCAACGTCTTCTGTGCCACGCAAAGTACCAACCCAATCAACCATCTCTGCAATCGGCATTTCAGTTAACTCAAAGATGCCTTTATCTGCAACAGTCACAGCGAGAGCTTCAGGACGCAAGCGTTGTCCTTTACAGGTACGACAGGGGATGTGTTGCATGTAGCTCTCGATTTTACTACGGATGTAATCGCTATCCGTGTTTTCATAACGTCGATAGAGGTTATTGACGACCCCTTCAAAATTGGTTTCGTACATCCGCACACGACCTGCATTATTGGTATAACGCACTTGTACCTTTTTCTTGCCTGTGCCGTACAAGAAAATATCACGCTGTTTTTTGTTCAGGTCGTACCAAGGTACATCAAGCGGTACATCATGCTCTTTGGCTAGAGCCATGAACACATTGTATGTCCAACTAGTCTCATCATCGACATTCCAGCCATTGGCTTGAATCGCACCATCCTTGATGCTTAAATCAGGATTCGGCACGATGAGGTCAGGGTCAATCTCTAGGCTGAACCCAAGCCCCTGACATGATGGACATGCACCGCGTGGTGTGTTGAACGAAAACAAACGTGGCTCCATCTCAGGGAAGCTACCGTGCCCATTCGGACACGCTAGATGTTCACTGAAAAGATAATCTTGTGAATTATCACGGTCACTCACATCATTGATGATGACCACACCATCAGCCAATTCTAACGCCGTTTCGATGCCATCAGTTAAGCGTGTCTCGAAGGCTTGTGACTCTTCTTCACTATCATGGTCGCGTAGCACAAGGCGGTCAATCACAACTTCAATATTGTGGATTTCGTAGCGTGCCAGTTCGATATTGTCTTCTAATTCACGGACTTCACCATCAATCCGTGCGCGGACAAAGCCCTGTGCTTGAATATCTTCGAGCACTTTTTCGTGCTGACCTTTTTTATCACGGATGACAGGCGCAAGAATTTGAATACGTGTGCCATCACCCATTGATAAGACATCATCCACAATTTGTTGTGCACTTTGTGCAATCAGTTGTACGCTACAAACAGGGCAATGTGGAACGCCAATACGCGCATAGAGCAAACGCAT
The DNA here is from genome assembly GCA_039200705.1 of Chloroflexota bacterium. Lineage (GTDB taxonomy): Bacteria > Chloroflexota > Anaerolineae > Aggregatilineales > Phototrophicaceae > JAUZRW01. Next base: position 83,713 of record JBCCSC010000009.1, read on the forward strand.
GTAATCGTAAATTTCGGTCACTGTGCCAACTGTCGAACGTGGATTACTGCTAACCCCTTTTTGGTCAATTGAAACTGCAGGGCTTAAGCCTTCGATTTGGTCAACATCGGGTTTTTCCATCTGTCCTAGGAACTGACGAGCATAAGCACTTAGGCTTTCGACATAGCGTCGTTGTCCCTCTGCAAAGATGGTATCAAATGCGAGTGATGATTTGCCTGAACCTGATAAACCTGTTAACACAACAAGTTTATTGCGTGGAATTTCAACATCAATGTCTTTCAGGTTATGCTCTCGCGCACCCCTGATAATAATCTTATCTTGCATGTAGCATCCTGTGGTATCGACTCAATATGGAGATAGTGATACAGATGTTCTAATTGTATCGTCTATGATGAAACTTGCAAAGGTACGATACGCCAATTAAATAGATATTCCATTAGAAAGCGAGATATTTTGAATGAATGTCCTATTTTGCATCGTAATCAGAAAAACTTATATCCAATCGCCACCAATTAATGGAAATTACCACGAGCTTTGAGCTATCATTAGGCTAGTGTTCATAAACTCCTCATATCCCACTACTATCATAATGGTGGTCGTTAATTAGGAGTGCTAAATATTAACAGAGGCAATTGTGTCTGACACTCAAATAGCCCGTGATGTTGCACGTAAAGCCAAACGAATTTTCCCATTGATGGGGCGCGTGATGGAAGCGCAAATGCGTGTACCGACTATTCCTGTGCCACCTGTGCATTTTCATGTACTGAATCGCGTTGATGTGCAACCGCACACACTGACTGAACTCGCAGAAGTGATGTCTGTCAGTGCAGCATCCTTATCACGCACTATCACAGTGCTTGAAGAACGTGGCTGGGTATCCCGTGAACGGTCAGATGAAGACCGTCGAGTGGTCAAGATAAACATCACCCAAGATGGGCATCAAATTCTGGCAGATATGGAAACACGCACAGAAGATTTCCTGACACAAACCCTAGCACACCTCTCACAAGACGACCTCGACAAGTTGATGGATGGCTTGGATATTCTCATCGGTGCATTCAGTGACCAGATGAGTCATGTGCCATCAGATACTAACACTTAATACCTATCACTTGCCGATAATTTCATAATCTTTTTTACAAGCGCAGAGTATTATCTGTGATTTATTTTGTATTGTAGATTGAGGGGTTTCTATGTCCAATCGAGAAATTGTCGCTGATAATCTTATCAAGCGATATGGTGATTTTACGGCTGTAAACAGTGTGTCATTCAAAGTGGAATCAGGCGAAGTATTTGGCTTTTTAGGTCCTAATGGGGCGGGTAAAAGTACCACTGTTAATATGCTCACCACATTGGGGATGCCAACTGAAGGTAGTGCAAGTGTTGGTGGCTTTGATGTCGTCAAACAAGCAGGAGATGTTCGGCGTGTTGCGGGTGTCGCCCTACAAGAAATTGGGCTTGACCCCATCATGAAGTCAATGGAATTGCTCACCATTCAAGGACAAACATTCGGCATGACACGCAAGCAAGCTAAGCAACGTGCCGAAGAATTGCTCGACCTTGTGAAATTATCAGAATTCACGGAGCGTCGTGTTGGCAATTACAGTGGTGGGATGCGTCGCCGTCTCGATTTAGCTCTTGCTCTTGTGCATGAACCCGACATTCTCTTCCTCGATGAGCCTACCACAGGGCTTGACCCAGCAAGTCGCCGTGATGTGTGGCACGAAGTTCGTCGCCTCAATCGCACGCGTGGCATGACCATTTTCCTCACAACACAATATCTCGAAGAAGCGGACGAACTAGCTGACCGTATTGCCATCATCGATAAAGGCGAAATTGTCGCAGAAGGTGCACCAGATGCACTTAAAGCAGAAGTCGGTGGTGAAGCAATTAATGTCACTTTTGCTGATGGTGACATTGCACAACAAGCACAAACTGTCCTAACCACAATGGCTGAGCGCATCCAGATAGACCGCACAACCTTACGCCTTTACTTGAATAACTCGGCTGCTTCTGTGCCAAAAGTGGTTCAAAAATTGCAAGAAGCCAACATTGAACTCGAAACACTGACCCTCACTCAGCCTACATTGGATGACGTGTTCCTGAAGGTCACAGGGCAACGCTACGATGCGGATGGCGAAGCAGAGTCGGAAAATGAACAATCAGAATTGCAACCAGCATAGTTAGCCACTGCCTGCTGATAACCAAGCTATTTTGTAATCAATCAAAGGATAACCATGAGTACAATAAATCCAATCGCAACACGACAGAAAGAACAAGCGAAAACACGCACAAAATCAAACAAGATGCCATTCTTGCTCCAAATTACGACTTTGGCTTGGCGCAGTCTTGTTGTCAATTTCCGTACACCAGGGGCAATTTTACCACCACTCATTTTAGGTGGATTCTTCCTCGTAATTTACGAGGCACAACTGGGTAATGCCTCAGATTTCTTCCTCAGTGGCAGTAGCTACATCAATTTCATTTTGCCATTGTCGATTGTCAGTTCAGCATTGAGTGGCGCAGGAGTCGCGGGACAGAGCATTGTCCGTGATATTGAATCGGGCTACTTTGATAAGCTCCTTCTGACCCCCATCAGTCGTATTGCCTTAATTTTAGGACCAACACTCGCTGGTGCAGTCATCCTTGCGATTCAAGCAGCTTTCATTGTACTGGTAGGGACATTACTTGGTGTAAATCCTGAAACAGGCATACTGGGTCTGTTGGCTGTTATTGGTTATGCGATGCTACTTGGATTGAGTTTTGCTGGCTTCACTATTGCTATTGCACTTTTCTCAGGTAATGCTGGCGCAACCCAAGGCGGTAGTTTCCTATTCTTTCCCCTAACTTTCTTGACAGCGACCTTTGTGCCAATTAGTTTGCTAGATGGTTGGATTAAAGTCGCAGCCGAATTAAACCCAATCACCTATATCCTTGAAGCGATGCGCTCTCTCATGAATGAGGGATGGGTGACAGAAACGTTGCTGACAGGGTTACTGGCTTGTGCAATCTTAGCACTTGTGACATTCACATTCAGTATGCTCGGTTTGCGTTCAAGAACATCACGTAAATAGATGATAGATTTGGGCATCTATACTGGATGCCCATCCGACAATATTATGCTGTTGGCTGTGCAATCAAATCCCGATACGCTTGGCTAATTGCTTGCATCAGGTCAATCAATTTCTGATAATCATCATCGGATAGTACATCCCAAGGTGCATAAAAATAGTGATTCGTTTTTTGCTCAACATCCTCAGCAATTTTTATTCCTTCTTCAGTAACTCGATAATATGTATCGTCCTCGGTAATCCATCCGCGTGTGACTAAATCATCTAATGCTGATTGCCAATCCTCGGTGTAAAAGCCACGATAAGAAAGTTTTTCGTATAACTCAGATGCTTTATTCGCTTGCTCGGATTTGATATACGAAAACGCCTCCCAAACATGCCCAAGCACATCGTATTCTCCAAATGCTGTCATATGAGCATCATCTCGAAAGGCATTCAGGTCACTCCCATATTGAATGATTTTTGCTAATAGTGGCGCATCACTAGCAGGTGCACGATTATGTGAATGCTCAAGACACCATGTTGATATATCTGCTTGTAAACTCGCTTCAATAATCTGTGATAAATACTTTTCTAATTCTGCAATTTGTTCATGGGGAATTGGCTCAAAGCCCTCAAATGCGACGAGGCGTTGGCTTGTGATTTTATCGGCTTCGGCTTGTCCTTTATCCGTTAAGTGATAAGTATCGCCGATACGGTCAAACAATTGTTCACTCGCCATGATTTCTAACAAAGCCTGTGTCAAACTCGGCGAAGAATAAACAGCCCGTTTCCGAAAACGCTCTACAGTGAGAGGGTCAGGTGCAAATTCCAATGCTTGCACTAAGACCCACGCAGGACTTTCGGCGTATCCACGCTTGAGATTCATCAAAGGCGGACGATTTTGCCATTCAGCTTGAACGTCCGCAGATAAATTGGTCTTAAAAGCTGCAAAGAAAATTTGTCCTTGCATCTGTTGTGTGAAATTATACAAAGTAGCATTTTTGTCCATCATCAACTCCAATCCACTTAAGTAAGTGACTGTATGATGACAAAAGACTGTGAAGGTTCTATAGAGAAGCAAAACGAGATGCGTTAAGTGCATCTCGTTTGTGAGTCATGTCTAGCCATCTGGATTAGGGTCAAATGGTGTTGGTGATGGTGTCAGTGCCGTGATAGTTGCTGTTGCATTGACATCTGTGTATTCTTCATCAATGCGGGCATTGCCTAAACCACGCACAACCGTCACCCATGTCCGACCAGGACTGAGCATAATCGGTGTGTTATCACCGTAAATCAGTTGTAGAGCTTGTCCCAATGCTTGATTTTCATTGCGTCGCCAAAAGCCTTGATACAACTGACCATCACGAATGACATACGCACGCCCTTGACTAAATAACTCAATGCCAAGAGATGTGTACGTTGCACCTGCTGGGAACAAGTCAGGGCGGTCTACATGCGGTACTTCAATGATGACTAAATTGTCTGCCCAGAGTTGCTCACCATCAGCAGCATCCATATGTGCCTGACCATCAGTGAAACGTTGGTAGATACCCTCATCGGCATTGTATTGCCAACGACCATCCGTTTGACCAAACCACTCGATGAATACATCATTGGCAGGTAAGCCATCGCCATTGATGGCTGTATCTTCTGCGAAGGCAAAACCGAATGCAATTAATCCCTGATTTGTGCCTTGTCGGTCAGCAATGCTCCACATGCCGTTCGTATTACCGAAAAGTGTGTGTTCGCGCGGTGTACCGCTATCACGCAAACTATCATTTCGACAGAAAGCGGCAACATCACAATTGTTTGATTGATTCTCTTCATGCCCAACCGATGGAGAAATCAACTGAAAGTTGAAAAATGGCTGAGTCAGTAACAAATCTTGAATGGGTTCGCTTGTACCAGAATAAGCGAGGAGAGCGTTATACATGGTTGCTAATTCAATATCCATCAACCGTGCACTACGGATTGACCCCACACGCTCAGGATTTTGACTACGATAAATAGCTGCAAACCGTGTGACCCCACCCTCAGCCTCATATTCATAGACAATATCTGCCGCATTCACGCCATGTTGTGGACGTACCAATGGCGGAAAGTTTGAGATTTTGACAATCAAATTACGGCGTAGAACAGCTTCTTCATCAGGATAAGGCAAGCCTGTTAGTGGATTAACCCCTTCTGGATAGGAGAATGGACCATTCGGTGTCGGTGTTGGCGATGGTGTGTTCGATGGCGTAAAAGTTGCCGTCGGTGTCGATGTATTGGTCGCTGTCGCGGTTGCCGTTGCTGTGTTAGTTGGTGTGTTTGTAGGCGTATTGGTTGGACCTAATGGTGTGTTGGTCACAAAGTTGAATCCATTCGGTGCCGATGGTAAGCTGTCGCCTCCTGATGTGCTCACAGGGGTGTTGGTGCTAAATTGTCCTGCAACAGGTTGCGTCTGTAGGCTGAATCCAATTAAAATCAGCATTGTTATCACAAGAATGCTGGTCAGTTTTCGCATAATGTCCTCAATGGATATGTGCAAATATCGAAAAATCATGTCATCCTGACATGCAGCGCAACAGTATAATCAGACCCTAAGCAATTGCACAGGGGATATATCCAGCAATTGCATCTATAATAGGGCAATCGTAGGGCATTAAGTAAGCCAATTGTGCCTAATGTTGTCTGTAAAAACAGTGAAGATGCAATTTTTGGGAGAAAATTATGGCACGCAAACGTGTCCTTATCAGTTATGCACATCCTGATGATGAAAGTTTTGGCAATGGTGGCTTAATCGGCAAATATGTTGCCGAAGGCGCGGATGTTTACCTCATCTGTGCAACTGATGGCGATGTCGGCACAATTCCAGAAGAAATGGAAGGTGAATATGAAAGTGTTCGTGAACTCCGCTTATCAGAACTTCATGCTGCCAATGAAATCCTCAAATTCAAAGAAATGTTTCTCTTTCACTATCGTGATAGTGGCATGATGGGGTCAGAGACAAGCCAAGATGAACGCTCATTATGGGCAACATGGAATCGTGAACCTGAATCCGTAACACGACGAGTAGTAGAAGTTATTCGCGAAGTCAAACCGCAAGTTATCATTACCTTCAATAAATACGGGGGCTACGGACATCCTGACCATATTGCGATTCAACGTGCTACAACCGAAGCCTTTAAACTGGCTGGTGATTCATCCTACATTACCGATGGTTTGCAACCGTATCAGCCACAAAAATTATACTACTCTGCTATACCATCCCTGATGCTCAAAATTGGTCTACGCGCCATGAAACTACGCGGTATAGACACGCGTCATATGGGACAAAACAACGATATTGACTTCGATAAAATTGTGGACAATATCGAACCAGTCCATACCAAGATTGATATTGAAGACTATCTTAATATTTGGGATTCTTCGTCGGCTTGTCATAAAAGTCAAGGCGGTGGTGGTAGTGGTTTTTTGAGTTGGATGCCCAGCTTTATCCGACGCAAATTACGGAGTAAACAAACTCTGACGCGCATCTACCCACAACCTAAGCAAGATCGCATTGATGAGCACGACTTATTTGAGAATGTCACGCTTGATGAACCTATTGTAGAACCTGCATAATCTTATGGAAAGTCACGATACGGATTATAGCAATCACAAAATAGACCGCTTATTGGATGCCATTGAGCTAGTCAAAGCAGATCGGCGAGCAGATGCTGTGCCGATTCTGCGCCAACTCATCCGTGAAGATGGTAATTTCGAGGATGCGTGGTTGTGGATGAGCCTTGCAGTTGATGAGATGGATCAGAGCATCATTTGCCTTGATAATGTCTTACGGATAAATCCTGATAATGTTCGTGCATCCACTGCACTCTATCATCTTCGTGAAGCTGAATTTTCCGCAGAACGTAAACGAACACAAATCCGCCAGTATCGCGATTTATCGACGACTGCTTTGTGGGTACTGATTGCTATCTTGCTATTTGCAACGATGCTGACACTCAGTAGCCAGATGGCGGTAGCACCTGTCTAAGGCAATAGTGGCACAAATTGTGCATCGAAATCATCCAATGACATATTCTGAACCCAAATGAATAAATCCCGATAGATTGTTTCTTCTGTGTCTTGTCCAATTGCATAAATTGTCATCCGTAATGGATACCTTTGCTCACTGAGTGCCTCCACTGTAGGAGCAATGCCATCAATGACGAACGATACATCCGTAGACTGTAGTGAACTTATTGGAACGTATCCTATTGCAGACTCATCGTCTGCGATGCGAGCTAACATCTGCTCTGTTGATGTCAAGATTTGTGCATTAGGCGTAATCCGTTGTTGACCCATCACCAAGCGGTCAAATTCGAGGCGCAGTGCTGAACTTTCAGGGCGAGTGTACAGTGTAATTGTGGCTTCATTGCCACCGAGTTCACGCCAATCAGTGATAAATCCACGATAGATTTGTTGCAAATCATCCCGTGATAGTGTCGTTACAGTGTTATCAGGATGCTTAATAATCGCTAATCCATCTTGTACCAGTGGCAATGTAGATAATGTCTCAGGCGCATCTGTCGGATTATGATGCGTGACAAAAAAAGGAATCGTATCATCACTCACTTGACTGAGGAGCATCTCATAAGATTGTTGTTCAGGATGTAATTCTGCACGAAAATTAAGCGCAAACTCTGAGACAGCAATTGCATTAATCAGTGCTTGTGTATCGGCTGTGTGATACACAATGATGGGTGTGGTTGTTGGTGGAGGCGATGCAGGGACATCTATCGGATTACATCCGACCATCACTGCACAGACCATTATTGCCAAAGCGCATCTTGCATGTTTCATGATAATCAACAAGGTTGATTAATTATCCAAATACCGCTTCAAGAACTCATTTTTATAGACTTGCAATCGCCCTTCAATAATAGCTTGACGCATATTCTTGACATGATTGACGAGAAACCAAACATTGTGCAAGCTGATGAGATAATGTGCGAGTAATTCCTTCGTCACGACAAGATGCCGAATATAAGCACGCGAGAAATTCTCTGTATAAATGCCTGTTCCTTCCATAATGGGGCGTGGATCATCTTTGTACATCGCTTTTCGCATATTAACCCGTCCATCTGGTGTGAATGCTGCACCATGACGTGCTAATCGAGTCGGAATCACACAGTCGAAAATGTCAACACCGCGCGATATGCCCTCTACTAAATCATCTGGGTCACCCACACCCATCAAATATCGAGGCTTATTTGTTGGCATCAGAGGCAAAGTAAAATCAAGTGTGCGATATTGTTCGTGCTTGGTTTCGCCAACAGCTAATCCTCCAATAGCAAAACCCTTTAAATCAAGCGATGTGACGAATTCAGCAGATTGTGCGCGTAAGTCATCAAAAATTCCGCCTTGAACAATCCCAAATAGAGCCTGTACATCATCACTAGGATGTGACTCTCGGCAACGTTCTAGCCAACGGTGTGTTCGGTCAAGAGATGATTCAACTGCATCTCGGTCATCAGGCGGTGGACATTGGTCAAATGCCATGATGATGTCTGCCCCCAGTTGTTCTTGAATCTTCATCGAACTTTCTGGAGTTAGGCGTTGCTTACTTCCATCAATGTGACTGCGGAACGTTACGCCGTCATCGTCAATTTCGTTAATTTGCGTGAGACTAAAAACCTGAAAGCCTCCACTATCCGTCAGAATCGGACCATCCCATTGCATAAAGTCATGCAAGCCACCCATCTGCTCAACGAGGTTTTCACCAGGGCGCAAATGTAGATGATACGTATTTGATAAGAGCAATGACGCATCAATCTCATTGCGTAAATCGCGTGGTGGCATCGCTTTGACAGTCGCCAATGTGCCAACAGGCGCAAATACAGGTGTTGGAATATCCCCATGTGGTGTATGTAAAATACCAGCACGAGCATCGCCATCGCGTGCAATGATTTCAAATTCAAATGCCATGTGATTTAAGCCAAACTTTCCATCACAATCTAAAAACTCAGCGCATTATAGCATATTTCATAATGTATCGCGTAATTATACGACTTGATAAGATAATTATGGTGCTCATGTAGATGCTTCAAGTTGGCAGTCAACACTGATAGTGCTATACTTTTGCCATGATAAATTTGTACGACATTCTCAAATCTGCCAACGGACAACTCTTCGGCGAACCAGCCGCTAACCTCTTTACCGATTTCTGCCTTGATGCACAAACTGTAGGCGAAAATCAACTATTTGTCGCACTCCGCACAGACGCTGGTGATACACATCAATACATCGAAGAAGCTATCCTGAATGGCGCAACAGGTATTTTATGTGTTGAACCACCCATCTGCGATACAACAAATGTATCAGTTCTCATGGTCAATGATACGATTGAAGCACTTCTAAAATGGTCGCGTTTCACACTCGATAAATTAAATGTGAAAACGATTGTTGCCTTGGGCACAAGTGGTAAGTCTGTCGCAGTTGATGCCGTACATCATCTACTGTCAAATCAATATCGGACAGTGGCTGGCAATGTTAATATTTCAGGTAAATTGAGCATACCGCTGTCATTGTCTGCACTCACAACGGATGATGACTTTGTTGTTTTACGCTTGAATCCATCTATACCTGATGAACTAAACGAGATGATTGCCTACATCAAGCCATATGTAGCGATAGTGCTGGATATTGATTGTATTCATCCCTCAGCCTTTGCATCCTGTGATGCTTATGCCGAAGAATTTGCTAACGCACTCACAAGTGTCAGTGATGATGGCTTAGTTGTTATCAACTATGATGATGACCGTACCCGTGCTTTTGCGAATCAACTTAATCACACAACCATCAAAACCATAGGTGTTGACCGCTTCGGGGCTGATTTATTGGCGTTTAATATCAAAGTGGGTATTGAACGCATTGGCTTTGACCTGCGCTTGGGCGACGAACGTTACCTTGCTTGTTGGAGTCCCATTCTTGGGAAACATCATTTGTACAGTTTGCTAGCAGCCATTCAAGTTGCTTTATTTATGGATATTGATGTCGAAACATCACTCAAGTCGTTAACTGAACTTACACCTATCTCTGGGCGGATGACTTTCTATCATGGTGTCGATAATTGCGTCGTAGTCGATGACTCCTTTGCTGCCTCTTTTGGGTCTACTATAGCAGCCTTGGAATGGTTACAAGATGTCAGAGATGACGGACAACGAACCGTTCTAATTTTAGGTGACATGGATAATTTGGGGCGTAATAGTCGTTATGCTCATCGTACTGTCGGGCAACAAGCATCACAAATAGCAGATATTATTATCACACAAGGCGTAGAAGCTGCCCTTGCAGGTCGTTCTGCAATTGATAGTGGGATAGCGATTAAAGATGTTTTCACGACTTACAGCACACAAGATGTGTTATCTGTTATAGATACACTTGATATAAGTGATAACGACATTATCTTGGTTAAAGGTGGCGAGAAATCGAGCTTAGAAACAGTCGTCGCTGCGCTAGTGGATGATGAGCCTGATAGAGGCTTATTGATTCGACACAGAACGGCTGTTGAACCGACCGCACCTAATTTACGTCCTAGTTGGGTTGATATTGACGCAGATGCGCTGGCGACCAATGTTCAAGTTATTAAAGATCATATTGGTGATGATGTCACTTTGATGGCAGTTGTTAAAGCAGATGCTTATGGACATGGGGCGGTCTTAGCTGCGCGAACTGCTGTAACCAACGGTGCAGAATACTTAGCTGTCGCCTCCATTGCTGAGGCAATTGAATTACGTGATGCAGGGATTACAACACCCATTCTTGTGCTGACCTATGCACCGCCCGAAGTCGCACGACAAGCACATCAACTCGATATTACCCTCACCATATTTGATTTAGAAATTGCCGAACTATATGATCGTATGGCACGTACTGTAAGCGGTAAACTCAAAGTCCATATCAAAATTGATAGTGGCATGGGACGACTCGGTATCTTTGCAGAAGATGCTGTTCATGCTTTTCGTCATTTACGTGCCTTGACCAATCTTGATATTGAAGGGATTTATACGCATTTTTCATCTGCGGATGATGACCCTGAGGTAACAGAACTCGAACTTGAACGTTTCACAACGGCAATCCGTCCACTACGGGCAGCAGGCATTAACGTCAAATACACCCATGCTGCCAACTCTCCAGGGACATTGCTCACGAAAGCCAATCACTTCAATTTGGTTCGTCCAGGGCTGATGCTCTATGGATTATCACCCTCCCAAACCGTCCCACTCTATGATGAAATGCGCCCTGTCATGTCTTGGAAGACGCGCATTCTACAAGTGAAAGAATTTCCTGCGGGGCATCCTATCGGCTACAATGGCACATATACCACGCGCGGTAATGAACGGATTGCTATCCTACCCATTGGTTATGCCGATGGTTTCCGACGTGCACCTCATACATGGGAGTATGTCCTTGTACATGGACAACGTGCGCCTGTTGTTGGACGTGTTAGTATGGAAAAAGTAGCTATCAAAGTTGATGGAATTGCTGATGTGCGTTCAGGTGATGAAGTCGTTTTATTAGGTCGCCAAGGGTCTGAATTGATTACGGCTGAGATGATTGCAGAATGGCTTGGAACTAGTAACTATGAAGTTGTAACCACCATTTTGCCTCGTGTTCCGCGCTAGTTGATAATAGTGCGAATATCATCCGCAATGATGTCGGCACGGATACCATAGCGATAACGACGAATCCAATTGCCATCAGCATCTAATAAAAACATGCCTGCTGTATGGTCAACATTATAATTACCAAATTGGTCAGGCTCATGCTTGATAAACTCAACACCTAATGGATTAGTTAAAAAAGCAATTTCGCTCTCTGTCCCCGTTAGACCTGTTACAAAACTATCAACGTGCAATGTCTCGAAATAGGTAGCCAAAACAAGCGGTGTATCACGGTCTCCATCAACACTGACAAATACAAAATTTACCTCATCGGCATTTGTGCCGAGGTCATCATAAATACGACGATATTCGCCAAGTGTGATGGGGCAAATATCAGGGCAATGTGTAAAACCGAATGTCAGGAGTGTATATGGCTTGTCTAATGACGCAATATCAATCTGTTGATTGGATTGGTCTGTCAGCGTTGCATTTGGAATCGGCAAAGGGGGTTCAATCGGTGTGATACCATCGTCATCTAGTAAGTAAGCAGGGACATCACTTGTGTCTACGGGTGCAAATTGGAGATAAGCAATATATCCTAAAAGTATAACAATCATTGTACTCAAAATACTGATGATTCCATATAAGGCATATCGCTTCACTTCACCCGTCATAGTTATCCCTTTTGACTTCTATTTGTGAAAATAATAACAGATAATCCTTAAAAATGACTATCTTGAATATCACAGATAATGTGGTTACAATTTAGGCGTAATTTAATACGTTCATAAAAGAGAGTGTCAATGTATTAATGATTGACCACCGAAGGGGCAAGCCGTTCGTTTTTGCTAGGCGGATAGTGAAACTCTCAGGTTCTAGGATTTGATGAACGGATAACTCTGAAAGTATATCATTGCTAACAGAGCGCACAGCAAGTGATGTTGTGGGCTTTTTTATTTTTTACCAATTCACTTTGAGGAGAGCATCAGATGGCAGACCTTTCTTTTCCCGCAGATTTAAAATACGCAGAAAGTGATGAATGGATTCGTGTTGAAGGGGATACAGCAACAATTGGTATCTCAGATTATGCACAAGATGCACTCAACGATCTTGTCTATGCAGAATTTAAAGATGTGGGCGAAGTTATCGCTGCTGGTGGGTCATTCGGAGAAGTAGAATCTGTCAAAGCGGCTTCTGAAGTTTATTTGCCAGTTGCAGGTGAAATTATCGAAGTTAATGATGAACTTGAAGGTGAACCAGAAATTATCAACGAAGACCCTTACGGCAATGGCTGGATGGTCAAAATCAAAGTGACAGATGCAAGTAGCCTCGATAACCTGATGGATGCTGAAGCATACAAGACATACTGCGAAAATCGCTAACATCACTGTATTTTAGAATCATGGGACGAGCATGACTCGTCTTTTTGTTTATGTTTACTGTTAGTTTGGCTAGATAGAGAGAAGGTTTAATGGCTTATATTCCCCACACTGAAATGGAACGCCAAGAGATGCTTGCCACTATTGGTGTTACCACAATCGAAGATTTATTTGAAGCTGTTCCAGCACAGCATCGCTTCCCTAAATTGAATCTGCCACCTGCAATGAGCGAACTTGAACTTTCGCGCGAGATGTCAGCTATGGCAGAAGCAAATGAACACGCAGGTGATTTTGCGTTGTTTCGAGGTGCAGGTGCATATCATCATTTCATTCCATCTGTTGTGAATCATGTTATTTTGCGTGGTGAGTTCCTCACAGCATATACACCCTACCAACCAGAAGTATCTCAAGGGACATTACAAGCTGTCTTTGAATACCAAAGTATGATGTGCGCTATCACAGGCATGGATGCTGCCAATGCCAGTCATTACGATGGTGCGACCAGCCTTGCAGAAGCGGTTACGATGGCATCAGAGGTCGCGCGTGGCAAACGTAGTAAATTCATTTTGAGTCAGGGAATTAACCCACAATACCGTGATGTCGTGCGTACTTATCATCAAGGGCGTGATATTGAACTTGTTGGTGATGATAAACCCCGTAGCTTAATTGAACTCGCTGATTTGCTTGATGAAAATACAGCGATGTTGGCAGTTAGCTACCCGAATTTTATGGGTCAAATTGAAGACCTGAGCAAATTAGCAGAACAAGTCCACAAAGTTGGTGCATTGCTCTGTGTTGTCGCGAATCCGATGGCACTCGGCTTGCTTAAATCACCAGGGTCAATGGGTGCAGATATTGTTGTTGGTGAAGGACAACCGCTCGGCATTCCTCTCAGCTTCGGCGGTCCTTATGTGGGTTTCTTTGCGACCAAACAAAAATATGTTCGTAAGATTGCAGGGCGTATCGTTGGCGAAACCGTCGATAAAGATGGTAATAAAGCCTATGTCATGACTCTGCGCCCGCGCGAACAAGATATCCGTCGTGAAAAAGCGAGTAGTAACATCTGCACCAATCAAGGTTTGATTGCACTCGCTGCATCAGTCTATATGTCATTGATGGGACGTAACGGACTCAAGAAAGTCGCTAGACTCAATTATCACAAAGCACATTATGCTGCTAATGAAATTGACAAAATTGATGGCTACAAAGTCCTCAATGAAAAGCCATTTTTCAACGAATTTGCTGTCAAATGCTTGCGTCCTGTCTCAGAAATCAACGATGCGCTGATTGAAAACGGCATCATCGGTGGCTATGACCTCGGACAAGATTACGACCATCTGCAAGACCATATGTTGCTTGCAGTCACTGAGATGAACACAAAAGAAGAAATTGATTTGCTGGTAGACGTATTGCGGAGTATGACATCATGACAGTGATTGACCAAGTAGAACCGAAAGCACTCGAACCTCTAATTTATGATATGAGCGTCCCTGGTCGTATCGGCGTTAATTTACCAGAACTTGATGTACCAGAAAGTGACCTACCGACTGATTTACTGCGCGATGATTTAGAACTCCCAGAAGTCAGCGAGTTGCAAGTCGTGCGCCACTATCTCAAATTAAGCCAGTTGAACTATGCCATCGACAAAGGCTTCTATCCACTTGGCTCATGTACGATGAAATACAATCCAAGAATCAACGAGGATATGGCACGTTTGGCAGGGTTTGCTCATCTACATCCTGCGGTAGCTGACGAAAGCTCACAAGGCGCACTCGCTCTGATGCACACCTTACAAGATTGGCTTGCCGAAATTTCTGGTTTTGAAGCAGTCAGCCTTGCACCAGCCGCAGGCGCACAAGGCGAATTTGCAGGTATTTTGATGATTCGTAAGTATCATGTTGACCATGGTGATACCCAACGCACCAAAATTCTTGTGCCGAATAGCGCACATGGTACGAATCCTGCAACTGTGACGATGGTTGGCTTTGACGTGGTTGAATTACCATCCAATAACAAAGGTAATGTTGACCTCGATGCACTTCGTAAAGTTTGTGATGAACAAGCTGACGAAATCGCAGGCATGATGATTACTGTACCAAGTACACTTGGCTTGTTTGAAGAACCGATTCTCGAAGTGATTGAGATGGTGCATCAAGCAGGTGGTCTGATGTACATGGATGGCGCAAATATGAACGCGCTGATGGGTGTTGTCAAACCTGGTGAACTCGGCTTCGATGTGATGCACTACAATCTTCATAAAACAATGAGTACACCACATGGTGGCGGTGGTCCTGGTAGTGGACCTGTTGGTGTTGGTGATAAGCTGAAACCTTATTTGCCAGGTCCAATTGTTGAAATTGTCGAAGATGCAGAAAACGAAGAGGATGCACCACTTTACGGCTTGGCTATGCCAGAAAAAAGCATTGGTCGCTTAAAAGCCTTCCAAGGTAACTTTGGGATGCACATCCGCGCTTATGCCTATATCCGTGCTTATGGTGGACAAGGTTTACACGATGTATCACGCCACGCCGTATTGAATGCGAACTATATACGTGCAAACTTACTGGATACCTACAAAATTCCATATCCACGCTATTGTGGACATGAATTTGTGATTTCAGCAAAACTCGAAGGCGCAGATGATATTCATGCGCTGGATATTAGTAAACGCCTGATTGATTATGGCATCCATCCGCCAACCAATTACTTCCCATTAATTGTGCCTGAAGCACTCTTGATTGAACCAACTGAAACAGAAGCAAAAGAAGAATTGGATAACTTCATTGATGCGATGAAGAAAATCGCCGAAGAAGCTAAATCCAATCCTGAATTACTCCATGAAGCACCGCATGATTCACCTGTGCGCCGTGTGGATGAAGTTTATGCTGCTAAACAACTGGTTCTCTGTTGCTCACCTGTGTTAGAAGCGATGGGGCGTTAACTTCAAAACGGTTGAATGTCTCACAAATCTTTGAACCCTTGCTCTAATGTAAGGGTTTTTATTTTTCAGCGATTTTTCTTCCAAACCGAAAATTAATGTTTTATAATATGACATAGAAGTGTAAGGACTTGTGATGTCATATTCCCAGTTAGTTGTTCCACAATCGCCCAATCGTATCACACGCTTGTATCGCTTTTGGCGTGCCATATGGCATGATACGCGTGCTTTGCTCAGTGAATTTCGATACCCTCTACTGGCAATGATTCTTTCTGTATTAGTTGGTGGTATTCTTTACGGCGAGCTACATACGTATGCAGGATATACTCCTGAAATCAGTATGATTGACCGTCCATACACAATGATTCAATTGATGATTATTGAAACACCTCCAGAGTATTCTCGGACACCGCACGAATGGTATTTAATCATATTCTGGTATCTGCAACCACTCATCGGTGTTTACATCATTGGGCGAGGTGCAGTTGATTTTGGTCGTCTGTTCTTTGATCGTAATGAGAGGCGTAGTGCATGGGAGTT
Source organism: Chloroflexota bacterium (assembly GCA_039200705.1). Classification (GTDB taxonomy): domain Bacteria; phylum Chloroflexota; class Anaerolineae; order Aggregatilineales; family Phototrophicaceae; genus JAUZRW01. The sequence continues at coordinate 100,253 of JBCCSC010000009.1, forward strand.
AGCGGTGGCACAAACATATCGTAATCATGTTGTCTTAGTTGGGGTCGGGCATGTTGGGCTACGCATTGCACGTACACTATCGCAAATGGGCTTCGAGATTGTTGGCGTAGACGATAATATTGATATCGAAACAGATGAAGAACTAAGTCGCTTGGGGATTCCGCTTGTCTCAGAAGATGCTCGTACTACTACTGCTTTGCGTCATGCAGGGATTGAAAAAGCTCGCTCAGTGATTGTATGTACCTCAAATGACCATCTCAATCTTGAAATTACGATGCGTGCGCGTGATCTTAATCCAGATGTACGAATTGTGACGCGCATGTGGGATTCACGTTTTGCTGAACAAGTCAAACGGTTTATGGCTGTCCAAGTGCTGAGTGCATCGGATTTAGCTGCACCCGCCTTCGCAGGGTCAGCAGTTGGTATTGAAATTACACAAACGATTCAGGTGGGTAATCATGATTACAGCATGATTAAATTGATTGTCAATCAAGGCTCATTCATGGAAGGCAAGACAATTGATTTTCTCCAAAACGACGAAGATATTGACATCGTTTTGCATGGTTTAGCAGGGCAAGAACCTATTGTACACCCTGCTGGTTCAATTGTTGTAAAACCGAATGATACGCTGGTACTATTTGCGCGGCACGATAAAATCACCGATATAGTGAATCGCAATCATCGCATATCACATCCCGTCGGCGATTAACTACTAAAGCGGTAGACATAGCAAATTTCGTCTATGATTTCGACTTCAGACGGCTCAGTGACATTTTCATTCATGTATTGCTGTGACTCATGACAGAAAATATACACTGCATCATCCTCAATTGTGATGTCCTCAAGAGGGATATTCCAGTCAATTTGTTTTCTACTATAGTATTCAAGACTAACGTTAGTTCCATAAATCGAATCTGGAAATGTTACATACAGATTGTCAGTCTGAATAGATGAGTCCTGCAGGTAATCAATTAGCTTCAAGACGCTATTTTCATGAGGAGTCGAAAAACCTGTTGTAAATACGATACCAATTTGTATCACAAAAACGACGAGAAGCGAATCAACCAATGGTCGCAAAAATCGTCTTTTGCCTTGGCGACTGTAGATAATGACAAATGCTGATGTGATACACAAAGCAGGTAGTGTGAAAGCCTTATAATAAATATGATTATAACCTGCATTTCGGAAGACTAATAAATACAAGAGACCAGCAATTAAAAGCGCAATCGTGAAACCTCTAGTCATACGGTTACTGTATCTTTTCATCAGAGCGAATCCTCCAAATCCCATCAAAAATAGAGCTGCTGTTGCATAGAAAAACATATGATGGAAGAAGTTGAGAAGCCATCCGATAACTGTGATAGTTTCTGTTTCACTACCACTGATGCTTGCGCTTGAACGATAGAAAAATACATTAATTAGTCTCTCAATGGAGTTAGGTGCCCACAATTCATAAAGCAGTAGCATTACCATAATTGAAGTGATGCTCACAAACCCTAATCCGATGACCCCAATGCGATGCTTCCAGTTGCCAACTAACATCCCATAGATACCAATCACTCCCACAAAAATAACGGCTGACCACGCGGAAAACACAGATAAGATTGCTGTGCATATAAGTCCAATGTAGCGTGCACCTGTGGGCTGTCGTAACCAATTGATAAAAATGGTTGCATATAACAATAAACTCATCGTAGCAATCGGCTCATGCGCCAGACCTGCATGGAAAAAGCTATTCATAGGGGTCAAAGCAAAGAGTAAGGTCGCCCAAAAAGCAACTGTTTTGTCAAATAGCCGACGTGCCAATGTGTAAAAAACAGCAATCGCAATCAACATCGTAGCTTTGAAGATGAAGCGAATGGCAACTTCATTGAACCCTGCGAATTGAGTTACTACGTAAGGGAGCCAAACAACTAGTGGTGGGTGATGACTATATGGATTAAGTTGTTCCACACTTTCAACAGGATATGATGTTTTTGTTACCATCCAACCAAGGTCTACTCTATCATACTCACTGAAATTTCTTACGGATGCAGGAATCCAAACTTGTGAAGCATCTCGCCAATTGATAAAAGGATCTCCTAATTTGATGAGCAGTAAGAACCATGCCAACAGCAAGATGATGACCACACGAGGTAATGAGCTTTGTTTAGATTGCATACACTGTCCCTAGAACAAAAAAGGTAATGCCATTATTGACATTACCTTATTTTACAGCACCTCGTACATTTTTAGCGTTTAGGGAATCGACGCAAAATTGTAATGGGTTCAGGGATAGCGGTTTTGTCACCGAGTGATAGTGCACCTAATTCCGTTGATTTTGCTCGCGCTGACCCAGCAAAAACAGCCAGTTGTGTACCGCGTTTACGATAATCTTTCTTGAGATAGACTTGTCCGAGTTGATACCCCTCACTATCGACCGAGCAACTCGTCACAATCCCTACAACACGCCCACGATTATCCACAATAGGGTCGCCCTGATGGGCAGGACGTGCACCTTTGTTATCCATACGGAAACGACTAATCTCAGCATCACGCTTGAGTTCCCGTTGAATGAAGCCTTGCTTGCCGACGAAGAATGGCTTATATAATTTGACGTAGCTCCCCATTCCTGCATCGGCTGGTGTCATATGGAGGTCACATTCTAATTCATGCCCATAGAGTGGCAAGCCAGCTTCAATCCGTAAACTATCACGCGATGCGAGACCACATGGAACAGCCCCAAGGTCTATCAATTGCTTAAAGAGTGCAGGAGCATCGTCAGGATGTGGGAAAACCTCGTAGGCGATGCGTTCACCTGTGTACCCTGTGCGCGAAACAATGAGGTCAAATCCGCTGAGATTAACGTGTGTAATTCCTGCCCAGCGCAACGATTTGATTTTTGCCAAATCAGCATTGCTACCACCAAGACTAAGCAAAATATTCTTGCTCTTCGGACCTTGCAGAGCAATATCGACACGGCGGTCTGCACCTGAACTCTCAGCACGCAAGTCACGTAATTGTAAATCGCCGATAGGTAGGCGCAACTGTGGCATTGTTTGGCTCACTCGGACTTCACCGTTCATCACCGCATTGACCCAAGCCCAATTTTTATCATTATTACTGGCATTGACTACAAGGAAGAAATGGTCGTCAGCTAAGCGGTAAATCAATAAATCATCAAGTGGGATACCTGTTTCATCCAAAAAGAACGTATAGTGCGAATCACCGACACTCAAGCGTTGGACATCGTTTGCTGTGACCGCATTCAGGAAGCGTTCTGCACTGCGCCCTTGCATATCCCAGACACCCATATGAGTGACATCGAAAATGCCAGCGTCGTTACGAACAGCTAAATGTTCAGTCAGCACTTTGCTATACCAGAGGGGCATATCATAGCCTGCAAATTCGCCCATCTTTGCGCCAAGCTCTTGATGTACATCCCATAGCACACTCTTGAGACCTGTTACTTCTTTTTCTTGCCATTCAAATGCAGGGAGGTAATCACCGTCTAGGTTGAAATTCTCCCCATTGATACCAACAAAATAGCCTTTGTTGGCATAAGCAAAAGTGGGATTGAGTTCACCAATTGATTTTTCTGTCTCACCGATATAGCTCACAATCACAGGACCAGGTACTTTGGCATAGAGGTCATCAGGGTCAATGATGACAAAACCATCGGACAATGACCGTAACCAAGTCACCAATAAACTGATGTCATCTTCTACATGCAAGTGGAATTCGTCATCTGCAAGTTTTTCCACCCAAGCTGAACTGATGATAGACCCATTTAGTGCGAGGAAATTAGTCGGTTGCATATCGCCATCTTGGAGCAAATAGACATCATTGGTACTGGCGACATCAAGGAAATCTGATGCGCGTTCGCCACGAATAGCAAAGGTACTCCAGCCAGCAGGATAGTCGTCGTCTAAATAACTAAAATGTGGATAACTATCTGCTTGAGCATGTGTATCAATTCCAAGGCTATCGACAATATCACGGACAGCTAAACGTGCGTTTTGGAAAATATCAAAATCAATTTTAGCGCGTGCCTGATTTCGTCCTGTATAGCTGAATGGTTTCGATGCCAACAACACATCAGCAATGATGTCTGCCAATTGTGTGATAGTTGCTTCATCCGCGCCACGTTGGGTGAGCCAAGGTGTCCCTAGGCGTATCCCTGATGGACGCAAAGCACTCGTATCACCAGGGATTGTCTGACGATTGCACACAATGCCAACTAAATCTAGCAAACGGGCTGCCATATCTCCAGATAGCGATGTGCCATCTTCACCTTTAATTGGACGCAAATCAACTACCAGCATATGACTGTCTGTGCCACCATGCGGAATCCGTATACCGCGCTCTTGTAATCGGTCAGAGAGGCGTTTGGCATTTCTAGCTGTATTTTGTTGCAGTTGTTTGAATTGATCTGTCTGTGCAAATCGGAACGCGACAGCAAGTCCAGCAATGTTGTTGAGATGCGGTCCGCCTTGTTCACCAGGGAACACACCTCGGTCAATCTTGGCAGATAAATCTTTGCGATGGGTGATGATACATGCCCCACGCGCACCATTCAGTGTTTTGTGCGTTGTGAAAGTCACAATATCGGCGATGCCAACAGGTGACGGATAAACCCCTGCACCAACCATCCCAGCGAAATGTGCCACGTCCGCTAAAAGATACGCGCCAACTTCGTCTGCTATCTCACGATATTTTTGCCAATCAGGGTTCAAAGGATAACTGCTGTAGCCCCCAATGATGATTTTTGGCTGGTGTTCAATTGCTAATTCACGGATTTTCTCATAGTCAAGAGCTTCTGTTACGGGGTCAACTGCATAACTAATGATATTGAACCATTTACCACTGCGGTTAACGGGTGATCCGTGACTCAAGTGTCCTCCTGCAACCAAGTCCATGCTCAGAATCGTGTCACCAGGGTGAATCAAAGCTGTATAAACGGCATTATTCGCAGGTGCGCCAGATAGAGGTTGCACGTTGATGTATAAATCATCTGCTGAAACAATATCATTCGCAAAAAATTCTGCCGCGCGACGACGCGCCAATGATTCAATCATATTGGCATACTCGGTGCCTTTATAGTAACGCGCATCAGAGTTCCGACGAAATTCGGCAAGGCGCATTTCGTAATCAAGAATATCTGCTTCATCCATATGGCGCATATTCTCGGATGGATAACCTTCAGCATAAATATTGTGGAATGAACTCCCGACTGCTTCGCGCACAGCTTCTGGAATGGTGCTTTCGGAAGGTACCATAATTAATGTGCGTGCTTGACGTGCCGTCTCATGGCGCACGAGTTCTGCTACAGCAGGGTCAAGTTCATCCAATGTGCCTCTGAATAAAAAATCTTGTTGTATTTTTTCGACCATTATTTGCCCAATCACTGTTGATTTAAGAATTATGCTTGTGATTCTAACGACAAACCACTAAACAAAAAAGGGTACTCAAAGCAATCTACGGATAGTCAACACAAAAATGCTTAAACAGCTATTCGCCTCTTTTTGACATTTCCATAACCACGTCTTAAAATTATACTTACAGTACACTCATAATTGAGGTGTGCTGTCCATCTAGTACACTAGATAGCTAAAAATATTTTAACTTTGGAGGCTTCTTATTATGAAAGACTATACAACAGATAAACTGAGGAATATTGCTCTGGTCGGTCACCAGAGCAGTGGTAAGACATCCTTAGTCGAAGCGATGTTATTCAACACAGGTGCAATTAATCGCCTTGGCACAATCCAAGACAAAAATACAGTGTCTGATTGGAGCGATGACGAACGTGAACGTGGTATGTCGATTTCAACCTCGCTAGTGCCTCTGGAATTTAACGACCATAAAATTAATGTGATGGATACCCCAGGTTTTACTGATTTTCAGGGTGAGATGAAAAATGCAGTGCGTGTAGCTGATGCTGTCGTCGTCGTTGTCGATGCTGTGAGTGGTGTCGAAGTTGGTACAGAACTCGCATGGGATTACGCCCGTGATTATCAGCAGTCAATGATTGTCGTCATCAATAAAATGGATCGTGAAAATGCTGATTTTGAAGGTACATTAGAGCAACTCCGCGAGACATTCCCTAAATATAAATTTGTCCCTGTCATGATTCCTATTGGCAAAGAGGCTGACTTTAAAGGTGTTGTAAACCTTGTGACCGAAAAAGCCTACTTTGACGAAGGGAAAGACCGCTCAGACTTACCAGATGACATGGCAGACATGACAGAAGAATATCGCTTTGAACTAATCGAAGCGGCTGCTGAATCTGATGACGACCTCATGCAAAAATATTTTGATGAAGAGACCTTATCGCCAGATGAAATTCGAGAAGGGATGCGTGTTGCATCACGTTCTCACTTATTACGAACTGTTCCTGTTTTTGTGACTTCATCAACTGAAAATGTTGGCACATATCCTCTGATGGAAGCTTTAATTGCTTATGTCTCACCACCCTCTGTACGTCGTGTTCGTGTCAAACGCGAAGGTATGGATGAATTTGATTATGTTAAGGCACCACAAAGTAGCGACAAAGAATTAGCTGCCTACGTTTGGAAGACATCCACAGATAAATTTGGGACACTCAATTATTTACGGGTATTTTCGGGCAAGATTACAGCGAATAGTCGCAATATCAATACTACATCAGATACAGAAGAACGCTTCGGTAGTTTGATGATGATGCGCGGTAAAGAACAAATAGATGTCGATGCGCTTCATGCAGGTGATATTGGCGTAGTTGCAAAACTTAATAACACAAAAACAGGTGATACTTTTGCGGATAAAGATGCTACTTTCCAAATCGTACAGCCCAAGTTCCCTGCGCCGCTCTATATGGTTGCTGTTACACCTCGTACCCAAGCAGATAGTGCTAAAATGGGTAGTATCCTGACGACACTTTGCGATGCTGATCCAACAATGCGCTGGCGACAAGATAATGACACACGCCAAACAGTGCTAGAAGGCATGGGCGATATTCATATTCAAACCGTGTTAGCCAAAGCGGAAGCCCTCGGTGTCGGCATTGATACCGAAATGCCCAAAGTGCCTTATCGTGAAACAATCGCTGGTGAAGCCGAAGCCGAATACACACATAAGAAACAATCAGGTGGTGCAGGACAATACGGACGTGTTAATCTGCGTGTGATGCCGTCCGAAGAAGAATTTGAATATGAAACCAATATTTTCGGTGGCTCAATCAGCCAACAATTCTTGCCATCGATTGAAAAAGGCATCCGTCAAGTGCTTGAAGAAGGCGTGATTGCAGGTTTCCCAGTAGGGAATGTCAAAGTTGAAGTATTTGATGGCAAAATGCACCCAGTAGACTCCAAAGATATTGCTTTCCAAATTGCAGGGCGCGAAGCCTTCAAAGATGCGTTTAATAAAGCGAAACCATCTCTCTTAGAGCCAATTATGAACGTTAAAGTGACGATTCCTGATACGATGATGGGTGATATTATGGGCGACCTTAATTCGCGTCGTGGTCGTGTGCAAGGCATGGATAATCTCGTCAGTAAGAGTATCATCAATGCTCAAGTACCACTCTCTGAGATGATGCGCTACGGTAATGATTTACGCTCCATGACAGGTGGACGTGGTATTTATGCGATGGAATTTTCGCATTACGAAAAAGTACCAAGTCATGTTCAGCAAGATATTATTGACCAAAACAAAGTGCTTGAAGAAGCCTAAGGAGTCATTTAAAAATTACGATTTTGTGGGAGAGTTTAAAACTCTCCCTTACACTGTCGTAGTTTCATGCGTAAGGGCGGGTCTAAGACCCGCCCAAATGATGAGATTTAACTCTATTTCCTGAATATTCAGATAGTTCTAAATATCAAATACGCTAGTGTAAACAAAAAGGCGACCCAACTATGAGTCGCCTTCTTTGATTGCTTTTCACTGCTGATTATTGATTTTGCTCAGGTTGGTCACCATCAGGGGCATCTGGTGGCACAATCGTGTTCGAATCATCAGAGTTGTCATCGTCTGTATTATCTGTAAACAATGCAAACGGGTCATCTGCATCAGCCACATCTTGACGTGTAACAGCATCTTCATCAGTTTCAGGCATCGCATCTTCTGGCTCATCCAGTGGTTTTTCAGGACTCATGCCCATAATTTCCAAGATGCGTTCACGCTCAATCACTTCATTTTCGAGTAAATCTTGTGCGATTTCGTCGAGTTGTTCACGATTGTCACGAAGCAGATTGACAGTATCTTCGTAGGCAACATCGATGATTTGGCGTACTTCATTATCAATACGAGCTGCGGTCTCTTCACTATATTGACGACCTTGACCCAATGAATAACCTAGGAAGGGTTGGTCACCACCATTGCTATAATCGACCATACCAAGTGAACTCATACCAAACTGTGTCACCATGCGACGCGCAATATTGGTCACTTGCTGAATGTCGCCACCTGCGCCTGTTGTCACCTCATCAAAGACAATATCTTCGGCTGCACGACCACCGAGACCAACACGGATGCGTGCTTCTAAGTAAGCGCGTGGATAATTGCGACGGTCATTTTCTGGCAAGAAAGCTGTCACACCTAATGCTTGTCCGCGCGGTGTAATCGTCACTTTGAGAACTTGGTCTGCCCCAGGTGTTAGCAAGGCTGTTAGTGCATGACCTGCCTCATGATATGCAACCACTTGACGCTCTTCTTGATTGGTCAGTGGTGGACGTTCTGTGCCGAGAATGATACGTTCAAACGCATACGAGAAATCTTCTTGAACGATTTTCTTGCGATTGCGACGTGCAGCATTAAGAGCCGCTTCATTTGCTAAGTTTGCTAAATCTGCACCAGAGAAACCAATCGTTCCGCCAGCTATAGATTCGAGGTCAATATCACGTCCAAGTGGCTTACCACGGGTGTGAATTTTCAAGATTTCGAGACGACCTTCACGGTCTGGCACATCAACAGTCACTTGACGGTCAAAGCGTCCAGGGCGTAAGAGGGCAGGGTCAAGAACATCAGGGCGATTCGTTGCTGCCATTACAATCACTGTTGAACTTTGGTCGAAGCCATCCAATTCAGATAGCATCTGGTTTAGTGTTTGTTCGCGTTCGTCATTACCACCACCGAGACCCGCACCACGTTGACGACCTACAGCATCAATTTCGTCAATGAAGACAATGCTTGGTGAGTTATCTTTTGCCTTGTTGAAAAGGTCACGAACACGGCTTGCACCCACACCGACAAACATTTCTACAAATTCAGATGCTGCAATACTATAGAAGGCAACATTAGCTTCCCCTGCGACAGCACGCGCCATCAAGGTTTTACCCGTCCCTGGAGGACCAACAAGCAATACACCACGTGGAATCCGTGCGCCGAGTGAAATATACTTTTCAGGTTCTTTCAAGAAGTCAACAACTTCGACGAGTTCGCGTTTGGCGGCATCTTGACCAGCAACATCATCAAAAGTCACACGAGGCATTTGAGCATCATATTCCTTAGCGCGAGATTGCCCAAAGTTGAATACACCATTCACCTGACCTTGTGCACGACGCATCATCCAGATGAAGAACGCAACAATCAGCAAGAAGGGCAAAATATTAAAGAGAATCCCAAGCAGTAAACTCGGTGATTGCGTGACATCAATTGTGATACGTTGTGCTTGATTAACACCAGCCAACACTGTTGCACAATCTGTAGTGGTATCACCACTTTGCGTAGTAGCTGTACTTGCTGACTGTGAACTTGGATTTTCAAGGTCTACCACACATTGATTATAGGTATCAATTAGATTGCCGAGTGTTTCTTGTTGAAAATCTGTCGCAACACTTGAGAAAGCGATGATTGGCTCACCCGTTTCTTCGTTGATGACATTAGAATCAACACGGAATTCACCAGTGATCGTGTTTGAGTCGGCGGAGAATGTGATAGTGTCTAACGCCGTATAATTTTCACGGAGAGTTGAGAAGTTAATATCCTCATTGTTGCTGAAAGGTCCTGCTTGGTTGATAATCAGCATCACCAAAAGCACTAATAAAACAATCGGAATAATACGATAGTTCCAATTAGGACCCTGTGATTGTTGCTGGTTATCATCATCCTGTTCAGGACGGTTATTCCTATTATTTGGTTGCATGGAAGACTATGCCCTAGCAAATTATTGGTCATTACAAGCGTCATTATACCCTAATCCGTGTTAGAAGTGTGCTAGTGTTTAACTCCTACAGGGCGAAGTCTCATTAGTGTCTCATGCAAGATAGTCCGATAGTCTTAGCCTCAATGCTTCTTGCTTGGTTAGAACGAAACATACTGTTATAATAAAATCACAAATTCAGGGTAGAGGAAACCTCATGGCGATGCAAAATCCGAACGATAATAGCGATAATTTAAACATTGATGATTCTGACCAATCGGATGCTTTGCGACGGATTATGCTAAAACTCAAAGAATCAGGGATGCTAACCCATGTCCCTGATGAAATGGGAGATGTTGAAGAAAATGTGGCATTATCTCAACCATCAGTCACAGAATCTCAGCCATTGGCACAAGCTAGTGACCCCGAACCCGATGATAAAACGATAGTCAGTCGCCCAAAACCTGAATCGCCAACAGTCGCATCGACTGACGATGTGGAACAACATGCAGATGAACGTGCAAAATGGGCTGCTGTGATGTCAGGATGGGATGATACAGGGGATATAGCACCCCCGACAATTCCTTCACGCAACCAAACGACACAGACAGATGCCTCATGGGATAGCCCTACGCAAGAATCGCCTGAAACAGCTATCGAAGCGCAATCAGCAGTTACCATGCGACGCAAAGAGATTATCCCACAACCTGAACCAGTAACTGCCCTGACTGACAGCCGTGATGAAACCCCTTGGACATTACAACAATTTTTTGATGGCGAAATTGACCTCGAACAAGAATTGCTTAAACGGCATCAAACAGTACCAGCCATGACGACTTTCAAGACGCGCACACTTGGCATGAATTCATCGCGCGAAGTGGCAACACTGACAACACAAGATAATAGTGCCCAAATTATCGTGGATGCTGATTTCGCATCTAAAGTCGTGCAATTTTCATTTACTTATGGCTCAATGATGACCTTGCGCTTTGTCCTGCGCGATATTCCAGCCAATGCGCGTGACCGATGGCTCGAACTGATGCGCCGTGAGGGAGGTGGACTAGCAATGCTCTGGAACGAAAATCGCTGGCGAGATGATTACCTCATCTGTGTCTCGCGTGATTATTCGACCAATATTTTTGCCTTTTCACCGCGCAATTTTGAATCAGCGGTGCGCCTCACCAAAGAGACCACTAATCAACTCCTTGATTGGCTCGAAAAAGTTTGGTCAAGTGACCCCGAACCCGATGATGAGGACGATTCTCCATTGTTAACGTGGTGATTACAATAAATCACTGATACTTAGCTCATAGATTTTGTCATCTGTGTAGTAGATAATTCGGTGTCCTCTTGTACTAAGAAAATGGGGAGTAGGGCGTAGTTTATGCTTGCTGACTTTTCTCATAGGTCGGTCTGGTTCGCATAACCAAAGGTCAATTGTGCTTCCCGTTAAGAATGCTGTGTGTTCTTTCCATACAGCGATTTGGCTACTTGCGAAAGGAACACGCCAGTGTTTGAGGATTGTACCGTCTTTGACTGCAACTAATCGGTTCGTATAACTGTAATAATAAGCCCATACAACATCATCGTCATCAACAGTTAATCCATAAACATCCCATATATTGCTTGTTCCTGATTGGACAGGATAACCCCACAAATTATTGCCATCATGATCCCACTCAAATAAGCCATTTACATCAGATGGTACATCTGTCGCACCTGCATCTTGCCATTCATAATTCCAGTAAACACCTTGATCGAAATGACCTATCCAAATATGATAATTGGATGTGGTTATACCTTCTCCTAGTGTAAACTCGCGAAGCAAGTAACCATCATAACTAAATACCTTGGCGTTACGGTCAAAATCATGTCGACTTCGAAATTTAGCTCTTGCACTGACTAATAGCAACTCATTATCATGCAGGGGTTGAACACGGGTGTATATAAATCTTTGATTTGGAATAACAACTTGAGAAATTTCTAATTTCTCATTGATAATTGTAACAGTGTAATCGTGCGCCTCTCGCGACTTAACAAGAGCAAAATTACCCTCTCGTCGTGAAAAATCTTCCTCCGTTGATAAGATATAAATTTTATTATCGTGCCCTATTCCTAGTCCCTGTAGTTGGTGCTTACCAATGTATTCATTTAAATCAACTATCATCGTTGCTTTATGACGCGCCATTCGTGATCAATCCTTCGATATTTACTGTTTGATATTCTACACAAAGTCTTCGTGATTTTGTGGCAATAATCTTTAAACTCGCCTCAAAACATGCTAGGCTGATAGCAACCTATTCCTAAAAACTGAATCAGGATGACCATGAATCGCCTCCAACACGAAACCAGCCCCTATTTACTACAACATGCCGATAACCCTGTCGATTGGTATCCTTGGGGTGAAGAAGCCTTTGCTAAAGCTCAAGCCGAAGATAAACCCATTCTACTAAGCGTAGGCTATAGCGCGTGCCATTGGTGTCATGTGATGGCGCACGAGAGCTTTGAACACGAACCCACCGCCGAAATTATGAATGCGTGGTTCGTCAATGTCAAAGTAGACCGCGAAGAACGTCCTGATGTCGATGATATTTATATGCAAGCGGTACAAGCAATGAATCGCGGTCAGGGTGGTTGGCCTATGACCGTCTTCATGACCTCTGATGGTCGTCCATTTTTTGGTGGCACATACTTCCCACGCGAACCACGCTCTGGGATGCCAACCTTCCAACAAATTATGGAAGCGGTGCATGATGCCTATCTCAATCGACGTGATGACTTAGAAAAACAAGCCTCACAATTAACCACATCGCTAGACCGTTCTGCACTCAAATTGCCTGATGATGGTGCTGGCTTCAAAGAATCTCTACTTGACACTGCATCTGCTAAAATGCGTCAGAACTTCGATGCAATTAATGGCGGTTTCGGACGCGCACCCAAATTCCCAAATCCCATGAATCTCGAATATTTATTGCGCGACTACGAACGCACAGGCAATAAAGAGAGTTTGCATGTTGTCACCCATAGCCTGAAAAAGATGGCACGCGGTGGCATTTATGACCAAATCGGCGGTGGCTTTCATCGCTATAGTGTCGATGCAATCTGGCTTGTGCCACACTTTGAAAAAATGCTCTACGATAACGCTCAACTCTCACGATTGTATCTCCATGCCTATCAAGCCACAGGAGATAACTTCTTTAAGACAATTGCCGAAGATATTTATGATTACATCCTGCGTGAGATGATTTCGCCCGAAGGTGGTTTCTACAGTACCACTGATGCTGATAGCGAAGGCGAAGAAGGCAAGTTTTTCGTCTGGTCATTGGATGAACTTCAAGAAGCACTTTCTCCCATCACCGATGAAGTCCCTGATGCTTACGAAGTCGCAGTTGAATATTTTGGCGCATCCTCAGATGGTAATTTCGAAGGCACAAATATCCTGTATGTTCCAACTGATGACGATGTGGTGGCTGAAAAACTCGATATCACGATAGACGACTTCCATGAAAAATTGTCAGCGATTAAAGACCGTCTCTATGCGGTGCGAACATCGCGTGTCTATCCTGGCTTGGATGATAAAATCCTCACCGCATGGAATGGTATGATGCTGGCGAGCCTTGCCGAAGCATCGCGTGTTCTCGGACGAGATGATTATCTAGTCGCATCAGAACGTGCAGGAGATTTTATTCTCGAAAATCTCACTAACGAGGCTGGTCGTCTCTATCGCACCTACAAAAACGGCACAGCCAAACTCAATGGCTATCTCGAAGATTACGCCAATATGATTGATGCGATGTTAGAACTCTATCAATCAACTTTTATGGAAAAATGGTTCAATCAAGCCCGTGACTTTGCTGATATGGTATTGGAACATTTCATTGCTGAGGATGGCGGTTTCTTCGATACTAGTGATGACCATGAACAACTCATTGTTCGTCCACGCCAATTACAAGATAATGCGACCCCATCGGGGAATAGTATGATGGCAAAACAACTGCTTCGCTTACATGCCTATACAGGCGATGCTCGTTATGATGAGGTTGCGCCTCAAGTGCTTGCACCCCTTGTGCCAGCCATGCAAACCTATCCGCAAGCCTTCGGTGAGGCACTGAATGCGACAGATATGCTCATTCGTGGATTAGCAGAAGTAGCAATTGTTGGCAATCCTGTCCAAGCAAGTACAAAAGAGATGCTCGCTGAAATTCGTCAACCCTATCGCCCAAATGTGATAACAGCCCTCACACGCGAAAACATTGATGGTGAAACTAATATCCCACTCCTAAATTATCGTGTGATGCGTGATGATAAACCAACAGTTTACGTCTGTCGTAACTTTGCTTGCAAAATGCCTGTCACCTCAGCCGAAGAGATGGTGGCATTATTAGCGGAATGAGCCTGTGGTATCATGATTATCTATTGTGAACAGCTAGAAACGACCTTAAATGGCAATCCGCAAAGATAAGATTATCGTCGCTGACTTTGAGGCAACGTGTTGGGAAGGCTTTGATGCGCCCGAAGGACAAACCAACGAAATCCTTGAAGTCGGCGTTTGCTTACTTGACCCTCACACCAACCCGATGACGATTAGTGATAAACGCAGTATGCTTGTCACGCCAACCGAATCCATCATCAGCGAGTTTTGTACAGAACTGACCTCTATCACTCCCGAAATGGTCGAAACTGATGGTATTCCCTTTGACGAGGCTTGCAAGATACTCGAAAAAGATTACGACTCACGCAATCGACTGTGGGTCGCATGGGGCGGTTGGGATAAACGCTTCTTCATGAAACAATGTAAGCGTCGTAAAGTGCGCTACCCTTTCAGTAAAAAACACGCGAACCTCAAACGAGTATTTCATGAGTATCACGGAAAACGCTTGCATTTTGCACCTGCACTTAAAGCAGCACATATTGATGTCCAAGGACAACAACATCGTGGTGATGACGATGCCTATAACACCGCACAACTCTTGCGTCACCTTTTTGAAGTCTACGGCGATAACATTTTGAAACGCTATGGATTCTGAGATGAGAGTTTCAAGAGACACAGTCCTCATCGTTGATATTGAAGCGACCTGTTGGTACAAACAGAAAAATCCGCCCAATCAACGTAGCGAAATTATCGAAATTGGTATCTGTCGCTACGATTTAGCATCAGGCAAGATAAGCGATAATCGTGGTATCCTTGTTCAACCAACAGAATCACAAGTTAGCGAATTTTGTGCTGAGTTGACGACCATTACACCTGAATTACTCGATAAAGAGGGTGTTTCATTTGCTGATGCGCTCACCATATTGCGTGATGACTACCAATCAGAGCATCGTTTGTGGATGAGTTGGGGTAATTATGACCGCCGTATGTTTATTGAACAATGTCAACGACGTGATATGGCTTATCCATTCGCGGATAATCATTGTAATCTTAAAAATCTCTTTGCGAATTTTTATCGTAATCGACTCGGTACAAAAGCCGCAATGAAGAAAATCGGACTTGAGATGCAAGGTACACATCATCGTGGTGTGGACGATGCTCATAACATTGCACGTATTCTGCATTATCTATTAGAGACTCATGGTAATGATATGCTGGATAGTTTCTGGGAGTGAAGCAAAATGCCATTTTTGAGAATCCGTGAAAATTGGCAATTGATAGTCAAAGAACCACATACAATTCATCTTTATATCAAAGAAGGATTTCTACATGATACTATTAAACTCTTTGTGGATGATGAACTAGTAGTCGCTGCCAAAGCAGGAGTGACAGGGTGGCAAGGGTACGCACTTTTTGATATTGATGGGCGCACACATGAGTTGCGTTGGGTCTGGAATATGCTCACAGGTAATCCGTCGTCCATCGTTATCATGCACAAAGACCGTATCCTCGCGCAATATGGCTCAGACCGCGCCTCGCAAGATGATATTCTTGATTTAGAAACATAAGGACTTAATGTGGGCAAACTACTCTCAGGTGGGTTGATCTTACGCTCACTCGCTGAAAATCCGCAGGATAAAGAGCGATTCGCTGAATTCATGCACAATGCCTTTGAAAATGATGGTGATTGGCGCGAGTCAGGATTCACAGCATGGATTAACGAATTGCTCTATACACATCCATCAATGAATTTAGAGCATGTCTGGTGTGTCGTTGACCCTGCCAACAATGGCAAAATTGTGTCGGGTTTATTTCTCATTCCGCAAATCTGGCGATATGAAGATATAGAAATCCCCGTCGGACGACCCGAAATTGTCGGCACATTACCAGACTATCGTCGGCGTGGCTTAGTGCGCGAATTATTCGATGTCTTGCATAAGTATAGTGAACAACAGGGTGATTTAATTCAAGCGATTACGGGGATTCCTTATTTTTATCGTAAATTTGGATATGGAGTTGCTACTGACCTTGGCTTGCGTGGACAAATACCATTTACCGCAATCCCAAAGGTAAACGATGATGAAACGCCGACATACACCCTGCGCCCAGCAGAAATATCTGACATTCCATCATTTCTTGAGTTTGAACAATCTGCTTCACGTCATGCCTTGCTGACGACTGCCCGAGATGCGACACTTTGGCACTATGAACTCACAGGACGTAATCCTAAATCGCCTTGGTATATGCACTATCACACGATTTGTAACCAAAACCATGACCCAGTAGGTTTTGTAGGATTCAATAACGCTGAAAGTGCCAAACATAGCATGATTGTCTGGCAGTGGCTTATTGGTGATGATGCCAATTATCTCGAAACATTTGAAGATATCCTGCGTGCAATGCGTGACATAGCAAAATCTAACGATGAAAAAATAGTTACCGTCGATTTCTATTCCACTCTTCATCCAGCATTGGTTCAATTGCTTAAACGTCAATATGGGGCATCTATGCGCGATAGGATGTATGCATGGTATCTTCGTATCCCTGACCATGTGAAATTCATCCAACGTATCGCACCTGTCTTGGAATGTCGTCTCGTGGGGTCGGCAGCACGCGGCTATACAGGTAAGTTGCGTATAAATTTCTATCAACGAGATGATCTCCTCATCGTTTTCAATAAGGGTAAAATCACAGAGGTCAAACTAACCCGAGAAGAAGGTTATCCTAATGCCCGTTTTCCACATGACACATGGATTAATCTTGTTTTTGGCGCAAATACAGAAGCCGAAATCCAAAATGTTTTGCCTGATACCATGAGCACAGCTGAATCTGCTGTCTTACTTTCTATACTATTCCCAAAGAAAAAATCGTCTCTATTTGCAGTGAATTAAACTATGACTGATAACAAACATCCTTTTGAAGAACGTCAATCGCTCCAAGAATATTTCCGTACTATTATGCACACCGTCATGGGACAAGCCTTCACAGCAGCAGGTTACGCCCTAAAAGAAGAAAAACAACGCTGGCTAGGTGGTCGTTTTCGTTACGTCAAATCACTTGATAACGACTTCACAGCTTATATCGAATTTCAGGTGTTGGTCTATAACGACAACGCATGGTCAGGGCAACAACCATCACGTTTTCGAGTGAATCTAATTCGGAGTGACCAAGTAGGAGGCAAACCAAGCCAACATCCGAATTACATGCAACGCACGCTCAGTCAACTCGTGGTTACAGATTTTGGTGTTAATATTTTGTCATCGCCTGACTACTGGTGGCAATTCAGCAATACGGATTCACTTGGTAAAGCACTCGCCGAAGCAGGGCATCTTATCATTGGCTATGGTATTCCTTATCTACAAGGTGATTTGTCTCCTGAGGATACACAAACTGACGATTGAGCTACGCTCTCATCCAATACTAGCGGGATAGCATTGACAGTCTTAATCGTTTTCACTGATAATGCGATTTGTTATGCTCGCTAACTCAGTGATAGGTTGATATGCGTTTTCGTTCATTGTTAATCGGAATACTCACATTTGCACTAACAGCATGTGGCATTGCATCACAAGCCTTACCAACGGCTGATGCAGAGGGCAATGTTTATCTGACAGCAACACCGCTTCTGCCAACGCCGAATGCTGAAGGTGTGGTGGTGATTACTGCCACACCGCAATCCCAACCACAAGCGGTTGCTCAGAATGTAGTGCAAGTGGTAACAGATGCGCCAACCTCACTACCGCCAACAGATATTGTTGACCCTCGCTCACTGATTGACAATGCCGACCAACTCCTACGTGATGGTTACCTAGAAGAAGCCGTGAGTGCTTATCAAGCTATCTTACAACAAATCTCTGACCCCACTTTGCGTGGTGAAGCATCCTTTAAACTAGGGCAAACGGCTCTGCGTGAAGGACTATTTGCCGATGCTGTCGATGCACTCACATTACTCATCACGGAATTACCGAATGACCCTAATACACCTCCTGCATATTTCTTGAGAGGCGATGCCTATCTTGGTCTAGGACAATGGCAAAATGCAATTGATGACTTCCAGACTTATCTTAGCTTGCGTCCGAACTTAATTGATAGCTATGCCTATGAGCGTATTGGTGATGCTCAACTCGCACTCGGTCAATCAGATGATGCGATTCAATCTTATATTCAAGCGATTGATGCAGGTCGTCCTCTCGTACCACAGTTAATCCTGCAAGAACGTCTCGCGCAAATTTATATTGGTGTTGGTCGCGTTGATGATGCAGTGGCAATTTACGATACTATTCTTGGTATTGCACAGAACACAGGCTATCGTGCCTCAATCGAATTACTAGCGACACAAGCTCTCGATAACGCTAATCGTACCGATGAAGCTACCGAACGTGCTCGGCGCATTGTTCAAAACTATACCGAGACCAATCCAGCCTTTGAAGCACTACAAATCCTAGATGCCAACGGTATCGAAGTCGATAGTTATCGACGTGGCATCATCAATTACACCGTTGGCAATTATACTGCTGCTATAGATGCCTTTAACGTGTATACCTCAACATTCCAACTTGATGCGATTCCTGCGCGTTTATATCTGCTACTCGGACGCGCTTATCGGGAGTTAGCCAATTGGGAAGCGGCTCGTGTTGCTTTCCAAACACTCATTGACCAATATCCTGATGATCCCTTATTCCAAACGGCTTTGCTAGAACGGGGACGCACGTACTTTTTGCAAGGCGATTTCCAGACAGCCATTGCAACTTATACGGCGATTGCTGATAACTATGGCTATCTTGAGAATACATCCGCAGAAGCACTCTGGCGTGCGGGGTATCTTTATGGCACACAACTCAATGACTATGATTCATCACGGAATGTCTTCACACGACTCTCCAATGCTTATCCTAATAACGAATGGGCAGTGAGTGGCTTACAAATTGCTGCTTCAAGTGCGGTTGCTAATAACCAACCTGCTGTCGCTGAAAATTTCTACAACCGAATTGCAGCTTCCACACAAGGCGAAGACCGTGCTGCTGCACTTTACTGGGTCGGACGTTTTGCTCTGCAAAGAGGTGACCAATCTGCTGCTAACGAAGCATTTTCACAAGCCCAACAAGCTGCACCTGATAGTTTCTTCGCGCAACGTGCCAATGATATACTCATTGGTCGAGAAGCCTTCTTACCGCCTGCCAATGTGAACTTCACCTTCAATGAGGAAGCTGAACGACAACAAGCAGAAGAGTGGTTACGTCAAGTTGTCGGCATCACAGAAACAGGTGATTTATCACAATTATCACCAGAGTTGGCTAATGACCCGCGCATGATTCGTGGACGAGAATTGTGGACGGTTGCTGCTTACGATGAAGCGCAAACCGAATTCGATACCTTGATGGATGAGGCGCGAAATTCAGGGAATATTTTACGAAGCTATCAGCTTGCACATTTTTTCCGTGATATTGGTGATTTTTACTCATCGATTGTAGCTGCTGCTGATGTTATTGTCGGCACAGGTCAAGCAACACTCGATGTGCCGCCGTATTTAGCACGCTTACGCTACCCTGCATACTATAACGGTTTGGTACAAGAACAAGCACAATCTTATGGTTTCGACCCCTTGTTAATGCTTGGTCTCATTCGTCAAGAGAGTTTGTTTAATCCGAATGCTACCAGCTTCGCCAATGCAATGGGTCTAGCACAAGTCATTCCTAGCACTGCGCGTTATATTGCAGGTGAATTGAATTGGCAAGATTTTACTGAGAATGATTTATACCGCCCTTATATAGGCATTGCCTTCGGTGCGTTTTACTTAGATGAGCAATTGCGATTGTTCGGAGGAAATCAAGGTGCAGCCCTCGCAGCCTACAATGCTGGACCTGGTTATACATTGGATTGGTTCAATCTATCGGGTGGGGATATTGACTCGTTAGTTTCAACAATTACCTTTGATGAAACCAAACGCTATGTCCAACGCATTTATAGCCATTATACAATTTATCGTGAATTATACGGCACGAACTGAGATATACGAAAAAAGGCACAGTTTGTTTGTGCCTAATTCTATAATCTGTAAGTCGTTGTCATTGTAATGAATCAAGCACCTGCTTGCGTTAAAATCGTGCGTACCTTGCTCACGAGGTCGTGATGCAAAATCGGTTTCGGCAGATAATCATTTGCACCTGCTTCCATACCACGCATCACACTTTCCGCATCGCCACGCGCCGATAAAATCAACACAGGCGTTTGCGATGTATCGTTTCGGTCACGGATGATTTTACACAGGTCAATGCCGTTTGTGCCTGGCATCATAACATCAAGGATGATTAAATCTGGTGTATTCTGGTCCAGTACGGCAAGTGCCGAATCCGCATCCTTGGCTTTTAAAACAGTGAAACCACCGCGCTCTAACATGATACCAATCAGCGTTAAAGCACCGATTTCATCGTCAACAACCAGAACATTTTTCTTCATTTGCCCCAATCCTCCATTTTGTGCTTGGATGCTGGATTGCACTGGGTCATGAGCAATCTCTAATAAATCGTCTATACCTTCATATCATACTCTCGGACTGTCTGTGAGAGTATTAAGATTTTGGTTTTATCTTAAGTTAGTTCGCTTAAGTGTACCACTGCATACAGGATTTACGCAAAGCATTTTAGGCGTTATCTAAATTACGTCGCCGATTGATAATCTCGATTAGGCGTTGTGATAGCGCATCCATTTTGAGTGGCTTCTTATAGAATTCGTCCGCCCCTGCTGATTTAGCATCATCAATCATGCTCTCACTCTGAAAGGCAGATAGAACAATAATTGCTGTTTGGTCTAATTCTTCACGCTTACGAAATTCTGCAACCAGTTCAATGCCATTGATGCCAGGTAATTGAATATCAGTCATGATGAGGTCAGGAATAGTGCTATCTACAATCGAAAGTGCTTCATCACCATCGACGGCTTGTAAAACGTTGAAGCCACTGCGCTTGAGCATAATCTCAAAGAGCACGCGTGCGCTTTCATCATCATCAATGGATAAAATTGTGTAATCTGCCATCCTATAGTCACCTTAAAGTCATGGATGTGAGTGTGAATAATCTTATTATATGCGGATTAAATCTTTAGGGGTCTTAAGGTTTGTTTGAAATCAGTCAAACCCCTATAGACTGGGGATTATTTACAGATTCGTTTCCAATACAATATAACAAAATGTGTAATATCCCCCACATAGGGGAAAACAAGTCACAGTTTGTAGTGATAACAATCAACGAATTTCTCGTTATGATACATAGCAAATAGACATAACATAGAGAAATTTTAACTATGGAAACAGTAGGGAGAAGCATATGACATCTGCAATTCAAGTTGATAATATCTCAAAATGGTATGGCGATTTCCAAGCCGTGCAAGATTTATCCTTCGACGTTCATCAAGGAGAGATTTTTGCTGTTCTGGGACCGAATGGTGCTGGCAAAAGTACCTCAATTCGTATGATTTTGGACATTATCAAACCTGATTCGGGGAATATTCGCATCATGGGTGCGCCGATGTCGGATGCAACCAAAAATCGCATAGGCTACTTGCCAGAAGAACGTGGTCTATACAAAACAGTCAAAGTCCTTGACATGATGATTTACCTTGGACGCTTAAAAGGCTTGGATAAAGCAAGCGCAAAATCGCGTGCGATGACCTTACTCGAACAACTTGACCTTGCTGATAATGCGAACAGCAAAGTTGATGAACTCAGCAAAGGGATGCAACAAAAAGTTCAATTTGCTGTGACCATCATGCACCAGCCAGAACTTATCATCATTGACGAACCATTCTCTGGACTTGATCCTGTTAACCGCTTGGTCATCAAGGGACTCATTGAAGATTTGCGTGAACAAGGCACAGCAATTGTCATGAGCACCCATCAGATGAACCAAGTCGAAGAAATGGCAGACCGCATGTTGATGATTAGTCGTGGACAACGCAAACTATACGGCGAAGTGCACGAAATTCGTAACGAATATGCTCAACATGCCATCATCATCGAAGGCGAAGGGCAATGGGAACAATTACATGGTGTAGCAGGCGTGGAAGATGTCAATAATCGCCAAGCTGCCAAATTACTACACCTACAGCCTGACGTGACAATGGATGAAGTCTTAGCTGCGATTGCACAATCGCCTGATACCAACGTCCAACGCTTTGAAAGAGCCGTCCCAAGTTTAGATGAAATCTTCATCCGTGTGGCAGGGGAGAAAACTTATGCATAATATTTGGCTCGTTGCACAACAAGAATTTTTGACCAATATCCGCAAACGCTCATTCTTATTTGCGATGTTTGGTGTGCCTTTGCTAATGGGTGTCATTTTTGCCATCACATTTCTCGTCGAAATCCAAGCTGAAGAAGATGGTATCGTTGCAGAACGCATCGGCTATGTTGAACAATCCGAAGTGCTAACACAAGAAAATGAGATATATACCTCGTATCCAACTGTTGGCTCAGCAACAACTGCTCTTGATAATGATGAAATTGACGTTTTCTTTGTGATTACACCGCTCTATCTATCAACAGGGGAAGTTCGTCTCTACAGTTATGGCAATGTTAGTGATGATACGCGCGATGATATTGAATTGTTCATCTCAGAAAATATCATCGAAAATGTTGTCTCTGATGCACCACCCGAACGCTTGATTGACCCCGTTGATACCACCTTGTTCTTACAGAACACGCAACGCGAATTGACCTTCCAAGGTTTGATTGGCTTGTTCCTAACCCCCATTATTTTCGCTGTCGTTTTGATGATGGCATTGCAACTATCAAGCACATTCTTGATGTCAGGTGTCCAAGAAGAAAAGGGCAATCACATCATGGAAGTGTTGATTACGAGTATCACCCCTTATCAACTGTTGACAGGCAAGTTACTCGGTTTAGGTGCGCTTGGCTTGCTCCAAATGCTCGTCTGGATTGTGCTTGGCACTGTGGGTATCGCGCTCGCACCTGAAGCTGACTTTCTCTCAGGGATTGTACTCCCACTTGAATATATCGTCGTCATCTTGATTTTCTTTGTGCTGACCTACTTCTTGTATTCGAGTCTCTTAGCAGGGATTGGAGCTATCGCAGGTAGTGAACAAGAAAGTCGCACCATTGCTGGCGGTATTTCCTTACTGTTGGGTGTACCTCTATTCTTCACATCGCTCCTGATTTTCAATCCAGAGTCGCCAATATTCACCTTCATGTTGTTCT
Organism: Chloroflexota bacterium; assembly: GCA_039200705.1. GTDB lineage: Bacteria > Chloroflexota > Anaerolineae > Aggregatilineales > Phototrophicaceae > JAUZRW01. The sequence goes on from JBCCSC010000009.1 coordinate 123,935, forward strand.
TCCCTTTTACAGCAGGGATGACCTACATGCTCAAATATCCATTTACGCCGATTCCTTTATGGCAAGTGATGATTAGCCTCAGTCTGCTGGCAGTGACTACCGTATTTGTGACATGGGCATCTGCTAAAGTTTTCCGATGGGCATTGTTACTATATGGCAAACGACCCTCAATTAAAACACTATGGCAAGTCATTCGTGGAAAACAAGAAATGGGTGTCATCACAGACACTAATGCAACTCAGGAGGCAAGCGCATGAATCGTTTATGGCTCGTATTCAGTCAAGAATTTGTCCGTGGTATTAAGCGCAAAGGCTATCTATTTGCGACACTAGGGATTCCATTGCTTGCTGTTGTTATCTTCTTTGGCTATGCAGGGTATCAGTCCTTACAATCACCAGAAGAAGAGGAAACCAACACACAACTGGAACAATTAGACTTAGAACAATTGGAAACAGCAGGCATTGTTGATTTTAGTGGGGTTTTCACAGAATTGCCTGAGCGATTCACTGAGGTCATTATCTCATACCCTGATGAAGCATCTGCACTAAATGCCTTGAACGCTGATGAAATTGATGTCTATCTGGTGTTCCCTGAAGATTATCTGGAAACAGGGGAAGCCACACTCAATCTGCCAAATCTCAATCTAATTCTCGCTGGTGAAGGACAGACAATAGGTGAGCAATTAGCCTATAGTACCTTTGCGACAGGCTTGGACGAAATTCGTTTGTCACGTCTCAGCAACCCAGCTATCTACACAGATTTTGACCTGTCGCTCAGTGGTCAAGCATCGAACTCAGCAACAGAAGGTGGACAGTTCTTTGCACTCTACGTCTTTGCTGCCACGTTCTTCATCAGCTTGATTTTGACCAACACCTATTTGATGCAAACAGTCATCGAAGAGCGTGATAACCGTATGATTGAAATTCTGCTCTCAACGGTTACACCAACACAATTGCTAGCAGGTAAGATTCTCGCGCTGGCACTCTTGGGTCTGATTCAAGTAGTTGCGTGGATTATCGTCGCTGTCGTACTAGTCTTCGCGGCAAATAACATTGAGCTATATGCAACGTTCGTCCAGACAATTACGGTCAACTTCTCGGTAGAATTGTTCGTGATGATGACTCTCTACTTTGTCTTGATGTATTTCTTGTACGCAGCTATCTTCGGCATGATTGGTGCAATTAGTGGCTCTTCACAAGAAGGTGGACAATATGTAGGCTTCCTGATTCTGCCAGCGATGATTCCGTTCTATATGTTCAGCCTGATCCAGAATGACCCGAATGGTGCGTTGTCTGCTGGTATGTCACTCTTCCCGATCACTGCACCTATTACCATGATGGCGCGTAGCATCATCGCCACTGTCCCAACATGGCAAATTGGCTTAAGTCTCGTGATTTTGGCTGTAACAACAGTTGGGGCATTGTGGATGGCAGGACGTGTCTTCCGTGTACAAACCTTGCTCTCAGGTAATAACCTCAAAGTGGGTGACTTGCCGCGCCTGATTTTCGCATCATCATAGATGTAAAACTCATGAGGGTGTGACTATGACACCCTCTTCATGCTTCAAATTATTTTGATTCTGCGCTTGAAAATGCTGTCAGAATACCTAAGAAGATATAGGTACAACCCGAAAACCACTTCTGTATAGTCGCAAAACGTTGATTCCCACGCAAGTAATTCCCAATTGTACCAGCGAAAAGGGCATATAAACCATCGGTGCAGATTGCCATGATGATAAAAGTTGCACCTAAGAACAAAATTTGCAAGGTAACATTGCCTATTTCTGCACTCACAAATTGCGGAATAAATGCGAAGAAAAACAAAGCAGTTTTGGGATTCAATACATTGACGATAATTCCCTGTGTAAAAATTTTACGGAGTGACGCAGGCTGAAAATCTGTTTCGACATGAGTTTGTGTTTTGCTCATCAGGGTCGTCACCCCAAGATAAATCAAGTAAGCTGCACCAAGATACTTGACGATGCTAAACGCTAAGGCTGATGACATCAAAATCGCCGAAATACCTAAGGCAGCCGCGATGACGTGCACAAATGCACCTACACCAATTCCGAGTGTCGAAACAATCCCTGCTAAGCGTCCTTGTTCGATACTACGGGCGGTAATGTATAACACCGCAGGTCCTGGTATCACTAGGAGCGTAAAAGTCGCCACTAAAAAAATGCTGTAACTCGCAAAATCAATCATATTCATGCCTAACCTTGATAATATGCAACCAAAAAAGTGATGCCATTTTGACATCACTTTGTTTAGTATAGATTGTTTCGTGCTTACGACGCTATGACCAATTCAATTACGCCCAAGTAATCAAATTAGGTTGGAAGTTCGTGTGCATGTATTCGTGTTCTGGCACAACACGCACCGACAAGCCATGGTCACCACTACGTAAGTATTTCAGCGTTGTTTCAAAGGTGTATTCGCCATTGCCATTGTCACTGCTCACAGCCATATCTTGAGCATCGCCGTTGACAATATTACCGCGAGTATCCAATGAGCCAACAAACAGTTGCACTTTGACATCATCAGGTGTCAATTCACCCAATTGAACTGTTGCAGTCACTTTTGCTTTTGCACCCACATTGCTGGATTTATCATCAAGATTGACAGCCAAAACATTGGTTTGATGCCAAATGTGTTCGATACGTTCACGCCAAGCAGCATATTCCAGACCACTTTGCATGTTATCAGCAAGCATATTCTGAACACGGCTGTAATTTGTCATGTAGAACATATCCGTGTATTGTTGCACCATACGGCTTGTATTGAAGAACGGTGCCATGTCACGAATGGAATTCTTGACCATACCCATCCAATCACGAGGCAAACCATCACGCCCACGAGTGTAGAATTTTGGCACAATATCGTTTTCGATGATGTTATAGATTGCCAATGATTCAACGCGGTCTTGGTCTTCCCAATCATCTTCTGCGTATTCTTCACCAGCACCGATTGCCCAACCCAATTTCGGGTTGTAGCCTTCTGCCCACCAGCCATCAAGGATACTCAGATTGAGACCACCATTGTAGATGACTTTCATACCGCTTGTACCACTTGCTTCTTTTGGACGACGTGGATTATTCAACCAAATGTCCGAACCTTGGAGCATGTAACGTGCAACATTCATGTCATAATTTTCGAGGAAAACAATTGCATGACGGAATTCTGGCATCCGTGCAACTTCCACAATGCGACGAATCAATGCTTTACCACCCATGTCATGTGGATGTGCTTTCCCTGCGAAGATGAACTGAATAGGTCGTTCAGGGTCATTCACGAGACGTTCTAAACGGTCTAAGTCACTGAAGAGCATCGTAGCACGTTTGTAAGTTGCAAAACGACGCGCAAAACCAATCGTCAGGGCTTCTGGATTCAAGATTTCTTCAGCCGCTTCAATTTCGCTCTGCGGTGCGCCACGATTGATGAGTTGTTCTTTGAGCTTCCCACGACAGAACGCGACCAAACGCTCACGTCGACGTGCATGGGTGCGCCACAATTCTGCATCAGGGATACTATCGATGGCATCCCAAATGCCTGGGGTCGCTGGTGCAATGCGCCAATTCGGGTCAAGATAGCGGTCAAAGAGTGTTCCCATCTCACGACTTGTCCATGTTTGAACGTGAATGCCATTGGTGATGGCAGTAATCGGCACTTCATCTGTTGGCACTTGTGGGAACATCCATTGCCACATATCACGGCTGACTTCACCATGCAATTGTGCTACACCGTTGGCACCATACGAGAACTTGAGAGCCATCACAGACATCGAGAATAATTCGTAATCGCCCATATCTTCACGACCTAAATCGATGAATTCTTTACGATTTAAACCGAGTTCACGCATGTAGTCTGTGAAGTGCTCATCAATCAAATCAAATCCGAAGCGTTCCAAACCTGCTGATACAGGGGTATGTACAGTGAAAACTGTACTCGCTGCTACAAGTTCACGCTCTTGATTAAAGCTCAAGCCTTTTTCTTGCATCAATTGCTTCGTGCGTTCCAGTGATAAGAATACACTGTGACCTTCGTTCATGTGGCAGATGTCTGGGCGTAAACCGAGCAAGTCTAGCGCACGGATACCACCAATACCCATCAAAATTTCTTGACGAATACGGGTGCGACGGTCACCACCATATAAACGGTCTGTCAAGCTACGGTCATCTTCACGTTCGTTGTCTGGGATATTGCTATCAAGCAGATACAAACGCACACGCCCAACTTGCACGCGCCAGATTTGCGCCCACAATTGTCGCCCAGGTAAATCGACACTAATTTTCAATGGATCACCATTTTTATCGCGTTCGAGTTGCAATGGCAAATTGAAGAAGTCATTGATAGGGTAGGATTCTTGTTGCCAACCATCGGCGTTAAGATATTGTTGGAAGTAGCCTTCTTGATAAAGCAAACCAACGCCAACGAGTGGAATGTTCAAATCACTAGCACTCTTGAGATGGTCACCACTCAAAATCCCTAAACCACCTGAATAGTTCTGGAAGCATTCTGTGATGCCAAATTCCATACTGAAATAAGCGATCGTAGGTTTTTTCTTCAACTTACCATAATGCTCATCGTACCAAGTCGTTGTTGGTTTCATGTAGCTATCGTAAGATGCAACCACACGTTCATAGTTTGCCATGAACGCTGCATCATTCTGAATCGCTTTCAGACGGTCTTGGCTTACCATGCCAATCATTTTTACAGGGTTATGATAAACGGTTTCCCATAATTCAGGGTCAAGGCGACGGAATAAAGCAATCGTTTCCTGATCCCAAGCAAATCGCATATTGTAGGCAAGTTCTTCCAGCCGAGTCAACGCTTTCGGCAATTTTGGCACGACGTTGACTGTTGCCACAGGCTTTACCATATTGTCTTGCTCCTCTAATGTATAAAATAACGTATGATGTTGTCTTGTAATGTTTTATAACATCTGCTTATAGCATAGCGATATTTTGCGAGGTTTCAACAGTAGACGGTCTTAATTCTTGGAAATCTCAGAAATTTAGTACAAGCGAACAAATTGAAACCGCTCTCTTATGGAAAATGCACAATGAGAAGAAAATAAATTTCGTCTTTACGAATAAATTGATTGTGATAAAATGCACATGCAATAAACAAAAGTCTCGTTAACTCAGCTATGAAGGGGAATAAATCATGCTGAAAAAACAATATCTAAAAAGCAAACCAGTCTGCAAAGTGACATTCTACACACCAGAAGAAATCGAAGCAGAAGAAGTGAACCTCGTCGGCGACTTTAACGGTTGGGACGAAGGTGCGACCCCTATGGAAAAACTCAAAGATGGTCGCTTCAAAGTGATTCTACCACTCGATAAAGATGAAGAATACCAATTCCGTTATCTCGTGAATGGTGCAGAATGGCACAATGATTGGGAAGCCGATAAATATGTTCCGAACCCATTCTTAGGTGATAACTCAGTCGTTACCACACGCGAATAGGTCGAACTACTTAGTGAATCTGACCCTAAAATGTGCTAAACTGCCATTAACGAAAGGTCAGATTCACTTCAATGGAGCATCCATATGCTTAAGAAGCAGTATCTAAAAACTAAAGATTCTTGCAAAGTTACATTTTATACACCAGCAGCAATCGAAGCAGAAACAATATTTTTAGTCGGAGATTTTAATGATTGGGATGAGAGTGCGACCCCAATGGAAAAATTAAAGGATGGTCGCTTTAAAGTTACTCTTGATCTCGATAAAGATGCTGAATATCAATTTCGCTATCTTGTAAATGGTGCAGAATGGCATAATGATTGGGAAGCCGATAAATATGTCCCAAATCCATTCAGTGGCGATAATTCAGTTGTCATCACCTAGTTCATAGCACATAATGAGACTAAAAAGAGCAACTACATTCCCCAGTTGCTCTTTTTGATTTAACTGTATGTTAGTTGACTAATCTACGTGCGAGATTCATATCCTAAGTACGAATTCTCAGGGAGAATCTTGTTAGGATAATCACTATAATCGGCTAAGGTCAGGTCAGTTCCCAATGTTGAGCCAGCCCCAACCGTGAAGTTTTCAGGGATGCGCGTATTCTTGCCAATACTTGTGACCTTCAAATCACCAACTTCATTGATGCTACCGACATGCGCGTTAGCACCTACAACCACAATCTTATCGATGATACACCGTTCAACCACCGCACCTGCTTCGATATAGGCATCGTTCAAAATCACAGACTCTCGCACAACCGCACCAGGACCAACATACACACCTGGTGACAACACAGACCGCTCAACGGTTGCGCCTTCTGCAATTACCACACCATCTGCAATTAAGCTGTTGATAATGTTTGCTTCTTTTTCGACACGAACAGGCGGGCGTTCTTCACTACGGGTATGAATAACCCATGTACGGTCATTGAGGTTGAGTGATGGCGGTGTTTCGAGTAAGTCCATATGTGCTTCCCAAAACGCATCGACTGTACCTACGTCGATCCAATAACCACCATAATCATAAGCATAAACACTTTCGTTGTTGGCTAACATACGTGGGATGATGTCTTTACCGAAATCTTTGCTAGAATTCGGGTCAGCTTGGTCAACGCGCAGAGCTTCTTCCAATACATCATAATCAAATAGATAAACCCCCATATTGGCGAGATTGCCAGGTGGATTTTCGGGCTTTTCAATAAAATCTTTCACACGATAATCATCATCAACATCTAAAATGCCAAATCGACTCGCTTCATCCATCGGCACACGAATCGTACAGATAGTCGCTTTTGCGCCTTTCTCACGATGGAAGCGCACCAGCATGTCATAATCCATTTGGTAGATATGGTCGCCCGATAAAATTAGCACGAACTCAGGCTGTCCTTGCCGCACAAAACTGACATTTTGTGCTACCGCATCAGCCGTACCTGCATACCAATCCGTATCAGATGTTCCTGTGTATGGTTGTAGTAAATTAACGCCCCCTGTGAAGGTTCGGTCTAAATCCCAAGGTCGCCCCTTACCAATATGGTCATTCAAACTGTGCGGACGATATTGTGTCAAAACAAGGACATCGAAAATATTTGAGTTAACGCAATTACTCAGTGGGAAGTCAATAATGCGATATTTGCCTGCAAAGGGGACAGCAGGTTTAGCACGTTTGATAGTTAGTGAGCCGAGGCGTGTTCCTCTACCACCTGCTAAAATAATAGCCTTTACTCTCATTGAGTCATATCCTTCCGTTTTTGTTTTGCTTTTCTGAATAAATCAACATACTGCTTTGCGCTAGATGTCCAACTAGTATCAACTTGCATCGCACGACGTTGCATTCTGCGCCATGCCTTAGGACGATTATAGTAAGTATCAATTGCCCAACGGAGTGTTCCAAGGAGGGCATCAGGCGTTTCCCATTCAAAGACGAAACCCGTGCCTTTATCACCATCTGCATCATCATAATTTTCGACAGTATCCGCTAATCCACCCGTTTTCCTCACGAGAGGTAATGCACCATAACGCATCGCGACCATCTGACCAATCCCACATGGTTCAAAATGACTAGGCATCAAGAATAAGTCACATCCAGCATAAATCTGCTGTGCGAGTGCCTCATCAAATTCAATGAAAGCGGATGCTTTATCAGGATATTTCCGTGCTAGATAACGAAAACCATCTTCCAATTCCTGTTCGCCTGTGCCGAGCAATATCAATTGCACATCAGTGTTACTCAGTAGCTGGTCAAGCGCAGGTAAGGCTAAGTCAAAGCCTTTCTGGAATGTCAACCGACTGACAACCCCAATCACGGGTACATCTTCGCGCAATGGCAAACGAGCAACTGCTTGGATGTGACGTTTGTTATCAATGCGTTGGTCAGTGAATGAATTGACGCTGTAATTCGTAATGATGTGTTTGTCTGTCTCAGGGTTAAATTCTTTGACATTAATACCGTTTAAAATACCTCTGAGGTCATCACTGCGGTCATTGATGATGGGGGCAAGTTCATAACCAGCATAGGGATACTTAATTTCATTGGCATAAGTGGGGCTAACAGTACAGATAATATCTGAGTAGGCAATCGCAATGGCGAGTAAATTATCGTTCAAATCATGCTTATCTAACAGTGAATGATTGCGCTGTGGAATTCCCCTATCCCACATAAAGCCACCAACGCCTGCGCCCTGATAAGCAATGTTATGAATCGTGATGACACTCGCTACTTGTGACCATTCTGGCTTGTGATGGCTTTGCGATAGCAAAAACGGTAGTAAACTCGTATGCCAATCACTGACATTAAACACATCAGGAAACCAGCCTAATCTATCTTGCAATTGCCACGCTACAGCCATCGTAATTTGATTGAAGAATATAAAGCGAGGCACATCCCAGTTCCATTCTGTATAAACCGTATCCTCTTCACCGAAATAGGGAAATCCCTGTACAAAGTAAATTGGGACACCATCATGCACACACGTGAAGACATGCACATCTGTCACACCTTTACGATGAGTAAATGGAAACGAGAACAAGCGGCTGATGTCGTATTTATCATGCGGGATAAAACCGTAACCAGGCATAATAACTCGCGCATCAATCCCTTCATTGCGTAGGGCTGCAGGGAGTGACCCCACCACATCGGCGAGTCCACCCACTTTTGCAAATGGGGCTGCTTCTGCACTAACGAGCATAACTTTCATATGTTGCTCCAATTCAAGAAACAAAACTGTATCAGTATGTGAATCTTGATTCTAAGATAAATAAGTCTATTCAAAGATTTCTATAATAATTTAGCTCCCATACCTTAATGTAGGATTTTAGTGCATTTTAACAACCATCAGTCAATCAAACAAAAAGCTCACATTAAGTCTGTTTAAACACTCATCTCAGAGGCTTAATCACCAAAGATACGATAATCAATATCAGCAAAGACTTTATCGAGCTCATACAAATCTTCTGCGAGTTGCACATTGGGCTTGCCATTTTCAACACTATTCGCCAACTGATTAAAGCGTTCAACGTGTTGAGTAAAGCGTTGAATCGCATATTCACGGGCTTGCCCAGTGGTTACTAAAAATGCCCAATCCGAGCTTTGCATTAGCAAAACTTCTCTGGCAGCTTGAGCTAAGACAGTTGCTTCAGCTTCTGTTGATGTCTGATATTGTATGGCTAGGGCTTTCATGCGAGTTTCTGCTTTGTGAATCGGTTCCCACATCCAATGCGTTTCGCCGTTATCCCATGTAAAGTGATTGCCCCCTGCACCCCAAGAACTTTCAGGCAAATGGAGTGTCTCTTGCGGTGGATGCTCAGCAACATAGTCACTAGCAGTGGTCAACTCAATATCATCGTAATGAGCCAGATGATGTAATACATGCTTCAACCAAGGCACACCTTCAAACCACCAATGTCCAAAGAGTTCTGTATCATAATTGGATGAGATAATTCCGTAGTCACCCGTGTTTGTGTGATAATCCCGTAGCAAATCACCGACCAAGTGAGCGAAATGTTCAGCATGTTGTTCAATTTTGATAGCTGCCCATTCAGGGTGATAATATTCTTTTTGACCTAAATCAAGGTCATCACCTGTCACACGCCAATACTGTAAGCCACTTGACCCTGCTTTTTTATGAAACTCACGATAATCAAAATCGCCAGGATACCCAAATTTCTCGCTCCAAACTTGCTCACCTGTATCATTGTTGCGTCCCATCACTGCTACACCAGAACTGATATTATCGTTATCGGGTGTTGATGTATTGCGTGTATGATAGGCTTTAAACGTCGTGGTATCACGCTTAGGCATCGGCTCACTCATTGAAGGAATAACATAATGACGTTTGATGTCGCCATAAGGACCTAAAATATCGCCTGCTGCAATGCCGACAGGTTGCCCACCTGTAATCGCATGGGTTTCTGTAAAGAATACTTTAATCCCTTGTTCTGCAAGGAATGATTCAATACCTAAGCGCACGACATCATCATCTTCGATATAGGCTGGACGATAAGCACACTCAGGTAACCAAAAGCTAGTTGGCTTACGTCCGAAGAGTCGTTCATGTGTTTGAATGCCGATTTCAACTTGAGCGCGAACAGACGAATCAAATTTGAGTAGGGGCAAGTAACCATGTGTAGCAGCACTCGTCATAATGTCGAGGTAGCCTTCATCTTGTAAAGCACGGAATGACCCGATGATGTCGCCTTTGAACGTAACATTAAAACTATGCTTAATGCGCTCAAAATATTTACGATACCAGTCCGCCAAATAATAAAGGTGTTCATCGCCCTGACTATCTTTAGGACGTTCGACTTTCAAATTGTCAAAGGGTGTTATATTAGGTGGGGCAAAGAGAACCATGTCGCGTTTAGCGGCATCAATTTTCATATCGAGATATTCGTTGAAATTGTCAAGAACCGTCTCATCAGCGAGTTGTTCTGCTAGAATAGGTGTGATGCCCAGCGTTAGTCGAAAATCAACACCTTTGGCTTTTAGTTCGTTGAAAATCTCAAGTAGAGGAATATACGTTTCGCTGGCTGCTTCGTGTATCCATTCTTCGCCATGTGGCCAACGCCCTGCTAATCGTGCATATGGCAGATGACTGTGCAATACAAAAGTGAAAGCCCCGTTCGACACGATGCAATTTCCTCCACAATACAATCAGTAATATTTACACTAGAGATTGTAACGTGTGTCACGAAACTTGTACACTAAATGATTAAGATGGCAAAGCAGGGGGTAAGTTACGCGGTAAAATCATACGGAAGGTAGTACCCTCGTATTGTTCAGTTTCAACAAGGAGGTGTCCGCCATGTGCTTCGGCAACAGTACGTGCGACAAATAAGCCTTGTCCTAAACCACGCGGGTCAAGTTTTGTACCGTCTTCGGCACGGGCATCGCCACGATAAAATAAATCGAAAACGTAGCGTACATCATCCTGACTGATGCCAACCCCTGTATCAGTAACTTCTAAAATGATATGGTCGTCTTGTTGACGGTCTATACCTGCGGCAACCCAAATTTCACCACCACTCAAGGTATACTGTATTGCATTTCGTAAAATATTGCTGAATGCCCAACGTAAATTTTTAAGGTCGCCTGTCAGCACCAAATCATCGGAATCCTTGAGCATCAAAAATAATTCAAGGTCGCCTTTTTGGATGTCAGGTGTTAATCCGTCTACAACCTCAAAAATAACATCTTCCAATAAGACTTGATCTTGCTTAATTTGGAAGTCCCCACTCGTCATGGCAGACATATCTAGCATTTCTGTTATAAGACGGTCCAAAACATCCACATTACGCCCAATCATCTCCAACATGCGACGATTCGGGGCTTGTCCTTCAGGTGTATTCAATAAGACTTCACTAGCAAGACGTAGTGGGTTGAGGGGTGTCTTAATTTCATGCGACATATGGGTGACAAAACTATGCTTCATGCGCTCTGACAACTCATCCGTGACATCACGCAGAATCATCAGTGTACCGATACGCTCATTGTCATCATCTGAGATAGATGCAATCTGTGCGCTGACAGTACGCTCATTAATATCGACACGCTTCGCTTCACTCACAGGGACAATATCACTGCCCACAGAAGGAATATGACGACTTTCGCGGAAGAGAATCCCCAATTCAGATGACCAGAATGTTCGACTAGACCCTAATATTTTTTGTGCAGCACTGTTCATCATCACGATACGTCCCTCAGTATCTTGCATGATGATACCTTCGCTGATGCTTGCTAAAATCGCTGTCAGACGTTGTGTTTCAATCGATTTTTCGGCTAGAGCCTCGCGCAATTTGCGATTACGCACATCCATATTGTCAAGCTCTGCCAATGCTTCGGATAGTTCCTTACGCCGATTCAAACCACTATAGAGCCGATTGAATAGATTCTCCGTTGCACTCCCAAGCATGTGAACACGTTTGAGCATTTCGCCCAGTTCGTCACTGGCTGGTTGGTGTGGTTGTGTCATTGTCTTCCATCCCTCGTTGAATCGTGCAAGGTGTTCTGACTATTGCTTTTCTGCAATAATGGCTTCAAGCTGAGTTTTCAATTGCATAAAATCAGGTAATGGTTTGTTGATAATCGCATCAACGCCTGTTTCTGCTTTCATTGTGCGGATTTCATCTTCGCTTTTGGCAAAAGCGGTCATTAACACTATTGGAATATCTTCCAAGCCTGGGGTCTGGCGGATTTTCTTCGCAATTTGGTCACCATGAGGACCAGGCATCCGAATATCCATCAAGGCAAATTCGGGCAAATCGCCAGAGTATGACCCGTCCGCAACGGATTCTAGGAATGCTGATGCCTTTGTTCCACTTTCAAAAACAACTGTGCTATGTCCCCAAACACCTGCCATCGTTACAACAAGGTTGCGAATATCCATTTCATCTTCTGCAATCATCCAGTGCAACGTTGCACCCTCCGTTTGTTTCTTTGATTCGCCTAATTAACTCACATTTAATAATGCTTATTATACAAGGGATAAGTCATATATACCTATCCTCACATCTTAATTATGTGATATACCACCTCATAGTAACATGAGAGTATGTTTGTATTGTCCTGTCAAATAGTTGAAAAAAAGTTTGCCCTAATCAATAATGGCAGTGTAGAATATAACGTGTTTCTGTCAACTCTGGAAAGGTGAAACCCACATTGTCTACATGGATGGTTGTTGAAGACGAACCCGATATTTATGAAGTTCTCCTTGCGATGTTCGAGATGTGGGGCATTGAGGGCGTTGCGTTTGTGGATGGTGAAGAAGCCATTGCTTGGATTGAAGATGTTGATGCTGAACGATTTCAAGGTGAACTACCTGAACTAGCCTTGCTCGATATTCGCCTCCCTGGTGAGGTTAATGGGGTTATGGTTGGGGAACGACTTCGTAAAAGCTCAATACTCGGCAATATCTCGATTGTGCTGACAACAGCATACAAACTCACACCTGATGAACAAGCCGAAGCCATGCAAAAAGCGCAAGCTGATCTTTGGTTGCCAAAACCCTTGCCTAAATTCAATGAACTACAGACAATTCTTGATGATGCCATTGCTAAACGTCGTGCGCTGAAAAAACAAGCAGCACAAGTCAATGGGTCAGCGACGAAATCCACCGACGACGCCTAGAAAGGGTGATGTCATGCGAAATATGGTACCAGCGCGTGCGCTAGCGAGGCGTTCGCGTAATTTGGCGTTATTAGCAGTCTTTGTTTTTGTATTGGGGATTTTTACATTCATTGTTAGCTCGTTCCTGAATACCGTTCCTCTCATTGCTGATAACACACCGAATGCCAATTTTTATCAACTGATTACCACTATTCTATCTTGGACAAGTGGCATTCTCATTGCTCTCAGCGTAGTCATGTTCATCCGTGCCTTCACATGGAAACGCGATAATCCCATTGCAGCGCAAGTGGGTGACATTCTCGAACGTGAACTCAATCTCGATGACCGTTATGCCTACATTCGTAATTTGAGCCGTTCGCAAATTGGCTATGTGGATGCTGTTCTTGTTGGTCCACCAGGGGTTCTCGTCATGAGAATTGTTAATCGTGGTGGGGTCTTCTTCAATGAAGGGGCAAAATGGCTCAAGCAAAAAGATAAAGCTAACTGGACACCGCTACGATGGAGTCCGTCGCAAGAAGTCGCAACAGATGTGACTAAGATTCGTGAATTTCTGCGAACCCGTAGCTATGACCAAATCCCTGTTTTTGCGGTGGTTGTCTTCACGGAAGATGAACCACAGACGCGTGTTACCACAGAAAATCCGACTGTGCCTGTCATGCAACCTTTTGAAATGGCATACAGCTTAGAAAACTCATACTTTGCTGACCGTAGCCGACTTGATCAGCTTAAAGTCAATAATGTCATCAAATCACTCTTTGGCTAGGATGCACCTATGCCCACAACAATTTTACAAGCAACGGTTGGGGCAGGGAAAACTGAGGCAGCACTCAATAAGCTGTCCCAACATATCTCTGACCCAGATCGCCCCTTTGCTCGTGCTTGGGTACTCCTCGCCACCAAACGGCAAGAGGTCGCATTCCGTCAACGTCTGATTGACCTCCAAGATGGACGGGCTGTTTACTTCAATGCCGAATTTTTTAACTTTTATGAACTCAATGCGCGTTTACTCAATTTTGCTGGTAAACCACCGCGTCGCATCAATGAACCAGCGCGTTTAGGCTTACTCCGCAAAATTCTCTATAATTTGCGCTCACAAGGCAAATTGCCGACCTTTGCACCGATTGTTGGTACATCAGGCTTTGTACGTGTTGTCGCAGATTTAATCTATGAACTCAAGCAAAATCGCGTCTTCCCAGAAGATTACATCAGTGCAGCCAAGGTATCAGAAAATGCCAAAGATGCTGAACTCTCGCTCATCTACGCCACATATCAAGAGCAGATGCAACACTATGATTTAGTGGATAGAGAAGGTGAAGGTTGGCTAGCTCTCGAAGCTGTAGAACTTCAACCACAACTCGCAACCGATGTCAGCTTGCTTCTAGTCGATGGGTATGACCAATTCACACCTGTACAAGCCTCATTGTTAGCGACACTCTCTAAACGTGTTGAAGAAGTCGTCATTACACTCACCAAAGCCCCTGATGAACGTGATGAACGCGAACAAGAGGTCATTGGTAGACGCTTTACAAAAACATTTGAACGATTAGCTGAAATTCATAAGAAATTAGATGTAACTCTAATTCGGGAAATCAAAGACACGCCCAAAGTTACCAAACATCCTGACCTGATTACATTGGCGCAAAATATTTTTTCGGATAAAGACCCTGTACTATCGTCAGGAGGTATCAATCTAATAGAAGCCCCTGAACCCTTGCAAGAGGTCGCAGCCATTATGCGCGAAATCAAGAATTTACTCTTGGATGGCACGCACCCTGATGACATATTGATTGCTCTGCGTGATTGGGCGCGGTATCACACCTACATTGAGATGTACATGCATCTCTATAATTTGCCGATGATGTTGCACTACGGTGAACCACTCGTCAACAATCCAGCGATTACAGTGCTCATGGATGTACTGTCACTGTCAGGGGATGACCCCAATGCTGTTACATCATTTCATCGCCGACAATTGTTAGATGTTCTATGTTCACCCTATATCAATGTACCAGGGATTGCTGTCCTCGAACTCGAATTACTAGAAAAAATCAGCCAAGAGAAGCAAGTTCTCGGTGGCGCACAAAATTGGTTAGATGCCATTGATGCCTCCTCAGAACATACATATGACGAAGATGGTAATGAATACGATCCTATTATTGACTTCAAAATTGGCATGGAATTATCAACCAATTTACAAGCCTTTTTTGAAGGTGTGATAGCGTCATCACAAGCGACCCATCTCCAATATAGTCAGTGGCTAGAAGACCTAATCGGCGAAGATAAATTAGACGACCCCGATGATGTTGCCTCTGATAGTGACGAATACAATAATGTCATCATGCAACCACACGATGCGTATACGCTCAATATGCCACAGTGTATCCGTGCTGTTGGTGACCAAACCACTATGGAGCGCATCGTCAATCGAGATGTATCAGCCCTCAATCAATTTAAAGAGCTATTGCGTGGGATATTATCGACGCAGGACTTCTTACGCACCGCCCTCCAAGATGAGACACAGACAATTCGTTGGCACGATTTCTTTGATGATATTGTCGCAGGGGTCAAAAATGCCCGACCCGTACAACGGAATCCAATTCGTTCAGGGCGTGTACTCGTCACCACAGCAACTGAAGCACGCGGATTGCCTCATGAACACTTATTCATTTTAGGTTTATCAGAAGGTATCTTCCCTGCGGATTTGCCCGAAGATCCTATTTACCTTGATAGCGAACGTCAGATACTCTCGCAAAATGATGTCATGCTCCAAACACAAGCTGAACGTGCTGATGACGACGGAATTTTCTACGAGTTAATTAGCCAAGCACGGCAATCATTGACTCTATCTCGCCCGCATGTTCGTGATGGTAAATACTGGGTTGAAAGTCATCTCTGGCGTATGACTCGCGCTGTCTTCACTGACCTTGACCCTTACACGATTGGCATCGGACAAGTTGTGCCACCTGATGATGTCGCATCATTAGATGAAGCTGTATTAGCCGTTGCTGATAGCCTCAGTGACTCACAGCGTCAGCAAGCGATTGTGCCTTTGTATCAATGGCTGTCACAAACGCATGGCGACCATTGGCAACAGATTGAACACGGCTACGAAACAGAATATCGTCGCTTATCTGACCAAGCACATGATGTCTATAGTGGCAAACTTCAAAATCCTGACCTCATTGAAATCATTGCTGAAAAATACAATGACCAACATACGTGGAGTGCTACGCGCCTCAATGCCTATGGACAATGTGGCTATCGTTTTTTCGCTGGTCATGTCCTAAAACTCGAAGCTCTCAAGCCACCACAAGAAGGCATGGATGCCCTCCAGATGGGGTCGCTCAATCATGATATTTTGGAGCAAACCTATCGCGTCATCCAAGAAGAAGAGATTGTCATTCAGCCAGACTACCGAGATGATGCGCTCGATATTCTGTACGAAGAAGCCCAAAAATTATTCGCACAAGCACCTGAAAAATACAAATTTCGCCCATCTGCGCTATGGGAAGAAGAACAACGGGTTATTGGTCGCCGATTAGAGCGCATGATACAACTCGATTTCTCATCAGAATCACCATTCCTCGAATTTGGAGAAGACCGTAAGCCTTATGCCCTAGAACTTAGTTTTGGCTTTGGCAGGGACGAAGTACAGATTCCTATTGCTGACGGAAGCATTAAAGTAAGGGGCAAAATTGACCGCATTGACCTTGTAGATGGCAAACTCGTCATTGTCGATTACAAAACAGGCTCAGCAGGGATTAGCAAAACCCAAATCGAAGAGGGACGCAACTTCCAAATGATGATTTACCTGTTAGCACTAGAGCAAAAACTCCAGCGCGGGCAACATTTTGACATTGCAGGAGGCTTCTTCTGGCATATTCGTAATCAATCTATCAGTGGCAAGATGACTTTCACAGATACTATCCCAGATGATGAAATCATTCAGATAGGTCAAGCGCATATTGCAACCTATCTACAACAACTGCGTGCAGGCGATTTTTCCGTTCAACCGACAAAGCCCACCAACAATCGCTGTACTAGCTATTGTGAGTTCTATCAACTCTGTCGCTTGTCCAATACCTATCAATACAAAAAGGGACAATGATGGCGAACTTCACCCACGAACAAGAGCAAGCCATTACTACCCACGATAAAAACCTGATTGTGGTTGCTGGCGCAGGCTCAGGTAAAACACGAGTTCTCGTCGAACGTTACCTCGATTTATTGGATAAAAATCGCGACTGGCGATTGAATCAATTAGTAGCGATTACCTTTACCCGTGAAGCCGCCTTTGAAATGCGTGACCGTGTTCGTAAAGAACTAGAAAATCGTGTTCAGCATCCCCAAAATGATACAGACCGTCGCCATTGGTCAGACCTATTAGGGCAGATGGATAGCGCACGTATTGATACGATTCACGGCATGTGTGCCACTATTTTACGCGCAAACGCAGCCGAAGCTCACGTTGACCCCAGCTTTGATGTCCTTGAACCTGTCGAAGCTGAATCTATCCTAAGCGATATCATTGATGCGGAGTTACAACGTCTTGCCGACGATACCGAGAGCGACTTGGCGATTCTTTTCACTGAATATGATATGCGCGATATTCGTGAGGTGTTAGCGAGCCAATCGCTACTCGCAGTTGATTTATCGCAGATGCAAAACGACCCACAGCAATTGTTTAAGCAATGGCAAGGTGCTTGGGTGACGGATTATCATGATGCCATCCACCGCGCGGATGAACGCCTTACAGACTATCTCAATTGGATGCCAGCCACAGGTTACTTACCAGAAGAAGATAAGCTATCACCTGCATTTATGGCAATTGCTGACCTCTGGCAAGATGTTGTTTTAAGTGATGACACCGAGCGTTCAATTGAAGCAGTGAACGAGATTCTCTCAAAAATTGATTTACGAGGTGGCTCTGCTAAAAATTGGGGTGATAAAGAAATAGTCACTTTAGCCAAAGATGTTCTACGCGCTGTCCGCGACGAATTAAACGAATTACAAAAGCAAATGGGTAATCCCCCTGCCGAACTTGACCAAAAAGCAAGTGAAATGCTAGTGCGGTGGCTGACTTTGCTACAACGAGTGCAAAATGCCTTTCATCAGGAAAAAGCACGCGCTGGTTATCTCGACTTTAATGATCTTGAAGCACGCACCGCCCAACTTTTGGCAAACAAAGCGACAGTGCGAAAACGCTATCAAGGTGCAGAATTTAAACGTCTTCTCGTTGATGAATTTCAAGACACCAATCAAGAGCAGTGGGATATTGTCCGTAACCTCGCCAGCCTAGATGATGACGTGGCGATGTTCCTAGTTGGTGACCCTAAGCAGAGCATTTATGCCTTTCGCGGAGCAGATGTCAGTGTGTTTGATGCGGTGCGCCATACCGTTCGCACGCACAGCAATGGGCTTGAACTGGATTTAACCCGTTCGTTTCGTTCACATCCAGGCTTGATTACAGCCTTCAATCGACTGTTTGAACATATTCTCACACGCGATGACAATAGCCCTGTTGCATCCTACGAAATCCAGTTTGACCAATCAATGGAAGCGCATCGCCAAACATTTCCTGACCCTGATGCTCAAATCTATGCCCCAATCGAATTGCTCATTCAGCGCAATCAATCTGTGCGTAGTGGAGGTATCCCATCAGATGAGCGTCGCCTGTGGGAAGCCTACGAGATTGGTTTGCGTTTCAACCAACTTATCGCCGATAATGCCCAAATCCACGATAAAGAATCCAACACATTACGTGATTTTACTTATGGTGATGCTGCAATTCTGTTTCAATCCACTACACAAATTACGGTGTATGAGCAAATTTTCAAAGCGATGAAAATTCCCTTTGTGACCCTTGCAGGACGAGGCTACTATAATCGTCAAGAAGTGTGGGATGTCCTCAATTTGCTCAAGGCACTCCATAATCCTGCTGATAACTTATCGTTAGCAGTTGCCTTGCGTTCACCGATGTTCGGCTTTAGTGATGAAATGCTACTCGCCTTGCGCTTGTTACTCAATGATGAGGGCAAACCCATTCCTTTGTGGGATGCCCTGCAAGTCGAAGAGATTGCTCATCTGAGTTCATCACAAATGATGCAGGTCCAAATAGCACAAACCATTCTGCAAGAGCTACGCGCATTAGCAGGACGTGTCAAAATATCTGAATTGCTTCGCACAGCCTTAGCCCGTACAGGATATTTAGCATCACTGACAGGCTTGCAGGGAGGAGCACGCCTCCGTCGCAATGTAGAAAAATTAGTCGATATTGCAGAACAAAGTGGCAAAATTACACTCGGTGCATTCTCGCATTACCTCAATGATTTGACTGACCGTGAAGTGCGCGAAGGCGAAGCTATGCTCGATACATCAGGGGCAGTGCGCTTGATGACTGTCCATGCCTCCAAAGGGCTGGAGTTTCCTGTTGTGGTGCTGGCAGATGCGGGTTGGGAGCGCAGAGGTGGTGGTAGCACACCACTCATTTACGATAGTATGCAAGAGACACTCGCCTGTAAAGTTTATGATGACGATGAAGGCAAACTGGTTGACTCTTTTGCTTATCGACAAGCAACCTATCTACAACAATTGCGAGATGATGCCGAACGAAAACGCTTGCTCTATGTAGCAGCCACCCGTGCCAGAGATTGCCTCATCCTCAGTGGTGAGATGATAGTTGATAGCAAGAATAATTGGCGTGCCAAAGGGTGGTTAGGAACTGTTACACAAGCAATCGGACTTGAGTCATTAGAGGGTATCCAGCACAAGCATAGCATCCCATACACTGACCACACCAATATTCACGTTTTGCTACCAGACTATGATGCTGAGATTATCAAAACATTGTTGGGCAGTGAAAGTGCAACCCAATGGCGCAAACTCGATATTCAAACTGAGGGTGATAAACCCAAGCTAATGCACGATGTCACCGTTGAACCCGAAAAACTACTCGGTCACATCGCCGCAACACAATTAGCCAATATCGGAGGGTATCACTATACAGAGAATGCCGATGCACAACAATTCTATCGTACCTCAGTTCGCCGAGATATTCTCGATGATAGTGCACCCCGTATCCGTGATGCTATTCGTACTCGTGACCCGCGTGTACGTCCGCGCCAATTGGGGGAGGTCGTTCACGAGGCATTGCGATATTGGCGTTTCCCTGATGAACACGATAACATTGATGACATCTTACGCAGTTACGCTTGGCAACAAAACATCACGGATGAAGCACAAATTGTCGATGTAGTGCGACGAGCGCATCGCATGTTGGAAACTTTCCAGCGTAGTGAAATTTATGAAATGATTACGCATGTCAAGCGAAATAATCTGCCATACTATGCTGAATTACCGTTCATCTACCGCACAGAGAAACGCATCATTCATGGCATCATCGACACGCTCTTTAAGCACGACGACATATGGACAATTGTCGATTATAAGACCAGCACCGTGCGTGGAGGCATCCGTAACATCGAAAATCATGCTCGACGCTACCATCTCCAACTGGGAGCCTACGCTTCGGCAGTACGTCAAGAAATCGCTGGACAGACACCAAATGTCTTTGTACATTACATCCAGTATAATCGTACTGTTTCTGTTCCAACGGCTGTATGGGAATCAGAAATTCAACGCCTCGAAAATTACATTGGAAATGTGATAGGGTAACTAACATGATAAAACGTATTTTGGGCGATGTACCCACTTGGGCAAAACGTGAAAATCCGCTTTTACGCTATGAGCTAACCCGTCGCATGGATGATTCTATTTCGATAGGACGCATAATCTTGTGGGTTATCGGCTTGTCGATTTTGATTTTTGGTGGATACATTTTCGCTACTGAAGGCTTACAACGCGGCTTTCAATTACCATACACACTCGATATTTGGCGTATGATTATCTTTCCGCTCTTTTTTGTGCAATTAGTGATGCGTGTCGCTGGCTTGTCTCTAGGGGTAGGTGCAGTCTCTGATGAACGGCAACGCCAAACATGGGATAATCTGCGTGCGACTGAACGCGGTGCAACGATTGGTGTGCGTTCACGTTGGGTATCCGTATTTTATCGTCTTAAAGGCTTAGTCTTGACGACACTTCTTGCTCGATTGGTCTTAATTGGAGCAATCCTCTACGAATTGACTTCCATGCAAGGCGATTACCTCAATCTACTCACAGCGCGTGCTTTGCCTTCTGTATCAGTAGAAGTTGGCATCATTTTACTCTCAGCTTTCATGACAGCTTTCATCATCATGCCATTCACTGCAACAGGCGTTGATATTGCTATTGGATTATTGATTTCGACAGGGGTTCGCAATCGTGCCATTTCTGCACTTATACAAATGTTGGTCATTCTTGTGCGTGTTGTCACATCAGTAGGATTATTCTGGTTCTCATGGCAACTGCTCAACGATAACCTCACACTCGACCCTAATTCAGCTTTAGCCTTAATAGGGAGTAGTGCTATTCTTGCTGATTGGGGCATCATTCTCAGCCAACTAAGCCAAGCAGGGCAACTGTGGTCACAAGTGCCATTTTTAGTCTATGCTGGTGCATTTATGTTAGTTTGGGCAATTTTACAAGTGGCGGTGACAAGTGGCATACTCAAACTTGCCATCCGCACCGCAGAAGTCCGTGAATAATTTAGAGTGCCTGGTTTGAGATAATGTACTCTGCCGTCGCAGCATTGGTTGCAAGTGGCACATTGTGGACATTGCAAATCCGCAACAAGCTCTGAATATCAGGGTCATGTGGATGCTTACCTAACGGGTCAACGAAAAAGAATACCGCTTCGATTTTGCCTTCTGCGATTTTGGCAGCAATTTGGGCATCTCCACCAATCGGACCTGATAACATGCGTTCGACAGGCAAGCCTGTTTTTTCAGCAATTAAGCCACCTGTTGTGTTGGTTGCGACTAATTTGTAATATGATAATGTCTCGTGATTCGCCATAACGAAGGCAACCATATCGGCTTTTTTGCCATCGTGCGAAATTAATGCTAGTGTTTTACGTGGTGTTTCGTCGGACATGCTTATCCTTGTGGTGATTGTGTGTTGTTGATTAAATCGTCAAGCATCGCTAATTGTTGCTGCAACCGTGCGCCAATGGCTAGTGGACGGTGATAGAAAGTTTGACCGTACATCTGCTTGAAGCGTTCATTAATCGCAATCGCCTCATGATAATAATTTTCGAGGTCTGCCATAATCGCTGACCAAGGGCGAGTCTCTGCAACAACACGCGCATTTTTTGACATTTGTTTTAATAAGTCACGATTTTCGACCAATTTACGGGCAGCATCAGCAAAAGCAGTGCGATTATGTTGTACAACGTAACCTGTCTCGCCTTCACGCACCAATTCATTGACTGCACCTTGGTCAGTGACAATGGTTGGTAAGCCTGATGCCATCGCTTCTTGCACCACTTGCCCAAATGTTTCATTCGGTCCTGGGAAGAAGAAAGCATCCGCACTGGCAAAGGCTGTTGCCAATTCATCTTTGTACATATAGCCCATGAAATTTGTGCCTGTCCCCGCAAAGAGTTTTTCCCATTCTTCGCGCATGTGACCATCACCGACAATTGTGACTGCAACCTTTGGCACATCAGCAACTTCGCGCAAAAGGTCAACTCGTTTTTCGTTAGCGAGTCGTCCTACAAAGATAACCACCATGGAATCAGGGTCACGTCCATTCAGCATACGGTCGCGCATTTCCTGCGAATAATGCTCAGGATGGAAGCGGTCAATATTCACCCCACGTCCCCATACACGCAAACGACGGAAACCATGTTGACGCAATTCATCACCGACCATTTTTGATGGTACGAGATTGATATGACATCCGTTGTGCAAATAACGTAACCAACCACGCACAGGATGCTGTAAAATTGGCATTCCGTAGTGAGCTGCATAACCAGGTAAATCGGTCTGATAATTCGCCACGACGGGCACATTCAATTCACGCCCCAATACCATTCCACTGACTGTCATCAGTGCAGGGCTTGCAAGATGGATTAAATCAGGTTGAAATTCTTGCATCCGCTTGGCGATATAGGGGATAGGCAGTGCCATACGGGTTTCAGTCGCAGTGGGCACAGCAACAGAGGGCAAAGGCACAACTTCACTGTTACCGACGGTTGGCACAGAAATATCAGGACCAAAGACCAATACTTCGCGCCCTGTTTCTTGCAAATAACGAATTGTCAAATAAGATGTTTTGCTAACCCCATCGACCTTCGGCAAGAATGACTCTGTGAGGACAGCCACCCGTTCAATCGGTGCGAGGTTTAGGGGTTGGTTGCGGTTGACGAGTTCGTAATCTCCGAAGAGATCATCGCCTTGCGTTTGCGTGCGTGCTTGAAATAGCCGACGTAATCGGTTATCGACCATGGTGTACCTCTAGCTACTGTGGTTTTGTCAAGGAGAGCGCGACGCAAATCTGTTGCATTATAGCCAGGAAACCACGTCTTACCTGTACCAATCGCGCCGAGTGTATGGGCATCACTACCACCCGTCACTGCGACACCTATTGTACGTGCAATTTGTCCTGCAAGCCAGTTGAATCCCAAACCTGCAATGCCCGCGTTGTGGATTTCCAGTGCGTCTACACCCATCTCTAATAACACACTGGGGTGCACAAAGGTACGATATGCTTGTTTAAAGTGGCAAGTTAGTAAAGGATGTAGTGGATGAGCAACGACGGCGATGCCATCTTGTTCATGAATTGCGCTCACCGTATCCGCCAGTGACATATTGCGCTTGATAGGGTCGTTCACCCATAAAGCTAAAACATGCCCATCGCGCGAACTGACTTCGACACCAGGCACAACATCAAAAGAATAAAAATGCCGTTGTTCATACGCCCATAGTGACGCATCAAGTGTGTCATGGTCAGTGATAGCAATGGTTGTTAGATGAGGGCGATGCTTAGCAACGAAATTGAGCAATTCACGGACTGTCGGTTTGCCATCGCTTGCTGTGGTGTGTATGTGTAAATCGGCGCATCCCATTGGGGGATTAGTCATATGCATTTTATCCTAAAGGTCATTTCCTTGACCGTATCATGCTAACGATCAAAGACTAAATTAAGATTAGGGCTATGAGGTAATTTTTTAGCGTTTCTTGACCTTTTCTTAACTCATATTGTCAAAGATTAACACAAGCGTGCTGATAATTCTGCTGTATACTAGCAAACATGCACACTGTCCGCGACAGACTCCAAACTTGGGTCATTTTTCTAATTGTCTTTGGCATCATTATCGTGATGATGCTTGGATTTGTATTTTTATCAGGAACAGTCGGTGTCTTGCTCGCACCAACCCAAATTTTGGAAACACCCTTGCTTGTCTCTCCGATACCAACTATTGATGGTACACCGATTGCCCGCTTTGCAGAACTTGATCCTGCTATTATAGATGTTCTTGACCAATCGCCATCAAATTATGGTAGCCAGCGTTTAGACTCATCAGGAATTCAACCGATAGGTATTTATTTACCTCGTTCTGGCGATGTGCAATTCGAGATACTTGCACCGACAGCGTTACCAACACCGCTCCCATTCCCAACATCGCCACCTTTACCTGTACCTCCCTTAGCTGTCTTGCCAACTGTACCCCCTGCACCAACAGATGCTGAAACGGGCGAGAGTTCGCAAGCACGCATCGTACCATATTCTGCTGGGAACTGTGCGCCATCAGGTCTACCTGTCGATGGCATTTTGACACAACGTTATCATCGTTATCATAGTGGTATTGATATTGGGATTCCGCTCAATACACCTGTCATTGCAACACATAGTGGACAAGTCACATTCGCAGATTGGAGTACCGTTGGTTATGGCTATCTGGTTATCATTGAAAATTCAGATTTCATCACCTATTACGCCCATAACACATCGTTCAATGTCAACTCAGGTGATTTTGTCGGCAAAGGAAGCATCGTCGCATGGAGTGGAAGCACAGGAAACAGCACAGGTCCGCATGTGCATTACGAAACACGCATCAACGATATTCCCGTTGACCCATTAACCTTCTCATCACGCGGATACTCAACTTGCTAAACACAAAAAATCAATACAATAGATACAAGATGTGAAAGAAAAGTTGACTGACAACTATGGCACAATCTGCAAACCGACAACATAAACCCATTTTCATCTCCATTCGCTGGCGATTTATTCTTCCCTTAGCGATAATGATTACCATCATAGCGATGTTTGGCGCATATTATCTCGCCTCACAGATGGCATCAGGCTTTGAAGTATCCGAAGAGAATATTCTCGTTCAGAGTAGTCAATCGGTTGCCAACCGCCTTGTCACGACATTTGAACGTCAACGTGCCGAAGCACAGCGCGTTGCCTTCACACGAGGCATCGGCGAAAATATCATCCGTAATGATGTCACCACACTTCACGACACTCTTGAGCCTCTCGCACGCACGGCTGATTTAGATAGCATCATCATCACTGACCCTGCTGGGCTTGAAATTGCAGGCGTTTTGCGTGTCCAAAACACTGAACCGATTGATTATAGCATCAGCACACAGTTTGATTTACGGTCTGAACCAATTGTTCAAGCTATCATTGATGACGATGCAAGCAGTGCATCAGGTTTAATCCAAACGACACAAGGTTTGATGCTATTTGTTGCTGTACCAATCATAGATGATGGCACATTTCGAGGCGTTGTATTAGTTGGTCAACAATTAGCGACGCTAGTAGAGCAATTGCGAGTTAGTGCTTTAACGCAATTAGCAATTTATGATGGCTCTGGCACAGCCCTCTATACCAACTTAGAACTCGATAATACGGTTTTAGATGATCTTAATATCGCTCCAGAAACAGTATCTCAGACACTCAACTCAGATAACCCTGTCATCGCCATTACAACACCAACCAATGAACGATACCGTACACTGTATCTCCCATTTGATTACGGCAACGCACGTTTAGGTATTTTGAGTGTACTCGTTCCTGATAATGTACCCTTTGCTACAGCCATTGGACGGCAACTATCATCAGTCTTTGCAGCTTTATTAGCGGGTACAGTAGTCTTTTTGACATTTGTTGCCGTTGACCGCTATGCTGTTCGTCTTAATCAAGTCAGAGCAACAGCAACAGCCCTCAATCACGGTGTTCGTGGCGCACGCACAGGTATGAAAGCCTCTGATGAAATTGGTGCAGTGGGGGCTGCGCTTGACCAATTCGCAACCCTTTCACAACAACGCGAAGACCAACTTCGAGCAGATTTATGGCGACAACGCCGAGAACGCAATTATATGCTTGCTGTATTTGAATCTATCCCTGACGGAGTCATCGTTCAAGACCGTGACGGTGAAGTTATCATGATGAATGATACTGCCCGTGACTTACTAGGGACACAAGTCGGCTTGCAAAATAATATCGCGCAACTCTATCAACAAGTGCCACAATTGCTTGGGCGCGAAATATCACCAGGGATTTACGCATTAGGTGACCCGCGCCAAATTAATCATGCAGGTAAGATGATTCAAGCACAAGCGGCTGCGCTCATGACTCGTAACCAACAACGTATCGGCACAGTGATGTTGATTCGGGATATTACTGCACGAGTCCAGCAAGACCAAGCACGCGATGCACTCCTTGCTCAATTAGAATCTGATATTCAGCAACCTCTCGCTGATGTTGCCCATCAAGCACCTGCTCAAGTGTTTGCCCGTGACATTGCTCGTCACGCTGCCTCACTCCAAAAGATGATTGTTAACATGCGCGAATTAACACGCTATAGTCCTGAACAAGTGCAACCAACGGCACGTCCATTATTAGCAGAAACGCTTCTTTATGCCGTTGCAAACGATTGGCGACAAATTGCTCAAGCAGCGCAAATTACACTACAAGTCAATGTTGATGAAAACGGACACTATGTTTTCGGTGATGAAAGTCGTCTGCGTTTAGCACTTGGTAACATAGTCGATAATGCCATCAAGTATACACCTGCTGGCGGTATTGTTGCCCTAGAAATCAAGACAGTTCAAGGGGGACGCTTGCATCTACGAATCCGCGATAATGGTGTAGGATTCAGCGATGAAGACCGACAACATGCCTTCATGAGTTTTTATCGAGGCACACCAACTTTGCCTGACGGAACAATCATTCATGTGCCAGGGATGGGGCAAAGCTTGCCTATCACCAAGCAAATCCTAGAAGCCCATGCAGGGATTATCAAAATCAAAAGCCGACTTGGTGTCGGCTCGGCAATTTATGTGGCACTGCCCATCACATCAGGCACAAGTTACAGTCTGCCATTGTTGGAAGGTGCTGATATGGATGGTGAAACAGTACAACTCTCTGACGATGTTGATGTCGAATCTATCTGGCAACGTCGTTAATCAGTCGTCTGCTTCCAATGTCCAGATATAGGCGATTAAATCATAAACTTCTTGGTCTGTGAGGATATTATCATAAACAGGCATGACATTAGCTTGATAGCCCTCAACAACATAATCGTTGGCATAACGGATGGCATTATAAGTATAAGTGTAAGCATCTTGCCCTTCGACGCGCGTACCAGCAATCTCACGATAACCAACCAAACTTGGTGCAACTTGGCGCACAGATGAATCTGCCTCAAGATGGCATGTCGTACAAGCAGGGACAAGTGCACCCGTGTAGAGACGTTCACCTTCTTCTACATCAGCCGATTCAACATTCGCTATGATGACAGCCTCTTGTGGTGTAATCCCTGACTCAACTGCTGTAGGATTGGGTGCAACGAGTGTCGTTAATTCTTGAGTTGGTGCATCCTCAGCAACAGGCTCATCTGCATTAGGGGTTACACCAATGCTTGTTTCGGATGACGCATCACTGCCACATGCGCTTAATATCAGTGCCAATGCTCCCACCAAACATAGCACAAAGAAATTCTTCATCATGATGATATAGCTTCCCTTCAAGCAATACATACAAAAATAGAGTAGCGATAATGCTACTCTATAACGAATTATATTACAAATTGTTGATTTCTGTGCAATCAGATAAGCCTAGTCGCCGATTTGCACCATATACGCGACGAGGTCATATAGTTCTTCTTCTGTGAGTAGTTCTCCATAATTCTGTGGCATCACACCTGGAGCATAGGGTGGGTCGGCTTCGACGATGTAATCATTTGGATGAATAACTGAATTATAGATATAACTATACGGACCATCATCCTCGATTGTTCCATCTGCGAGACGCTCCACAGTACGAGCGAATAAATTATATTGACTCGGACCGACGATACGAACCTCTGGGTCTAAACTATGACAAGCAGTACAGGGTGAGCCACCCTCAATTGCTGTAAATAATAATTCACCATTTGAAGCATTGGCATTTTGAATCGCTTCAAATAAGGGGTCATCAGCCCCAACTTCTGTCGGCTGAGCATCAATCGTTGCTTGGGCATCGACAGTTGCTTGAGCATTAGTCGCTTCTAACTCAGCATTAGCAGTGGCTTGTGCTTCGGCAGCGATTGTTGCCTCAAAATCAGCCGTTGCTTGTAGAGCCATTTCCGTCGCAGGAACATCAATTGTTGAGGATGGCGTAACTGTTGGCGTATCAGTTGGGATAATCGCACCTTGAGTTAGGAGAACCTCGCGTGTTGCAGTCCGAGCAAGGGAAACAGACGTTGCATCTTGTTCATATTCGGGTAGGGCAGTCGTGCCACATGCTGTTAGGATGATTGAGAGGGCGAGCACTCCACTCAACAGCAAAGATTTATGCGTCATAGGCTTTTCATCTCACTTTGTGTGAATATTCTGTGATTGTACGTTTATTCACAAAGTATAACGCCCGTTCAGCGATGTGACAACGGTTCACCCACCATTAATCTTTAAAATCCTGTCGTTTCTGGACGACGATAATGGATTAAACGTTGCAAGATTTTCAGTTCATACGGCGCACTATAAAATTCGAGTCTGTATCGCCAGCCACTGATAGTTTTGAGCAGTAAGCGCATCGCACCTTGCAAGCGTGTATCGGTCACAGTGGGGTAAAAGGCATTGATGACAGTTTCAAAGTTGCGAACTTTGCGTCGAATTGGGTCATCTGACCAAGGCGTACCTGGGCTACGACGTAATGCTTTTTCTGCCCATTCATCCGATGCCCACTCATCCAGGGTACGTGGAAATTGAAAGCCTTCTGCAATTGCTTCTTGCATCAGTGGACTTTCAAACTCTGCAACAGGGGTATACATATAGAGGATAATTTCTGTCGCTGGGTTCAAATCTTTTACCTGCCGAATGAAGCGAATGGTACTTTCGATGCTGGCAACAGGGTCAGGTGGTGTTCCGAGTACAAATGATAATTCAGGCACAATGCCAAACTGTTCCATTCGTTCGACAATTGCCAAAGTTTGGTTAACGCCACTGCGTCCGCCTTTGTTCATCAGCTTGAGTGTTTCGTCATCGCCAGCTTCTGCCCCCATGAAGACCATCTTGAGACCACTATCAGCTAATTTTTGGAACGTCTCATCACGATAGCTCATCAATGTATCGACACGCCCTAACGCCCACCAATTAATATCAAGTCCCATCATCTGGTCGGCAATCATCGCTGAACGGTCTTCCTTGACAAAGAAATCCATATCATGAAATTCCATGCCATCAATATTGTACTCTTGCTTCAGATAGCGCATCGTCTCACCGACGCGCTCTGCACTCTCGGCTGACCAACGTTGCTTGGCGAGTGGTACAATCGCGCAGAAATTACACGCAAACGGACATCCCCAACTGCTATGATGTGACAGCACCCGTTTCCCTAGATAACTGCTTCCGATATAAGGTGTCATATCAATTTTGTCATAAGGATAGCGCGGTAAATTCTCAAGAGGCGCAATTGGAGCTTTTGGCGTTAAGATGAGTTCGCCATCATCACAATATGCCAATGACGGCACATCACGCATTGACCCATCACCATAAAATGTATCCACAAACTTGCGGAATGCGACTTCGCCTTGTCCGACAATGCAATAATCAACAGTGCCACTGCTCAGCACCAACTCATAATGATGACTCGGAAAGTATCCACCCCAAATAATTGTCAAATCAGGGCAAGCGAAACGAACTTGCTTCATGACAGCGACTGCTTGTTGTAATTGAGGACCAGGCATCACTGTGACAGCTAATAACTGACAATCCGTTGCCTCCACACGCTGGATAATATGCTGTGCAGGGTCAGCGATAAGATTGCCGTCGATTAGTTCAAAATCGTAATCATCGCGCAACATCGCTGCGACGGAGAGTAATGACATCGGCAAACGTTGCTTCCCAGCCGATGTGCTGATGGGGTTGTACATCAAAATAGTATGGCGCATAGAGCATCCTCAAACGAGCAACAAGTTGACTAAATTATGACAATGAATCAAGTTCTCTGCCAATCATTACGTGGAATTGTGTCTGGTTGGATGAAATAATGATGGATTGTCTTCTAGAGTCTTTACAAATATTCTGTAGGAACTAGTTTACAATGGAATTGATATTTGATTTACTATGTAAATATCTCATTATTAAGGAAAAGAGTGACTAATGACTTGGGATAGTTTTCTTACACCTGACAATTTTCAACTAGCGTGGAGAAGAATTAGAAATTCTCGCATAAGAGATACTAAAGATCGTTTAGGTTTGAAAGTATTTTCTCAGGCTCTAGATGTGCATATAGAACAACTTATAATTGATATTCAAAGTGAAAAATATGAACCTGAATCCCCATCTATAATCTATTCCCCCAAAAAATCTGGTCGTTTACGTCCATTTACGTTGTTAAGTATGAGAGATCATCTCTTGTATCAAGCTATAGGGAACATAGTTGTCCGCAATGCTTTCGATGATTTACAGATTACAGCAGACATTAATGTATTCTCGCCCGTCTTATCTGACATAGAAAGTGACTATGTATTTTATCCTGCATTACAGAAAGGGGATAAATTTGAAGGGCAGTTTGTCAAATTTATGCGACGACAAACTGAATTAATATCTCTTCGCCATCATCATTATGTTGCAGAAGCTGATATTGCTTCATTTTATCCATCCATAGATCACGGTCTTCTTGGTAAGAAATTGGTGTTAAATGGGTGGCTTAATGAGCGAATAAGTTATTTGCTGTCTAAGTGCTTAAATAAATGGTCATCAAACAATGCAAATTTTGTTATTTCAAAAGGACTCCCCATAGGGTATGAGGCATCAGATGTACTTGCCAACTTGTTTATATTCGATTTAGATGAATTTTTGAAAAAATTTGAATATATTCGCTATGTCGATGATATTAGAATTTTTACAACAAATAAAAACGAAGCTGAAAGTGCTTTGATTGAATTAGACAAATATTTACTTCAACAAGGCTTAGTGTTGAATGCGAATAAATCAAAAGTAAAAGATTTAAGAGACTTGAGTATTCAAAAAGAACTAACTGACTTGCAGAATCAGCAAATATTACTGTCAGATATTCAGAGACAATTAAATTCAAATTACAATGAACAACGCAGAAAAGCTGATAAAGAGCTTCAAAATATATTAGTTGAGGTTTTAAACGTAGAGTATTGGGATAATCCTAATTACGAAGAAGACCTGAAAGCTAGCGATAACGAAACTTATTTGTTTTTCTCATTATATAGGATTCGTGAAAAAAATATTAAACTGCGCGATCTATGTCTTAAATTACTTATTACACATCCACATCGTTCCTACGCTATTGTGAAATATTTATCTTTGTTCAAAAATGATCCTGATGTGTTGAATGAGTTATGGAAAATAACAAGAAATAACGCAATTCATTCTAAGGTCAGGGCAGATTGCTTGCAGGGACTTTACCAATTATCGGCTAATACAGAAGAAATTGTAAAGGTCGTTCAAGAGTGGATTCTAAGTGAAGACCTGACTCTTGCTTTTAGCGCAGTAGGAATGATTCAACGGTTCAAAAGTCAGATTGACTTTCTAGAGTCTTGTGTCGAACAAATTTCCTCTGAGCATCTTTTGCTTGCAGTTATATCAACTTTATATAGTTTGTATGAAAATCAAGAAGATAAAGTTTTATTGATTAATTTTTGTCTTAATAATGATAAATATATGCTCAAATCGTTAGGAGTATTTTTTGTTTCTACATCGTTGCATTTACTACCAATGTTAGATGATGTATTAGATGATTTAGTTGAGAAATTACTTGATCATTTAAGAGAACGAATTTCACTTGACAACTCAATAATCAATCTCCAAAGACTATTTGGTATAGATTCTTCTATAA